>NZ_CP029426.2:2173186-2779779 GCF_002266435.3 Bradyrhizobium amphicarpaeae
AATTGGCCGGCCAGCTCGATGCCATTGATGTCCGGCATCTTGTAGTCGATGACGTAACAATCCGGTCCAGGCGCGCCGTCGACATTGAGCAGCGCCGTGCCGCTCCTGAAGGTCCGCACGGCAAAGCCATCGGCCTCCAGCAGGAACCGCAGGGATCCCAGGACGGCGGCGTCATCATCGACCACAAACACGGTGAGTTGTGCGGGAGACGATGGCCGAGCAGGGGGTGAGCTGACCTCAATCATCGTGCCAAATTAGCGCTGCGCCCGGCAGGCACCTTGACCTGCCTCAATCGTTAAGCATCCCGGCGCGCATCGCCAGCCGGACCAACTCCGAGAGGCTGTTGGCTTGCATCTTGGTCATGACATTGGCCCGGTAGACTTCGATGGTGCGCGGGCTGATGTCGTACTCGCGGGCGATCAGCTTGTTGGACAGGCCCGCAATCAGCCCTTCCATGACCTGGCGCTCCCTGGGACTCAAGGACGCGACGCGGGCGGCGATGTCCTGTGCGACGGCTTCGCTCCTGGCGGCGGGCTCGGCCTCGCGGATCGCCGATTCGATCATGGCGGTGAGACGGTCGTCATCAAAGGGCTTCTCCAGGAAATCGACTGCCCCGAGCTTCATCGCCTCGACGGCGAGCGGCACGTCGCCGTGACCGGTCATGATCAGGATCGGGAACGCGCTTTGCTGCGCCTTCATCCGCTTCAAGAGCTCGATCCCGTCGAGGCCGGGCATGCGCACGTCGGAAACGACGCAGCCGAACTCGAGGCCGGGCAGGGCATCGAGAAAGGCGAGCGCGTCGTCGAACAACGTGACGCCGAAACCGGCGGAATCCAGCAGGAAATTGAGCGAATCGCGCATCGCCGCGTCGTCGTCGATGACGTAGACATGTCCCTTGGTGGTCATGAATCACTCTCGTCGGTTGCCGGCAGGGTGAAGCGGAATGTCGCTCCGCCCGCAGGATTGCTCTCGGCCCACATGCGCCCGCCATGAGCCTCGATGATCGAGCGGCTAATGGAGAGTCCGACGCCCATGCCGGTGTCTTTGGTGGTGAAGAACGTCTGAAACAGGTTTGGAATGACGTCGTCCCGGAAGCCGGAGCCGGTGTCGGAGACCTCCACCTCGATCATGTCGTCGGCGACACGGCTGTTAGCGACGACGAGCTCGCGGTGCGTCGACTTGGCCATCGCCTCCAGCGCGTTGCGGAACAGATTGACCAGCACCTGCTGGATCTGCACGCGATCGGCGAGGACGAGATCGGCGCCAGGATCGAGGCTGAAGCGGAGCTGCACGTTCTGCTCGCGCGCACCGGCGAGCCCGAGCGCGCCGGCCTCCTCGATCAGCTTGGACAGGCTCTCGACGCGCTTCTCCGACTCGCCGCGGGAGACGAAGTCGCGCAGGCGTCGGATGATCTGGCCGGCGCGCAAGGCCTGCTCCGCCGCCCGGTCCAGCGCGTTTTCGACCTTCGGCGTGTTGGGATCGCTGCTCCCGGCGAGGAGGCGCCGCGAGCCCTTCATGTAATTGCTGATCGCCGCCAGCGGCTGGTTGAGCTCGTGGGCGAGCGCGGAGGCCATTTCGCCCATCGCGGTCAGCCGCGAGACGTGGACCAGCTCGGATTGCAGTTCCTGCAGCCGGGCCTGGGTCTGCTGGTGCTCGGTGAGGTCGCGGACGAAGCCGGTGAAATAGGGCTCGCCCGCGGACTCCATCTCGCCGATCGACAGATGCATCGGAAAGGTCGTGCCGTCGCGGCGCTTGCCGGTCACGATTCGGCCGATGCCGATGATGTGCGGATCGCTCGTGGTGCGGTAACGGGCAACGTAGCTGTCGTGCCGGCTGCGATCGGGCTCCGGCATCAGGATGCTGACGTTCTGGCCGATCGCCTCATGCTCGGACCAGCCGAACAGGCGCTCCGCGGCCGTGCTGAAGAGCTGCATGATGCCGTGGCCGTCGATGACGATCATGGCGTCGGGAATTGTCTGCAGGATCGAGCGGAGGTGGGTCTCGCGCGTACGCAGCGCCTCCTCGACCTGCTTTTCCTCGTCGATGTCGAGAAAGATGCCGCTGAGATGACGCGCCGCGTCGGCTTCGTCCCGAATGACCCCGGCCCGGGCGCGGATCCACTGCCCGCTGCCGGAGGCGTTCGCGACCTTGAAAGACACGTCGAAGCTGCCGCCACGCTCGGAAACGCGCTTGATCGCGCTCTCGACCCGCTCCCGGTCCGCGGGTTGAAGCCGCGACAGGAAGAGGTCGTAGGTCGCCGGCTGATCCCGCTCGACGCCGAGCAGAGCCCTGGCGGTGTCGGACCAGTCCAATTCCCGTGTCGCGAGGTCGAGATCCCAGGTACCGACGCCAAACCCTTCGATCCGAACGCGAAAACGTTCGCCCCGACCGTCGTCCTGCGAGTACGTTACGCGGGTGGGCGACAAATGATGCTCCTCATGCTGATGCGGCGACCCCGGACGCGGTTACCGTTCATCTAATGTCGCCCAAGGCCGCGCCGGAGGCAAGTTCTGTCGGCTTACCCATTGACCACCAATCGGGCGCCGACGGCCTCCTTGATCTATCTCATCTCCAAGTGCGGAGGCAGGCGTAAATTCACCAAAGTCTTTGCACTGGAGAATTCCGATGACATACGCGACGGTGATGGTCAGCCTGGCGCTCGACCAGTCCAACGAAGCGCGTCTTCAGGTCGCGGGCGAGCTCGCCGAACGATTCGAGGCGGCGATCGTCGGCGTCGCGGCGGCCCAGTTCGCGCCGCCGCTCTATTTCGCCGACGGCGCCGAGGCGCAAGCACTGATCGACGAGGGCGAAGCTTCGGTCGGGCGGCGGCTGGCTGGCCTCGAGGCGCAATTCCGCGCCGCCACGAAGAATCGCGGCGGGCATGCGGAGTGGCGCAGCGCCATGGACTTTCCGGCGCGATTCGTTCTGGCGCAGGCGCGATGCGCCGACATCGTCGTCAGCGGCGGGCAGAGCCCGGCCTTCTCCGACGCGTTCGCGCTCGCCAGCCCCAAGGATCTGGTGATGCAGGCCGGCCGCCCGCTTCTCGTCGTCCCCGACCGGGTCAACTGGCTCGACCTGCGCAGCGTGCTGGTGGCGTGGAAGGACACGCCGGAGGCGCGGCGGGCGGTGGCCGATGCGCTGCCGATGCTGCGCAAGGCGAGGGACGTCACCATCGCCACAATTCCGGAGCGCGACGACGATCGTTCGGTCGTGATGGCCGGCGTCACCGACGTTGCCGCCTGGCTCGCCCGCCACGGCGTCACCGCGACCGCGCGCATCTGCGAAGGCGCCCGGAACGAAGCCGCCGCCGAGCAATTGGAGAAAGTCGCCGGCGACGTCGATGCCGGCCTGATCGTTGCGGGCGCCTATGGTCATTCGAGGTTTCGTGAACTGATCCTGGGAGGCGTCACCCAATATCTGGTCACGCAGACCGCCCGCAGCGTGCTGCTGTCGCACTGACGGCCGGCCGGAATCGAATCGAGGAGGACGCGCCGTGTACAGATTTCTTGAACAGACCGTCGACGGCTATATGACGCGCAACGTCAAGGTGGTGCGACGCGACCGTGACCTGCTCGAGCTGAGCGAGATGTTCGAGGCCGACGATTTCAACTCCTATCCGGTCATGGACGACGGGCAGGTGGTCGGCATCGTCACCAAATTCGACATCCTGAAGTGCTTCGCCTTCACGCCGAACCAGATGCTGCCCCGCTATCACGACCTGATGAGCCGCAAGATCGGCGACGTCATGACGCCCGAGTTCATCTATGTCAGCCCCGACACGCGGCTGACGCGCGTGCTCCAGATCATGGTGGAGCACCGCATCAGGAGCATCATCGTGCTCGACGGCGCGCAGAAGCTGGTCGGAATCATCGCCCGCGAGGATGTCATCGCGGCGCTCAAGGCGACGGCGCGCGACTGAAGCATCGCTCCGGTTCCTGCATTGACCCGCCTCCGTGATTTCCCGGAGGCGAAGCCTTGCCGCACGCGATGCGCGGCGCAAGGGATTGACGCCGCGGCCTGATCTGAACCGGCCAACATTAACAGAAATCCACTCGTCTTGATTTCAATCAATTCCCGGTGAGGGTGGATGTGGTTTCTGGCGCTGTGTTCTTTCAGAGAGAATCCGCATGAGCCAGCCCTCCATCTCCAAATCCATGACCATCGGTGAAAGCGGCTTGGCTGTCGTGTTCGCAGTCACCGCCTTCCTCTGCGTGATCGCCTCGGCCAAGGCGCTCGATGCGCCGTTTGCCTTCCACGCCGCGCTCAGCGCGGCGGCGAGCCTGGCAGCGGTGTTCGTCATCATCAATCGCTATCTCGACCGCCCGGCGGCGCTGCCGCCGCAGGAGATCAACGGGCGCCCGAACTACAATATGGGCCCGATCAAGTTTTCCTCCTTCATGGCGGTGTTCTGGGGCATTGCCGGCTTTCTCGTCGGCCTCCTGATCGCCTCGCAGCTGGCTTGGCCGGCGCTGAACTTCGATCTGCCCTGGACCAGCTTCGGCCGCCTGCGGCCTTTGCACACCTCCGCCGTGATCTTCGCTTTCGGCGGCAATGTGCTGATCGCGACCTCGTTCTACGTGGTGCAGAAGTCCTGCCACGTACGCCTCGCCGGTTATCTCGCGCCCTGGTTCGTCGTGGTGGGCTACAACTTCTTCATTCTGATCGCCGGCACCGGCTATCTGCTCGGCGTCACCCAGTCGAAGGAATATGCCGAGCCGGAATGGTATGCCGACCTCTGGCTGACCATCGTCTGGGTCGTCTACCTGCTCGTCTTCCTTGCCACCGTCATCAAGCGCAAGGAGCCGCACATCTTCGTCGCGAACTGGTTCTATCTCGCCTTCATCGTGACGATCGCGGTCCTGCATCTCGGCAACAACCCGGCGCTTCCCGTCTCGGTGTTCGGCTCGAAGTCCTACGTCGCCTGGGGTGGCATCCAGGACGCCATGTTCCAGTGGTGGTACGGCCACAACGCCGTCGGCTTCTTCCTGACGGCCGGCTTCCTCGCCATCATGTACTACTTCATCCCGAAGCGGGCCGGGCGGCCGATCTACTCCTACCGGCTGTCGATCATCCACTTCTGGGCGCTGATCTTCCTCTACATCTGGGCGGGTCCCCACCATCTGCACTACACGGCGCTGCCGGACTGGACGCAGACGCTGGGCATGACCTTCTCCATCATGCTGTGGATGCCCTCCTGGGGCGGCATGATCAACGGCCTGATGACGCTGTCAGGTGCCTGGGACAAGCTGCGTACCGATCCCGTGCTCCGCATGCTCGTGGTCTCCGTCGCCTTCTATGGCATGTCGACCTTCGAAGGCCCGATGATGTCGATCAAGGTGGTCAATTCGCTCAGCCACTACACCGACTGGACCATCGGCCACGTGCATTCCGGCGCGCTCGGCTGGGTCGGCTTCGTCTCCTTCGGCGCGCTTTACTGCCTGGTGCCCTGGGCCTGGAATCGCAAGGAGCTCTACAGCCTGAAGCTGGTCAACTGGCACTTCTGGATCGCGACGCTCGGCATCGTCCTCTACATCTCGGCGATGTGGGTGTCCGGCATCCTGCAGGGCCTGATGTGGCGCGCCTACACTTCGCTCGGCTTCCTCGAATACTCCTTCATCGAGACCGTCGAGGCGATGCATCCCTTCTACATCATCCGCGCGGCCGGCGGCGGCCTGTTCCTGATCGGCGCGCTGATCATGGCCTATAATCTCTGGATGACGGTTCGCGTCGGCGAGGCGGAAGTCCAGATGCCCGTCGCTCTTCAGCCGGCGGAATGAGGAGCAAGCAATGTCATTCTGGACACGTCATCAAGTCTTCGAAAAGAACTCGATCATCCTGGTCGTCGGCATCCTGCTGGTGATCGCGGTCGGCGGTCTCGTCGAGATCACCCCGCTGTTCTACCTCAAAAGCACGATCGAGAAGGTCGACGGGGTCAGGCCCTACACGCCGCTGGAACTCGCCGGGCGCAACGTCTACGTCCGCGAGGGCTGCTATCTCTGCCACTCGCAGATGATCCGGCCGCTGCGCGACGAGGTCGAGCGCTACGGCCATTTCTCGCTCGCCGCCGAGAGCATGTTCGACCACCCGTTCCAGTGGGGCTCCAAGCGTACCGGTCCCGACCTCGCCCGCGTCGGCGCCAAATATTCCGACGACTGGCATGTGACCCATCTGACCAATCCGCGCGCGATCGTGCCGCAGTCGGTGATGCCGGGCTATCCGTTCCTGGCGCAGACGGAAGTCGATCCGGACGCGATCGGCGACCACATGCGCACGCTGCGGACCGTCGGTGTGCCCTACACGGACGACCAGATCGCCAGCGCCGGCGCCGATATGAAGGCTCAGGCCGATCCGGAGAATGCCGGCACCGACGCCTTCAACAAGCGCTATGCCAAGGCCGTCGTGCGCAATTTCGACGGCAAGGCCGGTACGCCGACCGAGATGGACGCGCTGATCGCGTACCTGCAGATGCTCGGCACGCTGGTCGACTTCAAGATCTACAACGAGAAAGCCAATCTTCGCTGAGAAGGCATCAACGATGAAAGCCATCCTGACACTCGACAATCTTGCGTCCGGTCTCGTGACCACGATCTGGACGCCGGTGTTCGTCGCGATCTTTCTCGCGATCGTCGCCTACGCATTTTGGCCCCGTAACAAGGCTGCGTTCGACGAAGCAGCGCACCTGCCGTTGCGGGAGGAGTAAGAGACCATGACCGACCATCATAGCGACATCGATTCCGTCTCCGGCAAGTCCACGACCGGGCACGAGTGGGACGGCATCAAGGAGCTCAACACACCGCTGCCACGCTGGTGGGTGATCACCTTCTACCTCACCATCGTCTGGGCGATCGCCTACTGGGTCGTCTATCCGGCCTGGCCGCTGATCGCCAGCAACACCACGGGCATGTTCGGCTACTCCTCCCGTGCCGACGTTGCGGTCGAGCTCGCCAATCTCGAGAAGATCCGCGGCGCCAAGATGGCGGCGCTGGGCACGGCCTCGCTCGCCGACATCGAGAAGGACCCGGCCTTGCTGGCGCTCGCCCGCGCCAAGGGCAAGACCGTGTTCGGCGACAATTGCGCGCCGTGCCACGGCTCCGGCGGTGCCGGCGCCAAGGGTTATCCGAACCTGAACGACGACGACTGGCTGTGGGGCGGCTCGCTCGACCAGATCATGCAGACCATCCAGTTCGGCGCACGCTCCGGGCACGCCAAGACGCATGAAGGCCAGATGCTCGCCTTCGGCAAGGACGGCGTGTTGAAGCCCGACGAGATCGTCACTGCGGCCAACTACGTACGGTCGTTGTCGGGGCTGCCGACCCGCCCCAGCTTCGACAAGGCCAAAGGCGAGAAGATCTTCGCCGAGAACTGCGCCGCCTGCCATGGCGACGCCGGCAAGGGCAACCAGGAAATGGGCGCCCCGAACCTGACCGACAAGATCTGGCTCTACGGCTCCGACGAGGCGACCCTGATCGAGACCATCAGCCAGGGCCGCGCCGGCGTGATGCCGGCCTGGGAAGGGCGGCTCGATCCCGCCACCATCAAGGCGATGGCCGTCTACGTCCACTCGCTGGGCGGCGGAAAATAGTCGAAGACGTGCCGATCGGCGGCGGAACGGGGGCGAACAAATTCGCCCCCGTTTGCGCTGGATCAACTGGCCCAGCGGCATCGGGTCTAGGTTTAATCGCACCTTCCAAGGCGACTTAAGCGATGAACAAGACCGTGAACCCCAAAGATCTCGCGTCGGATGGCGATGGGCCGCTCTACGCAGCCCAGAAGAAGGTCTATCCCCAGAGCGTCTCCGGCACGTTCCGACGGATCAAATGGGGCCTGATGGCGGTCTGCCTCGGCGTCTATTATTTTCTCCCCTTTGTGCGCTGGAACCGAGGCCTCGGGGCCCCAAGCCAGGCGGTGCTGATCGATCTGCCCAACAGCCGCTTCTATTTCTTCTTCATCGAGCTCTGGCCACAGGAGGTCTACTACTTCACCGGCCTTTTGATCGCGGCGGCCGTGGCGCTGTTCCTGATGAACTCGGTCGGCGGCCGCATCTGGTGCGGCTATCTCTGTCCGCAGACGGTGTGGACCGACCTGTTCTACGCCGTCGAACGTCTGATCGAGGGCGACCGGCGCGAGCGGATGAAGAAGGACAAATCGTCCGACCCGCTGAAGCTCGAGCGCATATCCGAGATCGTGCTCAAGCATTCGATCTGGCTCATGATCGCCTGGTGGACCGGCGGCGCCTGGGTGCTCTACTTCAATGACGCGCCGACCCTGGTGAAGGAGCTCGTCACCTTCCAGGGGCCGATGATCGCCTATATCTGGATCGGCATCCTCACCGCCACGACCTATCTGCTCGCCGGCTATATGCGCGAGCAGGTCTGCACCTATATGTGCCCCTGGCCGCGGATCCAGGCGGCGCTGACCGACGAATGGGCGCTCAACGTCACCTACCGCTACGACCGAGGCGAGAAGCGCACCTCGGTCAAGAAAGCGGCCGAGCTGCGCGCGCTCGGCGAGCAGGTCGGCGATTGCGTCGATTGCTATCAATGCGTCGCGGTCTGCCCGACCGGCATCGACATCCGCAACGGACCGCAGATGGAATGCATCCAGTGCGGGCTCTGCATCGACGCCTGCGACAACGTGATGACCAAGATCGGCCGGCCGAAGCGGCTGATCGGCTACGACAACGACATCAACATCCACCGCCGCCAGGAAGGCAAGGCGCCGATCTACCGCATCGTCCGGGCCCGCACCGTGGTCTACAGCGTGATCATCGCGGCCGTCGGCGGCTTCATGGTCTACACTCTGGCGACGCGCAGCCTGCTCGACGTCAACGTGCTGCACGACCGCAATCCGGTCGCGGTCAAGCTCAGCGACGGCTCGATCCGCAACGCCTACACGGTGCGGCTGCTGAACAAGAGCGGCTACGACCGCGTCATCGCCATCGACGCGGAGGGGCCGGTCAATCTCACGATGCACGTCGTCGGCGCCGATTCGGTGACGCCAGACCGGCCGATGATCGTGATCCCGCGCGACGCCACCAGCGAGCTGCGGCTGCTCGTGACCGCGCCGGCCGAGAACAATTCGGAGAAATCAATTCCGGTCCGCTTCCACGTCATGGACATCGGGCTCGGCGTCGCCGCGAGCGCCACCGACAATTTCGTCGCGCCGTAAATCCAGGAGACCGTCATGTCATCCAAGCCGCTGACCGGAACCAAGGTCTTCCTGATGCTGGCCGCATTTTTCGGAATCGTGATCGGCGTCAACGTCACCATGATGAAGCTCGCGATCGCGACGCTGCCGGGGACTGACGTCGACAGTCCTTATGCTGCGGGCCTGACCTATGAGCACGAGATATCGGCGGCACAGGACCAGGCCGCGCGCAAATGGAAGGTCAACGCCCACATCGAACGCCGCAACGACGGCGGCGCTGTGGTCCAGGTCGAAGCGCGCGACGCCAACGGGCAACCGATCTCGGGGCTGAAGTTCGACGGACGCCTGGAGCGGCCGACCGACAAGCGGGCCGATCTTGCGGTCGCGTTCACTGAAACCGGAATTGGGATCTACCGTGGCGACGCCGCAGCTGTCGCGCCCGGCCAATGGAATCTGGTGATCGAGGGCGAGGCGCGCGGCGAGCGCGTGTTCCTGTCGCGTAACCGCGTGATCCTGAACTGAAGGACTTCGTCATGCAGGTCACGCGCGATTTCTCGCATTACGTCCGGGCCGCGGGCGAGGGCGTCCAGCACATCGATCTCGCGGTCGAAGGCGTTCATTGCGCCGGCTGCATGGCCAAGATCGAGCGCGGCCTGTCCGCCATCCCCGACGTCACGCTGGCGCGCGTCAACCTCACCGACCGCCGGGTCGCGCTGGAATGGAAGGCCGGCACGCTCGATCCCGGCCGATTCATCGATCGGCTCGAGGAGCTCGGCTACAAGGCCTATCCGTTCGAGACCGAGAGCGCGGAAGTGGCGGAAGTCGCCGAATCGCGTTTCCTGCTGCGCTGCCTCGGTGTGGCCGCGTTCGCGACCATGAACGTGATGATGCTGTCGATCCCGGTGTGGTCGGGCAACGTCTCGGACATGCTGCCGGAGCAGCGCGACTTCTTCCACTGGTTGTCGGCGTTGATCGCGTTGCCGGCGGCAGCCTATGCCGGCCAGCCGTTCTTTCGTTCGGCGTGGCGCGCGTTGTCGGCAAAGACCACCAACATGGACGTTCCGATCTCGATCGGCGTGATCCTGGCGCTCGGCATGTCCGTGGTCGAGACCATCCACCACGCCGAGCACGCCTATTTCGACGCGGCGATCATGCTGCTGACCTTCCTGCTGGTCGGTCGCTTCCTCGACCAGAACATGCGACGGCGGACCCGCGCGGTTGCCGGCAATCTCGCGGCGCTGAAGGCCGAGACGGCCGCGAAGTTCGTCGGCCCTGATGAAATCTCGCAGGTGCCGGTAGCCGCGATCAATCCCGGCGACATCGTGCTGTTGCGGCCCGGCGAGCGCTGCGCGGTCGACGGCACCGTGATCGAGGGCCGTTCGGAGATCGACCAGAGCCTGATCACCGGCGAGACGCTCTATGTCACGGCCGAGCAGGGCACGCCGGTCTATGCGGGCTCCATGAACATCTCCGGCACGCTGCGGGTGCGGGTCTCGGCCGCGTCCGAGGCGACGTTGCTCGCCGAGATCACGCGGCTGCTCGACAACGCGCTGCAGGCGCGCTCGCGCTACATGCGCCTCGCCGACCGCGCCTCGCGGCTGTATGCGCCGGTGGTGCATGCGACCGCGTTCATCACCATCCTCGGCTGGGTCATCGCCGGCGCATCCTGGCATGATGCGATCGTGACCGGCGTCGCCGTGCTGATCATCACCTGTCCCTGCGCGCTGGGCCTTGCCATCCCCACCGTGCAGACCATCGCCTCCGGCGCGATGTTCAAGTCCGGGGTGCTGCTGAATTCCGGCGACGCGATCGAGCGGCTGGCCGAGGCCGACCATGTCATTTTCGACAAGACCGGCACGCTGACGCTGCCCGATCTCGAAGTGATGAATGCCGCCGACATCCCCGCCGACATCTTCGAACTCGCCGGCCGGCTCGCGCTGTCGAGCCATCATCCGGTCGCTTCCGCCGTCGCGCAGGCGGCCGGCGCCAGATCGCCTGTCGTCGGCGCGACCGAAGAAGCCGGGCAGGGCGTCCGTGCGACCGTGGACGGCGTCGAGCTTCGCCTTGGCCGCCCCTCCTTCTGCGGCGCGGAGGCGCTGATCAGCGCAGTTGTCGATCCCGAAGCTTCCATCGTCGCTTTCAGCAAGGGCAGCGAGAAGTTCGTGCTCTCGGTGCGCCAGGGCCTGCGTCCGGACGCTCACGCCGTGATCGCGGCGCTGAAGGCCCGCAACATCGGCGTCGAGATTCTCTCCGGCGACCGCGAGCCGGCCGTGAAGGCGGCCGCCCGGGCGCTTGATATCCCCGAATGGCGCGCCGGCGTCACGCCGGCCGACAAGATCGCACGGATCGAGGAACTGAAGCAGCGCGGCGCCAAGGTGCTGATGGTCGGCGACGGCATGAACGATGCGCCGTCGCTCGCGGCGGCCCATGTCTCGATGTCGCCGATCTCGGCGGCGCATCTCAGCCAGGCCACCGCCGATTTGGTCTTCCTCGGCCGCCCGCTGGCTCCGGTGGTCGCGGCCGTCGACGCCTCGCGCAAGGCGCTGCATTTGATGCGGCAGAACCTCTGGCTTGCGATCGGCTACAACGCGCTGGCGGTGCCGGTTGCGATCAGCGGCGTCGTGACGCCCCTGATCGCGGCTGCGGCCATGAGCGGATCGTCGATCCTGGTCATGCTGAATTCGCTGCGGGCGCGCAGCACCTCGCGGGAGATCGCGTGATGGAGATCCTGGTCATCCTGGTCCCGCTGGCGCTGATGCTCGGAGGCGCCGGTCTCGTCGCCTTTCTCTGGTCGCTCAGAAGCGGCCAGTACGACGATCTCGACGGTGCCGCCTGGCGCGCGATCGCCGACGACGAGCCGCCGCAGGAAGCCCCGGTCAAGCGCTAGCGCCTCAGGGCGAAGGTGAGCATGGCTGCGGCCGCAAGGGCCACGCCCACGCCGAACACGCACGCGTGCCATCCGAAAGCGTCGAACAGGCGCCCGAGCACGGCGGTGCCGACCAGCCCTCCGCTGAAATAGCACGCAAGATAGGTCCCGCTGGCGATGCCGCGGTTGTCGGCCGCCGCCTGTCCGACGAAGCCCGTCGCCGCGGCCTGCGCGAAGAATGTGCCGACACCGACGAGAACCATGCCGATGAGCACTTCGCTCAGATGCGGCATCAGCATCAAGGGCAGGCCAAGCCCCGCAATCGCGAGCGCGCCCCAAATCGTCGGACGCGTTCCAAGCCATGATGCCACCCGTCCGGCCAGAAGCGTCGTGACGACCGACGGCAGAAAGACGAAATAGACGAGACCCACATCCATCATGCCGAGCGACAACGGTGTCCGGACCAAGACGAAATTGACGAAAGTGAAGGTGCCGATGAAGGCGAACAGGATGCAGAAGCCGATGCCGAACGCTGCACGCAGCCGCGGATTGCGCCAATGCGCGATCGCGGCGGCAAACGGCGAAACGGCCGGCATCATCGCGTGCATCGGCTGCACGCGCCGGATGCTGAAATAGACCAGCACCGCACCAGTCAGATTGAGCGCTGCGAACAGATAGAAATTCCAGGCGAGGCCGAGTCCGTCGGCGACGGCAGCGGAGATCAGCCGTCCCACGAGATTGCTCGCGACATTGCCGGTGATGTAGGCGGCAAAGGCGCCGCCTGCATCCATGGCGCTGCACTGCTCGCCGAGATAGGCGAGGGTGAGCGCGAAGGCGGACGCCATGCACAGGCCCTGCGCAACCCGCAATGCCATGAAGACGGTGAGATTTGGCGCCGAGGCGAGCAGGCTGGTCGGAATCGCCAGCAGCGCCAGGCTGACCAGGATGCCGAAGCGCCGGTTGATGTGCGGGCTGAAAAAGCCGACGACGAGGCTGGCTGTGGCCATCCCGAAGGTGCTGGCGTTGACGGCAAAGCCCATCGCCGCCGGCGTCACGCCGTAGTGCCGCGTCAGCGCGGGCAGGATCGCCTGCGTCGCGAAGAGATCGACGACGGTCAGGAATGCGGTGAGCCCGATCACGAGCGAGCGCAGCGCCAGGCCCGGCGAGTGCGCCCCCATCGTCGTCGCGGCCCCTGTTGTCGGCACAGAAAGATCGGTCATGGCGGAACTGTCCTGTGAGGATGTGGCGCCCGGCATGGGGCCCCGGGCGCCACATCCGGTAACGTGCGCCTGGGCTGGTTGCGCTCGTTACATGTGGTGGTCGTTGGGATCCCTGCGGACGTCGCCGACATAGAGAATGACGGTGTCCTTGCCGAGGTTCTTCCACCAATGCGCGGTGCCGTGGACTTCGGCACGGATGTCGCCGGCCTTGTGCACGATCGGATCGACGCAATTGGAAGCGTATTCGACGATCTCGCCCTGCTGCACGAAGATCAAAGCGGGACGGTCATCGTGGCTGTGCCAGGGCACGATACCGCCGGGCTCGATGGTCAGCTTGCGGAAGCGCAGCTCGCGTCCCTCGATATGGGCGGGCTGCTTGCTGAGGTCGATCGCCCCGAGCGTGACGTCGGTAACGCCGACGGGCTTGTAATCGACCATCTGCTGGGCGTTGGGCTTGATCTTGCCGGCCGGGCATTCGCCGGCAGCGGCCGGCTGCGCTGACAGCGCGAGTGCGCCGGCAAGGGCAAGGCTTGGCCAGATCAGACGCGACGAGGCATGGCTCTTAAAATGGCTCCTGGAATTGCCTTTGGACATGGGGAAGTCTCCTGTGTTGGCCGCAACCCCGCTGGTCGCCGGCGACGACGGGAGGTTCATCGAGATCGCGTCCATCCTGAAATGCCGGCTTGCTCTCGATGCGATAGCGCGGCGCTATGTTGATGCGCGGCGGCTATCGATCCGATTGGGCAACGGCATTTCCGCTTTCGCGGCATTCGGCGTCCGATGGCGAGGCGCCCGATCGACGGGCGTTCACGTCAATCGGAGGAGCCCCCATGCCGAAATTGTCCAAGACCCTGATCGTCACCGCCGCATTTGCGGTCATCGCCACATCCGCCTTCTCGGAGGCCGCCTGGGACTTCAAGGCCGGCATGGCCTATGTCTATGGCGGACCCGGCAAGATGTCGGCGATGGCCATGGCCCCGGCCGAGAAGAATCACGAGGCCATGATGAAGAGCGCCAAGAAGGTGCCCGACAACACCGTCTTCTTCATGGACAACGGATCGCTGTACTACACCTCGGGACGGCTCGATCCGACCGGCAATTTCTACGTGAACTGAACCGGTCCTGGCATCGCGGCCGCCCCCTTGCGGGCGGCCGAACCCAGAAACTAATATTGCCCAGGAAACGCCGGAGCAGAAGATGACAGCTCTCTCGCCTGCCGACGCCGAACAGCTCAGGCTTGCCTTCCAGCGTTGCCGCGACATGGACGGCACGCTGAACGAGCAGCTCCGCGCCTATGCGGATGCCAGCCGTGCCGTTTTTCCGGCCTATGGTGAGGCCGTCGATCGCCTGGTGGCGAGATTGGGCGGGAACGGCGGTGGCGAGTCCGCGCCGCGCCCGGGCGATGCGATGCCGCCGTTCATGCTGCCGGACGAGGCCGGGCGCCTCGTCACGCTGCCGTCGTTGTTGGAGCGCGGTCCGCTCGCCGTGATGTTCTTCCGTGGCCATTGGTGTCCCTATTGCCGGCTCAACGTCCGCGCCGTGGTCCAGGCGCTCGATCGCATCAAGGCCATGGGGGCGCAGGTCGTGGCAGTGATGCCGGAGACGCAGGAATATACCGGTCAACTCAAAGCCGAGTCCGGTGCGCCGTTTCCGATTCTGACCGATCTCGACAACGGCTATGCGCTGTCGCTCAATCTCGCGATCTGGCTCGGCGAAGAGATCCAGAGCCTGCTGTCCTATCAGGACATGGCGAAATTCCACGGCAATGACGGCTGGGTGCTGCCGATCCCGGCCGTATTCGTGGTTGGTCGCGACGGCATCGTGACAGCTCGCTTCGTCGATCCCGATTTCCGCAAGCGCATGGATATCGATGACCTGCTCGCGGCGCTGGAGAGTTCGTGCAGAGAGAACTGAGGTTCGACTTTCTTTCCCTCTCCCCTTGTGGGCGAGGGTGGCTCGCCGCGGAGCGGCGAGACGGGTGAGGGGTTGTCTCCGCGCGTGAGTCTTTTGCATCGAGTACGCGGATAGAACCCCTCATCCGGCGCCATAGCCGAAGCTACGCTTCGGCGTTTCTAAGAACGGCGGCTTGAAGCCGCCTATGCCACCTTCTCCCACAAGGGGAGAAGGGAGAGGCCCCCGCTATCCCGCGATCCCGCGCCAGTCCGCGCCGCGCAGCATGCGCATCACGGCGTTGGCGACCGCCGTGCGTTGGCGGCCGGCCACCCCGTAAAGGCTGACGGTGCGGCGGGCATCGAGGCCGGCGACGGCGGCACGCTTCAACTTGTCCGGCAGGGGCGATGTGTGCGGCATCATGGCGACGCCGATGTCGGCCTCGATCAATTCGATCAGGTCGCGCTCGCTCGAGATCTCGTGGCCATGCTCGATGCCGTGCTCGCGCAGGCTTGATGAGATGCGGCGCGCGTGCTCGCAATAAGTCCGGTTCAGCAATTGCTCCGAGCGCAAATCCTCCAGTTCAATCGGGCTGCGGCCGGCCAGCCGATGTGCCTCGCCAACGACGAGGTCGAAGCTCTCGGTGAACAGCGGCCAGGCGTCGAGCCGGTCCCATGCCTCGTCGATCTCGGCGGCGATGCCGAGCTCGGCTTCGCCCTTCTTGAGGAAATCGCCGACCTCTCGGCTGGTCCCGCGTAGGAAGTGCAATTCGAGCCGATTGAACTGCCGCCTGATCTCGTTGAGATGGGGAATGAGCAATGCCAGATCGATCGAATGCGTCAGCGCGATACGGAGTGCGCCGACCTCACCGCTTTTGAACGAGGAGGCGAGCGAGCGCGCGCCGGCGGCAGCGTCGAAACACTGCTTCAGGAGCGGATGCATGCGCTGGCCGAGCTCGGTCAGTTGCGCCGCCGGCCGCTCGCGGCGAAACAGGTCGCCGCCGAGTTCGGCCTCGAGCTGCTTGATCGCGCGCGTCAGCGACGGCTGTGTGACGTTGCACTCCTCGGCCGCGCGCGTGAAATTGAGCAACTGCGCCACCGCGAGGAAATAGCGGACCTGGTGCATTTCCATGGATCGGCTCCCAGCAAGATAGGGCGATCCTATCGGATCGAGCCGGCCAATGACATCCCACCTGCAATAGCGCGCGCCTATGGATTCGGAAGCCAGCCGGTATTTCCGTTTGGGCCGCCGATCCTCCAGGGTCTGCGAAAGCTGGAAGTCCAGCCATTGCCAACGGAGACCAGGTCATGAACATACCGCTGAAGCCGCAGACATCTCAGCCCGCACGCGCGCTGGCCGGCAAGGTGGCCCTGGTCACGGGCTCGACCAGCGGTATCGGCCTCGGCATTGCGCGCGCGCTGGCGGCGGCCGGCGCCGACATTGTGTTGAACGGCCTTGGCGTTGCCGCCGAAATTGGCCGGACGCGGGAGCAGATCGGCGCCGAGTTCAGCGTCAAGGCGAGCTACTCTCCGGCCGACATGACGAGGCCAAAGTCGATTGCCGAAATGATCGCGGCGACCATCGCCCAGGCCGGCCGGCTCGACATCCTCGTCAACAATGCCGGCATCCAGCATGTCGCGCCGCTCGAGCAGTTTCCGGTCGAGAAATGGGACCAGATCCTCGCCATCAATTTGACCTCGGCCTTCCACACGACGCGGCTGGCGCTGCCGGCGATGCGCCAGAACCGTTTCGGCCGGATCATCAACATCGCCTCCGCGCACGGCCTGGTCGGCTCGCCGTTCAAGGCGGCCTATGTCGCCGCCAAGCACGGCATCGTTGGCCTCACCAAAGTCACGGCGCTGGAGACCGCGGAGGACGGCATCACCTGCAATGCGGTCTGTCCCGGCTACGTCTATACGCCGCTGGTCGAGGCGCAGATCGACGGGCAGGCCAAGGCGCACGGCATTTCGCGCGATCAGGTGATCCGCGACGTGCTGCTCGCGCAGCAGCCGAACAAGCGCTTTGCCACGGTCGAGGAGCTCGGCGCGCTGACGGTGTTCCTGTCGACGGACGCTGCCGCTTCGATCACAGGGGTCGCGCTTCCGGTCGACGGCGGCTGGACCGCACATTGACATGGGGCGACGTAACAAGCCGTCGCGCCCTGCGAAGATTCGATCGGTGCAGCCTCACTGGGAGCAAGACATGAACGGCATGCAGGACAATACGCAGAGCAAGGGTTCGGATCTGCCGGGGCAGGTCGTGCTCGTGCTTCAAGGCGGCGGCGCGCTGGGGTCCTACCAGGCTGGCGTGTATCAGGCGCTGCACGAGGCCGGCATCGAGCCGGACTGGATCATCGGCACCTCGATCGGCGCCATCAATGCGAGCCTGATTGCCGGCAATGAGCCCGGCCGGCGGCTGGCGCATCTGAGGGAGTTCTGGAAACGGATGGAGCAGACCCCAGTCTGGAATCTGCGCACCGCGTTTCCCGGCTTCAACGAGAAGCTGGCCTATTGGTCCACCGTCACCAACGGCATTGCCGGCTTCTTCCGGCCCAACCCTCTCGCGCATGCGGGGGATTCCTATCCGCTCGGTGCGGACCATGCCGGTTTCTATTCGATCGCGCCGCTGGAGAAGACGTTGCTCGAGCTGGTCGATTTCGGCCTGGTCAACCGCTGCTCGCCGCGGTTGACGGTCGGCGCGGCCCATGTTCGCAGCAGCCAGATGCGCTATTTCGACAGCCGCGATGGCGAGCTGACCGTGAAGCACGTGCTGGCCTCAGGCGCGTTACCGCCAGCGTTTCCGGCCGTGCGCATCGACGGCGAGCTCTATTGGGACGGCGGCATCCTGTCCAACACGCCGACCGAAGCCGTGTTCGACGACAATCCGCGCAAGAATTCGCTGATCTTCGCCGTGCATCTGTGGAATCCCGTCGGCGCGGAGCCGACGACGATGGCGGAGGTGCTGAACCGGCACAAGGACGTGCAATACTCGAGCCGCATCGCGAGCCAGATTGCCCGCCAGCAGCAGGCCCATCGCCTGCGCCACGTCATCAACCAGCTCGCCGCGCGCCTTTCCGAGGGCGAGCGCCGCGACCCAGCGGTGCGGGAACTGACCAGCTACGGCTGTCCGACCCGGATGCATGTCGTGCGGCTGCTGGCGCCTCAGCTCGACCGTGAGACCCATACCAAGGACATCGATTTCAGCCCCTCCGGCATCATGCGGCGCTGGGACGCCGGCTACGCGCATACGAGGTCCGTGCTCGAACGAAGACCGTGGGTCGGCGAATTCGATCCACTCGCCGGCGTGGTGCTGCACGAGCACATGGACGTGCTGCCGATTGCGGCGGAATAGGAGCGCGCTGCGCAGCTCAGGATGTTGCAAGCATCCGGAATATTTTCGCGGAGGCAGGCTGGATTGCTGCGTCGCTTCGCTTCTTACAACGGCGGAGCGCGCGGAGTTACCCCGCGCCTTACACCGCCGGCAGCTTCCGGTACAGCGCGCTGTAGGTGCCGGCCGAGATGCACTAGGAGAACGATCGTCCCAAGGCGCTGCGGCGCATGGGTGTCGAGCTGGTCCTGCGCCTATATCATTGCAAGTTGTTCTTTCGCGGTCATCTTCCTGCCTTCCGTTGAAGACGTGGGGACTCGACAGCTAGCGCTTAGATGGTCATCTTCCAAGCATGACGGAGGCGAGTCACACCCACAATGATAGACCCATTGCCGAACCGGCACAGGACAGGTTCGGTATTGATCCATTCGCGCAGGTATTGGCCAAAAGTATCTGCAAGATCAACTCCCCGGAAGGGACAGTGATCGCGCTCAATGGTCCCTGGGGCTCTGGAAAGAGTAGCGCGGTAAATCTCATACTTCATCATCTTAAGGATGCCACCGAAAAAGGCGAGTTGGTGGTTGTCAATTTTGCATGCTGGTGGTTCCGGGGCGAAGAAGCCCTCGCTCTGGCATTCTTTCGTGAGCTCTACGCCGGGATAGGCCCGACCCTTGGAGACAAATTCAAGAAGGCGCTCCCAAAGATCGGCGCGCGCCTTTTGAAGGCCGGGTCGATCGTCAGCGCCGGATCAGACCTTGCCGGAGTTACAGCGGGTGTTGGCAGCCTAGCGTCGAGCGCAATGTCATGGGTCGCCGACTTTATCAAGACGGACGACACGGTCGAGAAGCTACAAGGGGAGCTTACCAGGGCACTTGCTGAGCAAGATAAGCGATTTCTGATCGTGATCGACGATATCGACCGACTCGCACCTGACGAAGCGTTGCTCATTTTTCGTCTCGTCAAGTCAGTTGGGCGGCTCCCAAACGTCGTTTATCTGCTGGTATTTGACCGTGAATTAGCAGAAGCGATCGTATCTGAGCGCTATCCATCCGAAGGGCCGCACTACTTGGAGAAAATCATCCAGGCCGGCTTCGACGTTCCTCGCCCTCGTCAAGTTGACCTTAACAACGAATTGCTGCGACAGATTGGGACAATCTGCGGCTCGCCTCCTGAAGACGCAATGGTGCGTTTTATGAACGTCTTCTATGAGGTGATTGCGCCTGAGATTACCACGCCCCGTGACCTCATTCGAATTACCAACGCTCTTGCCGTTACATGGCCTGCTGTAGGCAGCGAGGTTGATCGCGCTGATTTTGTTGGCATGGAGGTAATTCGTCTGTTTCGGCCGTCGCTGTATCGAAATTTGCGCTCTAACAAGGATCAGCTATGTGGCGCCGGGGATACGTATGACCGCTCTGGTCGCGACCGAGAAGGCGACATGAACGTGCGGTTTCTCGACGCCGTGCCAGAAAAGGACAAAGAGCGACTGAAGCGGTCGTTGATGCGGCTGTTTCCGAGACTTGAATCGGTCTGGAATAACATGAGCTATGGAGGAGACTCTGCTACGAGGTGGAGCCGCGACCGTTTGGTCTGCTCCGAAGATCACTTTGACTCGTATTTCCGATTCTCGATCGGCGATGAGGTTCTGTCGCGGGCGGAGCTAGACCAACTCATTTCTAAGGCCTCAGACGAGACTTTCATGAAGGCGTCAATGCGCGCCGCGCTTGGCGTGATAAGGCGTGATGGCAGCACCAAGGTCAAGTTGATCTTGGATGAATTGAACCTCCATGCCACGAGAGTTGCACAAGCAGATGTCGGCCCGCTGTTGAAGGTTCTCTTTGAGATGGCCGACGAGCTAGACGTTGAATCCGATAAGGAGCGCGGATTTTCGTTCGGCGATAATGAGTTGCGCATTCACTGGCTCCTGCGAAGCCTCACGCGCGGTCGATTCGCCCTTGCGGCACGGTCGAAGTTGTTCGTGGTGGCGTGCAGGACGGCGAACTTGACCTGGTTTATTGATTTCGCCAGGTCTGCATACAACGATTATTACCCGCGAGAGGGCAAGCAGCCGTCGGCGGAAGAGGATTGTCTGACCACAAAGTCAGATGCTGAGACTTTAAATGCTCTCGCGTTGAAACGCATCCACGCCGCAAGCAAGTCCACTGAATTGGCGTCGTCCAAGCGCCTCGCGTATCTCATGTTTCGCTGGCGCGATCTTGCCGCTGATGAGGGGCTACAGGTCAAGAAGTGGGCGAAAAAGCAAATGAAACTCGACGCAATGATTGCAGTGTTTGCTAGCGCTTTTACGTCTTATTCGTGGTCCCAAAGTCTCGGCGATATGGTGGCCAAGAGAAATATCAACGCGAATGTAGACTCGCTGGACAAGGTGCTTGATCGCGAACAGCTACGCAAGCGCGTCGAGGAGGTGGCGGCCAAAGGCGGCACGGACGAAGCCGCAAAAGCAGTGTCCGAATTTCTGATTGCGTGGAAGAAGAAGGATGCAGGTGACGTTGACTGAAGTGGCCACATCGGCTTCCCTAAGTGCGAACGGGAAGGCCGAAGATGCCCGCGTATGGCACCTATCAGATATATGAGTGTACGACCGCGCTTTAACCCCCAGCGGAGTGGTAGCTTCGGTCGGTGCCTCTGTTGCTCTAGGCCGACGCCAGCTTGCGATACAGCGCGCTGTAGCTCCCGGCCGAAATGCTCCACGAGAACGACCGCCCCATGGCGCTGCGGCGCATGGTGTCGAGCTGGTCGTGGGCCATGAAAGCCGAGAAAGCCCGGCGGACGCCGCCAAGGAAGGATTCGCGAGAGGGCCTTGAGAACAGGAAGCCGGTTTCGCCGTCGGTGATGGTTTCGGCAAGGCCGCCGGTCTGGTGGCCGATCGGCAGCGAGCCGAAGCGCTGGGCGTACATCTGGCTCAGCCCGCACGGCTCGAAGCGCGACGGCATCAGGGTGAAGTCGCTGCCGGCGAAGATGCGGCGCGCCTGGGCGTCGTTGAAGCCGATCACCACGCCGATGGCGTCCGGGCGGCGGCGATGCGCATCGATCAAGGCCTGCTCGAGCGCCGGTTCGCCGGAGCCCGTGACCACGATCTGCCCGCCGGCATCGACGATCTCGTCGGCCGCCGACAGCACGAGATCGATGCCCTTCTGGTGCACGAGGCGCGCGACGATGCCGAACATCGGGCCTCGCGACACCGCCAAGCCGAACTGCTTGCGGACGTAATCCGCATTAGCCCTCTTGCCGACCCAGTCGCCGGCGCCGAACTGCTGGGCGAGCTGGGCGCAGGAGCGCGGGTCCCAGCTCTCGTCGATGCCGTTGAGGATACCGGTGAGCTCGGACGCGTCCGAGCGCAGGCGCAGCAGGCCCTCCAGGCCGCAGCCGAACTCGGTCGTGGTGATCTCGCGCGCGTAGGTGCCGCTGACGGTGGTGAGGTGCGAGGCATAGACGAGGCCGGCCTTGAGGAAGGACAGCTGGTCGTAGAACTCGACGCCGTCGATGTGGAAGGAGCTCTCGGGTACGCCGATCCGTCGCAGCGAGTCCCTCGGGAACAGGCCCTGATAGGCGAGGTTATGGATGGTCAGGATCGACGGGACTTTGGCGCCGCGCCAGGCAAGATAGGCCGGCACGAGCGAAGCCTGCCAGTCGTTGGCATGAACCAGGTCCGCTGCCCAATTCTTGTCCAGCTTGCCCATGGCCAGCTCAGCGGCCGCCGAGGCAAAGCGCGCGAAGCGGATGTCGTTGTCGGGCCAGTCGCGCCCGGACTCGTCGCCATAGGGATTGCCGGGCCGGTCGTAGAGTTGCGAGCACAACAGCACATAGACCGGCAGGCCGTCCTTGGTCGCGGCTCGTCCGAGCGAGCAGGCCGGCATCTCCGCGAAGGCCGGGCAGCGGCCGACGATCTGAATATGCGTGAGTTGCTCGATGATGTCGCGATAGCCGGGCAGCATGATCCGGATATCGGCAAAGGGGCGAAGGGCGCGGGGCAGGGCCGCGGAAACAGCGCCGAGTCCGCCGACGCGGACGAAGTCGTCCATCTCAGTGGTAACGAACAAGACCCTCAAGAACAGCTGCCCTCTGTCGATCCCGTTTGCTTCTATGCAAGAACGGGTCCACTTGTCCTGGAATTCCTCAAAGCCCACCCACGCGGTGCGTCGGTTCGGTAAACACTTTCCTACTCGGCCGCCGCCCTCTAGGGTCGCCGCGTCAACGACAGAGAACTTCGAGAGTTCCTAAGAGCCCCAAGGACGTGAGCAGGCATGCAGCTAGCAGATAAGCATGAGGGGACGACGACAAAAGCCTTCGCGGGGCTGCGGGTGCTGGATTTTTCGACCACCATCGCCGGTCCTCACTGCGCCCGGATGCTTGCCGACATGGGCGCCGAGGTCATCAAGATCGAGACCGACGGCGGGGAGACGATGCGGACGCGGCCGCCGCTGCGCAAGGGATGCAGCACCGCGTTCGGGCAGCTCAATGTCGGCAAGAAGAGCGTGGTGCTCGACCTCAAGTCCGAAGACGGCAAGGAAGCGGTGCGCCGGCTGGCCGCAACCGCCGACATCCTGGTGGAAAATTTTCGCCCCGGCGTGATGCATCGGCTGCGGCTCGACTACGACAGCATGCGTCAGGTCAACCCGAGGCTGATCTATTGCTCGATCTCGGGTTACGGCCAGACCGGCCCCTCGGCCGAGCTGCCGGCGTATGCCCCGGTGATCCATGCCGCTTCCGGCTACGACATGGCGCATCTGGCCTACCAGCCCGGCCGTAGCCGACCCGATTATTGCGGCATCTATCACGCCGACGTTGTCACCGGCACCTATGGCTTCGGCGCGATCGCGTCCGCGCTCTATCAGCGCAGCGTGACCGGCCTTGGCCAGCACATCGACGTCTCCATGCTGGAATCGATGCTGTCACTGACACTGACTGAATTGCAGGGGGCGCAATTCGCCGTGAAGCCGCCGCCGCGCCCGATGTTCGGGCCGACCGAGACGGCAAGCGGCTACGTCATGATCACGGTCGCCAGCGAGAAGACGTTCCAGGCCCTGATGCAGGTGATCGGCCGCCCCGAATGGATCTCCGATCCGCGCTTTGCCGCCTATGCCGCGCGCCGCGACAATTGGGCGGAGGTCATGGACGGCGTCGAAACCTGGTCGCGGCAGCTCACGACCGATGCCTGCCTTGTCGCGCTAGGCGCGGCCGGCGTGCCAGCCTCGGCCTATCGCACGGTTTCGGAGGCGCTGGCCGATCCGCAACTCGCGCACCGGCAGGCGCTCTCCTCCGTGCAGGACGAGGGCGGCTCCTTCCAGGTGCTCAACCTGCCGTTCCGGATGTCGGGTGCCGATATCACGCCGGCCAAGACGATGGCCGTGCTCGGCGAACATACCGACGCGCTGCGCGACGAGATCGGCCTCGCCGAGGGTGCGTCAATTCCGACAGGCAAAACTGTCGGGACAGGCTGAGTACCATTGCGCCGCACCTGGGGCGTGTGATCTGTCGCGCGTTCCTCTTGCCGTGGCGCGCTTTTGTCGCCAATCTCGCTCCCAGTCATTCAGCGATCCGAAACATCGGACGAGGGATCCCGGGAGGAACCATGACGACGTTGGCTGCTAAGGCGCGCAAACACGCGCCGATTTTCCTTGTTGCGGCATTTGCCCTGCTTCCGCTGGCCGGGACCGCACAGGCGCAGAAGTCTGGCGGCAGCATCACCGTCGGTCAGGAGCTGGACATTCCGGGCTTCGATCCGCTCAAGGTCGGCGTCTACGACACATCGACCTTCACCGCGGCCGCCGCCATCTTCGACACGTTGACCACGCTCGATGACAAAGGCGAAGCCGCGCCCAAGCTGGCGGTGTCCTGGTCTCACTCCGACGATTACATGACCTGGACCTTCAAGCTGCGCGAGGGCGTGAAATTCCATGACGGCACGCCGTTCAATGCGCAGGCCTTCAAGGAGAATTTCGACCGGCAGAAGGACCCGGCCAACAAGTGTCGTTGCGCCTTCTACATCACCAACGTCAAGGAAGTGCTCGCGCCGGACGACACCACGATCGTCTACAAGCTCACCGATCCCTCGGTGAACCTGCCCGCGGTGATCACCATCCAGAGCCAGAACAACGCGATACACTCGCCCACAGCCTGGAAAACCAAGGGCGACGACTACAATCGCAACCCCGTCGGCACCGGGCCCTACATTCTGAAATCCTGGACCGCCGGCGACCGCATGGTGCTGGAGAAGAATCCCAATTACTGGGACAAGGGCCGGCCCTATCTCGACCGCATCATCCTGAAGCCGTTGCCCGACGCCCAGTCGCGCTTCGCCTCGCTGCAATCGGGCGAGGCCGACATCATCTGGGATGACGAGGCCGACGCCGACAACATCCTGAAGGCGCAGAAGGACCCCAAGCTCACCGTTCACACCTACAAGGGTTCGGGCGCGGCGGTGTACGCCTTCAACACCAAGGTCGCGCCGTTCGACGACGTCCGCGTACGACAGGCGCTGGTGATGGCGATCGATCGTCCGAAAATGTCACAGGCGATCAGCAACGGCCTGAGCCGGCCCGCCAGCAATCCCTATGGCGACGGCTCCTGGGTCAAATGCAAGGACGACGGCGCGCTGCCGTTCGACGTCGAGAAGGCCAAGGCGCTGATCAAGGACTACGGTAAGCCGGTCGAGTTCAAGATGCTGGTGACCGCGACGCCGCGCGGCCGCGTGGTCGGCCAGGTGCTCCAGCAATTCTGGAAGCGTGTCGGCGCCAACATGGAGATCGAGCAGGTCGACCAGGCCACCATTCCGTCGCGCGCCTTCACCCGCCAGTTCCAGATGACGCCGTGGCGCATCGTCGATCTCGCCGATCCCGATCCGCAGATGTACGCGAATTTCCGCAGCGGCAGCCCGCTGGCGCTCGCCGGCCTTTCGAATCCCGAGCTCGACAAGCTGCTGGACCACGCGCGCGTCACGCCCGATCTCGGCCAGCGCACCGAGGATTACTGCGCCATAAGCCGCCTGATCAACAAGGAAGCCATCTGGTTCTGGACCTTTCAGAACACCTATTACGCGCTGTCGAGCGCCAGGCTGAAGGGCTTTCCGAAGATCTACAACGGCGTGATCGACGTCTCGAGGACCTGGCTGGAATGACGCCGCGATGCTGAACTTCGTCGTTCGGCGGCTGCTTGCCATACTCCCGGTTCTGCTCGCCGTTTCGCTGCTGACATTCCTGATCGCCTCGCTGCTGCCGGGCGATCTCGCCCTCGTCATCCTCGGCGATCAGGCGACGCCGGAGAATGTCGCGGCACTGCGCCGCGACATGGGGCTCGACCAGCCGCTGTGGTGGCGCTATCTGAGCTGGCTCGGCCACGTCCTGCAAGGCGATCTCGGTCGCTCCTTCCGCACCGGGCAGACGGTGTTGCAGGCGGTGGCAGAGCGCATACCAGTCTCGCTGCAGCTGATGCTGATGGCCGAATTTATCGGCCTCCTGATCGGCGTTCCCGTCGCGATCGCCTGCGCTGCGCGCGCCGGCGGTGCGTTCGACCGGTTCATGACCGGCAGTGCGTTCGCGATGCTGTCGATGCCGTCCTTCCTGGTGGCGATCCTCTTGATCTACCTGTTTGCGGTCGAGCTGCACTGGCTGCCGGCGACCGGCTATGTGCCGTTCACCGAGGAGCCGCTCAACAATCTGCGCTTCTTCGTGCTGCCGGCGCTGACGCTCGCGCTGGCAGAATGGCCAGGCATCATGCGGGTGCTGCGCTCCGACATGATCGCGACCTTGCAGGAGGATTATATTGCGCTCGCGAAGGCAAAAGGTCTCAAGCCGGCGCGCATCCTGTTCGTGCATGCGCTCAAGCCCTCGTCGCTGACGCTGGTGACGGTCACAGGCATCAATATCGGCCGTCTGCTCGGCGGCACGCTGATCGTGGAATCGATCTTCGCGCTGCCCGGCATCGGTCGGCTCCTGGTCGGGGCGATCTACACCCGCGACCTCGTCATCCTCCAGGGCGTTGTGCTGCTGGTTGCCTGCGGCTTCGTCATCGTGAACTTCATCGTCGACATGCTCTACGCCGTGCTCGACCCCAGGATCCGCCATGGCCACGCTTGAGCTCTCGATGCAGGACGAGGCCGCGCCTGTGCCTGCCGGTCGCAAGCGCAGGCTCGGCCTGCTGTTCTGGCTCGCCAGCGTCTGGGTCGCGATCATCCTCGTGCTCGCGATGCTCGCGCCGGTGCTGCCGCTGCAGAACCCTGTCGACATGGACATGCTGGAGCGCCGTGCGGCGTTCTCCACCGAGCATTGGCTCGGCACCGACGGGCTCGGCCGCGACGAACTCGCCCGGCTGATCTTTGGCGCGCGGGTGTCGCTGACCGTCGGGCTGATCGCGCCGATGATCGGCCTGACGCTCGGCGGCGCGCTCGGCCTTCTCGCCGGCTATTTCCGCGGCCGGTTCGAGACATTGGTGGTCGGCAGCATGGATGTGCTGCTTGCCTTTCCGCCGCTGATCTTCGCGCTCGCCGTGACCGCTTATCTCGGCCAGTCCGTCCCCAATCTCACCTTGATCCTCGGCGTGCTCGGCATTCCCGCCTTCATGCGGGTGGCGCGCGCGGCGACGCTGACGCTGGCGCGACGCGAATTCGTGATCGCGGCCGAGGCGTTAGGCGCCAGCCATGCGCGCATCCTGTTGCGCGAGCTGTTGCCGAACGTGATCCTGCCGCTGCTGGCCTTCTTCCTGCTCGGCGTTGCCGTCACCATCGTGGTCGAGGGCGCGCTGTCCTTCCTCGGTCTCGGCGTGCCGCCGCCGATGGCGAGCTGGGGCAGCATGATCGGGGAGGGGCGCGAGAGCCTCGACGTCGCGCCGCGGTTGGCCTTCCTTCCCGCTGCGGCGTTGTTCCTGACCGTGCTGGCCTTCAATCTGGTCGGCGATACCTTGCGAGCGCTGACCGACCCGCGTCAGGGTGCGCTGTGAGCAACCCGCTGCTGACCGTCGAGGACGTCGCGGTCGATCTGCCGACGCCGCGCGGCAATTTGCGTGCCGTCGACCATGTCGATCTGTCGCTCGATGCGGGGCGCACGCTCGGCATCGTCGGCGAATCCGGCTGCGGCAAGACCATGCTGTCGCGCGCGGTGCTTCAGCTCTTGCCGAAGAAAGCAAAGCTCACCGGACGCGTGATGTTCGAGGGACAGGACCTGGTGCGGCTTCCCCCGGAAAGCCTGCGTCGCTTGCGGGGGCGCGAACTTGCAGTCGTATTCCAGGACCCCATGACCTCGCTCAACCCCGTGCTGACCATCGGCACGCAACTGATGGAAACGATCCAGGAGCATCTCGAGCTCGATGCCCCCACAGCACGGAAGCGCAGCATCGAGCTGCTCGCCGCCGTCGGCATCCCCGCACCTGAGCAACGGCTCGCGCAATATCCGCATCAATGTTCCGGCGGCATGCGCCAGCGCATCGCAATCGCGATCGCGCTGTCCTGCGAACCGAAGCTCTTGATCGCGGACGAGCCGACCACCGCGCTCGACGTCACCATCCAGGCCCAGATCCTCGATCTGCTCGCGCGCGAGCAGCGTCGTCGCCACATGGCCATGATCATCATCACCCACGATCTCGGCGTCGTCGCCGGCCGCGCCGACGAGGTCGCGGTGATGTATGCGGGCAGGGTGGTGGAGCGCGCGCCGACGCGGGCGTTGTTCAAGCGGATGCACATGCCGTACACGGAGGCGCTGCTGGCGGCGATCCCGAAGCTGGAGACTGCGCCGCACACGCCGCTGCCCGCGATCTCCGGCCGTCCGCCCGATCCGACACGGCCGCTGAAGGGCTGCTCCTTCGCGCCGCGTTGTCGCTACGCCGACAGCCGCTGTCATGAGGCCAAGCCCGGCCTGACGAGCGCCGAGATGCCCGGTCATCTCTATGCCTGCTTCCACCCGATCCAGATGGCGGAAGGAATCGGCGCATGATGCAGCTTGCCGTGCGTGCCGAGCCGCTCCTGAGCGTCGATAATCTCGTCGTCGAATATGGTCTCGGCAACAAGACGGTGCACGCGGTTTCCGGTGTCAGCCTTGCGGTCGCGCGCGGCGAGACGCTGGGCCTCGTCGGCGAATCCGGCTGCGGCAAGTCGACGCTGGGGCGCGCGGTGCTGCAACTGCGCCGCGCCAAATCCGGCCGCGTGCTGTTCGACGGCGAGGATCTCACCGCGATGGAGGGCGAGGCGCTGCGCAAGATGCGCCGCCGCGTGCAGCTCATTTTCCAGGATCCGATTGCCTCGCTCAATCCGCGACGTCGCATCGGCGACATCGTGGCCGAGCCGTTGATTATCGCCGGCGTCAAGGATGCCGCCGAGCGCCAGCGCAGGGTTCACGAGGTTCTCTCTGCGGTCGGGCTCGATCCTGATCTCGTGGCGGGCCGCCTGCCGCACGAATTCTCCGGCGGGCAGTGCCAGCGCATCTGCATCGCGCGGTCGCTGGTGCTCAACCCCGAGTTCATCGTCTGCGACGAACCGGTCTCGGCGCTGGACGTCTCCATCCGCGCGCAGATCCTCAATTTGCTAGAGGAGATGAAAGCGCGCTTCGGCCTGACGCTGCTGTTCATCGCGCATGATCTCGCGGTGGTCAAAGCGGTCAGCGACCGCGTCGCGGTGATGTATCTCGGCCGGCTCTGCGAGGTCGGTCCTTCGGAGCAATTGTTCGCAAATCCCGCACATCCATATACCGGGCTCTTGTTGCAGGCGATCCCGGTGCCCGATCCGGATGTGCGTCCCGCCGAGAGTGTGGCGGCCGGTGAGCCGCCATCCCCGATTGCGCCGCCGTCCGGCTGCCGCTTCCGTACCCGCTGCCCGCGCGCCGACCAGCGATGCAGCGCCGAGATACCGGAGTTGCGCGAAGTCGCACCCGGCCAGTTCGCGGCTTGCCATCATCCGCTGGCCTGAACTAAGACCGGTTTGTCTCGCCTTGCCCGCCATGGCATGGTGGCGCGGCGACAAGAAGCATGCCGGGAGGACGCCGATGAAGAGTTTCAAGGTTGCCGATTTCAAGGCGCCGTTGCAGGAGTTCGACGAGGCGACGCCGCAGCCGTCGGGCACGCAGGTGCTGATCAAGGTCAAGGCCGCCGGCGTCTGCCACAGCGATCTCCACATCTGGGAAGGCGGCTATGATCTCGGCCACGGCCGCAAGCCGTTGTCGCTGAAGGACCGTGGCATCAATCTGCCGCTGACCATGGGGCACGAGACGGTCGGAGAAGTCCTGGCCTTTGGCCCCGACGTGAAATCGACGGACCAGGGTGATCTCAAGCTCGGCGATGTCGGCCTCGTCTATCCCTGGATCGGCTGCGGCAAATGTGCGACGTGCCTGGCCGGCGACGAGAACATGTGCCTGACACCGCGCTCGCTTGGCGTCTATTGCGACGGCGGCTATTCCGACCACATGCTGGTGCCGCATCCCCGCTATCTGCTCAACCTGAAGGGACTCGATCCCGCGACGACCGCACCTTACGCCTGCTCCGGCGTCACCACCTACAGCGCGCTGAAGAAGGTCGAGCAGCATTTCGACACGCCGATCGTGATGTTCGGCGCCGGCGGCCTTGGCCTGATGGCGCTGTCGCTTCTCAAGGCGATGGGCGGCAAAGGCGCGATCATGCTCGACATCGACGCCAGGAAGCGTGAAGCGGCGGAGAAGGCCGGCGCGCTCGCCACCGTCGATCCCAAGGCGCCGGATGCGCTGGAGCAATTGGCCAGGAAAGCGGGCGGCCCGATCCGCGCCGTGATCGACCTCGTCGGCAATGCCGCCACGACCCAGCTTGGATTCGACTGCCTGACCAAAGGCGGCAAGCTCGTCATCGTCGGCCTGTTCGGCGGCGGCGCGACCTGGGCGCTGCCGCTGATTCCGATCAAGGCGGTGACGATCCAGGGCAGCTATGTCGGCAACCTGCGCGAGACGCAGGAGCTGCTCGATCTCGTCCGCACCAAGAAGGTGCCGCCGATCCCGGTAACGACGGCTCCGCTCGCCAAGGCCAACGAGGCGCTGGTGCAATTGCAGCAGGGCGCGGTGGTCGGGCGTACGGTGCTGACGCCGTAGAATAGTTCTCTCCTCCGTCATTGCGAGGAGCTCTTGCGACGAAGCAATCCAAGATGTCTTTGCAGATGCAGTTCTGGATTGCTTCGCTTCGCTCGCAATGACGACTTGGTCAATTCGTTTCCGAGGCCCCTCCCATGTCCGCAAACAACGCCTTCCACATTGCCGTGCTCGCCGGTGACGGCATCGGTCCCGAAGTTATGGCGCCGGCCGTCGAGGTGCTGCGCAAGATCGAGCAGAAATCGGATCTGCGCTTCCGCTTCACCGAGGCGCCGGCCGGTGCCAACAATTATCTTGCCACCGGCAAATCGATGCCTGACTCGACCATCAAGCTGTGCGAGGAGGCCGACGCCATCCTGCTCGGGGCCTGCGGCCTGCCGTCGGTGCGCTACCCCGACAACACCGAGATCGCGCCGCAGATCGAGCTGCGCTTCATCTTCGATCTCTATGCCGGCGTGCGACCCGCGCGGCTGATCCCCGGCGTGCCGAGCCCGATCGTCGGCGCCGACCAGCGCGGCATCGATCTCGTCGTGATCCGGGAATCGACCGAAGGCCTGTTCGCCTCGATGGGCAAGGGCATCGTCACCCACGAGGATGCGCGCGAGACCATGGTGATCACGCGGAAAACCTCCGAGCGTCTGTTCGAGTTCTCGTTTCGCCTCGCCGAACGGCGCAAGGCCCGCGGCAAGCCGGGGATGCTGACCTGCGTCGACAAGGCCAACGTGTTCAAGGCTTTTGCGTTCTTCCGCGGCATCTTCGACGAGATCGAAAAGAAGCATCCTGAGGTGAAGACTGACCGGCTCTATGTCGATGCCTGCTCGGCGATGCTGGTGAAGCGTCCCTGGGATTTCGACGTGATGGTGATGGAGAACATGTTCGGCGACATCGTCTCCGACATCACCGCGAGCCTGATCGGCGGCCTCGGCATGGCGCCGTCGGCCGACATCGGCGACAAATACGCCGTGTTCCAGCCCTGCCACGGCACCGCCCCTGACATCATGGGGCAGGGCAAGGCCAATCCCACCGGCATGGTTCTGTCTGCCGCGATGATGCTGGACTGGCTCGCCGACAAGCACGGCGTCGAGAGCGCGGCGGAAGCCGGCGAGGCGATCGAACGCGCGGTGGATCAGGTCTATGCCGGCGGCATCAAGCCGATGGAGTTCGGCGGCAGCAATGGGACTGCCGACATCACGAAGGCAGTGCTGGCGGGTCTCTGAGAAGCAGTCGATCGGCGGCGCCAGTTCATCTCAAAAGAAAAAGGGGCCTCGCGGCCCCTTTGTCGTTCACCAGCGGCGCCAATGGTGATGGCGGTGACCCCAGCCCCACGGACGCGGACCGTAGAAACGTCGCGGGCCGCCATAATAGCCGTAGGCGCCGTAATAGTTCGGCCGCCAGAAGCAGCGGCCCCAGGGGTTGCACACCCAGCGCACCTGATCGACGTTTGCGGCCGGACCGCTTGCGATCTTGTCCGCCTGCGGGATGCCGTTGGGCATTGCAGCGACCGCCTCGCCGGACGCTATCGCCATGCCGCCGATGGTCGCCAGAGCAAGAACGGAAAATTTCAGTGTCATCGTGATCTCCCTCGTTGTGGCGGGAGAACTTTCGCCGGATCAACTGGTTGCTGCTGTGCTGAGCTGCCCGAGGAATTTAATCTTCCTGAACGTCGGTTCAGCTTCAACGTCCCTGGAACTGCGGCTTGCGCTTTTCCATGAAGGCCTGCCGGCCCTCGCGGAAATCCCGGGAATCCATGCAGGCAGTGCCGATCGCCTTGATCGCGTCCATGTCGCGCTGGCTCTCATCCTTCAGCACCTGCGCGATGGTGATCTTGGCGGCCTTGATTGCGAGCGGGGCGTTCTGCGAGATCGTCTCGGCAATCGTCATGGTCTCGCCCCAGAGCTCGTCGACCGGGAACACGCGCTCGACAAGGCCAATGCGCAGCGCTTCGGCGGAATCGATGCGCATGCCCGTGTACATCAGAAGCCGCGCCCAGGACGGGCCGACCAGCGACACCAGATGCCGCAGGCCGTCAAAGCCATAGGCGATGCCCAGCTTGGCCGCGGGAATGCCGAACTGGCTGCCGTGCGCGGCCATGCGCATGTCGGCGAGCATCGCGACCTGCATGCCGCCGCCGAGGCAAAAGCCCTCGATGCAGGCGATCGTCGGCTTGGGATAGTCGGCGAGCAGTGCGCGCTGGGCGGCGCTGCGCCTGGCATATTCCTCGGAGGCCGCCGCGTTATGCCTGACCTTCTCGAACTGGCTGATGTCGGCGCCGGAGACGAAGGCCTTGCCGCCGGCCCCGCGCAGGATCACGACGCGCACCGTCTGGTCGTCGCGCAGGCTCGTCAGGGCCTCGCCGAATCCCTGCCACATCTCCAGCGACATGGCGTTGCGCTTGTCGGGATTATTGAAGGTGATCACGCCGACGCCACCGGCCGTATGCTGGAGGATCTTGCCGTTGGCGTAGGGGATTTCGGTCGTGCTGAAAATGTCGGGCATCGCGCGCTCGCTGGTCATGTGCGAGGGGCAATGTGCTGCGGCAGCGCTTGCGGGGTCAACCGGGGCAGGGTGGGCGGGTCTGCATCCGCCTGTACCGGGATTGCATGGCGCGCCGTCCATGTCGTGCGCGCGCAGAAAAGGGCCGGTCCAGCCGCCCGGAAAGGCCGCGCGCAAGCGCGCGAGCCGGAATATGCTCGTTCAATCCGGCCGCGCCTCCGTGACGCGGCGGATTGAAGATCGGCCGTAAAGACCGGCCGTCGATCGACCTCAGGCTTCGTTCGCCGCGATCGATTCCATCAGCGAGACGAGCTGACGCTGCACAGTCTGGTCCTTGATCTTGCTGTAGGCGCGCAGCAGGCGGAGGCTGAACGCGCTATCAAGGAACAGCAGGCTCTCGACTTCGCGGGCCTTGTTGTCGCCGTCGTAGAAGAAGGTCACGGGCACGTCGAGGGCGGTGGCGATCTGCTGAAGCCGAGCCGCGCCGACGCGATTGACGCCCTTCTCGTATTTCTGGACCTGCTGGAAGCTGACGCCGAGCTTCTCGCCGAGTTCGGCCTGCGAGATCTTCATCTCGACGCGCCGCAGACGGATCCGTTTGCCCAGCTCGATGTCCGGCTTGCCGGCACTGCGCTGCTTCATTCTTTTCGCCGCTGCTTTCATCTTCGTTTTCACCTTTGTTCTTCGGTTGAAAATCCCCCGAAGAGCTGGGTCAGGGGTTCGCCCATATACGAGTCCTTGAATTCATGCGGGTGCACGAACTCTTCCTTAAACCACGGGAAGCGAGCCGGACTGAAAGCTTCGATCAGCCAATCAATCATGTGCCGCACACGCGGAATACGGCCGCTACCGGGATGGTAGGACAACCAGATATCCAGCGGTCGGTTCAACTCGACCTCCAGTGGAATCAACTTCCCGCCAAGCGCAATGGCGTAGCTTGGGAAGACGCCGATGCCGGCGCCATTCGCGACCGCCCAGTAGTTGGCGCTCGAGACGTTGGTCTTCATGACCAGAAGGTCACGTTCCGGTACGCCGGGAAAGAAGCTCTCGAAGGTTTCCTTGGCGGCGAGCTGGTCGGCGAATTGCAGCACCAGGCGATGCTTGATCAATTCCGCCGCCGTGCGCGGCGCGCCATGCTTCTCGATGTATTTCTCCGAGGCCCAGAACATCAGATGCATGCGGCCGAGCCGCACCAGCTTGATGTCGAGCGCCGAGGGACGCAACAGATGGATGGCGACGTCGGCCTCGTGGCGCGAGACGTCGGCCGAGCGCATCGCGCAATGCAGGTCGACCAGGATCTTCGGATAGGCCTGCTGGAATTCAACCAGGCGCGGGGCGAGCCAGAACGTGCCGAGCCCTTCGGTGACGGCGACCCGCACCTCGCCCGACAGGGCGTTGGCCATCGAATCGCTGGCGCGCAGCACGTCGAAGGTAGCGGCCTCCATGCGCTCGACGGCGGAGACCACCAGCGCGCCTTCATCGGTCAAATGGGTGCCGTGGACGTCGCGGGTGAACAGTGTGGTGCCGGTCTGGCGCTCGAAATCGTCGATTCGCCGGCGCACGGCGTTGATCGACAGCGACAAGCGCTCGGCCGCCGACCGGAAACTTCCGCACCGGACGACTTCGAGGAATATACGGGCCGCATCCCAATCCGAGAGGCCGCTGAGATTTGTCTTTGGGCGTTCCGCCAGAGGAACGCCCCTTTCCGCCAAGGAGTGCATACAAGTCCCTTCGGGTCGCTAAACTGGCAGAATCTGGCGCAAACCACAACCACTGCGGGTTGGGGGATGATGAGTTTTGAACCATCATCCTTACTACCCGGTGGGTGGTATTTAGATGCTGCCACGGGCTGGGAATCGGGTGGATTATTCGCCCGCAAGAGGGGTTGTGGCGTGAGTTCCGTTGCGAGCCGTGAAATGGCTGCGGGATTGCAGGCACTGTCCGCAATGAATGTCGTTGCGCGCAAGCCGGCATCGGGTCTCGCGATGGATCCATCACAATGCGCCGCGCGTTCGCTTGATTACGGCTTTGAAAACAGTCGACGGCGTGGCGCGGCCATGTGGGCCGAAACCGCGGTTCCACAGCAGAAACACGCTGTAATCAGGTTCGGAGGCGCAGTGGCCTCATGGTATCCTCTGGGCTCCATGGGGGCCGAAGAGATCGTCCCAATCACGTCTCGCAGGCCGAATTAACGGAAAGAACGCCGGTGTCGCATTCAGACGAACAGTTGCAGTCGGTGCTGGAGACGCTTGAGGGGTGCCGCAGGGTTCTCAACGCGTGCAACAGCCGTGAGTCGGCCGAGCTGCTGTCCATTGTCATCCTCGACGTCAGGATGAAGCTCAAAGGAATTGACAGCGCCGATCTCAAGGCACTGTGCGACGAAATGCTGCGGAGCGCCGCGAGCGAGCCGCCGTCCCCTTCCAAGCAGACGCAGGACCAGCCCCGGCGTCCGCTGCTCCGCGTGGTGAAGTAGCCGCGCCGCCGAATCTCGCTTTTTGGCGAGGTTTGTGCGCGTCCCGATGCCGCACCTGTGATCGCAGGCGGCATCGGGAGGAGCCCTGGTTTCGTGCGCCTCTGTTGCGCATTCTTCGGCATCGGTTACACCAGAGCCGGTTCGGCTCCGGGCCGCGCGCATTCCCGGTGCGCCGCTCCGGCGCCTGAGATGGCTCAGACGGCATCATGCAAAATGTTTCGATCCCGGCGGCGCTGATTGCCGGCCTCGTCAGCTTCCTCTCTCCCTGCGTCCTGCCCCTGGTCCCGCCCTATCTGATCTATCTGACGGGCGCCACGATCGAGCACGTCGAAAGCGACGAGCCGGCCTCGGCCTCCAAGCGCGCGATCATGATGTCGGCGCTGCTGTTCGTGCTCGGCTTCTCCACGGTGTTCGTCGCGCTCGGCGCCAGCGCCTCGCTGGTCGGCGGGCTGATTCGTGCATGGTCGGCGGAGCTGTCGATCCTCGCCGGCATCGTCATCATCATCATGGGCCTGCACTTCCTGGGCCTGACGCGCATCGGCCTGTTGATGCGCGAGGGACGGCTGCCGATCCCGAAGCCGGTCGGTCTCTGGGGCGCGTATATCATGGGGCTCGCCTTCGCGTTCGGCTGGACGCCCTGCATCGGCCCGATCCTCGCCGCGATCCTGTCGATCGCCGCCGCCGAGACCACGGTGACGAAAGGCGCAGGTCTGCTCGCGGTCTATTCCGCCGGTCTCGGCATTCCCTTCCTGATCGCCGCTTTGATGATCGAGCAGTTCTCCGCGCTGTTCGCGCGCATGAAGGGCCATCTCGTCAATGTCGAGCGCGCCATGGGCGTCCTGATGGTGATCACCGGCATCGGCTTTCTCACCGGCGCGGTCTCGAATGTGAGCATCTGGTTGCTGGAGACGTTCCCGGCGCTGCAGACCATCGGGTAGGGCATCTTCCGTTCAACGCGCCTCGTCCAGCGCGCAGACCACGGTGCAGACCACGCCGCGCGGCAAAAAGTCGACGGTGGCCTCGCCACCGAGCTGGTCGCGCGCGCTGCGCTCGATCAGGCGTGAGCCGAAGCCCCGCTGCACCGGTGCCGTGACCGGCGGTCCGCCGGTCTCGGTCCAGATCAGGCGCAGCCGCGGTTTCGGCGCATCGGCGATGATCTCCCAGTCCAGCGTCACCCGCCCGGTCTCGTTGGACAGCGCGCCATATTTCGCTGCGTTGGTGGCGATCTCGTGCACGATCATCGACAGCACCACGGCGAGCCGCGGCGACAGCGGCACGGCGGGACCGGCCATGCGGATGCGGTCGGGACCGTTCATCAGGAACGGCCGCAGCGCGCGGGCGATCACCTCCCGCAGCTCGGAGCCCGCCCATTTCTCCTGGCTCAGCAGATTATGCGCTTCGGCCAGTGCGCCGAGACGCCCCTCGAACTTCATCCGTTCGTCCCGGCTGGCGCTGCGGAAGGTCTGCACAGCGATCGCCTGCATCAAGGCCAGCGTATTCTTGACCCGGTGGTTGAGCTCGTCGATCAAGAGATTGTGCAGCATCTCGCCGCGCGCGATCGTGGTTGCCATCCTGACCGCGAAGGTGAGGCCGGTCAGCAGCAGGATGCCGCCGATCAGGCTCGTGACCGCGATGTTGCGCCAGAGCGGCGCGATCAGCGAGTTTTCGGCGACGCCGGCCACGACCCTCCATCCGGTCAGGCGCGAGGTAGTAAAGGCGGAGGACAGCGGCACCCCGTCGAGCGAGACGCTCGACAGGGTCGCCTCCGACGTGCGCGACATCGCTTCGGCGAGTGCACCGGACGCCTGCCTCCCGATCGTCGCACCTGGGTTCGGTACGCGCGCAAAGACGATGCCCTTGGTGTCGAGCAGGGATACGGTCCAGAGCTGGTCCGGCCTTTGCTTCTCGACAAGCTCCTGAAAGATTCTGATCGGCGGGCTGAAACAGAGGTCGTAGACCACCTCGTTGTCGCGAAACACGGGAACTTCGACGGTGAGCACCTGCTTCCCGTTGATCGCACCGGTGAACAGGTCGGAATATTGCGGCGACCTGGTTGCGAATACCCTTTCGACCGTCTCGAGTTGGCCGCGCGCCGGCAGGCTTGCGGTGTCCTCCGTGGCGGAGGAAAACAGCAGCCGGCCCTTGCGGTCGGAGATCAGCACCAGGCCGTCCTTGCCGTATTGCTCGAGAAAACCAAGCGCGATGCGGCGGAAGTTCTGGAAGTCGCCGTTGCGCAGCGAATTGGTCAAGGCGAGCACCTGCAGGCCGCCGGTCATGCGCTGAACCTCGGAGTCCATGACGAGGCGCATGCTGCGCACGTTCTCCAGTACGCGACGCGTCGCATCGCTGCGGTCCTGCCTGTAATTGTAGACGGCAATGCCGACCGCGAAGACGATCAGCGGCAACATCGTTCCCGCGACCAGAAGAGCGAGGCGGACCGGCAGGGTGAGCTTTGACAAACGCGAACTTCCAGATCCCGGCGCCACGGCGCCAGACTATGATTTTGGCAAGACCATAAGGGCGCGACTCGCCCGGCGCCACGATTTTCGCATGCGCCGCGGGCCGCGGGTTGCAGCGCAACAGGTCGCGCAGGGGAGGGCCCTGCGACGAAGGAGTGTCTCCGGCGCCGTCGAAATGACTTCCGTCCCGCCGAGGATTTTCATACGCTTGCCTCTCGCAAGCCGCACACCGGCTGCGCTCACGGCCCGGCGACAGGGCCGGAGCATCAAAGGGAGGGGAGACGATGAAGCGAAGGTCATTTCTCGCTGGTTTCGGCGCGACCACCGCGGCGGCCGTGATCGGCATGCCGTCGATCCTCAGGGCACAGGCGCCGATCACGCTCAACGGTGCCGTGCAGTTCAACGACGACCACGCCTTCAATCGGGCCCTGCTCCGGTTCGAGGAACTGGTGAAGAAGTATTACGGCAAGCCCGTCAACTTCACCCTGCACAGGAATTCGTCGCTCGGCCTCGAGAAGCAGTATTTCGAATACATGTCGCAGGGCAAGGCGGTCGATTACGGCATCGTCTCGCCGGCCCATATGTCGACCTTCGCAAAGGCGGCCCCATTCATCGATGCACCCTTCGTGTTCAAGGGCATCGAGCACATGAACAAGGTCGTCGAAGCCAATATCCTGGCGCCGATCGCCGATGAAGTTGCGGCGAAGGCCGAGGTCGTCCTGATCGGCTATTCCGGCGGCGGCATCCGCAACATCTTCGCCAACAAGCCGCTCAAGAATCTTGCCGATCTCAAGGGTCTCAAGGTTCGCGTCCAAGGCGCGCCGATCTGGTCGAAGACATTTGCCGCGGTCGGCATGAGCCCGACGGTGATCGCCTATAACGAAATCTACAACGCGATCCAGAACGGCGTGATATCGGCCGGCGAGAACGAGGCGGCCGGCGTCGAGGCGATGAAGTTCTACGAAGTCGCTCCGCATCTCAACCTGACCCAGCACGCCGTGTCGATCCGGCCGATCTGCTTCTCGGTGAAGACGCTGAAGACCCTGCCGAAGGAGCTGCAGGACGCGATCATGAAGGCCGGCAAGGAGGCCGGCGACTACGGCCGTCAGCTCGAATCCAGCGAAGAGGTCGTCAAGCTCGACACGCTCGAAAAGGCCGGCAAGCTCAAGCGCGTCCCCTTCGAGGAGCGCGACGCCATGAAGAAGCTCGCCGACCCCGTGATGGCCACCTATGCCAAGGAAATCGGCGCGGAGGGCATTTTCGAGAAGATCAACGTCGTCTGAGGCCTTTGCGTCCGCCGATGGCAACTCCGGGCAAGCCCCGCTTCTTGCCCGGACGTGGCGGATGTTCTGCCCGCACGGAGCTCCAATGTCTGACATGCCCGTCCCGTCCACACCGTCGCTGTGGCGTCGCATATCGGCGGCCTATGCGAAGCTGCTGGAATTCCTGCTGGCCGCCTGCGTCGGCATCCTGGTCGTTCCGGTCACGCTGCAAATCGTCTCACGCTACACGCCTCTTATTCCGTCCTACATCTGGACGGAGGAGATGGCACGGTTCCTGTTTATCTGGACGATCATGATCGGCGCCATGGTCGGCGTGCGGGAGGCGCAGCATTTCGAGGTCGACGTGTGGCCCGACCTGTCGCGGCGGTCGGAGGCGGCAGTGCGGATCCTAGCGCGGCTCGGCGTGCTGGCACTGGCGCTGGTGTTCGTGTCGGCCGGTATCGAGTTCACACGCTTTGCCTGGAACAGAACTTCGGAACTGGCCGATCTGCCTCTCTGGCTGATTCACGTCGCCTGGCCCGTCGCCGGCGTGACATGGATCGTCTTCGCGGGCGAACAGATCGTCGATGAAATCCGCATTCTGGCTGGGGCAGAGCGATGAGCGGCAACGTACTCTCTGCCGGACAGGCCGCGATGGTGCTGTTCGGGGTCTTCGTCGGCCTGCTGATCGTGCGCGTGCCGGTCGCCTTCGCGCTCGGCCTTGCCTGTGTGCCCATCCTGCTGATCGAACCGCATCTGTCGTTGATGACGCTCGCCCAGGAGACCTTCAACGCGTACAATTCGTTCATCCTGCTGGCAGTGCCGTTCTTCCTGCTGACGGCGAACCTGATGAGCATCGGCGGTATCACCGATCGCCTGGTGGCGCTGTCGCGCTCGATGGTCGGGCACTGGCCCGGATCGCTGGCGCAAATCAACGTCGTGCTGTCGGTGTTCTTTGCAGGCATCTCCGGGTCCTCGACCGCCGATGCGGCGAGCCAGTCCAAGATCTTCATCGATGCGCAGACCAAGGAGGGCTACGACCTGTCGTTCTCGATTGCGATCACCGCGGTGTCCGCGGTGCTTGCAGTCGTCATTCCCCCCTCGATTCTGATGATCGTGTGGGGCGGACTGATCTCGACCTCGATTGCGGCGATGTACCTGGCCGGCATCGTGCCGGGCCTGCTGATCGCGGGCGCGCAGATGGCGACGGTGCACATCTACGCGGTGCGCCGCGGCTACCCGACCTATCCGAAGGCAAGCTGGGTCGATATGCGATGCGCCATCTGGCGGTCGATCCCGGCGCTGATGACACCCTTCATCATCGTCGGCGGCATTCTGCTTGGCTGGTTTACCGCGACCGAGTCCGCCTGCGTCGCCGTGCTCTATTCCGTAGTGCTCTCGGCGTTCTTCTACCGCGAGACGGGGATACGCGAATTGTACAAGGCCCTGCTCGACACCGGGCGTCTCGCCGGCGTCGCGCTGTTCTGCGTCGGCACCGCCAGTGCGTTCGGCTGGCTGCTCGCCTACTACAAAATTCCGCAGGAGCTGCTGGCCAACGTGTCGACCTGGGGCATGGGCCCCATCGCTGCCGGCTTCTTCATCTCCTTGTGCTTTCTGGTGGTGGGCTGCTTCCTCGATGCCATCCCGGCCATCATCATCGTCGGCACCGTGCTGGAGCCGCTGGCCAAGTCGGTCGACCTTCATCCGGTCCAGTTCGCGATCATTTCCATCGTATCGCTGGCCTTTGGACTGGTGACGCCGCCCTACGGTCTATGTCTGATGATCGCCTGTTCGATCGCGGGCGTGCGGCTGCGCTATGCGCTGAAGGACACGGTCATCATGCTGATTCCGATGTTGCTCGTGCTGGCGGCGGTCATCGTCTGGCCAAGCGTGTCGCTGTTCTTGCCGCGTTTGATCGTGCCGGAAATGCTCAAATGAGCATCCGGCAATGCGATCCCGCGGCGTTGGCCGCGAGATCTGGTCAATTGGTTACAGATTGCTCTCGGTAATCGCCGCGTAGACCATGCTGCGCAGCTCGCGCCGGATCGGGTAGGCGCTCGAGGGCAGTACCTGCGTCATGAAGATCGCGATCAGCTCTTCGGCCGGATCGATCCAGAACGAGGTCGTGGCCGCGCCGCCCCAATTATATTCGCCGGGGCTGCCGGCGATCAGCGTCTCCGCGGGGCGCATGGTGACGGCGAAGCCGAGACCGAAGCCGATGCCGTTATAGGCGGCTTCAGAGAACAGCGAGCGCGAGACTTCCGGCAGCGCGCGGCCGCCCGGAATGTGGTTGCTCGTCATCAGCGCCAGCGTCTTCGGCCCGATCAGCCTGACGCCGCCGAGCTCGCCGCCGTTGAGCAGCGCGCGGCAGAAGGTGAGATAGTCGGCGACCGTCGAGCACAGGCCGCCGCCGCCGGAGATGAACGAGGGCGGGGTGAGGAACGAGCTCGTCGCCGGATCGTCCTGGAGTGTCAGGCCTTCGCGGCGCTGTCCGGCATGGAAGGTCATGCCGCCGCCGGGATCGGCGGAATAGCAGGCGGCGAAGCGGTGCGCCTTGGAGGCCGGCACGTGGAAATCGGTGTCCGTCATGCCGAGCGGGTCGAGGATGCGTGATTTAAGGAACTGCTCGAACGGCATGCCTGAGATCTTGCCGACGAGATAGCCGAGCACGTCGGTCGCGACCGAGTAGTTCCAGGCGTCGCCCGGCGAGAATTCCAGCGGGATCTTGGCCAGCGCCTCGATCATGGTCTGGAGCGTGCCGGCCTTCTCCACCTCGCCGATCTTTTCGGTGCGGTAGGCGGCATCGACATTGGAGCGCTGCTGGAAGCCGTATGTCAGGCCGGCGGTGTGGCGCAGGAGGTCGACGATCAGCATCGGCCGGGACGGCGGCCGGGTCAGGAAGGCTGGCGAGTTGCCGGCGACGAAGACGCCGAGATCCTTCCATTCTGGAATATACTTCGCGACAGGCTCGTCGATCGCGACCAGGCCTTGTTCGACCAGCATCATGAAGGCGACGCTGGTGAGCGGCTTGGTCATCGAATAGATGCGGTAGATGGTGTCGTCCTTGACCGGCAGTTTGCGCTCGACGTCGGCAAAGCCCTGAACCGAGCTGTGGGCGACCTTGCCGCGGCGATAGACCAGAAGATGCGTGCCCGGGAAGCGGCCGGCATCGATGTACCGGCTCTTCAGATGCGCATCGACGCGGTCGAGCGCGGCCTTGGACATGCCGACGGATTCCGGCGAGGCGGGGGTGGGCGCGAGCATCAGTTCCTCCGGGCAGTTTTGTCGGTCCGTTGATAACCAAATGACGGCCCCATTCCAAGCCACTCGCGCTTAACGCGGGCGGGGCGACGGGTGTAGACTGCCCCCTGGAACGCCTCCAAATAGCCCCCAAGGGCCCCAGGGCCAACGAAAAAAACCGTAAGGCAAACCCATCATGACCCAGTTCAACGAGACTGATCTCACTGAAGCCGTCGTCAAGAGCTTCGACGGCACGCCCAATCCGCGCGCGAAATTCCTGCTCCAGGAATTGGTGAAGTCGCTGCACGATTACGTGAGCAAGACCGGCCTGACCTTCGAGGAGTGGGACTACGCGATCGATTTCCTGACCCGCACCGGACAGAAGTGCACCGATACCCGCCAGGAGTTCATCCTGCTGTCCGACGTGCTCGGCGTCTCGATGCTGGTCGACGCGGTCAACCATCGCGACCGCGAAGGCGCCACCCAGACCACCGTGCTCGGCCCGTTCTATGTCGGCGAGCACAAGGTGACCGCGCACGGCACCGACATCTCGCCAAACAATCAAACCGGCGAGCGGATGTTCGTGCAGAGCCGTGTCACCGACCTCAAGGGCAAGCCGCTGGCCAATGTTCCCGTAGACGTCTGGCATGCCGACGACGATGGCTTCTACGACTCCCAGAAGCCGAACTATGACGAGGTCGGCGCCTCGGCGCGTGCGCGCTTCATCACCGACAGCGAGGGCCGCTTCTTCTTCCGCACCATTTTGCCGTGCAGTTATCCGATTCCGACCGATGGCCCGGTCGGCGAGATGATCGTGCAGACCAAGCGCCATCCGATGCGCCCGGCGCATGTGCACTTCCTGGTCAACGCGAAGGGATACGAGCCGCTGATCACCCACGTCTTCATGGACGGCGACAAATATCTGGATTCCGACGTCGTGTTCGGCGTGAAGGACGATCTCGTCGCCAAAGTCGAGCCGCGCACCGATCCCGCGATGCCCGACGGCACCAAGGCGAACGGTCAGTGGCATTTGATGACCTACGAATTCCACCTCAAGCCCGGCGGCGGCATGGCGCCGAAGCCGCTGGGGACGAAGACGGCAGAGCCGGCGTGAGGGCTCCGATTCATCCCCCGATATAGGCTGCCAATTCGTCGGGCGTTCCCTTCGGAAAGGCTTCCTTCAGATAATCAAGGAAGGCGGAGACTCGCGCACTGAGCAATCGCCGCGAGGGATAGAGCGTCCATAGGGCGATGTCGGGTCCCTCGACGTCGCCCCAGCGTACCAGTGTGCCAGCAGTCAGATCACGACTGACGAGCGACAGAGGCAGCCGCCCAGCGCCGACGCCGGCTCGAATTGCGTCACGCACCATCATCAGCGATGACAGGCGAAGCACGGGATCGACGGCGATACGCGATATGCCGCTCGGTCGCCTGATGTCCCAGGCCGCAGCCGCATCGTCCGTTCCGCGCATGACGACCGGAACGGCGAGATCGCCCTTCGGTCGTTTCAGTGCGGGGCTGGCCACGACCACCAGTCGGTCACGCAGGAAGATGCGGCCGACAAGGCTTTCGTCCGGATCGGGATTGACCCGGATCACGAGGTCAAAGCCCTCCTCGATCATATCAACGTTGCGATCATCCGTCGTCACCTCGAGCCGAACCTGCGGATGCAGCAGCGCGAAGCCGGCCGCGAGCCGGCCCATGGCAGTTTGCGAAAAGAGCAGGGGCGCACTGACGCGCAACCTGCCCCTTGGCTTGTCCCCGCCCGAGGCGATCGCCGCCGCCGTCTCGTCGAGCTCGGTAAGTAGTGCTCCCGTCCGCTCATAGAGCGCTCGTCCTTCCTGAGTGAGCTTGAGAGTGCGTCCTCCGCGCTCGAAGAGACGCAGATCGAGGCTGCTTTCGAGTTCGGACACGCGGCGAGACAAGGTCGCTTTCGGGCGTCCCGCTGCACGCGCGGCCTTTCCGAACCCTCCGTGGCGGGCGACGAGATTGAAATCGGCAAGGGCAAGCAAATCCATCCGTTCCACCAATGAGACGATCCGTCTAAATATAGCGGCTATCGGACCGCATGTGGATCATTAATTTCCGAGGTGTCTTCTGAGCCAAACCGGAGTGATCCCATGACCATCCTCGTTACCGGCGCAACCGGCACCATCGGCCGCCAAGTCGTCGAGCAACTCGTCAAGCGTGGCGCCGATGTCCGCGTGCTCGTCCGAGATCCCGCCAAGGCCAACGTCCCCGCAGGTGTCGCCGTCGCCCAGGGCGACCTGCTGGACATCGATTCCCTGCGCGGTGCGTTCTCGGGCGTCTCAACCCTGTTTCTGCTCAACGCCGTGGTGCCGGACGAATTCACCCAGGCGCTGACTGCGCTCAACCTGGCACGGGAGGCCGGCATCGAGCGGTTCGTCTATCTGTCGGTGATCCACAGCGACCGCTACGTCAACGTGCCGCATTTCGCCGGCAAGTTCGGCGTCGAGCGCATGATCGAGCAGATGGGCTTCAAGGCCACCATCCTGCGCCCCGCGTACTTCATGAACAACGAGGTTATGATCAAGGATGCCGTGACCGGATACGGAGTCTATCCGATGCCGATCGGCAGCAAGGGATTGGCGATGATCGACGCGCGCGATATCGGCGAGATCGCGGCGATCGAATTGATCCGCCGCGAGACATCCGCCACGCCGCTTCCGCTCGATCGCATCAATCTCGTTGGTCCCGATACACTGACTGGCGCGGGGGTTGCGGCAATCTGGTCGGACGTGCTCGGGCGCGCGATCGCCTATGGCGGCGACGACACCGCGGGATTCGAGGAGAACCTCAGGCAGTTCATGCCCGGCTGGATGGCTTTCGACATGCGCGTGATGAGCGAGCGCTTCCTCACGGAAGGAATGATCCCGGAGGCCGGCGACGTCAAGCGTCTGACCGATATCCTCGGCCGTCCCTTGCGCTCTTATCGCGACTTCGTCGCGGAGATCACGGCCTCTGCCTGAGGCCCTGCCAGCGCCTGCCTGCAACGCTCGCCACAACTCATGTGGCGAGCGGGCAGTCTTGATCAGCGCGCGTTCAGCAGCGCCAGCAACACGACCACTGCGCAGGCGAGCGCCGCTGTCGTCAACTTCCAGAACATCAGCGGGCTGCGTTCGAGCAGTGGCGTGATCCGGGTGTCGAGATAGGCTGGGTTGGGGTTGCGTAGCTCGAAGATGAACTCCGAGAGATCCTCGTGCCGCTTGGTGGGATCGGGATGGAGCGCGCGGCGGAGTGCGCCGTCGATCCAGGCCGGCACATTGCGGTCATCATCGGCTGGACGGTATTTGAGCTTGCGCACATCCGCCTTGCGCCGGATCCTGGCGATCTGGGCCCCGTAGGGAAGCTTTCCTGTCAGCATCTGGTAGCAGATCACCGCCAGCGAATACATGTCGGAGCGCGGCGAGCCGCCTAGCCCGAGAAAATACTCCGGCGCCGTGTACTGCACCGTTCCCAGGATTTCGTCAGCCTCGTTCGGGGGCGCCGCTTCCGCGACGCCGGCCACCCTGACCGATCCGAAGTCGATGATCTTCGCGGTGCCGGTCTTGTCGATCAGGATGTTGTCGGGCCTGAGGTCCTGATGCAGCATCTCCATGCGGTGGAAGGCGCGCAGGCCCGCGGCGATCTGCTCAATGATGCCGCGCACGGTTTCGAGATCGGGTCGCGGATTGTCGGTCATCCACTGCCTCAGGGTCTGCCCCTCGACGAATTCGGTCGCGACATAGAGATAGCTGCGTCGCCTGGACTGTGACAGCGGTTTCAGCACGTGCGGGCTGTCGATCCGGCGTGCGATCCACTCCTCCATCAGGAAACGCTTGAGATAGGCGGCATTGTCGCGCAAATCGACCGACGGCAGCTTGAGCGCGACCGGCCGCTCGGTCTCGACGTCGACGGCGAGATAGATGTGGCTGCGGCTGCTGCCGTGGATCTCGCGGACGATGCGGTAGCCGTCGAAGATCGCGCGCGGCTCCGGCAGCGGAGGCAGTGGCAGTTGCGAGGTCTGATTGAAGATGCCGGCCGGCTCGCGCCGCGGCAGCGCGTCGATGCGGATGATCTGGACGGTGATGTTGTCGTCGCTGCCGCGCCGATAGGCTTCCTCGACGATCGCCTTTGCCGCTCCGTCGAGCTCGCCGGCGTGCTCGTTCAGCGCGCTCGTGATGAAGCGCGCGTCGACGAATTCGTAGGCGCCGTCGGTCGCCAGCAGAAAGATGTCGCCGGCCTCGACCTCGAACGCCTGGTAGTCGATCTCGAGCTGCGGATTGATGCCGAGCGCGCGGCCGAGATAGGTCTGTTCGGACGAGACGATGATGCGGTGATCGTCGGTCAGCTGCTCCAGCGCCTTGCCGGCGACGCGGTAGATGCGGCAGTCGCCGACATGGAAGATGTGCGCGGTGGTCGCCTTGATGACCATGGCGCTGAGCGTGCAGACGTAGCCCTTGTCGCGGTCATAGGCGTATTGGCTCTTGCGCGTCTGCGCGTGCAGCCAGGAATTGGTCGCGTCCAGCACGCGGCGGGCGGACGTCTTCACCGTCCAGGATTCCGACGTGCAGTAATAGTCCATCAGGAAGCTCTTGACCGCCGACTCGCTGGCGATCTGGCTCACCGTGCTGCTGGAAATGCCGTCGGCGAGGACCGCTGCGATGCCCTTCAGGCCGAGCAGCGGCTCCTCCGGAATCAGAACGCCGTGAAAATCCTGGTTGACGGGCTTGCGACCCCTATCGGAATGCTGGCCGACCGAAATCAGGAGTCCGCGGGTCATCGTCATCACCGGAAGGGGGGAAGCCTCACCCTGCTCGGGCGGGGCTTCCCTGTCGAGACGTATTCGATCAGGCCACGACGCGAGGCTTGGCCGCCTTGTCGAACTGGCGCTTCGGCTTGGTGAGGACATGCGTGGTGTAGAGGGTCATGCCGGTGAAGGCGAGGCCTCCCACGAGGTTGCCGAGCACGGTCGGGATCTCATTCCAGATCAGATAGTCCATGATCGAGAATTTCGCATGAAGCATCAGGCCCGACGGGAACAGGAACATGTTCACGACGGAATGTTCGAACACCATGTAGAAGAACACCAGGATCGGCATCCACATCGCGATGACCTTGCCGGGGACCGAGGTCGAGATCATGGCGCCGACGACGCCGGTCGAGACCATCCAGTTGCAGAGCATGCCGCGCATGAACAGGGTCGCCATGCCGGCTGCGCCGTGTGCGGCATAGCCGAGCGTCCGGCCTTCGCCGATGTTGCCGATCGCCGCGCCGACCTTGTCGGGCTCCTGCGTGAAGCCGAACGTCGTGACGAAGGCCATCATGAAAGCCACGGTGAAGGCGCCGGCGAAATTGCCGACGAACACCAGACCCCAATTGCGCAGTACGCCGCCGATCGTGACGCCCGGGCGCTTGTCGATCAGGGCGAGCGGCGACAGCACGAACACGCCGGTGAGGAGATCGAAGCCCAGCAGATAGAGCATGACGAAGCCGACCGGAAACAGTAGCGCGCCGACCAGCGGCTGCCCCGTGTTCACGTTGATCGTGACGGCGAACCAGGCCGCCAGAGCCAGGATGGCGCCGGCCATGTAGGCGCGGATGATGGTGTCCCGGGTGGACATGAAGATCTTGGACTCGCCCGCATCCACCATCTTGGTGACGAATTCCGAAGGCGCGAGATACGACATCAATGGTTCCTTTTGCTTCGTAAGTGAGATCGGCACGCTCGCTGGAGCAAGCGCGGCTGAACATCATCGGGGCCATGCGGACGGCTCTGCCGCGCACGAGGGCTATGGAAGTTTGGAAGCCTTGGGATCGCGTCGCGACGACTGCCGGGGAGGGCCGCGAAGCCGTTGAGCTTCCGGGGTGCGGCCGTCAGAGGCTGCACCATTGCGGACAAGCCGCCGTCTTCGTTGACGCACCATGAAATGCAAGTCGCGTGCCGAGCTGGCGTCATAAAAAAGATAAGTAAAGTCAATTGGATGGCGCGCGTCTTGATCTGATTTTTGCGAGGTCGGCGGCTTCTCGCTTAGGCGACTGCATAAGATTTGTGCGCTGCACGCGTAGTGAGCAGATAGCAAATTTCGCAAGCGGAACTGGTCTGCGTCAGTCTGGCGCGGTGTGCCTAACGCGTTGAATATTAGATGCTTTTCGATCGGTGATGCTTGGCATGAAGCTTGAATGGTTCCAAGTCGACGCCATTGAAGCCGTCCCGCGAGACTTCTCATCCGAATTTGCTGACGCCACCAGACGGGGGTCTCCCGCGTCACGCGTTCGCATGCGCCTTTTCTGGCGTCACGGACGGACCGGGCTGCTCGTGCGTACTGACACCATCATTCGCAACGACGCAAAGGACGACACCGCCTATGACAAAGCGCATTCGCCGGCCTTCGAATACTGGCCTCAGCCGCCGTCAAGTGTTGAAGGCCGCCGGCAGTACCGCGGCTCTTCTCGCCGCCGCCAAACTCAATTTCCCCGCCGGAGCGTTCGCGCAGGATTCAGGCCCCGAGGTCAAGGGCGCCAAGCTCGGCTTCATCGCGCTCACCGACGCGACCCCACTGTTCGTTGCCAAGGAGAAGGGCATCTTCACCAAATACGGCATGCCCGACGTCGAGGTGCAGAAGCAGGCCTCCTGGGGCACCACGCGCGACAATCTCGTGCTCGGCTCGGAAGGCAACGGCATCGACGGCGCGCACATCCTGACCCCGATGCCGTATCTGATCTCGGCCGGTAAGGTGACGCAGAACAACCAGCCGACGCCGATGTATATCCTGGCGCGCCTGAACCTGAACGGACAGTGCATCTCGGTCGCCAAGGAATATGCCGACCTCAAGATCGGCGTCGATACCGCACCTTTCAAACCGGCGTTGGAGAAGAAGAAGGCTGGTGGCAAGGGCGTGAAGGCGGCGATGACCTTCCCGGGCGGAACGCACGATCTCTGGATCCGCTACTGGCTCGCTGCCGGTGGCATCGATCCGGACAAGGATATCGAGACCATCGTGGTCCCGCCGGCGCAAATGGTGGCCAACATGAAGGTTGGCACCATGGACTGCTTCTGCGTCTGCGAGCCCTGGAATCTCCAGCTGATCCACCAGAACATCGGTTACACCGCGATCACCACCGGCGAACTCTGGGACAAGCACCCCGAAAAATCGTTCGGCATGCGCGCGGCCTGGGTCGACAAATATCCGAAGGCCGCGAAAGCGCTGCTGATGGCCGTGATGGAAGCCCAGCAATGGTCCGAGAAGATGGAGAACCGCGAAGAGGCGGCGGCGATCTGCGCCAAGCGGCAGTGGATCAATTGCCCGGTTGAGGACGTCACCGACCGCATGAAGGGCAAGTTCGACTACGGGACTGGCCGCGTGGTCGAGAACTCGCCGCAGCAGATGCGCTTCTGGAAAGATCAGGCTTCCTATCCGTTCCAGAGCCACGATCTCTGGTTCCTCACGGAGGATATTCGCTGGGGCAAGTACGAGGCGAATTTCGATACCAAGGCGCTAATTGCCAAGGTCAACCGCGAAGACCTCTGGAAGGACGCGGCCAAGGCGCTGGGCGTCGCTGCCGCCGAAATTCCAACCTCCACCTCGCGCGGCAAGGAGACCTTCTTCGACGGCAAGGTGTTCGATCCCGAAAATCCGGCGGCCTATCTGAAGTCGCTCGCGATCAAGCGCGTCGAAGTCTGATGGAGCCAGCGGCCGCCCCAGGGCGGCCGCATCGTCTTTTGAAGCCGGAGAGATATTGCGATGAACATGCCTGCCACGAAGTTGGATGTTGAGACCGCGAGGCCCGTTGGCGCGGCCGCAGCGGTCGTTGCGATGACACCGAAGCGCGCCGCGCGTAGCGAAGCTTATGCGCGGATGGCGCGGGAGACCGCGGTTCGCGTGATCCCGCCGATCGTCGTGATCGCGCTGTTGATGCTGGTGTGGGAGCTCGTCTGCCGCCGCGCCGGGTCGGCGCTGCCGCCGCCATCGAAAGTGTTCCAGGACACCAAGGAGTTGATCTTCGATCCGTTCTTCGACCGTGGCGGCATCGATAAAGGCCTGTTCTGGCATCTCTCAGCCAGTCTCCAGCGCGTCGCGCTAGGTTACTCGCTTTCCGCCATCGCGGGTATCGCGCTCGGCGTGCTCGTCGGGCAATCCGTCTGGGCCATGCGCGGGCTCGATCCGCTGTTCCAGGTGCTGCGCACGATTCCGCCGCTGGCTTGGCTGCCGCTCTCGCTTGCGGCCTTCCGCGACGGCCAGCCCTCGGCGATCTTCGTCATCTTCATCACATCGATCTGGCCGATCATCATCAACACCGCGGTCGGCATCCGCAACATCCCGCAGGACTATCGCAACGTCGCAGCTGTGGTGCAGCTCAATCCGCTGGAGTTCTTTGGCAAGATCATGATCCCTGCCGCGGCGCCCTATATCTTCACGGGCCTGCGCATCGGCATCGGCCTGTCGTGGCTTGCCATCATCGCTGCGGAAATGCTGATCGGTGGCGTCGGCATCGGCTTCTTCATCTGGGACGCCTGGAATTCCTCGCATATCAGCGAAATCATTCTGGCGTTGTTCTATGTCGGCATCATCGGGTTCGTGCTCGATCGCATGATCGCGGGCCTCGGCAAGATCGTCACTCGTGGCACGGCTCAGGGCTGAGGGAGAATGCATATGACCGCCTATCTGAAGCTCGACCACATCGACAAGGTCTTTACCCGCGGCGCCGCCACCACCGAGGTGCTGAAGGAGATCAATCTCACGATCGAGAAGGGCGAATACGTCTCGATCATCGGCCACTCAGGCTGCGGCAAGTCGACCCTGCTCAACATCATTGCTGGGTTGACCAACGCCACCACCGGCGGCGTGCTGCTGGAGAATCGGGAGGTCAATTCGCCCGGGCCCGACCGCGCCGTGGTGTTCCAGAACCACAGCCTGCTGCCGTGGCTCACCGTCTACGAGAACGTCCGGCTCGGCGTCGACAAGGTGTTCGCCAGGACCAAGACCCGCGCCGAGCGCGACGCCTGGGTGATGCACAATCTCAATCTGGTGCAAATGGCCCATGCCAGGGACAAGCGTCCCTCAGAAATCTCCGGCGGCATGAAGCAGCGCGTCGGCATCGCGCGGGCGCTGGCGATGGAACCGAAGGTGCTGCTGCTGGACGAGCCCTTCGGCGCGCTCGACGCGCTGACCCGCGCTCACCTGCAGGACTCGGTGATGGCGCTGCATCAGAAGCTCGGCAACACAATCTTGATGATCACTCACGACGTCGACGAGGCCGTGCTGCTGTCCGACCGCATCGTGATGATGACCAATGGGCCGAGTGCGCGCATCGGCGAGGTGCTGGAGGTGCCGCTGGTACGCCCGCGCAAACGGCTCGAACTCGCCACCAACACCACTTACTTGAAGTGCCGTCAGCGTGTGCTCGAATTCCTCTACGAGCGTCACCGCTTCGTCGAGGCCGCGTAACGAAAAGTTAGCGCGAAGGCTGCGCTCAAATAATCGATACTTCGCTCAATCCTTATGCGCCGCACAAGGATTGAGCGAATCGCAAATTCAGCGTGCGGAACGGCCTTGCGAAAATTTCTGGCAATTCGAACAACCCGCTGAAATCCCTGCATTTCCGGCATGTGCGCAATTGGCACGGAAATTGAAACGTCCTTGCGCGACGCCAACGACGACGTCCCTCAACATCATCAATCAGCATCGTGAACTCGCCACCGGGTGAAGCCTCGGAGCGCGCCTCCATGTGAGGCAGAGCCTGCAACGACGCAGCGGTGAGCCTGGAAGGGATACTCAATGACGAAGAGTCCAACTTGGATTTCCGACTGGCGCCCGGAAGATGAGGCGTTCTGGAATGCCACCGGCAAGACGATCGCCCGGCGCAACCTGATCTGGTCGATCGTCGCCGAGCATATCGGCTTCTCGGTCTGGCTGATCTGGAGCATCGTCGCCACCAAGCTGCCGCAGGCTGGCTTCCACTACAGCACCGATCAGCTGTTCCAGCTCGTTGCGGTGCCGGGCCTGATCGGCGCCTTGATGCGCTTTCCCTATACTTTCGCGGTGACCACGTTCGGCGGCCGCAACTGGACCATCTTCTCCGCGGCGATCCTGTTCATCCCGACCTTGTCGCTCGCCTATTTCGTCAGCCAGCCCGACACCCCGTTCTGGCTGATGCTGCTGATCGCCTCGACCGCCGGTCTCGGCGGCGGCAATTTCGCCTCCAGCATGACCAACATCTCCTTCTTCTTCCCCGACCGGATGAAGGGATGGGCGCTCGGCCTGAACGCGGCCGGCGGCAATATCGGCGTCTCCAGCGTGCAGCTTTTGACCCCGATCCTGATGACGCTCGCCGTCTTCAACCTGTACCAGGCGACCCCGGTCGACGGCGTCTTCCTGCAGAATGCCGGCCTGATGTGGGTGCTGCCGATCGCGATCGCGGTGTTCGGGGCCGTGTTCTTCATGAACAACCTGACCACGGCGAAGTCATCGGTGAAGAACCAGCTTGCGATCATCAAGCGCAAGCACACCTGGATCATGGCGTATCTCTATATCGGCACGTTCGGGTCCTTCATCGGCTATTCGGCCGCGTTTCCGCTGCTGATCAAGACCCAGTTCCCGCAAACCACGATCGCGATCGCGTTCCTGGGGCCGCTGGTCGGCTCGCTGTCGCGGCCGCTCGGCGGCTGGCTCGCCGACAGGGTCGGCGGCTCGATCATCACGTTCTGGAATTTCATCGTGATGGCGGGCGCCACGGTCGGCGTGCTCTATTTCGTCGGGCACAAGGACTTCACCGGCTTCCTGTCGATGTTCCTGATCCTGTTCGTGACGACGGGCATCGGCAACGGCTCGACCTACCGCATGATCCCCTCAATCTTCCGCGAGCAGAACCTGTTCAAGGTGCGTGGCAAGGGCGAGGCGGCGCGCGCGCTCGCGCTGAAGACAGCGAGCATCGAGAGCGGTGCAGCGGTCGGTTTCATCGGCGCGGTCGGCGCCGTCGGCGGCTACCTGATCCCGACCGGTTTTGGCAAGTCGATCGCCCTGACCGGCGGCCCGCAGCTCGCGCTCGCGATCTATCTCGCCTTCTACGCCTCCTGTCTCGGCCTGACCTGGTGGTTCTACCTGCGTCGCAGCCCGCAGCGTGAAGGCGCGCCGAGCCTTGCCGAAGCGCGAGTCTGAAACTTGGTACGAATCTCGCTTCTCCCCGCACGCGGGGAGAAGTCTCTCTGATGACGTTTGACCCATGAACCTTGTTCGCAATGGCGCGCACCAAGGCAAACCGAAACAGACAGGAGAACATCATGACGCCCGAACAGATCACCCTCGTCCAGCAGAGCTTTTCCAAGGTCGCTCCGATCTCGGAGCAGGCCGCGGTGCTGTTCTACGATCGCCTGTTCGAGGTGGCGCCGTCCGTGCGCGCGATGTTTCCGCAAGACATGACCGAGCAGCGCAAGAAGCTGATGGGCATGCTCGCTGCCGTCGTCGGCGGCCTGTCGAACCTCGAGACGATCCTTCCCGCGGCCTCCGCGCTCGCCAAGCGTCATGTCGCCTACGGCGCCAAGGCCGAGCACTATCCCGTGGTCGGTGCGACGCTGCTGTGGACCCTGGAGAAGGGTCTTGGCGAGGCCTGGACGCCCGAATTGGCAAAGGCCTGGACCGACGCTTACGGCGTGCTGTCCGGCTACATGATTTCCGAGGCCTACGGCGCGCAGCCGCAGGCCGCTGAATAGGAGACGCTCGTGAGTGAACCGCTGGTCATTGTCGGCAATGGTATGGCGGCCGCGCGTCTGGTCGACGAGCTCGCCAAGACCTCGCTCGGCCGCTATGCGGTCGCGGTGATCGGCGAAGAGCCGCGGCTCGCTTATAATCGCGTGCTGCTCTCCTCCGTGCTGGCCGGCGAGACCGGCTCGCACGAGATCGAGCTCCGGCCGGCCGATTGGTGGCGCCATCGCGGCGTCACCGTCCGCTATGGCTACCGCGTCACCGAGATCGACACCGGCCGCCGCGAGCTCAAGATCGAGGGCGAAGAGAGCATGCAATATTCCAAGCTCGTGCTCGCCACCGGATCGACGCCGCTGCGGCTCAATCTGCCGGGTGCCGATCTCGCCGGCGTGCACACCTTTCGCGATACGCGCGATGTCGACCTTTTGCTGACGCTGGCGGCCGCGAAGAAGCGCGTCGTGGTGGTTGGCGGCGGCCTGCTCGGACTTGAGGCAGCCTACGGCCTCGCCAAGGCCGGCGCGCCGGTGACGCTGCTACATCTGTTGGACCGGCTGATGGAGCGTCAGCTCGATGGGCCGTCCGCCGGCCTGCTCAAGACGCTGGTCGAGCGTAAGGGCATCCGCATCCTGCTCAACGCCTCGACCGCCCGCATCCATGGCGATGGCCACGTCGAAGCCGTCGAGCTTGCGGATGGCAGCCGTATCGAGGCCGACGCCGTGATCTTCGCGGCCGGCATCAAGCCGAACGTGGCGCTTGCTAAAGATGCCGGCATCGCGGTCAACCGCGGCGTCGTCGTCAACGATTTGATGCAGACTTCCTCGCCCGACATCTTCGCGCTCGGCGAATGCGCCGAGCATCGCGGCACCTCCTATGGGCTGGTCGAGCCCGCCTATGAGCAGGCGCGCGTGCTGGCGCGGCATCTGGCCGGGAAGCCCGCTGCCTATCGGGGCAGCGTGGTCTCGACCAATCTCAAGGTCTCCGGCGTCAGCGTGTTCTCCGCTGGCGACTTCATGGGCGGCGAGGGTAGCGAGAGCCTGGTGCTGACTGACCGCAGGCGCGGTACCTACAAGAAGCTCGTGATGGCCGATGGCCGGCTCACCGGCGCGGTGCTGATCGGCGATACCGTCGATGCGCTCTGGTATCTCGAGCTGATCCGCAATCGCGACAAGGTGGCGGCGATCCGCTCCGACATGGTTTTCGGTCGCGCACTCGCGCTTCCGTCGAAGGCAGCTTGATATGACGGCGATCGATCCCACGCTCCGCGCCACCAGGACGACCTGTCCGTATTGCGGCGTCGGCTGCGGCGTGCTGGCAACGCCCGACGGCAAGGGCGGCGCGGCGATCGCCGGCGATCCCGATCATCCCGCCAATTTCGGCCGGCTGTGCTCGAAGGGCTCGGCCCTTGGCGAGACCGTCGGCCTCGAAAGCCGGCTGCTCTATCCCATGATCCGCTGCAAGGGCGTGCTGGAGCGCGTCGCCTGGAGCGACGCGCTCGATCACGTCGCCCATCGCATGCAGCACATCATGGCTCGTGACGGCGCCGATGCGGTCGCGTTCTATCTCTCCGGCCAGCTCCTCACCGAGGATTACTACGTCGCCAACAAGCTGATGAAGGGCTTTGTCGGCACCGCCAATGTCGACACCAACTCGCGGCTCTGCATGTCGTCCTCGGTCGCCGGCCACCGCCGCGCCTTCGGCGCCGACACCGTCCCCGGCTGCTATGAGGACCTCGACCAGGCCGATCTGCTCGTCTTCGTCGGCTCGAACGCGGCCTGGTGCCATCCCGTGCTGTTCCAGCGCATGCTGAAGAACCGTGGGGAGCGCGGCGCGCGCATGATCGTGATCGACCCGCGCCGCACCGACACTGCCGGCGACGTCGACCTGTTCCTCGGCCTCAAGCCCGGCACCGACACCGCGCTGTTCTCCGGCCTGTTCGTCCATCTCGCCGACAACGGCGCGCTGGACCAGGACTACATCGCGCAGAACACGAGCGGCTTCGACGTTGCGCTGGCCCGTGCGCGCAATATCGCCGGCAGCATCACCGCGACCGCGCTTGCGACCGGTCTGTCCGAACAGGACGTCGCGACTTTCTTCAAGATGTTCCGCGCCACCGAGAAGGTCGTCACGCTGTATTCGCAAGGCGTCAACCAGTCGGCGCAGGGCACCGACAAGGTCAACGCGATCCTGAACTGCCATCTCGCCACCGGGCGCATCGGCAAGCCCGGCGCCTCGCCGTTCTCGCTCACCGGCCAGCCGAATGCGATGGGCGGCCGCGAGGTCGGCGGCCTCGCCAACCAGCTCGCCGCGCACATGAACTTCACGCCGCCCGACATCGATCGTGTCAGGCGGTTCTGGAAGGCGCCGCGCATCGCGACCCACGAGGGCCTGAAAGCGGTACAGCTGTTCGAGGCGATCAACCGCGGCGAGGTCAAGGCGCTGTGGGTGATGGGCACCAATCCCGCGGTGTCGCTGCCGGATGCCGACTTCGTGCGCGAGGCGCTGAAGAAGCTCGAGCTGTTCGTGGTGTCCGAGAACGTGCTCTCCAACGACACGGTCGAGGCCGGCCCGCACGTGCTGCTGCCGGCGCTGGCCTGGGGCGAGAAGTCGGGCACGGTGACCAACTCGGAACGCCGCATCTCGCGCCAGCGCTCGTTCCTGCCGGCGCCGGGCGAGGCGCGCCCCGATTGGTGGATCCTCAGCGAAACCGCAAAGCGCCTCGGCTTCGGCGACAGCTTCAACTACAAATCCGCTGCGGATATTTTCCGCGAGCATGCCGCGCTCTCCGCGTTCGAGAACGACGGCAGTCGCGATTTCGACATCGGCGCGCTGACCTCGCTGTCCGACGAAGCCTTTGACGCCATGAAGCCGGTGCAATGGCCCGTGCGTGAAGGCGGGGCGCCCGGCGAACGTTTCTTTGCGAGCGGCGGCTTCTTCACCAATGACGGCAAGGGCCGCTTCGTCGCTCCAGAGGTGCCGTTGCTGCGTGGCGAGACCGGGCCGTCACGTCCGCTGCGGCTCAACACCGGACGAATCCGCGACCAGTGGCACACCATGACGCGCACGGGCCTCAGCCAGCGCCTGGGCGCGCATCTGCCGGAGCCCTTCGTCGAGATCCATCCCGATGATGCCGGCAAATATGGCATTGTTCACGACGGCTATGCCCGCATCACCACCGATTACGGTCAGTGCATCCTGAAGGTCGTCGTCAGTGACCGCGCTCAGCGTGGCACGCTGTTCGCGCCGATCCATTGGAGCGCGATGAATGCCTCGCATGGCCGCGTCGGCGCGCTGGTGCAGTCCTTCACCGATCCGTTCTCGGGACAGCCGGAATCCAAGGCGACGCCGGCCGCGATCACGCCTTACGAGTTCGTCTTCCGCGGCTTTGCGCTGTCGCGGAGACAGCTCGATCTGCCGCCGAACCTGTTGTGGACCCGCGTCACGGTCACCGGCGGCTTCGGCTATCTCTTTGCCGACAACGGGGACTTGTCGCGTTGGCCGGCCTGGCTCGAGAGCGTCGCCGGCGAGGATGTCGCCGACTATCGCGACTTCGGCGGCGGTGTCTATCGCGCCGCCTCGTTCGCAGGCGACCGCATCGAGACCTGCCTGTTCGTCGGTCCCGCGCATGACGCCGGCGACTGGGAGGTGGTGAAGGGCCTGTTCGTCGCCGATCGCGTCACCGACGACCAGCGCCGCATGCTGCTGTCGGGCAAATCCTGCGAAGGCGCGGCCTCGACTGGCCCGGTCGTCTGCGCCTGCTTCGGCGTCGGCCGCGGCACCATCTGCGACACCATCGCGGCGGGTGCGCGCACGGCTGCGGAAATCGGTGCCAAGCTCAAGGCCGGCACCAATTGCGGCTCCTGCATCCCCGAGCTGAAGCGCCTGATCGCGACGACGGAGGTTGTGCCGGTGGAGCAGGCGAAGGTCGCGGGGTAGGCCTCTTAGGGTGGGTTAGCGCAGCGTAACGTAACCCACAGCTCTGCCGTCGCCGAGATGAAAGAGGTGGGTTACGCTTTCGGCTAACCCACCCTACCAGCATTCGCGCCGCTTTCCGCCAATCGACGCGCCGTCGATTGTGCCCTATGCTGCCGCGCATTCCGCCAGCCAACAACCACAACAACAATGATGTACCTGGAAACGCCACCGCGTCTGATCGAATCCAAGCTCTTCTCCGCCATGCCCGACAAATTTCGCCGCAAGGGCGTGCGGACCGATTGGGCTGACGCTAACCGGCCGAATGTGCCGACTGACAGTTTCATCGAGGGGCCATCTTTCGATAAGGACGGCAATCTCTACATCGTCGACATTCCCTTCGGCCGCATCTTCCGCATTGCGCCTGATGGCGAATGGTCGCTGGTCGTCGAATACGAGGGCTGGCCGAACGGGTTGAAGATCGCATCCGACGGCCGGATCCTGGTGGCCGACTACAGGCACGGCATCATGGAGCTCGACGCCAAGGCCGGCCGCATCAAGCCGATCCTGACCGCGCGCAATTCGGAATCCTTCCGCGGCTGCAACGATCTGCATCTCGCTTCCAACGGCGACATCTATTTCACCGATCAGGGCCAGACCGGCCTGCACGACCCCAGCGGTCGCGTCTATCGTCTCGCGGCGAATGGCCGGCTCGATTGCCTGATCGACACCGGCATCAGCCCGAACGGCCTGGTGCTCGATCCCAGCGAAACCGTGTTGTTCGTTGCGATGACGCGCGACAATTCGGTGTGGCGGTTGCCGTTCATGAAGGACGGCAGCGTGTCCAAGGTCGGGCGCTTCTGCTCGCTGTTCGGCACCAGCGGCCCCGATGGGCTCACCATGGATGCCAGGGGCCGCCTGTTCGTCGGCCATGCCTCGCTCGGCCACGTCTTCGTGTTCGCGCCGAACGGCGAACTGATCGCGCGGATCAAGTCGTGCGCGGGGCCGAATTGCACCAATGTCGCGATCGGTGGCGAACGCGGGGATCGTCTCTATATCACGGAGTCCTCGACCGGCAGCGTGCTGATGGCGGATATCAGCGAAGTGTGAGCTCCAACATGAACACAAAACTCTTCGGCAAGACCGACGCCAGCGTTTCTGTCATCGGGCAGGGCACCTGGTATCTCGACCACGGCGACCGCAAGCGCGCGATTGCCGCGCTTCAGCGCGGGCTCGATCTCGGCATGACTCACATCGACACCGCCGAGATGTATGGCGACGCGGAGCTCGTCATTGCCGACGCGATTGCGGGGCGGCGCGACGAGGTGTTCCTCGTCTCGAAAGTGCTGCCGAGCAACGCCTCGCGCCGCGGTACCATCACCGCCTGCGAGCGCTCCCTGAAGCGGCTGAAGACCGATCGGCTCGATTGCTATCTGCTGCACTGGCGCGGTTCGTATCCGCTGGAAGACACCGTCGCTGCGTTCGAGGAACTCGTCGAGGCAGGCAAGATCAAATCCTGGGGCGTCTCCAATTTCGATGCCGATGATCTCGACGAAATTCTCGAGGTCTCCGGCGAAGGCCGCATCTCTTGCAATCAGGTGCTCTATCATCTGAAGGAACGCGCGATCGAGCATGCGGTGATCCCTTGGTGCGAGCGGCATGAAGTCGCTGTCGTGGCTTATTCACCGTTCGGCCATGACGATTTTCCCGCAAGCAGCAGCAAGGGCGGAGCCGCGCTGGCGCGCATTGCCGAGGCGCGGCGCGCGACACCGCGTCAGGTCGCGCTGAGCTTCCTCACCCGTGCGACTACGGTGTTCGCGATTCCGAAAGCCTCGTCTGCCGAACATGCCGGGGAGAATGCGGCGGCCGGTGATCTCGTGTTGACGAAAGACGAGATTTCGGCGCTCGATGCGGCGTTTCCGCGCGGCCCGAAGCCGCGCAGCCTGCCCATGCTGTAGTGCACAAACGCTCAATATTAACGGAGCATTGACGCGCGCGGACGTCAGTGCATATCGGCATCCTGTTTTCGGAAGTTGTGAACGCGACGCATTTGTCGTTTTTTACAACCGTTCTCGATTCGCATTTTCCCCGGGTTCCAGCCGTGACACCGCCGCCCGCCGCAGCCGCCAGGCTCGACAGTATTCCCATGCCCGTGCCGGAGAAGAAGCAGAAGGCTCGCCGCGCGCCCGCGCGCGTCGATCATCCCTTCAAGGGCATCGCGCTGGTGCTGCTGTCGACGATCTTCCTCGGCTGCTCCGACACCACCGCGAAATATCTCTCGACGAGCCTGCCGTCGATCGAGATCACCTGGATCCGCTTCGTCACCTTCGCGCTGATGTTCACGCCGGTGATGCTGCCGGGCTCGCCGCTCCATGCGATGCGCACCGAACGGCTCGGCCTGCAGCTGATGCGTGGCGCTGCGCTGCTCGGCTCCTCGCTGTTCTTCATCACCGGCCTGAGTTTCCTGCCCATTGCGGAAGCTTCCGCCACCGGCTTTGTCTCGCCGCTGTTCGTCACTGCGCTGTCGATCGTCTTCCTGAGCGAGAAGGTCGGCATGCGGCGCTGGATCGCGACCGGCATCGGCCTGACGGGCGTGCTGATCATCCTGCGGCCGGGCACCAGCGCGTTCCACGCCGCCGCGTTCTTCCCGATCGTCTCGGCGTTCTGCTGGGCTGCCGCGCTGATCCTGACGCGCATGATGAGCGGCCGCGAGGCCGTGCTCACCACCATGGCGTATTCCGCGCTGACGGGCGTTGCGATCCTGTCCGTGATGGTGCCGTTCGTCTGGGTCACGCCGACCTGGACTGCGATCGGGCTCGGCATCGTCATCGGCGTCGCCTCGACCGTGGGCCAGTGGATCATCGTGTTGGCCTATCGCTACGGCGATGCCTCGGTGCTGGCGCCGTTCTCCTACACCCAGCTGCTGTGGGTCAGCATTCTCGGCTTCTTCATCTTCGGCGAGGTCCCTGATATCTGGACGGTCGTCGGCGCGGCCTTCATCGTCGCCAGCGGTCTCTACATCGCCCATCGCGAGCGTATCCGCCGCGCCCAGCTGCTGGTGCTGGAAGAGCGTTCCCCGAACCCCTGACGCAAGTTCGCGCGCCCTGTCACGTGCTATCAACGGCTCCAACGATACGGGAGGAGCCGGATGCGCGCTGCGATTTTCAGGAACGGTGAGATTGTCGTCGACCGGATGGCCGAGCCGAAGCCGGGCCCCGGCCAGGTTCTGGTGAGGACGCTCGCCTGCGGCATCTGCGGCTCCGACCTGCATGCGCGCCAGCATGCGCCGCGGATGGTGGAGATGGCCAGGAAGACCGGCCGCACGCCGATGGATCTGTCGCGTGACGTCGTGTTCGGTCACGAATTCTGCTGCGAGATCGTCGATTACGGCCCCGGCACGGAACGCAAGTTCAGCCCGGGGACGCGTGTCTGCTCGCTGCCCGCGCTGGTGACGCCGGAGGGCATCAAGGGGATCGGCTATTCCAACGACTTCGTCGGCGGCTATGCCGAGCAGATGGTCTTGAGCGAGCCGCTCCTGCTCGAAGTGCCCAACGGTCTTGCGCCGGAACACGCGGCGTTGACCGAGCCACTCGCCGTCGGCGTTCACGCGGTCGCCAAGGCCAACATCCGCGGCGGCGAGGTGCCGCTCGTGATCGGCTGCGGCCCGGTCGGGCTCGCAGTGATCGCGGCATTGAAGCTCAGGGGACTCCATCCGATCGTCGCTGCCGATTATTCGCCGGCCCGGCGCGCGCTTGCCGCAAAGCTCGGCGCCGATATCGTCGTCGATCCCAGGGTGTCGCAGCCCTATGCGACCTGGGCCGAGCACGCGCAGATGTCGGATGTGGAGAAGGCGGCGCGGCCGCCGTTCCAGGCCATGCTGCCGGCGCTGAAGCCTGCGATCATCTTCGAATGCGTCGGCGTGCCCGGACTGCTGCAGCAGGTGTTCGAAGGCGCGCCGCGCGATGCGAGGATCGTCGTGGTCGGCGTCTGCATGGAGAGCGACCGAAGCGAGCCGATGCTCGGCATCATGAAGGAGCTCAACGTCCAATATGTGCTCGGCTACACGCCGGAGGAATTCGCCGCGTCGCTCCGCCTGATCGCGGAAGGCCAGGTGGATGCGGCCGCGATGGTCACGGCCGAGGTCGGCATCGACGGCGTCGCCAAGGCCTTCGCCGATCTCGCCAATCCCGAGGCGCACACCAAGATCATCGTGCAGCCCTGGCGATGATGGTCTCGTAGGGTGGGCAAAGGCGCGCAGCGCCGTGCCCATCATCCAACGCAGCGCTTGTGATGGTGGGCACGCTACGCTTTGCCCACCCTACGAGACTACGAGACTACGAGACTACGAGATCGCCCTCAGTACTTCGCGGGCACGTACATCTCCGGCGGGATCGGTCCGCGGTGATAGTCGGGATTGCGAACGCGCGGCGGTAGCACAACGGGCGCCCGTGCGACCTCCTGGTACGGCAGTTGGCTCAAGAGATGTGAAATGCAGTTGAGCCGCGCCCGCTTCTTGTCGACGGCATCGACGATCCACCATGGCGAATCCGGCAGATGGGTGTGCTCCATCATTGTTTCCTTGGCCTTGGTGTATTGTTCCCAGCGGCTTCGCGCCTCGACATCCATCGGGCTCAACTTCCACTGCTTCAGCGGATCCTTGATGCGCATGGTGAAACGAAACTGCTGCTCGTCGTCCGTAATGGAAAACCAGTATTTGATCAGGCTGGTGCCGGAGCGGATCAGCATCCGCTCGAATTCCGGCACCGACTGGAAGAATTCCTGGTACTCGGCATCGGTGCAGAAGCCCATCACGCGCTCGACGCCGGCGCGGTTGTACCAGCTGCGGTCGAACAGCACGATCTCGCCGCCGGCCGGCAGGTGCGACACGTAGCGCTGGAAGTACCATTGCGTTCGCTCGCGCTCGCTCGGTGCCGGCAGCGCGGCGACGCGGCAGATGCGCGGATTGAGGCGCTGGGTGATGCGCTTGATCACGCCGCCCTTGCCGGCGGAGTCGCGGCCCTCGAACAGCACCACGACCTTCTTCTTCTCGCTCTGCACCCAGTCCTGGAGTTTGACCAGCTCGCCCTGGAGCCGGAGCAACTCGCGGAAATAGAGTTTTCGGTCGACCGTCGGGTTGAGCGTATCGGTTTCGTCGAGCAACTCGTCGAGACGGGCGTCGTCCAGCTCCATCTCCAGCTCTTCGTCGAGATCGTCGGTCATCTCGCGGATGATGCGCTCGCGCTTGGCCATTTCAAAGGTGCGATCGGATGTGGTCATGGGTCTCTCTCGGCTCGGTGCCTTCTCGTCCCATGACCATTGACGGGGTTTATTGCGCCCTTGTGACACCGGCGGCCGGCGCGGTTCCGCAATGACCCGGCGGACCGTCACACCGGTAGCGCGATCGAGTATTTCACCTGGCTCAGCGCGAAGCTCGATTCGATCGAGGCGATGCCGTCGAGCCGGGTCAGCTTGGTCTTCAGGAACGTCTCGTAGGAAGCGAGGTCGGCGGCGACCACGCGCAGCAGATAGTCGCGGTTGCCTGTCATCAGATAGCACTCCAACACCTCGTCCCATTTCGAGATCGCGCGGGCGAAGCGATTGAGATCCTCCTCCTTCTGCCGCGCCAGCTTGATCGAGATGAACACGCTGACATGCAGGCCGAGCGCCTTCTGGTCCACGGTCGCGATATAGCGCGAGATCACGCCGCGTTCCTCCAGCAGCTTGACCCGGCGGTGGCAGGGCGAGACCGAAAGCCCGACCTTGTCGGCGAGTTCCTGCATGGTCATCCGGCTGTCGTTCTGGAGGTGGCTGAGGATCTTGCGGTCAATGGCGTCGAGCTCGGGCATTGGGATGAAACCTGCTATTTTGGCGATCTGTTGGTAAAGTATCCCAATATCTAAGCGTATGGCGCGAAAAATTGAGAAGATTGGGCCCCCTCGCGGGCGTATCATCGGTGGCACCTGTTTGCCGGGAGCATTGCCATGCCCGTTGATCCTGCTCATCTCGATACGCTGACCGCGCTCAGCCGCAAGGCGCTGTGGCTGTCGTCCTGGACCATCCACCACGCCAACCACATCCGTCCCAATGCCGACGGCCTGAAGGTCGGCGGACACCAGGCCTCGTCCGCCTCGCTGGCCACCATCATGTCGGCGCTGTACTTCCACGTGCTGCGCCCCGAGGACCGCGTCGCGGTGAAGCCGCATGCGAGCCCGGTGTTCCACGCCATCCAATATCTGTTCGGAAGGCAGAGCCGCGAGAAGCTGGAGAATTTCCGCGGCTTCAAGGGCGCGCAATCCTATCCTTCGCGCACCAAGGACGTCGACGACGTCGATTTTTCCACCGGTTCCGTCGGCCTCGGCGTCGCGCAGACGCTGTTCGCCTCGCTGGTGCAGGATTACGTCAAGGCGCATGGCTGGATGAAGGACCGCCGCGAAGGGCGGATGATCGCGCTGGTCGGCGATGCCGAGATGGACGAGGGCAACATCTGGGAGGCGCTGGCCGAAGGCTGGAAGCACGGCCTGCGCAATACCTGGTGGGTGGTCGACTATAACCGCCAGTCGCTCGACGCCGTCGTGCGCGAAGGGCTCTGGGAAAAGTTCGAGACCATGTTCCGCAATTTCGGCTGGGACGTCGTCATCGTGAAATACGGCCGCCTGATGCGGGAAGCGTTCGCCGAGCCCGGCGGCGAGGCGCTGAAGCGCTGGATCGACAATTGCCCGAACGCGCTCTACGCCGCGCTGTGCTTCCAGGGCGGCGCAGCCTTCCGCAAGCATCTGCACGACGAGATCGGCGACCAGGGACCGATCACAAAGCTGATCGATCGCCGCAGCGACGAGGAATTGCTGGCGCTGATGTCGAATCTCGGCGGCCACGACATGGCGAGCATGGTCGACGCGTTCGAATCCATCGACCACGACCGTCCGGTCTGCTTCATCGCCTACACCATCAAGGGCGTCGGCCTGCCGTTCCAGGGCCACAAGGACAATCACGCCGGCCTCATGACGGTCGCGCAGATGGAGAAATATCGCGACAGCCAGAACATCCGGCCCGGCCACGAATGGGACAAGTACGAAGGTCTCGCGCAGTCGGCCGCCGAGCTCGATGCCTTCCTCGCGCGCGTGCCGTTCAACCGGGACGGCCGCCGCCTGACCGCGCCCGTCGTCGAGGTGCCCCAGCAGCTCGCCTTCAAGCCGGCGCCGCAGATGTCGACCCAGCAGGGCTTTGGCCTGGTGCTGAACGAGATCGCGCGCGGCGACAGCGAACTCGCCCAGCGCATCGTCACCACTTCGCCCGACGTCACCGTCTCGACCAATCTCGGACCCTGGGTGAACCGGCGCGGCCTGTTCGCGCGCGCCGAGAAGGCGGACTTATTCCGCAGCGAGAAAATTCCCTCCACCTTCAACTGGGACTTCTCGCCCAAGGGCCAGCATCTCGAGCTCGGGATCGCCGAGATGAACCTGTTCATCATGCTCTCGGCGCTCGGCCTGTCGCACCAGATCAACGGCGAGCGGCTGCTGCCGGTCGGCACGCTCTACGATCCCTTCATCGAGCGCGGGCTCGATGCGCTGAATTACGCCTGCTACCAGGATGCGCGCTTCATGGTGGCGGCGACGCCATCAGGCATCACGCTTGCGCCCGAGGGTGGCGCGCATCAGTCGATCGCGACGCCGCTGATCGGCATGGCGCAGGACGGGCTCGCCTCGTTCGAGCCGGCCTTCGTCGACGAGCTCGCCGTGATCATGGCTTTCGGATTCGACCACATGCAGCGCGATCCGGGCGAGGGCGGTTCGGTCTATTTGCGGCTCTCGACGCGCAGCATCGATCAAGCGCAGCGGATCATGACGCCGGAGCTGGCGCAGGGCATCACCGACGGCGCCTACTGGCTGCGCAAGCCGGGCCCGAATGCCGAACTCGTGATTGCCTATACCGGCGCGGTCGCGCCGGAAGCAATCGAGGCGACCGGCTTCATCGGCGAGAGCCGACGCGACATCGGCCTGCTCGCGATCACCTCGGCCGACCGCCTCCATGCAGGCTGGACCGCTGCACGGAAATTGCGGCGCGACCGCCGCGGCGTGCAGCATCTCAGCCATATCGAAAAACTGCTGACGCCGCTGCCGCGCGACTGTGGCATCGTGACCGTGATCGACGGCCATCCCTCCGCGCTCGGCTGGCTAGGCAGCGTCCGCGGCCATCGCGTCGAGGCGCTCGGCGTCGAGCAGTTCGGCCAGACCGGCACCATCGCCGACCTTTATCGCCACTACGGCATCGACGCCAACGCCATCATCGATGCGGCGGAAAGCCTCACCACCGGCGCGCCGGTGCTGCATCGGAAGATGGCGGTGTAGTCGGGGTAACCGGGCGCATGGGCCCCGGCTCGGCAGCGCATCACTGAAGAAGTGCTGCGCTGCGTCCGGGGCACGAGAGTTCTTGGACTCGTTTTAAATCCCGTGTCCCGGACGCGGCGCGGCATGAAATGTCGCGACGCAGAGCCGGGACCCATCGTGCGCTTGCCACGTTCCCGCCATCGGCTCATATAACCCCCGTCCGCCGCAACGCTGGCCCCGCATATGGCGGGTTCAATTGCCGGCGCTTTCGTGCAAGGATGCCTGCCGAAACGCCCCCACCATGCCCCCAAAAAGAGGTTAACGATGGTCAATCGCATGCAATTCTACATCGACGGCGCCTGGGTCGATCCCGCCGTCAAGAAGTCAACTCCGGTCGTCAACCCCGCGACGGAAGAGGCGATGTACGAGGTTGCGCTGGGCTCCAAGGCCGACGTCGACAAGGCGGTCGCCGCCGCCAAGCGCGCCTTCGCGACCTTCTCCCAGACCAGCCGTGACGAGCGCGTCGCGCTGCTCACCAAAGTGATCGAGGTCTACAAGGGCCGCCTCAAGGAGATCGGCGCCGCCGTCTCCGACGAGATGGGCGCACCGCTGCCGATGGCGGAGAAGCTGCAGGCCGGCGCCGGCCTCGGCCATCTCATGACCACGCTCGACGTGCTCAAGAACTATCATTTCGAGGAGCCGGTCGGCACCGCCATGGTGCTGCGCGAGCCGATCGGCGTGGTCGGCATGATCACGCCCTGGAACTGGCCGCTCAACCAGATCGCCTGCAAGGTCGCCCCCGCGCTCGCTGCCGGCTGCACCATGATCCTGAAGCCCAGCGAGTTCACCCCGACCTCGGCGTTGATCTTCGCGGAAATCCTCCATGAAGCCGGCGTGCCGAAGGGCGTGTTCAACCTCGTCAACGGCCTCGGCCCCGAGGTCGGCGCGGCCATGAGCGAGCACCCCGACATCGACATGATCTCCTTCACCGGCTCGACCCGTGCCGGCATCGATGTTGCGAAGCGCGCGGCGCCGACCGTGAAGCGCGTCAGCCAGGAGCTGGGCGGAAAGTCGCCGAACGTCATCCTCGAAGGCGCCGACCTGCAGAAGGCGGTGACCGGCGGCGTGATGCACATGTTCAACAACTCCGGCCAATCCTGCAACGCGCCCTCGCGCATGATCGTGCCGCTGTCCAAGATGAAGGACGTCGCCGCGATCGCGAAGGCGGTCGCCGACAAGACCAAGGCCGGTGATCCCCGCGCCGAAGGCACCACCATCGGCCCCGTCGTCAACCGCGGCCAGTGGGACAAGATCCAGGGCCTGATCAAGAAGGGCATCGACGAGGGCGCAACGCTCGTCGCCGGCGGCCCGGGCCTGCCCGAAGGCGTCAACAAGGGCTTCTATGTCCGTCCGACCATCTTCGCCGACGTCACGCCCGACATGACGATCGCCCGCGAAGAGATCTTCGGGCCGGTGCTGACCATCATCGGCGCCAAGGACGAAGCGGAAGCCGTGCACATCGCCAACGACACGCCGTACGGCCTCGCCGGCTACGTCACGGGCGCTTCGGTCGAGGACGCCAAGCGCGTCGGCCGCCAGATCCGCGCCGGCAACGTCAACCTGCAGGGCGTGCCCAACGACCGCACCGCGCCGTTCGGCGGCTACAAGCAGTCGGGCAACGGCCGCGAGTGGGGCAAGTACGGCCTCGAGGACTTCCTCGAAGTGAAGGCGGTTGCGGGCTTCAACGCGGCGTAAGCTTTCGCGCCTCAACAATCATGACGCCGGAGCGGGAAATTGCTCCGGCGTTTTTTCTTTCCGTCATTCCGGGGCGTCGCGAGAGCGATGAGCCCGGAATCCATTTGTCACCGAGCTCTGTTGCACGATGGATTCCGGGCTCGCGCCAAGTGGCGCGCCCCGGAATGACGAGGAGGGTGCGGCGAGTCTATCCCCCCACCGCGCCCTGCGTGTTCACATACAGCGCGTAGATCGACTGGCTCGCCGCCATGAACAGGCGATTGCGTTTGACGCCGCCGAAGCAGAGATTGGCGCAGCGTTCCGGCAGCGCGATGCGGCCGATCATGACGCCGTCGGGCGCGAACACCACGACGCCGTCGAGCTCGGGATCGCCCATGCCCCAGCCGCACCAGAGATTGCCGTCGATATCGCAGCGCATGCCGTCGGGCGTGCCCGGGCCGGCATCGATGTGCACGCGCTTGTTGGAAATCGTGGTGCCGTCGGCCGAGACGTCATAGGCGAGGATCTTGCGGTTCGGCACCCCGCGCGATTCCACGACGTAGAGAATCTTCTCGTCCGGCGAGAAGCACAGCCCGTTCGGACCGAGCACGCCCTCGGCGACGATGGTCGCCTTGCCGGTCGCGGGATCGAGGCGATAGACATTCGGCTCGATCTCGGGCTCGGCCAGGTAGCCCTCGTAATTGCCGAGCAGGCCGAAGGTCGGATCGCTGAACCAGATCGAGCCGTCCGATTTGACGACGATATCGTTCGGCGAGTTCAACCGCTTGCCGTTGAACTGATCCATCAGAACGGTGATGCTGCCGTCATATTCGGTCCGCGTCACGCGCCGCCCGCCGTGCTCGCAGCTGACGAGCCGGCCCTGGCGGTCGCGCGTGTTGCCATTGGCGAAATTGGAGGGTTTGCGGAACACGGAGACTGCGCCGGTCTCTTCCTCCCATTTGAGGATGCGCTGGTTCGGGATGTCGCTGCACAGCAGATAGCGCCCGTCGCCGAACCACACCGGTCCCTCGGCCCAGCGCAGGCCGGTGGCCAGCCGCTCCACCGCCGACAATTTCAGCCAGTATTTTTCGAAGCGGGGATCGAGCGCACGAATGGCCGGGTCGGGATAATACGTCGCCGGCCGCCAGCCTGGCCGCTCCTGGGTGTGGGACGATGCCTCATTCATGTCGGTTCTCTCGTTTCGTTCCCTCTGGACAATCCAGCTATCATTAGAGACACGTGACCGCAAATCGATCACCAACGGCGAGGGACGACATGGCGCGCATCTTGATGACGGGAGCTTCGGGCGGGATCGGAACGCGCCTGCGCGAATTGTTGCCGCCGATCTATCCGGACCTGCTGCTCTCCGACATCCGTCCGCCCGCCGATCTCGGCGCGAACGAGCAATTCAAGGCAGCGGATCTCGCCGATCTTGCGCAGTGCGAAGCGATCTGCGAGGGCGTCGACGGCATCATCCATTTCGGCGGCTATTCGGTCGAAGGCAGCTGGGATCAGATCCTGCAGGCCAACATCATCGGCGGCTACAATCTGTTCGAGGCGGCCTACCGCAAGGGCGTCAAGCGCGTGGTGTTCGCCTCGTCGAACCACGCCGTCGGCTTCTATCCGCGCCACCACAGGATCGGCACCGACGTGACCCCGCGCCCCGACAGCCGCTACGGCGTCAGCAAAGTGTTCGGCGAGGCGGTCGGCGCGCTCTATGCCGACAAGCATGGGATGAAGGTCACATGCCTGCGCATCGGTAATTTCGGCGACATGCCGCTCGACCAGCGCCGGCTCTCGATCTGGCTCAAGCCCGAAGACCTGGTGCAGCTCTGCCGCATCGGGCTCGAGCATCCCGACATCCATTTCGAAGTCTTCTACGGCGCCTCCTTCAACGAGCGCGCCTGGTGGGACAACCACCGCGCCTACGAATTCGGCTATCGCCCCACCGGCCGCGCCGAAGATTTCCGCGAGCACGCCATGGCCGAGCAGGCCAAGCTGAAGCCGGATCCGGTCGGCGACCACTTCCAGGGCGGCACGTTCTGCAGCATGGAGTTCGATGCCGATCCGAACCGGGTGATCGACTGGACGAAGCGGTAGCCCAACTGCTCCCGCCGTCATTGCGAGCGCAGCGAAGCAATCCAGAATCCCACCGCAGAAAGACGTTGGATTGCTTCGCTGCGTTCGCAATGACGAGTTGATAACGCGGATCGCTACCCGCTCACCGTTGTCGCAACCGCTACTTCCGCTGCCTCCAGCCGTCGCTCTCAAATCCCACGAACGTCGTCGCTTCATCCACCGATTTGCGCTCTGACACGACGGCGTTGGCGGGAAAGCTGTGATCCGGCCAGCCCAGCGCGATGCTCTTCATGATCACCTGATCATCGGCGATCCCGGCGTGTTCGCGCACGACAGGGGATTGCATGATGCCCTGGCTGTTGATCACGGCACCGAGCCCCCGCGACCAGGCTGCGTTGACGAGCGCGGTCGCGACGGCACCACAGTCGAAGGCCGTATCGTCACTCGATGCCAACTGGCGATCGTAAGTGATGATCACGCACACAGGTGCGTCGAACTGGCGAAAGCCGCGCAGGACCCAGTCTTGCCGCTGCTGCTTGTCGTCTCGCGCTATCCCCATCGCGCTGAACAACTGCTTGGCAACACCGATCTGACGCTCGCGATGCACGCCTTCGAACGGCTGGCCGATTCTGAATTCGCGCGAGTGCGGGACGCCCGCAAGATTGCGCTCGGTATTGCCCTGGCGGATGCGGTCCAGCGGCTCTCCGGTGATGACGTAGAAATTCCATGGCTGGGTATTCATCGACGATGGCGCGCGTATGGCCAGCGCCAGGATTTCCTTGATCAATTCCTGCGGGACGGGATCGGGCTTGTAGCCGCGAATGCTTCGCCGGCCGAGAATGACGTCATCAAATTCCATTGTGCACCGTCCTGAAATTGGCAGGGTGCGGCGTTCTCTCGCACAGTTTCGCGCATGTCCATCCCTTTCGCGCGCGGCCTTTCCGGATGCCGGTAGCGAGATTGCGCGCCCGATGATCAGAAATGCAGGTTGAGCCGCAACAGCGCCTGGTGGCGCTCGAACTGATCGAGGTTGAGGCTGCGGTGGTCGCCGATCGCGCGGCCTGCGACCTGCATCTGCCAGGTCCCGGAGATGCCGATCTCCTTTGAGATGGCGTAGGAGAAGGTGGGGCCCGCGAACACCGCATCACCCGCGAAGCGGTCGAGGCCCCCGCCGTCATAGGCCCGCGCGTAGCGAGCGCCGAGGCCGAGCACGAGCTCGGGCCGGACCGCGTAGGACATCGCCGCCTGGAGCTGCATCTCGGAATCGTGGCGCCACAGATTAGTCGCGATCTCGCGCGTTGCGCCGGTCGCGTACCAGACGTTGAAAGCTGCAAACACCCTGTCCTTGACCAGTTCGCGATCGAACAGCGCGGCAAACTCTCCGCCATATTGCTCGATAGGCATGCCGCTGCCGTCGTCGATCCGGCCCCAGCCCGGCTGCGCATGGAGCGTCAGCCCAAAGGGCGCGACGGCGCGATCGACCAGCTTGTAACGCAGTTCGAGCGCAGCACCGCTGAAGGCGACGTCCCGATGATCGGCCATACCCGGAATGCCATTGATGTGCTGTCCGCTCAGCGCGAAGCCTGGTGCGATCCGGAAATTGTCCGACAGCGTGAACTTGGCCTGGTTGAGACCGGCCCAGGCTGCGTATGTGCCGGAGCGCTTGCCGAACGCGCCGACGTTCTCGAACTCCACCTCGATTTCGCCCGGCTTGCCGATATCGGAGCCCATGCTGAAGCCGAAGATATGCTCGGTGTCGATCTCCGTGTGAGCTGAGGGCAGACCATGCGCCGGCTTGGAGATGCCGTCGCTCGGCGAGCCGCGGGGCTGAGTATATGGCCGGCTCGACGTGTCGCCGGCGAAGGCCGAGATGCAGCTCGCCGATAGACCGGCCAAGATCATTGCCGCCGCTGCGGGGCGGGCGCAGGTCCATTTTCCAAGCACGAACGAACATCGCCTCCATGCAAATGCAAGTCACTCGCAGGAAGATTTCATAGAATGCATGGGAGCACAATTGTTGCGAATAGTTCTTAGTTGCGTTCAAGTGACGCAGCGGCTCAGCGGGGGGCGTGCAGTTGGGTGTGGCAGAGAGGGCATGTCGCTCATAGGCGCTAACTTTAGCGCTCGCCTGCCGGCCGGGCTGGCACCCGTCACCCCTGATGTTTAGTAGATCGGCAACGCTTCCCGAAACCGGCCATTCGGGGACTGCGCAGCAGTCTCGTTTCTTGATCTCCAACAGGCCGTTTCGGGAAAATTCAATCGGGAACAGGTTTCGGGAAGGCGGGCATCCTACTACGTCGATGCGGCGGCCTCGCATCTGCTGTCCAATGCAAGGTTCGTTTGCGGGTTGGCAAGCACAGCTTGAGCCTCAACGGTCAAGCTGCCGCGCTAATCAGCTTCTGGCCGATGCCTTCCGTGCGTCGGACGTTCGGAGCGCGTCCAGCACGACCGCAAACGCGGGAGAAGCGTGCCGCCGGCTAGGGTAGTAGAGGTGATAGCCCGGGAACGGCGCGCACCAGTCCTCCAGCACCCTAATGAGGCGCCCGGAAGCGACATGATCGACGATCTGGTCTTCGGGCACATAAGCCATGCCGAGGCCGTCTAGGACGGAGGCGAGCCGTACCGCTCCGTGGTTGACCACCACTTGCCCTTCGACCCGCACGCGAAGTTCGCGACCGTCACGTTCGAACTCCCATGCGAACAATCCCCCATAGGTGGGCAGACGGATGTTGATGCAATTGTGGGTGGTGAGGTCCTGCGGCGTCTCGGGGCGCGGGCGCGTCGCAAAATAGGCAGGCGAGCCAACGACGGCCATCCGCATTTCGGGGCCGATCCGAACCGCGATCATGTCCTTGGCGACCTGCTCGCCCAGTCGCACGCCGGCGTCGAACCCTTGCGCCACGATGTCGGTCAGCCCGTAGTCGACGACGATCTCGACATGGATGTCCGGGTGGTCGGGCAGGATGCGCTGGAGCGCAGGCTGCAGGATCGACACCGCCGGGTGCTCGCCAGCCGTGATCCTGACTGTGCCTGCCGGCTTGTCGCGCAGTGCGCTCAGCGCACCCAGCTCCTGCTCAATCTCCTCGAAGCGCGGTGCCAAGGTGCGCAGCAGCCGCTCGCCCGCCTCGGTTGCCGACACGCTCCGAGTGCTACGTGTCAGCAGCCGCACGCCAAGTCGCGCTTCCAGGGCCTTGATCGTCTGGCTGAGCGCCGATTGCGAAACACCCTGCTTCGCGGCAGCGCGCGTAAAGCTGCGCTCCTTTGCGACCGCCACGAAGGCAGCGAGATCGTTGAAGTTCTCCGCGCTCATTGATTAGGTAACCTTATCACGGCTTCCCGATTGCACTCTCTAATCCATAAACGTCGAGATCGCTATCTCTCGCAAGGGCAAGGCGGTTCCCTGTCCGGCACACGCGCCACTTCGGCAATCAAGGAGTCAGATGATGCAGAACCGACAACTCGGCCAGTCCGGACTTGAGGTCTCGGCGATCGGCCTCGGCTGCATGGGCCTGAGCTTCGGCTATGGCCCGGCGACCGACCGCAGCGAGGCGGTCGCGCTGATCCGTGCCGCGCACGAGCGCGGCGTGACCTTCTTCGACACCGCCGAGGCCTATGGCCCCGGCGACAACGAGGAGGTGGTCGGCGAGGCGCTGGCGCCGATGCGCGACCAGGTGGTGATCGCCACCAAGTTTGGTTTCGTGAACGGCGTGCCGGCGCAGGGCCTCGACAGCCGGCCCGAGCGCATCCGACAGGTGGCGGACGACGCGCTGAGGCGGCTCCGGACCGACCACATCGACCTGTTCTACCAGCACCGGGTCGACCCGAACGTGCCGGTCGAGGATGTCGCCGGAACGGTCAAGGAGCTGATCCAGGCAGGCAAGGTCAAGCATTTCGGCATGTCGGAGGCCGGCCCTGATGCGATCCGCCGCGCTCATGCGGTGCAGCCGGTCGCCGCCCTGCAGAGCGAATATTCGATGTTCTGGCGCGAGCCGGAGGCGCAGATCCTGCCGCTGCTGGAGGAACTCGGCATCGGCTTCGTGCCGTTTGCGCCGCTCGGCAAAGGGTTTCTGACCGGCAAGCTCGATCCCAAGACGGTGTTCGGCAAGGATGACTTCCGCAGCACCGTGCCCCGCTTCCAGGCCGACGCGATGGCGGCGAACCAGGCGTTGGTCGATCTCGTCGGCACGATCGCGGCTGAGAAGGGCGCTACGCCCGCGCAGGTCGCGCTCGCCTGGCTGCTCGCGCAGCGGCCGTGGATCGTGCCGATACCCGGCACCACCAAGCTGCATCGGCTAGAAGAGAATCTCGGCGGCGCCGACGTCGTGCTGACGACTGACGACCTTGCCCGCACCGAACAGGCGCTCTCCGGCATTCAGGTCGTGGGCGAACGCTACCCCGCCTCGCACCAGACCCTTATCAACCGCTGAGCTGCTCCCGAAGGAGACCGCCCATGACCAGCAATGTCCCCACCGTCACGCTCAACAACGGCGTCGAGATGCCGAGCCTCGGCTTCGGCGTTTTCCAGGTGCCCGACCCTGCCGAGTGCGAGCGCAGCGTCCGCGACGCGATCGACGTGGGCTACCGCCTGCTCGACACCGCCGCCTCCTACGGGAACGAGGAGGCGGTCGGCGCCGCCATCCGCAATCACGGCATCGATCGGGGCGAGCTATTCGTCACCACCAAGCTGTGGATCGAAGACGCCAGCTACGAGGGCGCCAAGGCGGCGTTCGAGCGTTCCATGAATAAGCTCGGGCTCAATTACCTAGACCTGTGGCTGATCCACCAGCCCTTTGGCGATGTGTACGGCGCGTGGCGGGCGATGGAGGAGCTGCACAAGGCCGGGCGCATCCGCGCGATCGGCGTCAGCAACTTCTACCCCGATCGCCTTGTCGACTTCGTTCTCCACAACGAGGTGACGCCGGCGGTCAACCAGATCGAGACGCATCCCTTCCACCAGCAGCACGAGGCCGAGGCGATCCTGGCTGAGTACAAGGTTCAGCAGGAAGCCTGGGGACCGTTCGCCGAGGGCAAGAACGGGCTGTTCTCCAACGACGTGTTGCAATCGGTCGCGGAAAAGCACGGCAAAAGCATCGCGCAGGTCGTCCTGCGCTGGCTCAACCAGCGCGGCATCGTCGCCATCCCGAAGTCGGTGCGTAAGGAGCGCATGGCGGAGAACTTCGCGATCTTCGACTTCGATTTGGATGGCGACGACATCGCGCAGATCGCCACGCTCGACCAGAAGACCAGCAGCTTCTTCGATCACCGCGATCCCGAAAAGGTGAAGTGGCTCGGCACGCGCAAACTCTAGGTTGCCGATCGCCGTTCACACCAACCAGACTGAGGATACGAGCGTGATGAATGAAGCAGCATCAGGACAGGTGAGCCGGCGCAGCCTGCTCGGCGTTGCGGGTGCGGGGCTTGCCGCCGCGTCGCTCAGGCCGGCGAGCGCCGCAACCGCCGCACCGCCCGCGGCGCGGCCCGACGGCGCTCGCCGCAAACTCGGGTCGTTGGAGGTCTCCAGCGTCGGGCTCGGCGTGCAGAACATGCACCGCACCTACCAGACGACGATTCCCGACCGCGCAGAGATGATCCGCATCATCCGTACGGCCTACGAGCGGGGCGTCACCCTGTTCGACACGGCCGAAGCCTACGGTCCGTTTGAGGACGAGCGCATCCTGGGCGAGGCCGCGCAGCCGTTCCGGAACGAGGTCGTGATCAGCTCCAAGTTCGGGTGGAACATCGGCCCGGACGGCAAGCGGGATGCTGGTGACCCGCTCAACAGCCGTCCGGAGCACATCAAGGCGGCCGTGGAAGCATCGCTGAAACGGTTGCGGACCGATCACCTCGACATGGTGTACCAACACCGTGTCGACCCCGCCGTGCCGATCGAGGACGTCGCCGGCGCTATCAAGGACCTGAAGGCGCAGGGCAAGGTTTTGCACTGGGGCCTGTCCGAGATGGGGCTGGGCACGCTACGCCGCGCCCATGCCGAGTTGCCGCTGACCGCCGTTCAAAACGAATATTCCATGCTTTGGCGTGGCCCCGAGGCCGAGGTGCTGCCGCTGTGCGGGCAGCTCGGCATCGGCTTCGTCTGCTGGAGCCCCTTAGGTGTCGGCTTCCTCACCGGTGCGATCGACGCGCAGACCGCCTACGCGCCCGGCGACATCCGCGCTGGCGAGACCCGCTTCGCTCGGGAGAACGTCACGGCCAATCTTGCGCTGGTGGCGCTGCTGAAGCGCTGGGCGAATGCCAAGCAGGCGACCCCGGCGCAGATCGCGCTCGCCTGGTTGATCGCGCAGCGGCCCTGGATCGTGCCGATCCCCGGCACGACGCAGATGGCGCACATGGTTGAGAACGCCGGCGCGATCGCGGTCCGCTTCACGCCCGCCGAGCTGCGGGAGCTGAACGCGGCCGTCGCGGCAATCACGGTCAAGGGCGATCGGCTGCCGCCGCCCGTTCAGGCTTTTTCCGGGGTCGAGGCACCGCCGAGGCGATCGTGAGCGAGCCGGACGGTCTGTCACGCCGCACCCTGCTCGCCGCCCCGGCGATCCTTGCCTTCGCGAGCGCATCGGCCTGTGCCCAGGATAGAGGATCGACACCAATGACTGGTGCCAAAACGCTCGTCGCGTACCTGACGCGATCGGGCAACACGCGGGTGATCGCCGAGACGCTGCACCGCCAGCTCGGCGCCGACCTGTTCGAGATCAGGCCGGCGCGCCCGTATCCGGCGGACTACGAGCAGCATGTCGCGCAGGCGACACGCGAGCGCGACAGCGGTTATGCGCCGCCGCTCGCCGCCCAGGCCGACATCGCCAGGTACGACGAGATCTTCCTCGGCTTTCCTATCTGGGGCGAGACCACCCCGCCGCCGATCCGCTCGTTCCTCAAAGCGCACGAGCTGGGCGACAAGACGCTCCGACCGTTCATCACCCACGGCGGCTACGGCGTGGGTGAGGCCCCGTCCGTTCTTGCCAGCCATGCGCCGGCTGCGCGCATTGAAAAGGCTTTCGTACTGGAGGCCGATCAGGAGCGTCGGACCTTAAACCAGGTGCGTGACTGGCTTGCGCATCTTCAGACATAGAGTAGGCCGTGGCGTTTACCACGCGCCATCAACCGTAGCCGACGCCTTGGCTTTCCCGTTTTTCGATCGTTTTCCCAACCGGATCGTCGACCGGCGATATAGCTCAGCCAGTCGGTTGCCCCTTTGAGGCGCTTCAACAGCGCCTATGGGGCATGTCGCTGCTTCGGGCGGACTAGCGAGGGGCCTCGGCCTCATCCCCCGCAATTCGCGCCAAATAGTCCGACTTGCTGAACTGCATGTGATCGACGCAAAGTTGCGCCAGCGCCCAGCTGTCGCGACCTCTCAGCAGCTCGATCATCAACTCGTGCTGGCGCCGCGACTGCGCCAATCCTTCGCGGTCGGCGAGGTTTTTTGCGCGCATCGGCAGCGTCAGGTTCATGTAGTCCTGGAGCGAGCCGACCAGGTAGGGATTGCCGCACGCCGAGAATAGCGCGAGGTGGAAGGCGTCGTTGGCCTCGTGGATGCCGCGCAGATCCTGCGCATCGGCTCTCGCGCAATATTGTCGCTGCAGGACGCTCAGCGCGTCGATCAGGCTTTGCGGTGCGGGCAGGGGGATCATCAGCGCGGCCTGCCGGGTCAGCATCTCCCTGACCTCGTAGATCTGCCCGACCTCCTCGGCCGAGTAGAACCGCACGGTGGCGCCGACGTTTTTCTCGCGGCGGACGATGCCGCGCCGCTCTGCGTCCACCAGCGCCTGACGCACGAAGTGGCGGGAGGTGCCGTAGCGCGACATCAGCGCGTCCTCGGTGAGGCGAGCGCCGGGCGGCAGGCGGCCAAAGATGATGTCCTCCTCGAGCCGCGCAACGACGTCGTCCGGGTCGTCGCGCCTGATAGCCATGCTGTCTGCGGTGCGAGTGTCGGACATGCCTCAGCCTCCGGCTTCGGCCGGTCCGCCCTGTGGAGCAGGGAAGGCGAGGATTGTCAATAATATCCGTCGCGGCCGGCACCATAGGCTGGCAACCGCGACAAAATGGACCATTTTTATTGACAATCGAGAGGCAGGCTGTACCACATTAGCGAGGTTATGGAGTGGCATGATGACGAGTGGGTTGCGCAAGGGTCTGACGAGCTACGGTGATGCCGGCTTCTCGCTGTTCCTGCGCAAGGCGTTCATCAAGGCCATGGGCTATTCCGACGACGCGCTGGAGCGCCCGATCGTCGGCATCACCAACACCTACAGCGACTACAATCCCTGCCACGGCAACGTTCCGCAGATCATCGAAGCCGCCAAGCGCGGCGTGATGCTCTCCGGCGCCATGCCGTTCGTGTTTCCGACCATCTCGATCGCCGAGAGCTTCGCGCATCCGACCTCGATGTATCTGCGCAATTTGATGGCGATGGACACCGAGGAGATGATCCGGGCACAGCCGATGGATTCGGTGATCGTGATCGGCGGCTGCGACAAGACCTTGCCGGCGCAGGTGATGGCGGCGATCAGCGCCGATTTGCCGACCGTCGTCATTCCCGTCGGTCCCATGGTGGTCGGCCATCACAAGGGCGAAGTGCTGGGCGCCTGCACCGATTGCCGCCGTCTCTGGGGCAAGTATCGCGCCGGCGAAATCGACGATGTCGAGATCGAAGCAGTGAACGGCCGCCTCGCGCCGTCGGTCGGCACCTGCATGGTGATGGGCACCGCCTCCACCATGGCCTGCATGATCGAGGCGATGGGCCTGTCGCTGCCGATGAGCGCGACGATCCCGGCGCCGCATGCCGAGCGCTTCCGTCTGGCCGAGGCGAGCGGCAGGGTTGCCGCCGAAATGGCAAAGGCCAAGGGGCCGAAGCCGAGCGAGATTTTGACGCCTGCGTCGTTCAAGAACGCTCAGGTCGTGCTCCAGGCGATCGGCGGCTCCACCAACGGCCTGATCCATCTGACTGCGATGGCGCATCGCTCGCCGCACCGGCTCGATCTCGAAGTGTTCGACCAGATCGGCCGCGAGGTGCCGGTACTGGTCGATCTCAAGCCGTCGGGCGAACATTACATGGAGCACTTCCATCACGCCGGCGGCGTGCCGAAGCTGCTGGCGCAACTCGGCGACCTCGTCGATCTCGACGCCAGGACCATCTCGGGCCAGACGCTGCGCGACGTCGTTGCCAATGCGGAAGATGTGCCGGGCCAGGACGCGATCCGTCCGCGCGACAATCCGATCAAGACGGAAGGCGGCCTCGCCGTCCTGCACGGCAATCTCGCGCCGCGCGGCGCGGTCATCAAGCAATCGGCCGCGAGCCCCAAGCTGCTGAAGCATACCGGGAGGGCCGTCGTGTTCGAATCCGTCGAGGACATGACCTTGCGGGTCGACGATCCCGAACTCGACGTGAACTCCGACGACGTGCTGGTACTGCGCAATGCCGGCCCCAAGGGCGCGCCGGGCATGCCGGAGGCGGGCTACCTGCCGATCCCGAAGAAGCTCGCGCGCGGCGGCACCAAGGACATGGTGCGCATTTCGGACGCACGCATGAGCGGCACCGCGTTCGGCACCATCGTGTTGCACATCACGCCGGAATCCGCGGTTGGCGGGCCGCTGGCGCTGGTGCAGAACGGCGACATGATCAGCCTGGATGTGGCCAGGCGCAGCATCGAGCTGCTGGTCGATCCGGCCGAGCTGGAGCGCCGGCGTGCCGCCTTGAAGCCGGCGGCTAAGCCCGATGAAGCGCGGCGCGGCTATGCCTGGCTGTTCAACGAAACCATCATGCAGGCCGACGAGGGCTGCGACTTCGACTTCATGCAGAGGACTGGGAAGACCGAGACAAGCTGACCGAACGACGAACGCCCAGACCGCACAAGCGGCAGGCGACAAAACAGGGGGAAACGATGATTGCACGATCCATACGTGGGTTGACGGCTGCGGCCGCCATGCTTTTCGTCACCGGAGCCGGGGCACAGGAGGTGAAGCATTATCGCTTCGCCTACGACCAGCCGCGCAACACCGGCTATTCCATCGCGGGTGACATCTTTGCCGAGAAGCTCAAGGAATTGAGCAAGGGCACCATGATCATCGATCAATATCCCGGCGCGCAACTCGGGCAGGAGCCGCAGGTGCTCCAGCTCGTGAAGGCCGGCGACGTCGAATTCTCGATCATCTCCTCCGCCAACACCGCGACGATCTCGCCGCAGGCCGGAGTGATGTCGTTGCATTATCTGTTCCGCGACGAGAACCATGTGGTCAAGGGATTGGCCGACCCCCGCGTGTTCGAGGCACTCAAGGCCATGATCGACGAGACCACGCAGGGCTTGCACGTGATCGCGACGGGATCGCAAGGCGTGCGCCACATGTACTCCAAGAAGGAAATCCACAATGTGGCCGATATCAAGGGCCTGAAGGTCCGTGTGCAGGCGACCGCAACCGAGGACACCATGTTCCCGGCCTATGGCGCCCAGACCGTGCACATGCCGTTCGGCAGCGTCTACACCAGCTTGCAAACCGGCGTCGTCGACGTCGCCGAGAACAGCATCAATGTCTATCTCGTCAACAAGCATTACGAGGTCGCGCCGGTCCTCAACATCACCGAGCACGAGGCCAACAACGCGCTGGTGTTCATCTCCGACAAGCTCTGGCAGAGCCTCTCGGCCGAGCAGAAGGGTTGGGTGCAGACGGCGGCCAACGAGATCAGCACCAAGGAGCCCGCGAAGGCGTTCGAGCTCGAGCGCACCGCGGCCGACAAGTTGAAGAAGATGGGTGTGAAGATCGTCGACAACGTCGACAAGAAGAGCTTTGCGGCGGTCGCCGATCCCTATCTCGACAAGCTCGCCAAGGAACTCGGCCCGCACGCCGAGAAGGTCAAGGATCTGATCCGGTCGATCAACTAGGTCGGTGCGCTCCCTCTCCCGCTTGCGGGAGAGGGTTGGGGAGAGGGTGTCTCCACGCAGGGACAATCCCCAGAGGACAAAGCCCTCACCCGGCGCTCCGCGCCGACCTCTCCCGCAAGCGGGAGAGGTTCAACCCATCAGCCGCCACGCTTTACTTGAGATCATCCCGCCTTAGGCGGTGACGACGAGGACATCTGAATGCCCATCGCCGACAAACTGCTCGTGCAGCGCCAGCGCCACCTGAAATGGCGCCGGCTCGATTGGCTCGAGCTCGCGCTGATGATCCTTTGCGGCGTGCTGTGCTTCGGCTTCTCGCTGTCGGTCACCGCCGACATCGTCACTCGCACCATCGGTCATCCCTGGCTGTGGCTCCAGGAGGTGACATCGACGCTGTTCATCTACGCGATCTTCATCGGCACGGCCGCTGCGACGCGCCGCAACGATCACCTCTATCTCACCGCGATCTCCGAGGCCTTGCACGGCACCCCGCGCCTGATCGTCGAGCTGATCATCCGCCTCGTCGTGCTCGGCGTTGCCTTCTGTCTGATCTGGTACGGCTACCAGAACTATCTGCGCGGCTTCGGCAGCTTTCGGCTGCCGTCGGGTACGCCGATCGCCTCGCTCTATGCGATCATCCCGCTGTCGGGCGTGCTGATCGGCCTGTTCACCATCGAGCAACTGGTCAACGGCCTGCGCAACGGCTTCGATCATGTCGAGCCGCCCGAGGAGGATGGAACGCCCGTCGTCACCGACGCGCAGGCGAGGGCGCAGCTATGAGCGCACCCGTCGTCCTGGCGTTGATGACGGTTTGTTTCCTGTCGTTCGGCTATCTCGGCGTGCCCGTGCCGTTCTCGCTGATGGCCGGCGTGTTCATCGGTGCGCTGCTGTCCGACGTTTCGCTCGCCGCCATCATCCAGAAGATCTTCGACGGCGTCGATTCCGAGGCGCTGCTGGCTATTCCGTTCTTCCTGCTGGTCGGCGAGCTCATGAGCTCGGCCAACGTGGTGGTGCGAATAGCCAACCTCTCGGTGTCGTTGGTCGGGCATATCAGGGGCGGGCTGTCTCAGGTCGTCGTCGTCTTCAGCATGTTCTTCTCGGAAATGTCGGGCTCAACCACGGCCGACGTCGCGGTGATGAGCCGCGCGCTCGGCGGGCCGATGAAGCGCGAGGGCTACGAGCCCGCCTTCATCGCCGCGATCATCGCGTCGGCCTCGACCATCGCGGCGCTTGTGCCGCCGAGCATCACCGCGGTGGTCTACGGCGCGGTCGGCAACGTTTCGATCGCCGGCCTGTTCATGGCAGGCGTGGTGCCGGGCCTGATGATCGGCTTCGGCCTGATGATCTATTGCTACTTCTTCGGCCCGTCCGGCCTGCGCAAGCCGCGCGCACCGCTGCGGCAGGTGGTGTTCGCGGCCGGTGATGCGGCTCTGCCGCTGATGATCCCGGTCATTTTGCTCGGCGGTATCCTGACCGGCTGGTTCACGCCAACCGAAGCCGGCGTGGTTGCCGTGGTCTGGATCGTCCTCGTCGTGATCCCCGCGCTCAACCGCGGCCACATCAAGAATATTCCTTACGACTTCTGTCTCGCCGGACTGATCTTCTCGCTGCCGCTGATCACCATCGGCGCGGCCAACGCCTTCGGCTGGATGCTCGCTTACTTGCGGGGCGCGAGCTACATCGCCGATGTCATCACCTCGATGGCGGGCAACGATCCGCATCTGATCATGTTGCTGATGGTGCTGCTGTTCACCGTGGTCGGCGACTTCATCGAGCCGGTACCGACCATCATCATCTTCATGCCGCTGGTCAACACGCTGACGGAGGCGGGTGACATCAATAGCGTCCATATGGGCGTGGTGCTGATCGCCACGCTCGCCTTCGGCCTGATCACGCCGCCTTACGGGCTGGTGCTGCTGATGGCCTCGAAATTCGTCGGAGTCAGTTTCGCGAAAGCGCTACGCGCTGCGTTGCCGATCTATCTGGTGTTCCTTGGGACGATCGCATTCGCGATCTACTTCCCGAGCGTGGTGCTGTGGCTGCCGCAGAAGGTGCTGCCGGAATCGGTCGGCTGTTTCAAGTCGCCGGCGGGGACGGGCTATATCTGTCCTAAGTAGCGACCCGCTCGATGCGCCATTGCGCCTGCTCGCGCACGTAACGGAACGGCGTGCCGTGGCTATTCCTGAAGTAGCTGCCGGACAGCGCATTGGCCATCCCCTGCATCACCGCGTCATGGCAGACGAACAGGAGATCGTCGCCGGGATGACGGTCGAGCCACGCCGAGACGCAAGCCAGCGACCGTTGCGTCATGGCGTCCCAGCTCTCGCCGTCCGACGGCAGGATCGAGACGAGGCCCGTCGCCGAATTGACGCCGTGCCTGATCATGAGGTCGCGAACGGGCAGGCCCTCGAAGCTGCCGAAGTCGAACTCGATGATGCCGTCGTCGATCGCCAGCGGCACCGAGATCGCGGCCGCGATGATCTCGGCCGTTCGCGCCGCGCGGGCCAACGGGCTTGCGACGATGCGGCTGATGCCGGCGCCGCGCAGCACGTCCACGGCCTCGTGCGCCTGCCGGAGGCCGTCCTCGTTCAGCGGATTGTCGGTCCGCCCCTGGAAGCGTCCCTCGCGATTCCAGTCGGTCGCGCCGTGACGAAGGCCGTAGAAGGTGCGCGTGGGCGTCACTTCGATTTGCTCGTGAACTTCTTCACGGCGGAACGGAATTCCTCCGTGTTCATCGCCATGATGATCTTGTGCTCCTCGGCATCGAGCTGCTGCTTCACCGGCGTGGTGGCGGCCTGATAGACCAGCGATTTGGTGCCGGCGATGGCAGCCGGCGGGTTCTGCGCCAGCCGCTCGGCGAGTTGTCGCGTCGCCGCCTTCAGCTCAGTGGCCGGAACGGTCTTGGCGACGAGGCCCCACTCATGGGCCTGCTGCGCGGTAAAGCTGTCCTCGGCGAGGAAGATCTGCAGCGCCCGGCGGGAGCCGACCGTGCCGACCATGCCGACCGTCGAGCCGCCATCCGGCGACACCCCGATCTTGGCATAGGCAGGCGTGAACTTGGCGTCGTCGGCGGCGATGCAGAGATCGGTCACGAAGGCGAGGCCCATGCCGGCGCCGGCAGCCGAGCCGTGCACGCTGGACAACGAGATTTTCGGCATGCGCCGGATGATCTCGATGAAGGCGTGGTAGTGCTTCAGGAGCTCGCCCACCACCGGTGTCACCGTGCCCGCTTCGGCGGCCGCTCCGATCGTCTGCAGATCGCCGCCGGCCGAGAAGGCGCGGCCTTCGCCTTCGAGCACGACGACCCTGATGGCGTCATTGCCCTCGATCCACGCCGCGAGCTGTTCGAGTTTCTGCGCGATGGCGAGGTTGATGGAATTGTAGGCCGTGGGGCGGTTGAGCGTGATGGTCGCAATCGGGCCGTCGATCCGCAGCAAGGCGGGATCATCGGGCTGGGAGACGGGAGCGGTCATTTGGAATTCCCCGGCAGGAGGTCATTGCTGCAACTAAATCGCAGAAGGGCAGGAGTGACAATCCCCGACCGCCGCTCTTGCGCGGGGCGAAGCGATAGGCTCAAATGGGCGTGCCTTTTCCAAGGGACGGACACGAGCGCCGGCTCCTCGTAAGGTCAGCAATCAAAATCAGCGAGAGGGGAGACGGCATGGGTTACGCTCGTGTCTTCCGGAAATGGGCTGTTCGATGAGCAATGGACCGGTCGTCATCGTCGGTGCCGGCCATGGCGGCTATCAGGTCGCGGCATCGCTGCGCCAGGCGGGCTTTTCCGAGCGCATCTGCCTGATCAACGACGAGGCGCATCTGCCCTATCAGCGGCCGCCGTTGTCCAAGGCCTATATCAAGGGCTCGGCCGGCCCTGAGAGCCTGATGTTCCGCCCAGAGAAATTCTACCAGGACCAGAACATCGAGCTGATCGCGGGGCGCGCAGTGTCGATCGACCGCGCCGGCCACAAGGTGCTGCTCGCTTCGGGCGAGACGCTGGGCTACGGCCATCTCGTGCTGGCCACCGGCGCGCGCAACCGGCTGCTTGATCTGCCCAATGCCAATCTGCCCGACGTGAAATATCTGCGCATCCTCGACGAGAGCGAGGCGCTCCGCGCGATCATGCCGTCGAAGACACGGGTCGTGGTGATCGGCGCCGGTTTCATCGGCCTGGAATTCGCCGCCACCGCACGGATCAAGGGCCTCGAAGTCGACGTGCTCGAGCTCGCCCCGCGCGTGATGGCGCGCGCGGTGACGGCGGAGGTCTCGGAGTATGTTCAGGCGCGCCATCGCGAGGCCGGAATCCGCATTCACCTCGGTGTGCAGGCGACTTCGATCGAGGCCGAAGGCGGCAAGGTCACCGGCGTTTCCTTGAGCGACGGCCGGCATCTGCCCGCCGACCTCGTCGTGGTCGGCGTCGGCGTGCTGCCGAACATCGAGCTTGCAGCGGAAGCCGGGCTGACGGTCGCCGCCGGCATCATCGTCGACGAATATCTCGCGACGGCTGATCCTGACATCTCCGCGATCGGCGACTGCGCGCTGTTCGCAAGCCCGCGCTTCGGCGGATCGCTGCGGCTGGAATCGGTGCAGAACGCGACCGACCACGCCCGCTGCCTCGCAGGCCGCCTGACCGGCGACAAGAAGCCCTATGACGGCCATCCCTGGTTCTGGAGCGACCAAGGCGACGACAAGCTCCAGATCTCGGGCCTCACCACCGGCTACGACCGCGTCGTGCTGCGCGGCGATCCCGCCAAGAAGGCGTTTTCCGCGTTCTGCTACAGGGGTGAGACGCTGCTCGGCATCGAATCCATCAACCGCGCCGGTGACCACATGTTCGGCCGCCGCTTGCAGGGCATGAACCGCTCGATCACGCCGGCGCAGGCCGCGGATGAAAGCTTCGATCTGAAGAGCGCGCTGGCTTAGGCCGCCTATAACACCGCCGCCACTTCCGCGGCCGTCGGCATCGACGGCCCCGCACCCATGCGCTGCACGCTGATCGAGGCGGCGGCGTTGGCGAAGGCGAGGGCGGCGCGCAGGGGCACACCGTCTGCGAGTTGCGCGGCGAGCGCGCCGACGAAGCAATCGCCGGCGCCTGTCGTGTCGACCGCCTTCACGGCACGCCCGGGCACCGCGACCTCTTCGCGCCCCGCCAGCGCAAGCACGCCGCGTCTGCCGAGCGTCACGCAGATGCTCTGGTCCGCGTGCGCCTGAAGTTTTCGCGCGACATCGATGATCCCAGCGGCCTCGTCGCTGTCCGTGAGCTCGACGCCTGCGAGGAATCCCAGCTCGGTCTCGTTCAGCACGAGAATGTCGACCAGCGCGAGCAGCTCGCGCGACATCTTTTGCGCCGGCGCCGGGTTGAGCACGGTGACGACGCCGGCCTCGCGCGCGCGTCGAAAGAACGCGGTGATCGTCGGCAGCGGGATCTCGAACTGGCAGACCGCGACATCGCCCTTGGCCAGCGGCACGTCCGCGACGTCATCCGCCCCCACTAGCGCATTGCTGCCGGGAATGACGACGATGGTGTTGTCGGCCGCCGCCACGGTGATGATCGCCGTGCCGGTATGCGTGTTGGCCTCGCGCACCGAGCCGAGGTCGATACCTTGCGCGCCGAGAAATGTCTTCAGCTCGGCGCCGAACGAATCCTTGCCGAGCCGGCCGATCAGCGTGGTCTTCGCGCCAAGCCGCGACGCCGCCACCGCCTGGTTCGCGCCCTTTCCGCCTGGAAAATACAGCACCTTGCGGCCGGCGACGGTCTCGCCGACGCGCGGATGGCGATCGGCGGTCGCCACCACATCCATGTTGATGCTGCCGGCGACGAAGACGCGCCCCATCACGAACCCCAGCGAACGCTAAGCCCTGACCTCGAAATCGTGCCTGACCTTGGCGATGTCGACCAGCGTCGGCAGGCCGGCCTCGTTGCCGAGCCGCTGGATCTTGAAGGTCGAGGCGGCCCGGGCAAAATCGAAATGCTCGCGCCAGCTTTTGCCGGGATGGGCCAGATAGGAATAGACATAGGCGCCGTGGAACACGTCGCCGGCGCCGTTGGTGTCGATCACGCGCTCGCGCGGGATCGGCATCGCCGGCATCACCTGCACCGTGCCGGTCTCGTCGTACCAGAGCAGGCCCTTCTCGCCCATGGTGATGCCGCCGATCTTGCAGCCGCGGCTCTTGAGATAGTCGAGCATCTTCTCCGGCGTCAGGTCCATCTGCTCGCACAGGCGCTCAGCGACGATGGCGACGTCGATATATTCCAGCAGCTCATGCGTGTTGGTGCGCAGGCCCCCGCCGTCGAGCGAGGTCAGAATACCGGCCTCGCGGCAGACCTTGGCGTAATGGAGTGCGGCATCCGGCTGGTGGCCGTCCACATGCAGCACGCGGCAGCCGCCGAGATTGAGCATCGGAAAGGGATGGATGTGCTCGTCGTCGCGGCAGCGAACGATGGCGCGCTTGCCGTCCTTGGGCATGATGAAGGAGAGCGAGGACTGGTTGACCTTCCGCCCGTGCAGCGAGATCGCGTATTTCGCGCACATGTCCTGGAACATGCGTCCCAGCCAGTCATTGGCGGCGGTGGCGATCAGATCCGGCACGATGCCGAGCTTGGCGCAGCAGAACGCCGCCGTCACGGCGTTGCCGCCGAAGGAGACGGCGTAGTCCGAAGCCACGTGCTTCTCGTCCCCGGTCGGCATGTGGTCGGTGATGAAGACGACGTCGATATAGGTCTGTCCGATGAAGAGAGCCTGCATTGCTTGTCCGTCATGCGCTTTGTGGTCCCAGGCCGGCGCGCGTACTGTAGCACCGGTTCCGCTCGGGGATCGCTGAAATTATTCGCAAATCTGCCGCCCCAAGCGCTTGAGGTCAGCATGGGGCCGGAATACGACCATCACCGGGCAATGCCAAGCCCGGACAAACGCCGTGTTTCGGCGCATCGGTTCCAGGTCAATATTCCAAGTCCATAAAAGGGTCGACCAAATGGGGGAGATATGATCACCGGCCTCGATCACGTCGTCGCTCTGGTCAGGGATATCGGTGCAGCCAAGGCGGCCTACCAGACGCTGCTCGCCCGCGCCCCGGCCTGGCAGAACTCCGGCGAGGGCGCCGACCGCGTGCTGTTCACCCTCGAGAACATGACGATCGAGTTGATGGCGCCAAGCGGTTTCAGCGTGACCGCCGATCGCATGCGCGCGCTGCTCGACGACCAGGAAGGCGTGCTCGCCAGCCTGTGCTTTCGTGTCGCGGACATGAGCAAAATGCACCGGCGGCTGGGGCGGGTGGCCTTGAGTCCGGATCCGGTCACCGAGGTCGAAAGCAGCGATTCGGAAACGGGCAATGTCCTGCACTGGAAGCGCACGCGTGCCGCCACGGAACTCACGCGCGGCGTGCGCATGTTCTTCCTCGAACTGGCCGACGAGCGCCCGCTCTCCCCGGCGACCGACATCGCGCCGATCGACGCGCTCGACCACGTCGTGATCACCACTGAGGATTCCGACCGCGCCGCCGCGCTCTACGGCGCGCGGCTCGGCCTCGATCTGGCGCTGGACCGCTCGCACCAGGATTGGGGCCAGCTGATGTTCTTCCGCTGCGGCGATCTCATCGTCGAGGTGGTGCGCAGGCCGGTTGCCGGCGGTGACCTCGCGCATGACCGTCTGTGGGGCCTGAGTTGGCGGGTCGCCGACATCGACGCCACGCGCGCCCGCCTGATCGCCGCCGGCGTCGACGTCACCGAGGTCCGCAACGGCCGCAAGCCTGGCACGCGGATCATGACGGTGCGGAATGGGACCTGCGGGATTCAGACGGTGCTGCTGGAGCGCTCGCCCAAGCCGGTGGATTGAACGGAGCGTACGGTAGCGTGTCCCGGACGCGCTGCAACGCCCTTGCGTTGCTGCGCCGAGCCGGGACCCAGAAGGCTGCGACCTCTCACTTGGAGACATGGGCCCCGGCTTTGCAGCGCACCGCTGAAGAAGCGCTGCGCTGCGTCCGGGGCACGAGATCGTTCTCAAATGCGGGCTCCCATGTTACACGCATATTCCGACACCCCAGCGGGCACCCGGTTTGGCGACTAAGGCAAAGCGAACTCTGAAATGGCAGCGCGACCCTGAAGGGATGCGGCTGCGCATTCTCGAAGCCGCCAAGCAGGAGTTTTCCGCCCATGGCCTCGCCGGCGCGCGCGTCGATCGCATTGCGGTCAAGGCCGGCGCCAACAAGCGCATGCTGTACTATCACGTCGGCAACAAGGACGAGCTCTATCTCGCCGTGCTCGAAGGCGCCTATGACAAGATCCGCAGCGAGGAGCGGGGGCTCGATCTCGAGCATCTCGATCCCCCCGAGGCGATCAGGCGCCTGATCGAGTTCACCTGGAATTACTTCCTGCGCAATCCCGAATTCCTCTCGCTGCTGCAGACCGAGAACCTCGCGCGCGCAAAACACCTGAAGAGATCGACCAAGGTCAAGTCGATGCACTCGCCCTTCGTCGAGATGATCCGCACCGTGGTGCGCCGCGGCGTCGACAGCGGCGACTTCCAGGTCGCGGTCGATCCGGTGCAGCTCTACATCTCGATCGCGGGGCTCTGCTTCTTCTATCTCTCGAATTCGGCGACGCTCAGCGTGATCTTCGGCCGCGACCTCCTGGACAAGAAGGCCAAGGACGAGCGGCTGGCGCATATGGTCGGCCTCGTGCTGGCTGCGCTGACGGGCCAGTCCGTGGCCCTGTTCGAGATTGCAAAGGCGCCAAAGGCGCGCGCCGCGGTGGCGCAGACGGTTTAGCGCGTAAGTGCAGCGCGGATCGCGCTGCACTGGCGCTCTCGTGCCCCGGACGCAGCGCAGCACGTAAGTGATGCGCTGCAGAGCCGGGGCCCATGTGACCCACAACACGAAACTTCTGGGCCCCGGCTCTGCGCCGCAGCGTTGCACGCTGCAGCGCGTCCGGGGCACGGGCAGATGGCCCGGATCCGCCACAAAACGTCACATGAAAAGCTCTGGACAGTATTTATCCAACGGGTTAATTTTTCCCCCGAAAAACAAGAATGCCGGGAGTGAGACGTGGCTGAACTGAAGCCGCAGGGTGCGGTGTCCAAGATGCTGAACGCGGCCTGGATCCGGCCGTTCTTGTTCCTGGTCTTCATCGTGGTGGCCTGGGATCTAGCGATCCGGCTGTTCAAAATCCCCGCCTATCAGATCCCGTCGCCTCTCGATGTCGTCGCCGTGCTGCGCACCGACTGGCCGGAACTGCTGCGCCAGTCCTGGCCGACCACCTATGCGACCGTCTGTGGTTTTGCTCTGTCCGCGCTGTTCGGCATTCCCGTGGCCATGCTGATCGCGGGCTCGAAGACGGTTGAGAGCTACGTCTATCCACTGCTGGTGTTCTCGCAATCCGTGCCAAAGATCGCGATCGCGCCGCTGTTCGTGGTCTGGTTCGGCTTCGGCATCATTCCGAAAGTGATCTCGGCGTTCCTGCTCGGCTTCTTTCCCGTGGTGGTCTCGGCCGTGCAGGGCTTCAAATCTGTCGATCCTGACATGGTCGATCTCGCCCGCGCCATGCAGGGCAACAGGTTCCAGGTGTTTTGCGCGGTGAATCTGCCGCATGCGCTGCCCGCGATCTTCTCGGGTCTCAAAGTGTCGGTGACGCTTGCCGTGGTCGGCGCCGTCGTCGGCGAGTTCGTCGGGTCCAATTCCGGCATCGGCTACGTGATGCAGCGCTCGATCGGGACCTTCGACCTGCCGACGATGTTCGCAGCCCTGGTGATCCTCGCGCTGCTCGGCGTGATCCTGTTCTGGATCGTCGACCGGATCGAGAAGCTGGTCATTCCATGGCATGTCAGCCAGCGCGAGGATGTGATTTTCGCATCCTGACTAAAGCAGCGAACGGCCACCAACGGCCGAAAGATAACGACGACAAGGGAGAGTGATGATGAAGCGGTTGATCGGGGCTGTCTCAGCGGTGCTGATGGCGTTTGCAGTTGCGCCCGCGCAGGCGGCCGACAAGGTCGTGCTGATGCTCAACTGGTACGTCTATGGCGAGCACGCGCCGTTCTATTACGGCAAGGCCAAGGGCATTTATGCTGCCGAGGGCATCGACCTCGAGATCCAGGAAGGCCGCGGCTCCGCTGCGACCACGCAGGCCGTTGCCGCCAAGACCGCCGATTTCGGCTATGTCGATGTCCCCACCATGATGCGCGCCGCGATCAAGGGCGCGCCCGTGGTTGCGACCGGCGTGCTGCTGCAGACCTCGCCGATGTCCGCCATGGGCTTCGCCGACAAGAACATCAGGAAGCCCGATGACATCAAGGGCAAGACGGTGGCGATCACGCCGGCGGATTCCATGACCCAGATCTGGCCGCTGTTCCTGAAGAAAACCGGCCTGAAAGAGAGTGATTTCAAAACTGTCGCCGGCGACGGCCAGACCAAGCTCAATGCCGTCATCAACGGTCAGGCTGATCTCCTGCTCGGCTACGTCATGGACCAGTCGATGAAGATCAAGGACGCCACCGGCAAGGACGTCTACCCGATCAAGTTCGCCGACTACGGCATCAACATGGTCTCCTCGGGCATCATCGCCAACACCGACTATGTGAAGGCCAACGCCGACCTGGTCCGCCGCTTCATGTCGGCGACGACCAAGGCGGTCGAAGCCGCGGAGAAGGAGCCAAAAGCTGCGGCGCAATCGATTCTCGATGCCAACCCCAAGGGCGGCAAGATCGACACGCTGACGCAGGGTTTTGAGCTGACCATTCCGCTGTACCGGACCGCCGAGACCAAGAGCAAGCGACCGTTCCAGGTCACCGACCAGAATATGACCGACAGCGTCAACCTGATGGTCGAATATGGCGGCCTCGATGCCAAGGCCAGGGAGAACCCGAAGGCGTTCTACACCAACGACTATCTGCCGAAGAGCGGCTCGTGAAACCTGCGACAGCCATGAATGAAACCGCGCAGCCGGCCGCGCATCTGAGACTGGTGAGCGACCGGGCTGCCGGCGATACGTCGGGCATCAAGCTGTCGGGGGTGTCGAAGACTTACCGGACGCGGGACGGCGACGTGCCGTCGCTGCGTCCGCTCGACTTCCACATCAATGACGGCGAGTTCTTCGTCGTGGTCGGCCCGAGCGGCTGCGGCAAGTCCACACTGCTCAAGCTGATCTCCGGTCTGCTGCCGCCGACGTCGGGAGAGATCCTGGTCGAGGGCGAGAAGGTGACGAAGCCGCATGGCAATGTCGGCATCGTGTTCCAGAATGCGCTGCTCTTGCCGTGGCGCAACATTCTCGCCAACGTGATGCTGCCGATTGACATGAAGCGGCTGCCGCGGGACGAATATCTTGTCCGTGCCAAGGCGCTGTTGAAGCTGGTCGGGCTCGAGGGCTTCGAGAAGAAGCTGCCCTGGCAGCTCTCCGGCGGCATGCAGCAACGCGCCTCGATCTGCCGCGCGCTGGTGCATGACCCAAAAATCATGCTGATGGACGAGCCGTTCGGCGCGCTCGACGCGCTGACGCGCGAGCGCATGAATGTCGAGCTGATGCGGATTCAGCGCGAGACCAGGAAGACGGTGCTGCTGATCACGCATTCGATTCCGGAAGCCGTGTTCCTCGCCGACCGCGTGCTGGTGATGACCGAGCGGCCCGGTGCGGTCGCCGCCATTTACGACGTGCCGCTGCCGCGCCCGCGCTCGCTGGATGTGATGGCCGACCCGGTATTCACCGAACTCGTGCAGCGCATCCGCAAGCATTTCTTCTCGCAGGGGACACTGGACTAAGGCGATGGGATTGGCCTTGACCGCAACCACGACGACGGTGCGCTCCCTCTCCCGCTTGCGGGGGAGGGTCGGGGAGGGGGTGTCTCGCCTCGCGAGGACCCCCAAGAGGAGAAAGCCCTCACCCGCCGTGCTTCGCGCGGCGACCTCTCCCGCAAGCGGGAGAGGTGACCGTCCCCGCTGCAAGACTTCTGGGACCCATTAGCATGTCTCCCCGCCTGAAGCTGCGAGACATCGCCTTTTTCGAACGTCCCGTGCAGTTTGCTCGGCCGTTCCGCTTTGGCGCCATCACGATCAACGCAACGCCGCAACTGTTCGTGCGGGTCGAAATCGAGGTCGAGGGCAAGGGAAGCGCCGTCGGCGCAGGCGCCGAGCTGCTGGTGCCGAAATGGTTCGACAAACGTCCGGAGCTGTCGCCGGCGCAAACCGTGGACGAGTTGCGCTGTTCGCTTCAGATCGCGCGCCAGCTCTATCTGGCGGAGGCGGGTTTTCGGCCGGCGTTCGGTCTGCATGCCTCGTGCATCAGCGCCCAAATCAGGGCATGTGCGAATGAGAACATTCCGCCACTTGCGGCGGCCTATGGTCCGGCGGAAATCGACAAGGCGATCCTCGACGCGCTGCTGCGTGCAGTCGGCACCAGCTTCTTCGACGGAATGGCCGGCAACATCGCAGGGATCGACGGGCGCATGTCGCTCGATCTGACAGGCGCCGATATCGCGGCATTTCTGAAAGAGTGCACCCCCTTGCCGCGCGTCGCCATCAGGCACACGGTTGGCCTCGACGACCAGATCGAGGGCAAAGGTGGCGTTGCCGACGCAGGCGAAAATGCCGGCGCTCGCTACTTCAAGCTCAAGCTGTCGGGCAATCCGGAAGCAGACGCGGCGCGATTGGCGCTCATCGGCAAGGAGCTCGGCACGCTCGGATTCGACTACAGCGTCTCGCTCGACGCCAATGAACAATATGCCGATCTGGTGGCGCTGCGCGCGTTGGTCGACCGGCTTGATCGCGATGCGACGCTAAGCCCGATCGCGGCTCGGCTCCTCTACATCGAGCAACCTATGCCGCGCGACATCACGTGGGAGACCGCCCTGGGACCGCTTGCGGAGCGGGCTTTCATTATCGACGAGGCCGATGAATCTTATGATGCCTTCCTAAAGATGAGGCCACTCGGCTATCGCGGCATCTCTTCGAAATCCTGCAAGGGACTCTACAAGTCCATCGTCAACGCGACCCGCGCTGCAAAATGGACGACGGGTGCCGAGACCTTCTTCGTCACCGGCGAGGATCTCACCTGCCAGGCCGGCCTCGCCGTTCAGCAGGATCTCGCGCTCGGGGCCCTCATCGGGGTTACCCATGCCGAGCGCAACGGTCATCATTACGTCGACGGCTTTGGCGACACGCCTCTCGCCGAGGCGCGGGCCTTCGCCGCCGCGCATCCCGATCTCTATGCCGATGCCGGGCAGGGCATCCGCCTCTCGATTCACAACGGCGATCTCCGGACTAGATCGCTCAACACAAATGGCTTTGCGACGTCGGTCCATCCGGACTGGTCGGCGCTTCGCCCGCTCGAACAGCCGAAATCACTTCAGGAGTATCCGGCATGACCACCCAACGTCTCGGCCTCATCATGAACGGCGTCACCGGCCGCATGGGGCTCAACCAGCATCTGATCCGCTCGATCGTCGCGATCCGGGAGCAGGGCGGCGTCCGCCTGAAGAACGGCGATCGAATCATGCCCGATCCGATCCTGGTCGGCCGCAGTGCCGAGAAGGTCGAGGCGCTTGCCAAGCGCTTCAACATCACGCGCTGGACCACCGACCTCGATGCGGCGCTGGCCGACAAGAACGACACCATGTTCTTCGACGCCGCGACCACGCAGGCACGGCCGGGTCTTCTCACCCAGGCCATCAATGCCGGCAAGCACGTCTATTGCGAGAAGCCGATCGCGACCAATTTCGAGGAGGCGCTCGAAGTCGTCAAGCTCGCCAATGCCAAAGGCGTCAAGCATGGCACGGTGCAGGACAAGCTGTTCCTGCCAGGCCTGAAGAAGATCGCTTTCCTGCGCGATTCCGGCTTCTTCGGCCGCATCCTCTCGGTGCGCGGCGAGTTCGGCTATTGGGTGTTCGAAGGCGGCTGGCAGGAGGCGCAGCGGCCGTCCTGGAACTACCGCGACGAGGACGGCGGCGGCATCATCCTCGACATGGTCTGCCACTGGCGCTACGTGCTCGACAACCTCTTCGGCAACGTCCAGAGCGTGGTCTGTATCGGCAACACCGACATCCCCGAGCGCTACGACGAGCAGGGAAAGAAATACAAGGCGACTGCCGACGATTCCGCTTACGCCACCTTCCAGCTCGAAGGCGGCGTCATCGCCCACATCAACATGTCCTGGGTCACCCGCGTCTATCGCGACGACCTCGTCACCTTCCAGGTCGACGGCACACATGGCTCGGCGGTCGCGGGTCTCACTGACTGTATGATCCAGGCGCGCCAGGCAACGCCGCGGCCGGTGTGGAATCCCGACGAGAAGCGGCTGCACGATTTCTACGGCGACTGGCAGAAGCTGCCCGACAACGTCAGCTACGACAACGGCTTCAAGGAGCAGTGGGAGATGTTCATCCGTCACGTCTACGAGGATGCGCCCTACAAGTTCACGCTGCTCGAAGGCGTCAAGGGCGTGCAACTCGCCGAATGCGCGCTGAAGAGCTGGAAGGAGCGACGCTGGATCGACGTCGCCCCGATCAAGGCGTGAGAATTCTTGGACAAATGCCGATGTATGTTCAGCTGTCATTGCGAGCGAAGCGAAGCAATCCAGAATCCCTCCGCGTCGACGGTCTGGATTGCTTCGTCGCTTCGCGCCTCGCAATGACGGGGAGAGGTTCGAAGTCATGAATAAGCCCGTCCAACCCATGTCGTCACTGTCGCTCAGGCTGCCGAAGGCCGACCGGTCGGTCGAGACCTATCGGCTCGCGGCGTCGCGAATCTTTCCGGCCAAGCTCGAAGGAGCGCTCAACCGCATCGCGTTCTCCGCCGTGCACACGGTTGTCGATCCCTTCGCCGACAATGATCCCTGGCTTTCCGCGGCCGTCGATTGGGACAAGACCATCGCGTTCCGCGAGCATGTCTGGGACCTCGGTCTCGGTGTTGCCGAAGCCATGGACACCGCGCAGCGCGGTATGGGGCTGGACTGGCCGACCTCGCTGGAGCTGATCACGCGTTCGGTCGGCGCCGCCAAGCGCCGCAACGCGCTGGTGTTCTCCGGCGCAGGGACCGACCATCTCGCGGTCGAGGATGCCAGGAGCCTCGACGACGTGATCCGCGCCTATGAGGAGCAAATCTCGGCGGTGGAGAAGGTCGGCGGTCGTATCATCCTGATGGCGTCGCGCGCCCTTGCCAAGCTCGGTCGCAATGCCGACGACTACGCCAAGGTCTACAATCGCGTGCTGTCGCAGGTCCGCGAGCCCGTGATCATCCATTGGCTCGGCGACATGTTCGATCCCGCCCTGACGGGCTATTGGGGCACCAAGGATCTTGACGAGGCGATGGACATTGCGGTGGCCATCATCAACGGCAATGCCGGCAAGGTCGACGGCGTCAAAGTCTCGCTGCTCGACAAGCAGCGCGAGATCGACATGCGCCGCCGCCTCGACAAGCGCATCAAGATGTACACCGGCGATGACTTCAATTACGCCGAGCTGATCGCCGGCGACAGCGAAGGCTTTTCACACGCGCTGCTCGGCATCTTCGACGCGATCGCGCCGGCGGCATCCTACGCGCTGTCGCGGCTGACGGCCGGCGACGAGGCCGGTTTCCATGACGTGCTGGGGCCGACCGTGCCGCTGTCGCGCCATATCTTCAAGGCGCCGACGCGGTTCTACAAGACCGGCGTGGTCTTCATGGCGTATCTCAACGGCCACCAGGACCATTTCACCATGGTCGGCGGGCAGGAGAGTACGCGCTCCACGCTGCATCTGGCCGAGCTGTTCCGTCTGGCCGACAAGGCCGGCCTGCTCGCCAACCCTGAACTCGCGACGCAGCGGATGAAGACCGTGCTCGCCACCCACGGTATCGAATCCTGATGCGCGATTTCTCCTCCGACCATCGCTGGCTGTCGCTGAACACGGCGACGGTCCGCAAGCAGGGCGATCTCGTTGCGATCATCGATGCCTGCGCGAAGCACGGCATTCGCGCCATCGATCCCTGGCGAGACCAGGTCGCTGCCGTCGGCCTCGACCGTGCCGTGCGCGCGGTGCGCGAGGCCGGCCTCGCATTGTCAGGCTATTGCCGTGGCGGCATGTTCACCTCGGACGCATCGCGCCGGAGTGAAGTGCGCGACGACAACCGTCGCTGTGTCGATGAAGCCAAGGCGCTGGGCGCGCCCTGCATCGTCCTCGTCGTCGGCGGCCTGCCGCAATATTCGCGGCCGGGCAGCGAGGCGTCAAAGGACATCGCGGCGGCGCGCGGGCAGGTCGAGGAGGCGCTCGCCGAGATGCTCGACTATGCGAGACAGGCAAACCTGCCGCTGGCGATCGAGCCGTTACACCCGGCCTATGCGGCCGACCGCGCTTGCGTGAACACGACGAAGCAGGCGCTCGATATCTGCGATCGGCTCGATCCGGCTCGCAGCGGCATGCTCGGCGTCGCGCTCGATGTTTATCACATCTGGTGGGACCCCGAGTTGATGGACCAGATCGCCCGTGCGGGCCGGGATCGTCTGCTCGCGTTCCACGTCTGCGACTGGCTTGTCCCGACCAAGGACATCCTTAACGACCGCGGCATGATGGGCGACGGCGTCATCGACATCAGATCGGTGCGTGCCGCCGTGGAAGCGCAGGGCTTTGCCGGCTATTCCGAGATCGAGATCTTCTCCAACGAATGGTGGGGCAAGCCGATGGACGAGGTGCTGCGCACCTGCATTAGCAGGCACAGGACGGCGGTTTAGGTATTATATAACCGCGCTATGTGCCCATGATGCGCTTCAATTTATTCAGCGTTATCAAGGGTATGGCTACTGTGCATGGGGTTGTTTTCGCAGATTGCAGCACGGCCTTCAGCTGATGGCACACGGCACGCTCAGAAAGCCCCGAAACCGCACCCGTCCGCCGCGCGTCGGCTGGCCGCTCACGGCATAGTTCGGGAAGCGCGCCAGGAAGCGCGAGATCGCAATCGCGCCCTCTAATCGAGCCAACGCCATGCCGGCGCATTGATGCGCGCCGGTGGCGAAGGCGAGATGCCGGTTCGGGGTGCGCGCGATGTCGAAGCGTTCAGGGTCGGCAAATTGCGCGGGATCGCGGTTGGCAGCGCCAATGCACAGTGTCACCGATGTGCCGGCCTCGAGCATGACGCCGCCGAGCTCGACCTGTTCCGTGGTCATGCGGTTGCCGAGCTGGTTCGAGCTCTCGTAGCGCAGCACCTCCTCGACGGCGGTCTTGATCATGTCGGGATTGCCGATCAGGCGCTGCTTCTGGTCGGGATTGCGGTCCAGCGCGACGAGGCCGTTGCCGATCAGGTTGGTGGTGGTCTCGTGGCCGGCATTGAGCAGGAAGATGCAATTGTGCAGCAACTCCTTCTCGGTCAGCCGCTCGCCATTCTCCTCCCCCTGGATCAGTCGCGTCAGCACGTCGCGCTCGGGATTGCCAGGATTGGCACGCCTGCGCGCGACCAGCGTATCGAGATAAGCAAGGAAGTCCTTTACGGCGTTGTTGCCGCGCGTGGCGGCATCAGGCGACACGACGGGTTCGAGCGCGCCGAGGATCGCCAGCGACCAGTCGCGCAGCGGCCCGCGTTCCTCATGAGGCACGTCGAGCAGATTGCCGATCACCTCGATCGGAATGGACGACGCAAAGTCCTCGATCAGCTCGCAACGGCCCTTGGCGGCGATGGCATCAAGCAGCCCGTCGACCAGCTTGACGATATCGCCCTCCATGCCGGCAATCGCCCGCGGCGACAGCGCGCCCATGATCAGGCGGCGGACACGGGTATGCGATGGCGGATCGTTGAAGACGAGGCTCGTGGTGTGATGCTCGTAGAGCGGAGTGTCGCCGTATTTCGGCGCGAACTCGCGCTTCTTGTCCGAGCTGAACGATTTGGTGTTCTTGTAGGTGGTGACGAGATCGTCGTAGCGGGTCAGGAACACGGTGCCGCTGCGCAGGCGCTTGACCGGCTCGTTCTCCCGCAGTGCACGATAGGTCGGGTAGGGGTCGTCGTAGAACTCGGGCGTCAGCTTCTCGAGGTCGAAGCCTGCCGCCAGTGCCTTCGCATCTGCGTTCATCCCGTTATACTCGCCGGTTAAAGCCGTTATGCCGTTTTTGTTGTTCTGGTCGGCGCATGCATGCGTCTACAGTCCTGGCATCTCAAGTCTTGGCACCTTGCTAGCCGACCGGACAGGAAAATGCACGCCCACGCTGATGCCGCCGACACGGCCCCGAACTGGCCGGACGATATCTTCGCGACCCTGCAACGCTTCGACGTCAGGCAGGTGCCTTATGTGCCGGATGCCGGCCATTCGAAACTGATCCAGCGCGTGCTGGCGTCGTCCACCATGCGTGGCATTCCGCTCACCACGGAGGAGGAGGGCGTGGCGCTGCTCGCCGGCGCCTGGGCCGGCGGCCAGCGCGGCGTCCTGCTGATGCAGTCGAGCGGTGTCGGCAATTGCATCAACATGCTGTCGCTGATCCCGATTCTGCGCTTTCCCTTCCTCACGCTGGTGACCATGCGCGGCGAATGGGGCGAGTTCAATCCTTGGCAGGTGCCGATGGGATCGACCACGCAAGGCGTGTTCGAGCTCTCCGGCGTCCAGGTGCTGCGCGCCTCGAACGCGGCCGAGGTGCCGGCCGTGCTGGAAGCGGCTGCATCGCAAGCCTACAATGCGCTCACGCCCACCGCCGTCCTCCTGTCGCAGCGCCTGATCGGCGCCAAGGTTTTCACCAAATGAGCAAGGCCAATCTCCTCGACCGCCGCCAGGTGGTGTCCACGCTGCTGGCGGACCGCAAGGACGTCGTCGCGATCGGCGGCCTCGGTGCCTCCACCAACGACATGTGCGCAGCCGGCGACCACGCCCGCAACTTCTACCTCTGGGGCGGCATGGGGGGGGCTGCGATGATCGGTCTGGGCCTTGCTCTGGCGCAGCCGAAGCTGCCGGTGCTGGTCATCACCGGCGACGGCGAAATGCTGATGGGCCTCGGCAGCCTGGCTACCATCGGCCTGCAGAAGCCGGCGAACCTGTCGATCGCAGTGCTCGACAACGAGGCCTATGGCGAGACCGGCGGCCAGACCAGCCACACCTCGGCCGCCGCCGACCTCGTCGGAGTCGCCAGGGCCTGCGGCATCAAGGACAGCCAGTCGATCTCGACCATGGCCGAGGTCGAGGCCTTCTCTACGGCCGTCCACGACGTCTCGGCCGGGCCGCGCTTTGCCAATATGAAGATCGACAGCGCCAGCCTGGAGCGAATTCTGCCGACCCGAGACGGCACCTACATCCTCAACCGGATCCGCGGCGACCTCGGCTTCCAGCCGATCTAGGACGGGCCCGTCCATTCCCACTGGCGATCAGGTCCTGCACGGACGCCGTGCAGGCAGGGCCAATTTCGACTGAATTTTCAACGCACTCAGGTTGCGATGCAACATAGTGCTTGACTCTGACGTGGGTGAGTGCTTACTCACCGCCCATGAGCTCATTGCGTATGACGAGCGATCTGAGGCGTCAATTGATCCTCGGAGCCGCGAAGCGCTGCTTTTCCCGACACGGCTATACCGGCACCACGACCAAGAGCGTGGCGGCCGCCGCTGCCATTTCCGAGGCGTTGCTGTTCAAGCATTTCCCGTCCAAGGCGGCGCTCTACGCCGAGATCCTAAGCGACGAATGCGAAGCCGACCCGGCGCTCACCGAGCTGCTCGAACGGGAGCCTTCGACCGCCACCCTGGTTGAAGTCATCCGCGGCATGGTCGGGCATTTCCTCCACATCGCCGATGGGCCCGATCAGGAAGAGGCCCAGCGCCTGCGACTGATGACCACCAGCCATTTGGATGACGGCGAGTTCGCCCGTTTGCTATATGCCAAGATCGAGACGCTGATCGGGGCGGTCTTCCTCGCCTCGCTCGAGCGAGCTGTTGCGGCGGGGGACGCGCGGCCATTCAGCGGCGACCCGCTCAACCTGTTCTGGTTTGCGCATCACACGGTGATGACTGCGGCGCTGACCAGGCTGCCGGCCGCGCCTTGCCTCGCTTACGGCAAGGCTGAAGACCTCGAGCGGCAGCTGTGTGAGTTTCTCCTGAGGGGTATCGGACTTAACGACGCCGCAATTGCTTCGCATCTAGGCCACAATCAGGCTGCGGATGCCGGCAAGACGGCGATTGCAGAGAGTGCATGACATGAACATCGTAACCGAACACAAGATTTCGGGCGAACCGATCGACACCAAGGCTCCCAAGCGTCCGGTCCGGCCGGTGCTCTGGTTCATCATCGTCGGCACGCTCCTGGCGGTGCTCGTCGGTGGCCTCGTCTGGTTCAATTATTTCCGCGGCCAGATGATCAAGCAGTTCTTCGCCAACAACAAGCCGCCGCCGACTGCCGTCAGTGCGGCCGAGGCCAAGTCCGAGGTGGTGCCGAACCTGCTCACCGCGGTCGGCGGCCTCGTTGCCGTGCATCAGGTCGACGTCAGCGCCGACGTCAACGGCCGCGTCACCGAGATCAAGTTCGAGCCGGGCACGCGTGTCGAGGCCGGCACGCCGCTGGTGCAAATGTTCGACGCTCCGGAGCAGGGCGATCTTGCCAATTACAAGGCCCAGGCGACCGTTGCGCAGCTGTCGCTCGATCGCGCCAAGCAGTTGGCCTCGCGCCAGTTCGGTCCGCAGGCAACCGTCGATACCGCGCAGGCCGCCTACGACCAGGCGCAGGCCGGCATCGCCAAGACCGAGGCGCTGATCTCGCAGAAGCTGGTGCGCGCGCCGTTCTCCGGCGATCTCGGCGTCCGCAAGGTCGAGGTCGGCCAATATCTGACGGCAGGCACAGCGATCGTGTCGTTGACCGATCTGTCGGAGCTGTGGGCCAACTTCACGGTGACGGAAAAGGATTCCGGCAACCTCAAGGTCGGCCAGACGGTCCGGCTCAAGGTCGACGCCTATCCGGGCCGCGTCTTCGAAGGCAAGATCACCACGATCGAGCCGCAGATCTCGGCCGACACCCGCAACATCCGCGTGCAGGCGACGATCGCCAATCCGGAGAAGATCCTGAAGCCGGGCATGTTCGTCACCACCACGGTGGTGCTGCCGGACAAGCCGGCCGTGATCACCGTTCCGGAGACCGCGGTCGACTACACGCTGTACGGCGACTCGGTGTTCGTGATCACCGAGAAGAAGGAAGCCGACGGCAAGACCAGCCTGTCCGCGGTGCGCACCTTCGTGCAGACCGGCAACCGGGTCGACGGTCGCGTCGAAATCATCAAGGGCATCAAGCCGGGTGACAAGGTCGTCGCCGTCGGCCAGCTCAAGCTGCAATCGGGTGCGGCGGTGTCGATTTCGACCGACCCTGCGCCGCAGATCCCGGCGCAGCCGCCGCGCTACTGACACCGCACATGACGCAGCATGGTCCGGCACGGCCGGATCATGCGCTTGCAAGTCAACGAACCCGAGAAAGCCGCGATGCGCTTTACTGATATTTTCATCAAACGCCCGGTCCTGTCGGTCGTTGTCAGCCTGCTGATCCTGCTGATCGGCCTGCGCGCGGCGATGGTGCTGCCGATCCGGCAATATCCCAAGCTGTCGAACACGGTCATCAACATCACGACCGTCTATCCCGGCGCGTCCGCGGACCTGATCCAGGGCTTCATCACCACGCCGATCGAGCAGGCGGTCGCCTCGGCCGAAGGCGTCGATTACATGACCTCGTCTTCGGTGCTCGGCACCTCGACGATCCAGGTCTACATCAAGCTGAACTTCGATCCGAACCAGGCGCTCACCGAGGTGCTGGCCAAGACGAACTCGGTCAAATACCTGATCCCGAAGGAATCCAACGACCCGATCGTCACCAAGACGACGGGCCAGACCACGGCGGTGATGTATCTCGGCTTCTCCTCCGAGGAGCTGTCGGGCTCGGCGATCTCCGATTATCTGACCCGCGTGGTGCAGCCGGTGCTGTCAACCGTCGACGGCGTCGCGTCGGCCGACATTCTGGGCGGCCAGACCTTTGCGATGCGGCTGTGGCTCGATCCCATGAAGATGGCCGGCCGCAACGTCTCATCGGCGGACGTCGCCGCGGCGATCCAGGCCAACAACTTCCAGTCGGCGGCGGGCCAGACCAAGGGCTATCTGATCGTTTCGAACATTTCGACGAACACCAGCCTGACCGACGTCAATCAGTTCAGGAAGATGATCGTCAAGGCCAAGGACGGCGGCTTCGTGCGGATGGAGGACATCGCCACCGTCGAGCTTGCCGCGCAGAGCACGGACGCGAGCGTCGCTTTCAACGGCGAGCACGCGATCTTCATCGGGGTGAACGCGACGCCGCAAGGCAACCCGCTGACGCTGGTCAAGGGCGTGCGCGGGCTGTTCCCGGAACTGGAGCGCAACCTGCCGCCGTCGATGAAGATGAAGGTCGCCTACGATTCGACCAAGTTCATCCAATCCTCGATCGACGAGGTCGAGAAGACGCTGGGCGAAGCCATCATCATCGTCATCGTCGTCATCTTCCTGTTCCTGGCCTCGTTCCGCTCCGTCATCATTCCGGTCGTCACGATTCCGCTGTCGATGATCGGCGTCTGCACCTTGATGCTGGCGCTGGGCTTCAGCTTCAACCTCCTGACGCTGCTCGCAATGGTGCTCGCGATCGGCCTCGTGGTCGACGATGCCATCGTCGTGGTGGAGAACATCCATCGCCATCTGGAAGAAGGGAAGACGCCGGTTCAAGCCTCGCTCGAGGGCGCGCGTGAGATTGTCGGGCCCGTCGTCTCGATGACGATCACGCTCGCTGCGGTGTACGCGCCGATCGGATTCCTCGGCGGCCTGACCGGCTCGTTGTTCCGCGAATTCGCCTTCACTCTGGCGGGCTCGGTCATCGTGTCGGGCGTGATCGCGCTGACATTGTCGCCGATGATGTGCTCGGTGCTGCTGAAGAACACCGAAGAGGGCCGCTTCGCCAAGGGCGTCAACAAGGTGTTCGGTGCGCTGACGCGTTGGTATGGCCGCAGGCTCGATCGCTCGCTCGACTACAAGGCGATCACAGGCCTGTTCGCGATCACCATCCTGGGCCTCGTCGGCTTCCTCTACATGCACACCTCGAAGGAGCTGGCGCCCGAAGAAGACCAGGGCATCGTGTTCGCGGTCACCAAGGCGCCGAAATACGCGAATATCGATTACGTCGACTTTTACGGCGAGAAGCTCGACAAGGAATTCGCGAAATTCCCCGAAACCGATCTTCGCTTCGTACTCAACGGCATCAACGGCCCGCAGGGCGGCATCGCCGGAATGCTGCTCAAGCCCTGGGACGAGCGTAAACGTTCGTCGATTGCGCTGAAGCCGCTGGTGCAGGCCGAACTCTCCAAGATCGAAGGCGTGCAGGCGTTCGCGTTCAACCTTCCGCCGTTGCCGGGTGGGCCGGGCGGCCTGCCGGTGCAGATGGTGATCAACTCGACCGCCGGTTTCCAGACGGTTTTCGAGCAGATGGAAAAGCTGAAGGACGCCGCGCGCAAGAGCGGCATGTTCATCGTTTCGGACAGCGACCTCGCCTACAACCAGCCGAACGTGGAAGTCACCATCGACCGCACCAAGGCGCAGGATCTCGGCGTCAACATGCAGAACCTCGGCAGCACGTTGGCGGTGCTGCTCGGCGGCAACTACATCAACCGCTTCAATCTGGAAGGCCGTTCCTACCAGGTGATCCCGCAAGTGCCTCGCAGCAGCCGGCTGTCGCCGGAATCGCTCGGTGGCTATTACGTGACGAGCAACACGGGCCAGCAGATCCCACTCTCGACCCTCGTCTCGGTCAGGACCAAGACCGCTCCGAATTCGCTCACTCACTACAACCAGCTCAATTCGGCGACGTTCTCGGCCGTGCCGATGCCCGGCGTGACCGTCGGTGCAGCGGTTGACTTCCTCGAAGGCGAGGCCAAGAAGCTGCCGGCCGGTTTCAGCCACGACTATCTCGCGGACAGCAGGCAGTACGTGCAGGAAGGCAACCAGCTCGCGATCACCTTCGGTTTCGCGCTGATCATCATCTTCCTTGTGCTCGCCGCGCAATTCGAGAGCTTGCGCGACCCACTGGTGATCATGATCTCGGTTCCGATGGCGATCGTCGGTGCGCTGATCCCGCTGTTCTTCGGCGTGGCGACCATGAACATCTACACTCAGGTCGGTCTGCTCACCCTGGTCGGCCTGATCACCAAGCACGGCATCCTGATGGTGGAATTCGCCAACGAACTCCAGATCAACGAGCGGCTCGACCGTCGTTCCGCCATCGAAATGTCGGCCCGCATCCGCCTGCGACCGATCCTGATGACGACGGCAGCGATGGTGACCGGCCTGATCCCGCTCCTGACCGCGACCGGCGCGGGCGCAGCCAGCCGCTTCTCGATCGGCCTGGTCGTCGTCGCCGGCATGTCGATCGGAACGCTGTTCACGCTGTTCGTGCTGCCTGCGGTCTACGTGGTGCTTGCGACCGACCATCGCGCGGCCGCAGATTCCGAACGGAACAAGCAGGTCAACGAGCTCGACCTCGGCTCCAAGGCCCTGCGGCCGACCTGAAGCCGCTAGCGAACAAGCGAACCAGAGGGCGGCAGCGGGCGGATCCGCTGCCGCCCTTTTTCGTTGTGCCCGGCCGCCTGCGCCGCGCCACTGGCCGGTCTTATCCCGCGCTTGCGAAAGACAAGGCCGCGTCTTCTTGCTAGATTCCCGGCAATGAGCCTTTCCCTCCATCCCGACACCCCGCAAGCCAGGACGCTGCCGAGCCCGGCCTCGGATGGCGTCGCTGTCGGCGGGGGTACGGGGCGGGGAATCAGGACCCGGCTGTTCACCAAATATGTCGCGCTGTTCGTGGCCGTCGTTGCCATCGCGCTGCTGGCCAACGGCTTGTTCGAGGTGTTCTTCTATTATCGCGAGCACAAGGCTTCGCTGATCCGGGTCCAGCATGAGCAGGCCGAGGCGGCCGCGGCCAAGATCGGCCAGTTCGTCAAGGAGATCGAGAGCCAGCTCGGCTGGACCACGCAGCTGCCGTGGTCGGCGGGCTCGATCGAGCAGCGCCGCTTCGACGCGCTGCGGCTGCTGCGCCAGGTGCCTGCCATCACCGAGCTTGCCCAGGTGGATTCGACCGGCAAGGAGCGGTTGCGGGTCTCGCGGTTGGCGATGGACTCTCTCGAGAGCGGGGTCGACCTGTCCAATGATCCCAAGTTCACCGAAGCAGTCGCGCACAAGGTCTATTACGGCCCGGTCTATTTCCGCCGGGAGTCCGAGCCCTACATGACGTTGGCGCTGGCCGGCGCGCGCAAGGACGCCGGCGTCAGCATCGCCGAGGTCAATCTCAAGCTGATCTGGGACGTGGTCTCACAGATCAAGGTCGGCCAGCACGGGCATGCCTATGTGGTCGGCCCGGAAGGACGCCTGATCGCGCATCCCGACATCAGCCTCGTGTTGCGCAACACCGACATGTCCGGGCTCGCGCAGGTGCGCGCCGCACAGGCTGCCGGCGGCACCATGCCGGACGCGCTCGAGGAAGCGCGCAACATCCAGGGTGAGAAGGTCCTGACCGCCTCGGCGCCGATCGCGCCGCTGCACTGGACGATGTTCGTCGAGCTGCCGGTCGAGGAGGCCTATGCATCGCTTTATGCCTCGCTGCAGCGGCTCGCGATCGTGCTGCTCGCAGCATCCATCTTCGCGGTGCTCGCCGGGATATTCTTGGCGCGCCGCATGGTAGGGCCGATCCAGGCGCTGCGCAGCGGCGCCGAAAGGATCGGCGGCGGCGACTTCTCCCAGCGGATCTCGATCCGGACCGGCGACGAGCTCGAAGGGCTCGCCGACCAATTCAACGACATGGGCGCGCGCTTGCAGGAGTCCTATGCGGACCTCGAGCACAAGGTGGAACGGCGGACAGCGGAATTGAGCGAGTCCCTGCAGCAGCAGACGGCGACGGCCGATGTGCTGAAGGTCATCAGCCGTTCGGCATTCGACCTGCAAACCGTGCTGAACACGCTTGTCGGATCGGCGGCCCGCTTGTGCGACGCCGACGAAGGGACGATCTTTCGGCCTCGCGATGGCGTCTTCTATCTGGCGGCAAGCTGCGGGCTCGATGCGGAGCAGGAAAACAAGCTTCGTACGTTCGCTTCCGTACCCGAACGCGGAAGTGTGGTCGGGCGCACGCTGCTTGACGCCAGGACCGTTCATGTCCCGGACGTGCAGGCCGACCCGGAATTCGCACCCTCGTCCGCGCGAAGGCGATCCAACGTGCGTACGATGCTCGGTGTGCCCCTGCTTCGAGAAGGATCGCCGATAGGCGTGTTCGTCCTGACGCGACATATGGTGCGCCCCTTCAGCGCAAAGCAAATCGAGCTGGCCACAACGTTTGCAGACCAAGCCCTTATCGCGATCGAGAATGTCCGGCTGTTCGAAGAGGTCCAGGAACGCACGACAGCGCTGTCGCGATCCCTCGACGACCTGCGTGCCGCCCAGGACCGACTGGTGCAGACCGAAAAACTCGCTTCCCTCGGCCAGCTCACCGCCGGCATCGCCCACGAGATCAAGAACCCGCTCAACTTCGTCAACAATTTCTCCGCTCTCTCGACCGAGCTGATCGACGAGCTCAACGAGATCCTCGAAGCGGCGAGCCTCGACGGTAAGACCAAGCAAGAAGTCGACGAGCTCACCCACATGCTCAAGGGCAACCTCGAGAAAGTGGTGCAGCACGGCAAGCGCGCCGATTCCATCGTCAGGAACATGCTGTTGCATTCGCGCGCGGGCTCCGGCGAGCATCGGACCGTCGACATCAATGCGATCGTGGAGGAAAGCCTCAATCTGGCCTATCACGGCGCGCGCGCTGAACGGCCGTCGTTCAACGTCACGCTCGAGCGCGCGCTCGATCCTGCCGCCGGCATGATCGATATCTATCCGCAGGAAATCACGCGCGTCTTGCTCAACCTGATCTCGAACGGTTTCTATGCTGCCGCCAAGCGCAAGGAGAGCGCCGGCGAGGCCTTCGAGCCCACCTTGAACGCGGCGACAAGGAACCTCGGCGACAGGGTCGAGATCCGGATCCGCGACAATGGCACGGGAATTCCGGCCGAGGTGAAGGAGAAGATGTTCAATCCCTTCTTCACCACCAAGCCGGCCGGCGAGGGCACCGGGCTCGGCCTGTCCATGAGCCACGATATCGTCGTGAAGCAGCACGGCGGCACCATCGACGTGGACACCACACAAGGTGTATTCACCGAATTCATCATCACCCTGCCGCGCGTGATGGCGGTGGGCGGCACTTCCGGAGGCAAGTCGTGAACGTTTACATCCTGGTCGTCGACGACGAGCCCGACGTCGAGGCGCTGTTCCGGCAGCAATTCCGGCGCGAGCTGCGCGCCGGCCGCTTCCAGATGGAGTTCGCCTCCTCCGCGCCTGATGCACTCAAGCGGGCGGCCGAGGTTCGCGATCCCTCGTTGATCCTGATCCTGTCCGACATCAACATGCCCGGCATGAGCGGGCTCGACATGCTGCCGAAAGTGCGTGCCGCACACCCGGACGTTCCCGTCATCATGATCACGGCCTATGGCGACGCCGAGACGCGGCGAAAGGCGATCGAGCGCGGCGCCGTCGGGCTCCTGACCAAGCCGATCGACTTCGCGTTGCTGCGGCAGGAGATCGACACGAGGCTCGAGCAAGCCGCATGAGCGCGACCATCCTCTTCGTCGACGACGAGCCGGATCTCGAGGCGCTGGTCCTGCAGAAGTTTCGCAGGCAGATCCGCGACGGACAAGTCACCATCATATTCGCCCGCGACGGTCTCGAGGCGCTGGCCTCGCTCGAGCAGAATCCGCAAGTCGACATGGTCGTCTCCGATATCAACATGCCCAGGATGGATGGCCTGTCGCTGCTCGCGAAACTCCAGGAGGCCGAGGAGAAGAAGTCGACCATCATCGTCTCGGCCTATGGCGACATGAGCAACATCCGCACCGCCATGAACCGCGGCGCGTTCGACTTCCTGACCAAGCCGATCGACTTCGCCGATCTGGAAGCCACGATCGAGAAGACCATCCGCCATATCGAGATGCTGCGCGAGGTGCGGCGCCGGCAGGCGGAAGCCGAGCGCGCGCACGCCGCGCTATCGCGTCATTTCTCGCCCGAGCTTGCCAGGCGTCTGGCGGCCAGCGGTGACGGCGAGGGAATCGAAGTTCAATGGCGCGATGTCGCCACCATCTTCACCGATATTACGGGCTTCACTTCCTTGGTCGAAACCGCCTCGCCCGAGACGTTGGGCAAGCTGCTCAACGAGTATGTCGGCGGCATGACCGAAATCGTGTTCGTACATGAGGGCACCGTCGCGAAGATCATCGGCGATGCGATCCAGGTGCTGTTCAACGCGCCCGGCGATCAGCCGGATTATGCCACACGCGCGGTCGCCTGCGCCCATGAGCTCGACGCCTGGGCGCAGGACTTTCGCGCGCGCCAGAGCGCCATGGGCGTGAGCTTCGGTGCCACCCGCATCGGCATTCACGCCGGTTCCGCACTGGTCGGAAATTTCGGCGGCAATCGCTTCTTCGACTACACCGCGTATGGGGATTCCATCAACATCGCGGCGCGGCTGGAGGCCGCCAACAAGCAACTGGGCACCCGCATCTGCGTCAGCGCCAGCATCGCCGAGGCGGCCGAGAATTTTCAAGGCCGCCCCGTGGGCGAGCTGATGCTGCGCGGACGCAGCGAGCCGTTGCGCGCCTTCGAGCCGCTGCCAGCGGGCAAGTTCGCAGCGCCGGAAACGGCGCTGTATTCGGAGGCTTTCGCCAAGATGGCGGCCGGCGATGCCGCGGCCATGCCGGCCTTTGCCGCACTGGTCGGCATGCATGCCGAGGATTCCCTGGCCGGCTTTCACCTGAAGCGCCTGCTCAACGGCGCCAAAGGCATTCGTATGCAACTGGAATAGGAGTTCGTCATGGTTCGCGAGTTCTCTGCCGGCAATTACCGCTTCATTCCGTCCGTGTTTCAATATTCGGCAGGTGCCGTCGCGGATGACGGCTACGAAGTCGAACGCGTCCGCTTCGACCGCCTGGTGCCGCTGGCGGAGGGGTTTGCGCTGGCCGCAAAGTTCATCCAGGAAGCAGGGCGTCCGCTGACTGCGTTCTGCGCCTGCGAGCTGCGTTCACCGGCAGCTTTCAGCGAAGAGGGCTTTCGTGCGTTCAACCTGCACTATGTGAAGACGCTGTCGGAATGGGGCATCTTCGACGGCACCACCAATCCGGTGGCGCGCAGCAATGTCTGCCCGGAGATCGATCCGCCCGCCGAGCCGTCGTTCTATGCGTTCTCGTTCACGCGGCCGACGCGGTCGAAGGCACCGAGCTTCGTGATATCAGGCGGCGCCGAGGCGCGCGAAGGCAGCGGCACCTATGTCGAGCGTACCGTACGCTACCGCGACCTCAGCCCGGAGGGGCTGCGGGAGAAGGTGCGCTTCACCACGACGTCGCAGATGGAGAGCCGGATGGCGGCGTTCGGCTTCGGCTGGAAGGACACCACGGGTGTTCAGGCCTATTCCGTGCACGATTTCCACCACGCGCTCGTCGACGAACTGGTCCGCCGCGGCGCGCTGCGCTCGGGCCTGACCTGGCATTTTGCCCGCCCGCCGGTGGTCGATCTCGAATACGAGATGGATTGCCGGCGCGTGATGCGGGAGGTGGTGATTTAACGCTGCCGTGGGTCCAGCGCATCGCGCAAGCCGTCGCCGAGCAGATTCAGCGACAGCACCACGAGGAAGATCGCAAGCCCCGGCCAGATCGCCATCCACGGCGCCTGGGTCAGGAAGCGCTGCGCCGCATTGAGCATGCTGCCCCAGGACGGCGCCGGTGGCTGCTGGCCCAGTCCGAGAAACGACAACGCGGCCTCGGCGATGATGGCGGCGGCGATCGAGAGCGTGGCCTGCACCAGAAGTGTGGGCAGGACGTTCGGCAGGATATGCGAGAACGCAATGCGCCAGGGCGGATTGCCGAGCGCGCGCGCGGCCTCGACATAATCCTCGGCCTTGACGACGAGCACCTGGCCGCGCGTCAGGCGGATGAAGATCGGCGTTGCGGAGATGCCGATCGCGATCATGGCATTGCCGAGGCTCGGCCCGAGGAATGCCGCCAGCGCGATCGCCAGGATCAGGAACGGGCAGGCCAGCATCGCATCCGTGATCCGGCTGATCAGCGCGTCGACGAAGCCGCCGCGATAGCCGGCGAGAAGGCCGAGCGGCACGCCGATGCCGAGCGCGATCGCGACCGAGATCAGACCCGCGAGCAGCGATGCCCGGGCGCCGTAGACGACGCGGCTCAGGATGTCGCGGCCGAGCTCGTCGGTACCGAACCAGTGCGTCGCAGTAGGCGGCTTGCGCACCAGGCTCCAGCTCGTCGCGATGGGATCATAGGGCACGACGAGCGGTGCGAAGGCCGCAAGCAGGATGAACGCCGTGATCACGACGAGCCCGAACACGGCGGCCTTGCGCTTGAACAGCCGCCGCCGGGCCCGGCGTGCCGGGCTGTCCAGCTCGTAGGCCTGGACGGCAGGGCTGGCTGGCAGTGCAGCGTCGGTCATCGCCTAGCCCCTCAGCCTGGGATTGACGAGGATATAGGCGATATCGGCGACGAGGTTCAGCGTGATGTAGACCGTGGCCGTGACCAGCACGACGCCCTGCACCACCGCGTAGTCGCGGTTGAAGACGGCGTCCACGATCAGCTTGCCAAAACCGGGAATGGAGAAGATCTGCTCGGTCAGGACGGCGCCGGACAGCAGCGTGCCGAGCTCCAGCGCGCCGAGCGTGATGATGGGCGTCAGCGCATTGCGCATGGCATGCTTGAGGATCACCGAGCGTTCGGAAAGCCCCTTCGCGCGCGCGGTGCGGACATAATCGCTCTCCAGCACCTGAAGCATGGCGCTACGGGTATGCCGCATCAGGACCGCGGAGATCGCATTGCCGAGCACGAAGGCCGGCATGATGGTGGCGGCAAGGCTCGCGCGCCAGTTCTCGGTGAGCGGGACATAGCCCGATGCCGGCAGCCAGCCGAGCTTGATCGAGAACAGGAAGATCAGCATGATCCCGAGCCAGAAATTCGGCGTCGAGATGCCCCACAGCGCGAACAGGTTGGCGCCGTAGTCCCAGGCGGTGCCCTTCTTCACCGCGGAGATGATGCCGGCGGGAATGCCGATGAGGAAGGCGATCAGGATCGCCATCGAACCGAGTTGAAGCGTGACCGGCAATTTTTGCGCGATCAGCTCGCGCACCGGCATCTTGTTGCGCAAGGACTCGCCGAAATTGCCGGTGAGGACTCCCTTGAGCCAGTACAAATATTGCACCGGGATCGGCTGATCGAGCTTGTACTGCTGCCGGATCTGCTCGATCACGGCGGGATCGCGCTCCTCGCCGGCCATCACCAGTGCGGGGTCGCCCGGCAGCAATTGCTGGAGCGAGAAGATCAGCACCGACACGAAAAACAGCGTCGGCACGATCTGCGCGATGCGGCGTGCTAGGAAGTTCAGCATGGCCGAGCCCGTGTCCCGGGCGCGGCGCAACATGCAATGTTGCGCCGCTGAACCGGGACCCATTGGCTCGAGCACGCTGCAGTCGTGGGTCCCGGCTCTGCGGTGCAGCGCTTGCGCGCTGCGCCGCGTCCGGGACACGTGCTCATCGTCAGAACGATCACTTGAACTTCAGCCCGACCACGCGCACCAGCCCGTCGGGCATCTGCTTGTAGCCCTGCAGCTTGGTCGTGTGGGCGATCAGCAGCGTGCGGTGATAGATGTAGATAATCGGCAAGTCGTCGAGCAGGATCTTTGTCAGCTTGGCGTAGATCGCCTTGCGCTCCTCGACATTGGACGTCGCCCGCCCGTCTTCCATCAACTTGTCGGCTTCCGGATTGGCGTACCCGCCGTCGTTCTGCGGTGCCTTGCTGCGCATGAAGATGTAGGAATTGCCGTCGGGGTCGATGCGGCCGCTCCAGTTGATCTGGAAGATCTGGAATTCGCCGGCCTGGGCCTGCTTGAAGGTCGTGGCGAATTCGACCGCGCGGATCTTGATGTCGAAGCCGGCTTCGGCGGCCATGGATTGGACGACCTGGGCCACGGCTTCGTTCTCCGCCCCCTTGGGGATCATGTAATCCACCGTCACCGGCGTCGTGACGCCGGCCTCCTTCAACAGCGCCTTGGCCTTCGCGACATCGCGACCGTGGACCGGGAAGGCCTTCTGGTAATAGGGATGCGTCGGGCTGACCCATTGGTTGCCGGGGGTGAACTCGCCGTTGAAGACGACCTGGTTGAGGGCCTCGCGGTCGATCGAGAGGTCGAGTGCCTGGCGCACCTTCGCCGACTGGCTCAGCGACCCCTTGGTCTTGTCGTTGCCGATATTGACGGTCAGGCCGAGATAGCCGAGCTCCGGCGCGGTCGACAGCACCAGCTTGGGATCGGCCCGGACGTCCTTGATGTCGGTGGCGAGCACGCGCTCGATCAGATCGAGACCGCCTGACTTGAGGTTCGCGAGCCGCACCGTGGCGTCGACGATCGGTTGGAATACGACGCGATCGATATGGACATTGTCCTTGTTCCAGTAATCGGCGAATTTCTCGAACACCATGCGGTCCTGCTGGACGCGTTCGACGAATTTGTAGGGGCCGGCGCAGACCGGATGCAGGCCGAACTTGTCGCCGGCCTCCTTGGCCGCCTTCGGTGACACCATCATGCCGGAGCGGTCGGTGAGCTGGGCGATCAGCGGCGAGTAGGGAGTTTTCAGCACCAGCTTGATCGTGAGGGGATCGACCACCTCGACATGGTCGACGCTGGCAAGCTCCGACTTGCGGAACGAGGTCGGCAGCATCATGTGACGCTCGAGCGAGAATTTTGCGGCCTCCGCGTCCAGCGGCTCGCCGTCGTGGAATTTCACGCCCGGCCGGAGCTTGATCGTCATCTCCTTGCCGTCGGCCGAGGTCTCGTGGGACAGCGCGAGCTGCGGCACGATATTGAGCTTTTCGTCGATATCGAACAGCTTGTCGCAGAAGGCGGAGAACACGATGCGGCCGACATAGGTGCGGCCGATGCTGGGATCGAGGATATCAGGGTCCTCGGCGATGCCGATGCGAAGCGTGGTCTGGGCTTGAACCTGGGCTGCGCCCGCGAGCGACGTCAGCACGGCCGACGCCAGGATTGTCAAACGCATCAAACTCATCGCTCTCAACCTCTGTTTTGCGGCTATGCCGGGTCCGTTCCCAATGAACTAAACCCCGCTGCCGCGGACTGCTTCCGGGCCGCCGCTGAAGGCGGCGACCAATTTTTCGAGGACCGGCGAAAAGCCGCCGTCGGACGGGACGATCGCCGCTGAGGACGGCAGTTCCGACGTTCGGTGACAGGCCGTTGCATGTCCGATGCCATCCGCGACCAGCCGTGGCATCTCGCTGCGGCAGCGCGCGATGACGTAGGGGCAGCGGGTGTGGAAGCGGCATCCCGGCGGCGGATTCAGCGCGCTGGGGATCTCTCCCTGCAGCACAATCCGGCTGCGCTTTGCCTGCGGTTTAGGCACGGGGATCGCCGACAAGAGCGCCCGGCTATAGGGATGGCACGGCGCTGCGAACAGCGCATCGGCCTCTGCGGTCTCGACGATCTGGCCGAGATTCATCACCGCGACGTGGTCGGCGATGTGCTTGACCACGGCGAGGTCATGCGAGACGAAAATGTAGGCGAGGCCGAGACGGTCCTGCAACTCGCGCAGCAAATTGAGGATCTGCGAGCGGATCGAGACGTCGAGCGCCGAGACCGGCTCGTCGCAGATGATCAGCTTCGGTTCGACCGCGAGGGCGCGGGCGATGGCGATGCGCTGGCGCTGGCCGCCGGAGAATTCGTGCGGATATCGCCGTGCCAGCCGTGGCTCGAGCCCCACCAGGCGCAACAGCTCTGCGACGCGCTCGCGCCGCTGCGCTGATGGCACGAGGCCGTGCAGCGCCAGCGGTTCGGTCAGGATCTGGCCGACCGTCATGCGCGGGTTGAGCGAGGCGTAAGGGTCCTGAAAGATGATCTGCGCCTCGCGGCGGAATTTTCTCAAGCCGCCGGCATCGAGCGAGAGCAGGTCGCGGCCCTCGAAGCGCACCGAGCCGGCATCCGGCTCGATCAGCCGCAGCACCAGCCGGCTGACGGTGGATTTGCCGCAGCCGGATTCGCCGACCAACGCCAGGGTCTTGCCGGCCTCGAGCGAGAAGCTGACGCCATCGACCGCCTTGACATGTGCCAGCGCTCGCCCGAACAGCGAGCGTTCGGCGACGAAATGTTTGACCAGGCCGTTGACCTCGAGCAACGCCATCACGACACCAGACGTTCGAGCGGCGCGCGGATGCAGCGCGAGAGGTGGTCTTGGCTGACTTCGATCAATGGCGGCGGGGCCTTGGTGCAGGCGTCCAGCACGAACGGGCAGCGCGCGGCGAAGCGGCAGCCGGCCGGCGGCTGCGCCATGTTCGGCACCATGCCTTCGATCGTTGCGAGCTGTTCGGCGCGATGGTCGAGCCGCGGGATCGAGCCGAGCAGGCCGACCGTGTAGGGATGCTGCGGGGCGGAGAACAATTCGTCCACCGGCGCGCGCTCGACGATCTCGCCGGCATACATCACCGCGACCTCGTCGCAGACCTCGGCGACGACGCCGAGATCGTGGGTGATCAGGATGATGGCGGCGCCGCTTGCCGCCTTCAGCTCCCGCATCAGCTCCAGGATCTGGGCCTGCAGGGTGACGTCGAGCGCGGTGGTCGGCTCGTCCGCGATCAGCAGGCGCGGATCGCAGGCGAGCGCCATCGCGATCATGACGCGCTGGCGCATCCCGCCGGACAGCTTGTGCGGATATTCGTCGATGCGACGCTCGGGCGAGGGGATGTGGACCCGCCGTAACAGCTCGATCGCCCGCTCGCGCGCGCTCTTCCGCGAGCCGCCGCGGTGGCGCAGGATCGTCTCGATGATCTGGTCGCCGATGGTGAAGCTCGGGTTGAGCGAGGTCATCGGCTCCTGGAAGATCATCGCGAGCCGGTTGCCGCGCAAGTCGCGCAGCGTCTGGTCCGGTGTCTTCAGCAGGTCGAAACCGTCGAAGCGGATCGCGCCCGAAATCTCCGCGCTCTGCTTCGGCAGCAGGCCCATGATGGCCAGCGAGGTCACGCTCTTGCCGCAGCCGGATTCGCCGACGAGGCCGAGCGTCGCGCCATTGGCGACACTGAGATCGACGCCGTCGACGGCATGGGTAATGCGGCCGTCGTCGCCGTGAAAGCGGATATGCAGATCCGTGATCTCAATGAGAGGATCCGCGCTCATGCCTGCCTTGCCCGTGCCGCGGCGATGGTGGCGTCGATGACGCTGCGATCGGTATTGCCCGCCGGATTTTGCCGCGTCGGCATCGAGGGGCGGAAGTGCACCCAGAGCTCCTGGCTGACGCGTTCGAGCCGTTCGAGCTCGCCGAGCGGATCGGGATGGTCGTCGGCGCGGATATCCAGCGCCGGCCATTCCTCCTCGCCGTGGATCAGAAGCGCGGCGGACTGCTTGCCGCGCTTGTCGCCGCCGGCGGCTTCGCCCGCGCGCATCGCCGCGAGCAGGCGGCGCGGGAAGGGCAGGCTGTCATTGGCGAGATAGGTCTTCGCGGTCTCATCGAGCACGTCGGCGCCGGCCAGCATGTTGCCGGCGATCGAAAAGCCGCTGCCCGCAATGTGGCCGCACCAGTCGACACAGTCGCGCCCGGTATGGGCGGCGATCTCGCCGCTGGCATCCATGATGTGGAGCTGCCGGCTCTCGCGGCCGTCGTCGGTGGCGAGCAGCGCGGCCAGAACGTCATGCACATTGAGGCCTTCACGCAGCAGCTTGAGGCCGTCGATGCCGTAATAGGGATTGACGAAGGCCTGGGTCGCGATGGCGCCGACGCCGGCCGCGATGTAGGGCACGCGCGCGCCGACGGCGAAGAATCGGGTCGCGACCGCGATGCCGAACTGGCCGGTGGCAGGGTCTTTCGCGATGATCGACCAAGTCATGTGCTGCCTTCAGCGTCCCGCGGCGTAGCCTTGCATGCCGCGCGGATTGGCGGCGGCGCGCCGGCGGACACCGACGCGCGAGGCGGCGGTGAGGCGGCCTTCCGACCAGTCCGGTCCGACCTCGACGATGTGTCCGCGCTCGCGAAGATTATCGATGGTCGCCTTCGGCACGCGGTTCTCGACCACGAGCACGCCGGGACGCGCGGTGCGCGGCCAGAACGAGATCGGGAAATGCTCGGAGTGCCAGGCCGGCGCGTCGATGGATTCCTGGAGGTTGAGATTGCAATGGACGTGGCGCAGGAAGAATTGCGTGATCCATTGGTCCTGCTGGTCGCCGCCGGGCGAGCCCCAGGCGAGATAAGGCTCGCCGTCGCGGAGCGCCATGGTCGGCGACAGCGTGGTGCGTGGCCGCTTGCCCGGTGCGAGCGAACTCGGTTGGTTCTCTTCCAGATCGAACATCTGTGCGCGGCTGCCGAGGCAGAAGCCCAGTTCGGGAATGACGGGCGAGGATTGCAGCCAGCCTCCCGACGGCGTCGAGGACACCATGTTGCCGGCTTTGTCGATGATGTCGAAATGGACGGTGTCGCCGCGCACCTCGCCGAAGCGCCCCACGGTCGGCTCACCGGCTCCGAGCGCGCCAACGGCCTCACGCTGGCCTTCGGCGCGGCGCAGCTTGACCACGCCGCCGAAGCCCTCGACCGCGCCGGGCCGGAGATCGAGCGAAGCTTTCTCGGTCACCAGCTTGCGACGTTCGTCGTTATAGGCGTCCGACAGCAGCGTCGCGATCGGGATCTCGCTGAACTCAGGATCGCCGTAGAATTTCTCGCGGTCGGCAAAGGCGAGCTTGGCGCATTCGATCTGGAGATGGATGAACTCGGGTCCGGTCGGATCGAGCCCGTCGAGCGCAAAACCCTTCAGCAGCGCGAGCTGCTGCAGCGTCACCGGACCCTGGCTCCAGACCCCGGCCTTGCAGACCGTGTAGCGGCCGTAATCGTAGGTGAGCGGCGCCTCGACCGTCGGCAGCCAGCGCGCCATGTCGTCGGCGGAGAGCACGCCGCGATGCGGTGTGCCGCTGACGTCCATCACCTCCTGCGTCCGGCAGAACTTGTCGATGGCCTCCGCGACGAAGCCCTGCGACCAGGCTTTGCGCGCTCGCTCGATTTCGGCGTCGCGGCCACCGCCGCCGCTCTCGGCTTCACTGAGGATACGGGCGTAGGTCGCGGCCAGCGTTGTGTTGGTGAACAGCGTGCCGGGCTTCGGCACCTCCCCATTCGGCAGGTAGACGGCGGCCGAGGTCGGCCAATGCTTGCGGAACAGCTGCTCCACGGTCTGGATCGTGGCACAGGCGCGCTCCACCAGCGGATAGCCGTCGCGCGCATAGGAGATCGCGGGTTCCAGCACGTCGCGCAGGCGCATCGTGCCGTAGTCGCGCAGCAGCATCATCCAGGATTCGAACGTGCCGGGGACGCAGGCCGCGAGCAGGCCGGTGCCGGGCACCATGTCGAGGCCTTCGCTCTTGTAATGCGCGATGGTGGCGCGCGCCGGGGCCGGGCCTTGGCCGCAGATCACCTCGGTGCGGCCGCGCTTGACGTCGTGGACGATAACAGGCACGTCGCCGCCGGGGCCGTTCAGATGCGGCTCGACCACCTGGAGCGTGAAGGCCGTGGCGACGCCGGCGTCGAAGGCGTTGCCGCCCTTTTCGAGGATGGCCATGCCGACGGCGGTCGCGATCCAGTGCGTGGTGGCGACCACCCCGAACGTGCCCTCGATCTCGGGGCGCGTCGTGAACGGATCGGGATTGATGTTGGACATGGGAGTTACCTTATGTGTCGCGCGCGCAATTGATCACAGCCCGTGCTGGGATGCCAAATGCACAGGCCGCATGGCACGCGTGCGTCACGCCGGGACCGGCGCGGTGTTCACCGCATGGCAGGCGACGCCGTCGATCAGCTCGGGTGCTTGCTTGCGGCAGAGGTCGAACGCGAGCGGGCAGCGCGGATTGAAGGCGCAGCCGGGCGGCGGATTGATCGGGTTCGGGATCTCGCCCTTCACCGGAATGCGCTGTCGCCCGCTCATGGCGAGGTCAGGCACGGCGCCGAGCAGCATCTTGGTGTAGGGCATGCGCGGGTGGGCGAACAATTCCTTGCCTTCCGCGATCTCGACGATACGGCCGAGATACATCACGCCGACGCGGCTCGCCATGTGGCGGACCACGGCAAGGTTGTGGCTGATGAACATGTAGGTCAGGCCGAACTTGTCCTGGAGGTCGCGCATCAGGTTCAGGATCTGGGCCTGCACGGAGACGTCGAGCGCCGAGGTCGGCTCGTCGCAGACGATGAACTCTGCATCCGATGCGAGCGCCCGGGCAATTGCGATGCGCTGGCGCTGGCCGCCGGAGAATTCGTGCGGAAACTTGAATCGGTCGTCGGGATGCAGGCCGACGAGGCTGAGCAGCTCGCCGACGCGGGCCTGGATGTCGCGCTCGCCCTGGATCAGGTCGAAGGCGCGGATCGGCTCGGCGATGATGGCATCGACGCGGAAGCGCGGATTGAGGCTGGCATAGGGATCCTGGAAGATCATCTGGATGCGACGGCGCAGCTTGCGACGCACCGGCGCCTGCCGCGGATCGGTCATCGAGACGCCGTCGATCAGCACGTCGCCCGAAGTTGGCGGCAGCAGGCCGACGACCATCCGCGCCACGGTGGTCTTGCCTGAACCGGATTCGCCGACCAGGGCAAACGTCTCGCCCTTCCTGATGTCGAAGGTGACGTGATCGACCGCCTTGAGATATTCGAGATGCCCGCCTTCGAGCACGCGGTTGAGCCAGGGTTTTGAAACGTCGAACACCCGGCGCAGATTTGTGGCCTGGACGAAGGGAGCGCTCATGCCGCGCTCTCCGCTGGTACGTCGTCATAGAGGTGGCAGGCGACCGATTGTGCGCCGCGCGGCAGCGGTTCGGGCCGATCGACGCGACAGCGGTCGAACGCGAACGCGCAGCGCGGATTGAACGAGCAGCCGCGCGGGATCGCCGACAGCCGCGGCATCGAGCCGGGAATCTGCATGAGACGCTTGTCGTCGCCTGCCAGCGTCGGAATCGCGCCCATCAAGCCCTTGGCATAGGGATGCAGCGGATTTTGCACCACGTCCTGCACCGGACCGATCTCGGCGACGCGGCCGGCATACATCACGGCGACGCGGTCGGAAGTCTCCGCGATCACGCCCATGTCGTGCGTCACCAGCATCACGGCGGTGCCGTGGTCGCGTCCGAGCCGCTTGATCAGCGAGATGATCTGCGCCTGTACGGAGACGTCGAGCGCGGTGGTCGGCTCGTCGGCGATGATCAGCTCCGGCTCGGCGCAGATCGCAAGCGCAATCACGACGCGCTGGCGCATGCCGCCGGAGAATTCGTGCGGGTAGCCGTCGATGCGCTTGTCCGGCGCGGGAATGCCGACCTCGGCAAGCAGGTCGATGGCACGGCGGCGGGCGGCCGTCTCGGACAGGTTCAGGTGCGTCCTGATCGTCTCGACGATCTGGTCGCCGACCCGGTAGAGCGGATTGAGCGAGGTGAGGGGGTCCTGGAAGATCATGCCGATCCGTTTTCCACGGATGCGGCGCATCTCCTCGGGCGGCAGATTGTCGATACGCAGCCCGGCGAGACGGATCTCGCCGCCGGCGATGCGGCCGGGCGGGTCGATCAGGCCGATCACGGCAAGGCCGGTGACGGACTTGCCGGCGCCGGATTCGCCGACCACGCCCAGCACCTCGCCCTTGGCGATGTCGAAGGAGACGCCGTCGATGGCGCGCAGCGTGCCGCGGCGGGAGGCGAACTCCACCTGAAGGTTGCGGACGGAGAGAATTGGTTCGGTCATGAGCGCCGTATGGTCATCGAAGCTTCGGGTTGAGAGCGTCGCGCAGCCAGTCGCCGAGCAGATTGATCGACAGGATGAGCGCCGCAAGTGCAATGCCGGGGAATGCGACAATCCACCATTCGCCGGCGAACAGGTAGCCGTTCCCGATACGGATCAGCGTGCCGAGCGACGGCATGGTCTCAGGCATGCCTGAGCCGAGGAAGGACAGCGTTGCTTCGGTGATGATGGCGAGCGCGAGGTTGATGGTCGCGATCACCAGGATTGGTCCCGTGGTGTTCGGAAGCACGTGGCGCAGCATGATCACCGGAGCCGGCAGACCGATCAATTGCGCGGCTGCGACATAGTCCTTGTTCTTCTCGATCAGCACCGAGCCGCGCACCGTCCGCGCGTACTGGACCCAGAAGCTCAGGCCAATCGCGAACACCAGGACCGCCAGCATGCTCATCTCGTCGAGCTTGTTGCCAAAGACCGATTTGGCGATCCCGTTGATCAAGAGCGCGATCAGGATGGCCGGAAACGAAAGCTGCACGTCGGCAATGCGCATGATCAGCCCGTCGACGGCGCCGCCGAAATAGCCGGCCGTCAACCCGAGCAGGATGCCGATCGCACCGGAGAGGACGACGCCGAGCACGCCGACGAGCAGCGAGATGCGCAGGCCATAGAGGATCGCGGACAGCACGTCGCGGCCTTGCTCGTCGGTGCCGAGCAGGAACGGGCTCTGGCCGTCTGCAGTCCAGAGCGGCGAGATGCGCGAATTCATCAATTGCAGCTGTGCCGGATCGAATGGATTCTGCACCGACAGCAGCGGGGCGAAGATCGCGACCAGAAAGAACAGCAGCGTCACGCCGGCCGCGATCATGGTGATCTTGGAGCGGCGGAACGAGTAGAACAAATCGCCGTCGAGCGTGCGCCTGAACCAGTCAGGGGCGGCGGCACGTTTCTCGGCAGTGTGGGGAACGACGGCCTCGCTCATCTCAATGCGCCTGACTGACCGTCGAGCGCAGCCGCGGATCGACGATCGTGTAGAGGATATCAACCACGAAATTGATGGTGACAAAGATCAGGGACACCATCATCAGGTATGCCGCCATGATCGGGATGTCGACGTTCTGAACGGCTTGCACGAACAGGAGTCCCATGCCCGGCCATTGGAACACGGTTTCGGTGATGATCGCGAAAGCAATGACCGAGCCAAATTGCAGGCCGGCAACGGTGATGACGGGAACCAGGGTATTGCGCAGGGCGTGACCAAAGTGAACGGCGCGTGTGGTCAGCCCGCGAGCACGGGCGAAGCGGATGTAGTCGGTGCGCAAGACTTCCAGCATTTCTGCGCGAACCAGGCGCATGATCAGCGTCATCTGGAACAGGCCGAGCGTGATCGACGGCATGATCAGAGCTTTCAGGCCTGAAAGTGTCAGAAGGCCCGTCGTCCACCACCCGATGTGCACGACGTCGCCGCGACCGAACGAGGGCAGCCAGCCGAGCGTCACCGAGAACAGGTAGATCATGAGAATGCCGATCAGGAAGGTCGGCAGCGAAATGCCGATCAGGGACACCGCCTGAAACAGATGCGCAAGCCAGCTGTCGCGGCGCAGTGCCGAATAGACGCCCATCAGGATCCCGCTGACCATCGCGAAGATCGTGGCGCAGATCGCGAGTTCCAGCGTTGCCGGCATCCGCTCCCTTAGCAGGTTGGCGACCGGCAGGCGGAACTGGTAGGACACGCCGAACTTGAACTGCGCGGCATTGCCGATGTAGCGGCCGAACTGCACGATCACGGGATCGTCGAGACCGAGGGATTTGCGGATCGCGGCACGTTCGGCGCCCGACGTGTCCATCCCGACCATCTGGTTCACGGGATCGCCGGCGAAGCGGAACATCGAGAAGGAGATGATCCCGACAGCGATCATGACGCCAATGGCCTGGATGGCCCGGCGCAGTGTGAAAGCGAGCATCTGTTCCTTTCACATCTCTTCAGCAGTACGCATTATCGCATTAGCCCGAAACGGCAGAGCTTGAAACAGCAAGTCCCGGAAGCCAGATCTTGAAAGCGATGGCTTCCGGGACTTCACAACTTGTTGACGCTTACTCGTCCTGCTTGGTCGCCCAATAGAGCATGACCATGTTGTCCGCGCGCTGGGTCAGCTTCACCTTCTTCGAGACGCCCCACGCGAGCGCCTGCTGGTGCAGCGGGATATAGGCCCAGTCCTTCATCGAGACTTCGAAAGCCTGCTTGATCAAGAGATCGCGCTTGGTCTTGTCGGATTCGACGAGGACCTTGTCGGCGAGTTCGTCGAACTGCTTGTTGCAGTAGCCGGCGAGATTGGCTTCGCCGCGGTTGGGATCCTTGGGATCGTCGCGGCAACCCATGATGTCGTGCAGAACGTTCTGCGAATCCAGGGTGTCCGGGGTCCATCCCAGCATGAACAGCGAGGTCTTGTAGCCGCCGGGCTTCAGCACCTTGGCGAAATACAGGGCCTTCGGTTGCGCCAGCAGATCGACCTTGATGTTGATGCGGGCGAGCATGCCCACGATCGCCTGGCAGATCGCGGCGTCGTTGACGTAGCGATCGTTCGGGCAGTCCATCGTCACCTCGAAACCGCTGGCATAGCCGGCGTCGGCGAGGAGCTTCTTGGCGGCGTCGGGATCGAACTTCGGCCGGGTGAAATCCTTCGAGGGAAAGATCTCCGGTGCGACCATCAATGCGGACGGGGTGGAGAGCCCGCGCATGACGCGATTCTTGATCAGGTCGACGTCGATGGCCCGGTAGACCGCTTCGCGGACGCGAACGTCCTTGAACGGGTTCTTGCCCTTGACGTTGGAGTACAGGAGCTCGTCGCGCGCCTGATCCATGCCGACGAAAATGGTGCGGAGTTCAGGTCCCGTCAGCACGGTGGCGTTCGGGCTCGCCTTGACGCGCTCGATGTCCTGCACCGGAACCGGCTCGATCACGTCGACTTCGCCCGACAACAGAGCCGCGACACGCGTGGCGGGGTTGGCGATCGGCGTGAAGATGATCTCCTTCAGATTATGTTCCGGTTTGCGCCACCAGTTCGGGTTCGCCTTGAAGACGGTCTTCACGCCCGGCTGATGGCTCTCGATCATGAAGGGACCGGTGCCGTTTTCATGGAGCGAGGCGTAGCTCGGGGTCGTCGCGGCTGCGGGCGTCGGTGCCACCGCATCGTTCGCCTCTGCCCATTTCTTGTCCATGATGTACCAGGTCGCCCACAGCGCCGTCAGGATGGGATTGGGCGAGCTCAGGATGAAATCGACGGTGTAATCGTCGACCTTGACGGCCTTGGCGTCGGCGGGAACGCGGCTCTGGAAATTCGAGCCTTTCGCTCGCACGCGCTCGGCCGAGAACACCACGTCGTCGGCCGTGAAGGGGTCGCCATTATGGAATTTCACGCCCTTGCGCAGGTGGAAGCGCCAGCGCGTCGGCTCCGGCGTCTCCCAGCTTTCGGCGAGCGCCGGGATGATCTTCAGGTCCTTGTCGCGGGCAACCAGTCCCTCATAGACATGGCCGAGATGTGCACTGGTGGTCGACTCGTTCAGCGTGTAGGGGTCGAGCGACTTCAGTTCGCCCTGGTTGGCGTAGCGCAGCGTCTGGCTCGACGCCGGCGAGACCGTCAACGCAAGCATACCGGCGAGCGTCGCCGCAAACAGACTTCGACTGACTGACATTCTTGACCCTCTCCACACCGCCGTGCCGGTGGTTTTTGATTGTTCGGCCGGCTGATCAATCCATGTTGCCCAGAGTTCTCGGCCCGTGCAAGCGCCATTCCAGCAAGGAACGCGCCAAGTTGCACTGCTGTGCAGCAATGCTGACCCGCAATCTGGCGATCAAAACTTCGCGGGGGATATTCGACTTTCGGCCGTGGAGCCGCCGCGGGCCGGGCTGGAACACCCGTCGATGGCGCCGGGCACGTACAGCCGGTTTTGATTGACCATACCCGCCGATTGCAGACGCCGGCCTCCCGCCGCCTGCATCAGGTCGCTTGCGTCGCACCACAACTCGCGGCGATACTCCGTCGGGCCACTCGAATCTCATCTGGAGGGGACATGAAAGTTAATATTGAAATCGACTGCACCCCCCTCGAGGCCCGCCAGTTCTTTGGACTGCCCGATGTGATGCCGATGCAGACCGCCGTGATGGACAAGCTGCAGCAGCAGATGATGTCCAATATCGACAAGGTCTCGCCGGAATCGCTGATCCAGAGCTGGTTCACCTTCGATCCCAAGATCGCCGAGCGGTTTCAGGACATGTTCGTTACGATGGCGGGCCTCGGCGGCACGCGCAGCAACGACAAGAAGAAATAATGCCGTCCGGGCCGGACGGGCGGCAGGCGCCGGGCGGGCTTCGTCCGCCGGGCCTCGCTTTGCTGCTTGCAGAAGCGCGCGGCCTGTTCGAATTCAACGCGAGTCTGCTGCTGTCGCCGGTCCTGATGCGCGCGCCCAAAGGCGACGGTCATCCGGTGCTGGCGCTGCCGGGCTTTCTGGCCAGTGACCTCTCGATGGCGCCGATGCGGCGCTACCTCGGCGAGCTCGGCTATGAGGCACATGCCTGGCGGATGGGCCGTAATCTCGGCGGGCTGGGGCGGATGCGGGAGTCGCTGCGCGCCCGTCTTTCCGAAATCCATGCTGCGAGTGGACGCAAGGTCAGCCTGGTGGGATGGAGCCTCGGTGGCGTCTATGCCCGCGACCTCGCGCTCCAGGCGTCCGACATGGTCCGCTATGTCATCACGCTCGGTAGCCCGTTTGCCAACGATGTGCGGGCGACCAACGCCACGCGGCTCTACGAGGCGCTGTCCGGCGAGCGGGTCGAGGATTTCGCCGAACTGCGGGAGGCGATCGCCGGCGATCTGCCGGTGCCGGCGACATCGATCTATTCGCGGGCCGACGGTGTCGTGAATTGGCGGACCTGCCTGTTGCGCCCGTCAGACCGCGCCGAGAACATCGAAATTCACTTGGCGAGCCATCTCGGGCTCGGCGTCAACCCCGCGGCGCTGTGGGCCGTGGCCGACCGCCTGGCACAACCCGAAGGGGAATTCTCGCCATTTGATCGGACGGGGCCGTTTGCCATTGCATATGCCCCGCCGGAACAGGCAATATCGGCCTGACGAGAAGCGCCGGCCAAGGCGCCCGTCAAATTCTGCGGGAGGGAACTATGGCTGACGGTAAGAAGCTGTCGTCGCTGGACGCGTCGTTTCTTTATCTGGAAACGCCGGAGATGCCGATGCATGTCGGGAGCATGGCGATCTTTCGCCTGCCCGACGACTACAAGGGCGACTTCTTCGAAGACTTCAAGGCGATGATCGTCTCGCGCCTGCAGATCGCGCCGATCCTCAAAGCGCGCCTGGAGAAGGCGCCGCTCGACATCGATCATCCCTCCTGGGTCGAGGACGATCAGTTCGACATCGACCGTCACATCTTCCGCGCCAGCCTGCCTCAGCCGCGCGACCGCGCTACGCTGGAGCGCATCGTCGGCTGGATGCATGCGAAGCTGCTGAACCGGGCGCGCCCGCTCTGGGAATTCTACGTGTTCGAGGGCATGAAGGACAACGAGGTCGGGCTCTATTCCAAGATGCACCATGCCGCCATCGACGGCGGCGCCGGCGCGGCACTCACCAACATGATCTACGACATCTCGCCGATCCCGCGGAAGGTCGAGCCGCCGGCGGCAGGCACCAAGTCCGGACAGGAGCCGCGCGACATCGCGGCGAACCTGCTCGATTCCTATCAGCAGCTCTTCACCCAGCCGCTCGATGCTTCGGCGGCCGCGAAGAACCTGCAGTTGCCGCGCACCGGCAAGAGCGACATCGGCTCGATCCTGTTCGACAACGCGATGTACCAGATCGAGAGCGCGGTGCGCTTCGCCGGCAACATCCCGACCGTGCTCAAGAGCGTGTCCGACGTGCTCGGCAAGGTCGCCGATCCCAAATCGCGCGAGAGCCTTGCCAGCATGGTGTCGCCGCCGACCATGCTCAACAAGACCATCTCCTCGGAGCGGAGCTTTGCCGGCGTGTCGATCCCGCTGTCGCGGGCGAAGGCGCTGGCCAAGCAGGCCGGCGGCAAGCTCAACGACGTCGTGCTGGCGCTCGCCTCCGGCGTGGTCCGGCGTTACCTGAAGGAGTACAGCACGCTGCCGGCGAAATCGCTGACCGCGGCGGTGCCGATCTCGCTGCGCGAGGAGGGCAACACCGAGGCCAACAACCAGGTGTTCGGCATGATCTGCGCGATCGCGACCAACGTCGACGATCCCAAGGCGCGGCTGGAGACCATCATCGCGCAATCGACCAAGTCCAAGGAGATGTCGCACCCCCTGCGTGCGCTGATGCCCCAGGTCTCCAACATCTCGATGCTGGGCGCGCCGATCATGGTGCAGATCCTGGCGCTGCTCTACAGCCGCTCTAACCTGTCGGACGTGCTGCCGCCGGCCGCCAACATCACCGTGTCCAACGTGCCGGGGCCGCGGCAGACGCTTTATGCCGCCGGCGCGGAGCTGTTGCACATCTTCCCGGTCTCGATCTCGACCCACGGGCAGGCGCTCAACATCACCGTGCAGAGCTATCGCGACCAGCTCGATTTCGGCTTCATCGTCGGCGCCAACATCATTCCGCATGTGCAGGTGATGTGCGACATGTTGCCGGAGGAGTTCGCCGCGCTGGAGGCGGCCTACACGCCGCCGGTGGCGGATATCAAGGGCGCCGCCGAATAGGAATGTCTCAATGATTGAAATGCCGCCGCTCAAGTTCGCGACGACGAACGGAATCCGCATGGGCTATTACGAGGCGGGGCCTGTCACCGACAAGCCGCCGGTGGTGCTGTGTCACGGCTGGCCCGAGCTCGCTTTCTCCTGGCGCCACCAGATCAAGGCGCTGAGCGAGGCCGGCATTCGCGTGATCGCGCCGGACCAGCGCGGCTATGGCGCGACCGACCGGCCCGAGGCGGTCGAGGACTACGACATGGAGCATCTGACCGGCGATCTCGTCGGGCTGCTCGATCATCTCGGGATCGACAAGGCGATCTTCGTTGGTCACGACTGGGGCGGCTTCGTGGTCTGGCAGATGCCGCTGCGCCACCCCTCGCGCGTCGCCGGTGTCGTCGGCGTCAACACCCCGCATTGGGACCGCGCGCCGATCGATCCCATCGCGCTGTTCCGCCAGCGCTTCGGCGACCAGATGTACATCGTCCAGTTCCAGGATCCCGCGCGCGAGCCGGACAGGATCTTCGGCAGCCGCGTCGAGCAGACATTCGACGCCTTCATGCGCAAGCCGATGGCGCGGCCCGCGGCGAAGCCGGACGAGCCGCCGATTGCCGGCGTCGGCGCCTCGGCGAAGACCAATCTCGCCTTCCCGCAGATGATCGCGGCTTATGACGCCAAGGTCGATCCGCGCACGCCGATCCTGTCGGCCGACGAGAAGAAGGTGTTCGTCGACACTTTCACGAAGACCGGATTCACCGGCGGCATCAACTGGTATCGTAACTTTACCCGCAATTGGGAACGCGCAAAGGGACTGGATCATCACATCCATGTGCCGTCCTTGATGATCATGGCGGAGAACGATGCCGTGCTGCCGCCCTCGGCCGCCGACGGCATGGAAAAGCTGATCGGCGATCTTGAGAAGTATCTGGTGAAGGATAGCGGCCATTGGACGCAGCAGGAGAAGCCGGAAGAGGTCAGCGCCAAGCTGATCGAATGGCGTAGAAGGCGGTTTGGCTAATCGTTGTTGCGAGCTCGTCATTGGAGCGAAGCGACGATGCAATCCAAGCTGCCTCCGCGGATACTGTTCTGGATTGCTTCGCTTCGCTCGCAATGACGGCAGAGAATATCGAGGCAGGGGGAATCATTTTTAATGTCATCCAAGAACCGTCTGGACCCGATCCCGCACCCGCCGACCAAGCCCGTGGTCGGCAACATGCTGTCGCTGGATTCGGCTGCTCCCGTGCAGCATTTGACGCGGCTCGCCAAGGAACTGGGTCCGATCTTCTGGCTCGACATGATGGGTTCGCCGATCGTCGTCGTCTCCGGACACGATCTGGTCGACGAGCTCTCCGACGAGAAGCGCTTCGACAAGACGGTGCGTGGCGCGCTGCGGCGCGTGCGCGCGGTCGGCGGCGACGGCCTGTTCACGGCCGACACCCGGGAGCCGAACTGGAGCAAGGCGCACAATATCCTGCTGCAGCCCTTCGGCAACCGCGCCATGCAGTCCTATCATCCGAGCATGGTCGATATCGCCGAGCAGCTCGTACAGAAATGGGAGCGGCTCAACGCCGACGACGAGATCGACGTCGTCCACGATATGACCGCGCTGACGCTGGACACGATCGGCCTGTGCGGTTTCGACTACCGCTTCAACTCCTTCTACCGGAGCGACTACCATCCCTACGTCGAATCGCTGGTGCGCTCGCTCGAAACCATCATGATGACGCGCGGTCTTCCGTTCGAGCAGATCTGGATGCAGAAGCGGCGCAAGACTCTCGTCGAAGACGTCGCCTTCATGAACAAGATGGTCGACGAGATCATCGCCGAGCGCCGCAAGAGCGCGGAGGGGATCGACGACAAGAAGGACATGCTGGCGGCGATGATGACCGGCGTCGATCGCTCGACCGGCGAGCAGCTCGACGACGTCAACATCCGCTACCAGATCAACACCTTCCTGATCGCGGGCCACGAGACCACCAGCGGGCTGTTGTCCTACACGCTCTATGCGCTGCTCAAGCATCCGGAGATCCTCAAGAAGGCCTATGACGAGGTCGATCGCGTCTTCGGGCCCAACGTCGATGCCAAGCCGACCTACCAGCAGGTGACCCAGCTCACCTACATCACGCAGATCCTGAAAGAGGCGCTGCGGCTGTGGCCGCCGGCGCCGGCCTACGGCATCTCGCCGCTCAAGGACGAGACGCTCGGTGGCGGCAAGTACAAGCTCCGCAAGGGCACCTTCACCACCATCCTGGTGACGGCGCTGCATCGCGATCCCAGCGTCTGGGGGCCGAATCCGGATGCGTTCGATCCCGAGAATTTCAGCCGCGAGGCGGAAGCCAAGCGGCCGGTCAATGCCTGGAAGCCGTTCGGCAACGGCCAGCGCGCCTGCATCGGTCGCGGCTTTGCCATGCACGAGGCGGCGCTGGCTCTGGGCATGATCCTGCAGCGGTTCAAGCTGATCGACCATCAGCGCTATCAGATGCATTTGAAGGAAACGCTGACGATGAAGCCGGAAGGCTTCAAGATCAAGGTTCGTCCGCGCGCCGATCGCGAGCGCGGAGCTTATGGCGGGCCGATTGCGGCATCCAGTTCAGCGGCGAAGGCGCCGCGCCAGCCGACGGCGCGCCCCGGCCACAACACGCCGATGCTGGTGCTGTACGGCTCCAATCTCGGCACGGCGGAAGAACTCGCGACGCGCATGGCCGATCTCGCCGAGATCAACGGCTTTGCCGTGCATCTCGGCCCGCTCGACGAATATGTCGGCAAGCTGCCGCAGGAGGGCGGCGTGCTGATCATCTGCGCCTCCTACAACGGTGCGCCGCCCGACAACGCGACGCAGTTCGTCAAATGGCTCGGCAGCGATTTGCCGAAGGACGCCTTTGCCGGCGTGCGCTACGCCGTGTTCGGCTGCGGCAACAGCGACTGGGCTGCGACCTATCAATCGGTGCCGCGCCTGATCGACGAGCAATTGTCGGCGCATGGCGCGCGCGCGGTTTATCCGCGCGGCGAGGGCGATGCGCGCAGCGATCTCGACGGCCAGTTCCAGAAATGGTTCCCGGCGGCCGCGCAGGTCGCGACCAAGGAATTTGGTATCGACTGGAATTTCACCCGCACCGCCGAGGACGACCCGCTCTATGCGATCGAGCCGGTCGCGGCGACCGCCGTCAACACGCTCGTCGCGCAGGGCGGCGCTGTCGCGATGAAGGTGCTCGCCAACGACGAGCTCCAGAACAAGGCTGGGTCCAATCCGTCGGAGCGCTCGACGCGCCATATCGAGGTGCAGCTGCCCTCCAACGTCACCTATCGCGTCGGCGACCATCTCAGCGTCGTCCCGCGCAACGATCCGACCCTGGTGGATTCGGTCGCCCGCCGCTTCGGTTTCCTGCCGGCCGACCAGATCAGGCTGCAGGTTGCCGAGGGCCGCCGCGCACAGCTGCCGGTGGGGGATGCCGTGTCAGTCGGCCGCCTGCTCAGCGAGTTCGTCGAACTGCAGCAGGTTGCGACGCGCAAGCAGATCCAGATCATGGCGGAGCACACCCGCTGTCCCGTCACCAAGCCGAAGCTGCTGGCCTTTGTCGGCGAAGAGGCTGAGCCGCTCGAGCGTTACCGCGCCGAGATCCTGGCCAGGCGCAAATCGGTGTTCGACCTGCTGCTCGAACATCCGGCCTGCGAATTGCCGTTCCATGTCTATCTGGAAATGCTCTCGCTGCTGGCGCCGCGCTATTACTCGATCTCGTCCTCGCCGTCGGTCGACCCGGCGCGATGCAGCGTCACCGTTGGCGTGGTCGAAGGGCCGGCCGCCTCGGGGCGCGGCACCTACAAGGGCATCTGCTCGAACTATCTCGCCAATCGCCGCGTGGGCGATGCAATCTACGCCACCGTGCGCGAGACCAAGGCCGGCTTCCGGCTTCCCGACGATCCAACCGTGCCGATCATCATGATCGGCCCGGGCACCGGCCTCGCACCGTTCCGCGGCTTCCTCCAGGAGCGCGCGGCGCGCAAGGCGAAGGGCGCCACCCTCGGACCCGCGATGCTGTTCTTCGGATGCCGCCATCCCGACCAGGATTTCCTCTACGCGGATGAACTGAAGGCGCTGGCGGCGGGGGGCATCACCGAGTTGTTCACGGCGTTCTCGCGCGCGGATGGTCCGAAGACCTATGTGCAGCACGTGCTTGCCGCGCAGAAGGACAAGATCTGGCCGCTGATCGAGCAGGGCGCAATCGTCTATGTCTGCGGCGACGGCGGCAGGATGGAGCCTGACGTGAAGGCGGCACTGGTCGCGATCCATCGCGAGAAGAGCGGCAGTGATGCAGCCGCCAGCGCACGCTGGATCGAGGAGATGGGTACGACGAACCGCTATGTGCTCGACGTCTGGGCGGGCGGATAGGCGAAGATGACCCTCGTGGCGCCCGGATGAGCAAAGCGACATCCGGGATCTCGCGGCACGAGCGGTCCCGGGTATCGCGTCGCTCACCCGGGCTACGAAGTATTCATGCTAAACGTCTCCCATGATTCCCTGGGAAAAAATCGACACCGCCAAAATCCCCGGCTCCGACGAAGAACTCCGCCTGATGCGGCGGGGCAAGGAGTTCTCCATCAAGCTCGGCACCAACGAGCTGATGAACAACCGGCTGTCGGGCTCGGAGGCCGCGCTCGCAACGCTCGCGGCGAAGCAGATCGAGAAGGTTGCAAAGCCCGCCGTCCTGATCGGCGGCCTCGGCATGGGCTTTACGCTGCGTGCAGCGCTGACCGTGCTCGGGCCCAAGGCGAAGATCGTGGTTTCCGAGCTCGTGCCCGCGGTGGTCGCCTGGGCGCGAGGCCCGATGGCCGAGGTCTTCGGCGACAGCCTTGATGATGCCAGGGTGAAGATTCGGGAAATCGACGTCGGCGAAGTCATCCGTGCCAAGAGCTCGGCCTTCGACGCCATCCTCCTCGACGTTGACAACGGGCCGGAAGGGCTGACCCGCAAGGGCAATGATGCGCTCTACAGCGCGAGTGGATTGCAGGCGGCGAAGACGGCGCTGCGGCCGGGCGGGGTGCTGGCCGTCTGGTCATCGGGACCCAATGATGCCTTCACCAAGCGCCTTCGCAGGGCCGGCTTCGACGTCAATGAAGTGGCCGTCCGCGCCACCGGCAGGGGCGGCGGTGCGCGCCACGTAATCTGGCTCGCGAAGAAGGCCTAAGCAGCAGCTTTACGCCGCCTGCGCCGTCGCGCTATGCGCGTGCTTGTCGATGGCCCCGATGATCTCCGGCCAGAACCGCATCGGCAGCGCGTGGCCCATGCCGTCGATCATCAGCAGTTTTGCGTTCGGAATCGACGCCGCCGTGTCCTTGCCGCCCTCCGGCCGCACCAGCGGATCGACGGTGCCGTGAATGACGAGCGTCGGCGTCTGCACGGCGTGCAGCCGTTCCTTGCGGCTGCCGGAGGCGAGCACGGCGCGGAGCTGGCGGCCGACGCCGGCCGGATTGAGCCCGCGCGCGAACACGCGCTCGGCGCGTTCAGGGTCGAGCGCTTCCTCCTCCGGGAAATGTCCGGCGCGCAACACCTTCCAGGTCTGGCCGTAGCGAACGATGAACTCCTCCTTGCTGCGCGGTGGCGGCGCCATCAGCATTGCGGCGGCCTCGCGCGTCGGCGGCGGCACGCGCGGATTGCCTGTCGTCGACATGATCGACGTCAGTGAGCGGACACGGTGCGGAAACGACAACGTGACCTCCTGCGCGATCATGCCGCCCATGGATGCGCCGACCAGATGCGCCGATCTGATGCCGAGCGCATCCATCAGCCCGACCGTGTCTTTCGCCATGTCGATCAGCCTGTAGGTTGCGTCGACGGGAATCCTGAGGAAGCGCAGCTTCAGCAGCTCGAGCGGCGTCAACCGCTTGCCGCCGGTGAGATGACTGGACTTGCCGATGTCGCGATTGTCGAAGCGGATCACGCGAAAGCCGCGCGCGGCAAGCTGCTCGCAGAACGCATCGTCCCAATGGATCATCTGCGCCCCGAGCCCCATGATCAGCAGCAGCGGTTCGGCATTGTCGTTGCCGAAGATCTCGTAGCAGATGTCGATGCCGTTGGCGCGGACGGTCTGGGGCGGCTGATGGGCGGTCACGGGCGTTCCCTCTCTGCTTGCTGATGCTGTATCGCACGGTTTCCTGTTGCAATGAAGCTACGCGACACTCAGCCGCTGACCCCGGTTGACCACTCCCTCGCAACGGTGTCGTATGGCGGAAAGAAGGGGCATCGAAGCTCTCGATATCAGGAGGACGCCGATGACCGACAAGACCAACGACCCCGTTGCCATGTGGCAGAAGATGATGGGCGAGATGGAGAAGGGGTTCAACTCCTTCGCCAACCAGGCCATGTCCTCGCCCGAGTTTTCACAGGCGATGAACCGCGCGGGCGGTGTTGCTGCAGGTGCTCAGAAGCAGCTCGGCGAGCTCATGGAGAAATATCTGGTCTCGATGAACCTGCCGAGCCGGGAGCAGGTCACCGGTCTTGCCGAACGGCTGCAGTCGGTCGAAGCTCAGATCGGCGAGATCAAGTCGATGCTGAGCCGGATGGCTGCGAGTTCCGGGATCCCGTCGGACATGGACGGCGCGCCGCGACCACCGCGGACGAAGCGCCCGCCTTCCGAAAGCGGAGAGCCGACATGAACGCGCCGACGGGACTTGATTTCGCATCCATCCCGGAGCGCATCCAGTCCGAGGTGCAGCGCGCCATCCAGCGCAGCATCAAGGGCGTCGAGTATTTCTCGACCTCCGGCCCATCGCTCGGCTCGACTCCGAAGGACGTGCTGCATACGCGCGGCACCATGAATCTCTATCACTACCGGCCGATGTCGGACGAGATCTACCGCGTGCCGGTGCTGATCGTGATGGCCACCACCAACCGCGGCTACATTCTCGACCTCGTGCCCGGCCAGAGCTTCATCGAATTCCTGCTCAAGCGCGGTTACGATGTCTATTTGCTCGACTGGAGCGCGCCGCGGCCGGAGGAGAAGAGCCTGCGGATGGAGGACTACGTCCTCGACTTCATCCCCGATTGTGTCCGCCGGGTGCAGGTCGATTCGGGCGAGCGGGACGTCTCCGTGATCGGCTATTGCTTCGGCGGCGTGCTGTCGCTGCTCTACGGCGCGATCCACGCGGATGGGCCGATGAAGAACCTGATCTGCTTCACCACGCCGATCGATTTCCGCGAGATGAAGCTGTTCGCCAATTTCTCCGACCGCCGCTATTTCGACGTCGACCGCCTCGTCGACAGTGTCGGCAACGTGCCGCCGGAGATGATCCTGTCCTCGTTCGAGATGCTGCGCCCCGCCTCGCGCACGGTGAGCCAGATCCAGCTCTGGGAGAACATCTGGAACGACGAGTTCGTCAAATCCTACCGCATGTTCGACCGCTGGGCGACCGATACGCTGCCGCTGGCGGGCGAATATTTCCGCGGTATCACCAAGGACCTGATGTGGGACAACAAGCTGTTCAACGACGCCATGTCGGTCGGCGGCCGCGCGGCGAATCTCGAAGATATCAAGGTGCCGTTCCTGCACGCGGTCGCCGAGCACGATCACATCGTGCCGTATGAGGCCGCCAAGCACCTGATCGCGAAGATCGGGTCCGAAGACAAGGAAGAGGTGATGCTGAAGGGCGGTCACGTCTCGCTCGTCGCGGGAGCCAACGCGGTTAAGCGGCTGTGGCCGAAACTGGATTCCTGGCTGGGAAAGAGGTCGACATGAGCGAGCAGCGTTCCTATCCGCGCCACGTCAAGACCGACGCCGGCGATATCGAGATCCGCCTGATGTCGCCCGCTGATGAAGCCGCGGTGCTGGCCTTCGGCAAGGGCCTGCCGACCCACGATTTATTGTTTCTTCCGCGCAACATCAGCGAGCCGAAGGTGCTGTCAGCCTGGGTCAAGGAGATCGAGCGGGGCGTGATCACGAGCCTGCTTGCGGTCAGGGACGGCAAGGTGGTCGGCTGCGGCACGCTGGTGCGCGATCCGCACTCGTGGTCGCCCCATGTGGGCGAGATCCGCATGGTGGTCTCGCTCGACGTTCGCGGGAAGGGGGTAGGGCGGGCGCTGTCGCAGGAGACCTTCGCGCTCGCGCTCGGCGCGGGCCTGGAGAAGTTGTCGGTCCAGATGACGGTCGACCAGCAGGCCGCAATTGCCGTTTTCGAGAGCCTCGGTTTCAAGGCCGAAGCATTGCTGCGGGACCACGTCCGGGACGTCGACGGCAAGACCCACGACATAGTCGTGCTTGGCCACAACATCGCGCAGGTCCAGGCCCAGATGGAAGCCTACGGGCTGCCGGGGGCGGTCCAGCACTAGGCACGCCCGGCCGCCATCGAAAAATGGAAATCAACCCCATGCACAGTAGGCCGCAACCCAAAAAGGCGGCAGCTTGCCCGAATTTAGCGCTGTTCACGGCTTCGTGATATCGCACTGCAACATTGATATTGCATCGCACCATTAACTATGCCATATAAGCCGTGCCCCGGGCCAATGCGGACGGGGTGAGCCCATAGCTCAAAGCAATGAGGATGGAGAAACCCCATGACCACTGAAACCAACACCGCTTTCGAGGGCTTCAAGGACGCTTTCAAGGACATCCAGAATCTGGAAGTTCCCGAGGCTGCCCGCGAGTTCGTCAAGAAGTCCGCCAACACCGCCAAGGACCGTACCGCCGAGGTGTTCGCTGGCTCCGAGCGCGTGACCGCCGCCGTCGAGAACGCGGTGACCGAATCCGTCGCCGAGGCCGGCAAGATCAGCCGCAACATCCAGCAGGCGATCTATGACGACGCCCAGGCGTTCTTCGCCGGCATCGACAAGCTTGCGTCCGCCAAGTCGTTCAGCGAGGCCGTCGAGATCCAGTCGAGCCTGCTGCGCTCCCGCGGCGAAGTGTTCGTCTCGCGCGCCAAGGCGACCGCAGACTATGTCGGCCAGCTCGCCGCCAACGGTGCCAAGTCCGCTCAGGACAATTTTGCCAAGGTCTACAACAAGACCGCCTGATCCGGCGCCCTGAGTTCAAACTGAATTTGAGGCCCGCTTCGGCGGGCCTTTTGTTTTGTCTGCTGCGTTCCCCGAATGCAGTGCAGCGCGCCCCTGGCGATGCGAAGCATCGTCCAGTGCGGCAAGGTGCTCTGCTGATCCGGGGTCCATGCTGGGTCCCGGCTCTGCGTCGCAACGCTGCGCGTTGCGCCTTGTCCGGGACACGAAGAGACCGACGCGCTAAGTATCGCTCATGACGCCACCCGCCACCTTCTCCTTCGACACCCCCGGCGATGCCGAACGCGCCGCCGAGCTGCGCCGCGTCAAGGCGCTGGCGACGCTGGTGCTGGCTTCGACGCTCGCGCTGTTCGTCGTCGCGAAATGGCTGCTTCCCGTGCATCCCGTGTTCGGCTTCATCGCGGCCTTCGCGGAAGCGGCGACCATCGGCGGCCTCGCCGACTGGTATGCCGTGGTCGCGCTGTTCAAGCGGCCGCTCGGCCTGCCGATTCCGCATACCGCGATCATCCAGAGCAACCAGGCTCGCATCGCCGACAAGCTCGGCGAGTTCATCCAGGTGCATTTCCTCTCGGCAGATCCCGTCGAGGCCAAGCTGAAGGAGATCGATTTCGGCTCCTTCGTCGCCGACTGGCTGCGCGATCGCAAGCGCAGCGATGATTTGGCGCGGTTCGCGCTCCGTTTGTTGCCGGAAGCCGTCTCGGCGACCGAGAGCTCGGGCCTGATGACCTTCATCATCCGTCGGATGTCTTCACAGCTCCAGGCCGTCGACCTTGCGCCGCTTGCGGCCGGCACGCTGCGCGGCTTCGTGGCGGAGGGGCGCCACCAGATCCTGTTCGACGATCTCCTGCGCGTGATGCACGAGACGTTGAACCAGACAGAGACGATGGGGATGATCCGCGAGAAGGTGCGCGCGGAATTGCCGACCCTGCTGCGACTCTATCGCGCCGACAAGTTTCTGGTGAACAAGATCGTGGCCTCCGCCACCGCCTTCTTCAACGAGGTGCGCAGCGATCCCAAGCATCCGTTCCGCGGCGAGTTCGACCGCATGGTGCTGAGCTTCGTCGACCGGCTCGGCACCGACCAGGCCTATATCGACCGCATCGACGGCTTGAAGCGTGATCTCCTGGCGCGGCCCGAGCTCGCCGATCTCGCCCGCACCGTCTGGGCCAACACGCGCTCTTTCATCGAGCGCAGCGCGAGCGGCGAGACACAGGTGCTGCAGCATCACCTCGCCGGCATGTTCGTCGCGGCGGGCGAGGCGCTTGCCGGCGATGCCGAGCTGCGCGGCGAGATCAACAAGGGGCTGGTCACGGTGCTGCGCAGCTTCGTCGCAGACCAGAAGAGCGGCGTTTCGATCTTCATCTCCGACCAGGTCAAGGCGTGGGACATGGCGCAGTTGATTTCGCTGATCGAAATCAACATCGGGCGCGACCTGCAATACATCCGCTTCAACGGTTCGCTGATCGGCGGACTGGCCGGGCTCGGGCTCTACTCCGTAGAATTCCTGCTTCGATTGCTGTGACTTTTGCGTCACTGCCGTTGGCATTAACGTGCGGGGCTATTGTCGCCCCGCGACTCTCCCGCTTGAATGCAGGGAACCGGCCGCCTAGCTGATTCATGTTGCGCTGCGGAACGATCCGGAAGCCGGCTTGTTGGAAATCCATGCCTATTTGCCGGCCTCTCGACCGGCCCTTCTCAGAGGACACAGTGATGACCGCTACTGCCCAGACGCTGCGTGCGCCGTCCAAAACTCTGATGTTCTTGGAAGGGCGCGCGATCCACGAGTTCGGCGCGTTCCTCGGCGCACTGCCTCTGCTGAGTCTTGCGTCGCGTGGCGACGGGCATCCAGTGCTCGTGCTGCCGGGTCTCGTGGCCTCGGACGCCTCCACGCGCGCGCTACGCACGTTCCTGAGCAGCAAAGGCTACGCGGTGAGCGGCTGGCGCCAGGGCCGCAATTACGGCCTGCGTGACGGCGTGCAGCACGCGATGGTCGATCTGGTCCAGGAGCTGAACGATACCCATGGCCGCAAGATCAGCCTGGTCGGCTGGAGCCTCGGTGGCCTCTATGCGCGTCAGCTTGCCAAGATGATGCCCGAGCGCGTGCGTCAGGTGATCACGCTCGGAAGTCCTTTTGCCGGCAATCCCCGTTCGACCAATGCCTGGCGCGTCTATGAATGGGCCAGCGGGCAGAAGTCCGACGAGGTCGATCCCGAGTTCGGCGGCGAGCTCGCCGCTCCGCCGCCGGTGCCGACCACGGCCATCTTCAGCCGCACCGACGGCGTCTGCGCCTGGCAGGGCTGCATGGAGAAGGCGGGCGCGCAGACCGAGAGCATCGAGGTCGAGAGCAGCCATTGCGGCATGGGGCACCATCCGGCCGTGGTCTACGCGGTCGCCGACCGCCTTGCGCAGAAGGAGGGCCAGTGGCGCCCCTTCGACCGCAGCGGCTGGCGCAGCCTGGCGTATCCCGATCCGCATCGGTGAACGGGCCTGCATGGTTTCGAGACGCGCGGCGTTGCCGCGCTCCTCACCATGAGGGTTGGGGACCGTTGACGCCACATGAAAGCCAGACCTCATCCTGAGGAGGCGGGAAGCGCCGTCTCGAAGGACCGAGCCCGGGCCTCGCTTCCGTTGTCGCACCCGTCCATTGTCGCGCCCGCACCAAACGCGCTAAGCCTGCCGCATGGCGCATCCGCTCTCCCGCATCATTGACCAGCTCAAGCGCGAGCCGTCACGCACCGGCTCTATCGTCATCACCGTGTTCGGCGACGCCATCGTGCCGCGCGGCGGTGTGGTGTGGCTTGGCACGCTGCTGGAATTCTTCGGGAGTCTGGACATCGATGCCGGCGTAGTACGCACCGCGATGTCGCGCCTTGCCGCCGACGGCTGGCTCACCCGCGAAAAGGTCGGCCGCAACAGTTTCTATCGCCTGGCCGACAAGGGTCGCCAGACGTTCGAGGCTGCGACGCGGCACATCTACGATCCGCCACCGTCCGATTGGACGGGGCGCTTCGAGCTGCTGCTGATCGGCAACGGGGAGGATCGTGACGCTTCGCGCGAAGCGCTCCGTAATGCCGGCTTCGGCAGTCCGCTGCCGGGCGTGTGGGTCGCGCCGTCGGGCGTGCCGGTGCCGGATCAAGCCTCGGGCGCGATCCGCCTCGAAGTCTCGGCCGAGGACGACAGCGGCCGTCGCCTGCTCAGTGCGAGCTGGCCGCTGGATCGCACCGCGGATGCCTATCTGAAATTCATGAAGACGTTCGAGCCGCTGCGTGCCGTACTTGCGCGTGGTTCGGAGCTGTCCGAGGCCGACGCCTTCACCGCACGCATCCTCCTGATCCACCACTACCGCCGCGTCGTGCTGCGCGATCCGCTGTTGCCCGAAAGCCTGTTGCCGGCGGACTGGCCGGGCACGGCGGCACGGGAGCTGTGCGGCGAGATCTATCGCGCGCTGCTTGCCGCCTCGGAACAATGGCTCGATGAACATGGAACCAACGAGAAGGGGCCATTGCCGCCAGCGCGAAAGCTGCTGGAAAGGAGGTTCGGCGCCTGACTATTATGTTACAGAAATATCTTGCACGACTTGATTCTTGTTATATATTGCCTCCCAACAAACGGGAGGACGCGCATGTATACCCAGGCGCTGAATACGGCCGAGACCGATGATCGCGGTCTCGAGGACGCGGCCAAGGCTGCGCAATTCCAGGCCCGGATCGATGCCGAAGAGCGGATCGAGCCGAACGACTGGATGCCGTCGGCTTATCGCAAGACGCTCACCCGCCAAATCTCGCAGCACGCCCATTCCGAAGTCGTCGGCATGCTGCCGGAGGGCAATTGGATCACCCGTGCGCCGACCCTGCGCCGGAAAGCCGCGCTGCTCGCCAAGGTGCAGGACGAGTGCGGCCACGGGCTCTATCTCTACGCCGCCGCCGAGACGCTCGGCTCCTCGCGCGAAGAGCTGGTCGATGCCATGCTCGCGGGCAAAGCCAAGTATTCCTCGATCTTCAACTATCCGACCTTGACCTGGGCCGACATCGGCACCATCGGCTGGCTGGTCGACGGCGCCGCGATCATGAACCAGATCCCGTTATGCCGCTGCTCCTACGGTCCCTATGCCCGCGCGATGATCCGTGTCTGCAAGGAGGAATCGTTCCACCAGCGCCAGGGCTACGAGATCATGCTGACGCTGTGCCGCGGCTCGGACGAGCAGAAGGCGATGGCGCAGGATGCGCTGAATAGATGGTGGTGGCCGGTGCTGATGATGTTCGGCCCGCCCGATGCCACGAGCCAGCACAGCGACGCTTCGACGAAGTGGAAGATCAAGCGCTTCTCCAACGACGAGCTGCGCCAGAAATTCGTCGACGCGACCGTGCCGCAGGCGCAATATCTCGGCCTCACCATTCCCGATCCTGGCATGACCCAGGATGCCGACGGACACTGGCGATACAGCGAGATCGACTGGACCGAGTTCAAGCAGGTGCTCGCCGGCAACGGCCCCTGCAATCGCGACCGCATGGCCGCGCGCCGCAAGGCTCATGCGGAGGGCGCCTGGGTGCGCGACGCAGCGGCAGCCTATGCGGCAAAGCGCGCGCAGCGCCAGACCGCACAAGCCGCGGAGTAGGAGATCGATATGGCCACGCCGAACACGCCGCTGTGGGAAGTCTTCATTCGCAGCCGCAACGGGCTCGCGCACAAGCATGTGGGATCGCTGCATGCCAGCGACGCCACCATGGCGCTGCAGGCCGCCCGCGACATCTACACCCGCCGCGGCGAGGGCCTGTCGATCTGGGTCGTGCCGTCGAGTGCGATCACCGCCAGCGATCCCGCCGAGAAGGGCATGATGTTCGAGCCGGCGGAATCGAAGATCTACCGGCATCCGACCTTTTACGAGGTGCCCGAGGAAGTGGGGCACATGTGATGGCGACCGCCAACATCCAGGTCTCCGAAACGCCGCTGGTGCTCTACGCGCTGCGCCGTGCCGACGATGCGCTGATCCTCGGTCACAGATTGTCGGAATGGTGCGGGCATGCGCCGATGCTGGAAGAGGACATGGCGCTCTCCAACATCGCGCTCGACCTGATCGGCCAGGCACGTGAGCTCTACACGTACGCGGCCAAAGCCGAAGACAAGGGCAACGACGAGGACAAGCTCGCTTACTTGCGGGACGTGCGACAGTATCGCAATTTGCTGCTGGTCGAGCAGCCCAACGGCGATTTCGCCCAGACCCTGGTGCGGCAGTTCTTCTATTCGGCGTTCGCGGATCTCTACTGGCGCGCGATGATGAATTCGCGCGATACGACGCTGGCGGCGATTGCCGCCAAGTCGGAGAAGGAGAGCGCCTATCATCTGCGCCACGCCTCCGAGTGGCTCATCCGGCTCGGCGACGGCACTGATGAAAGCCATGCCCGTGCGCAAGCTGCGATCGATCACCTCTGGGCCTTCACCGGCGAGATGTTTGCCGTCGATGACGGCGAGCGTGCGCTGATCCACGCGGACATCGCGATTGATCCAGGCACCTTGCGCGGTCGCTGGTTGCAGACGCTCTCCGATGTCGCCAGCGAAGCCACACTGGTTTTGCCGCGGAATGACTGGATGCAGCAAGGCGGCCGCGCGGGCCGGCACAGCGAGCATCTCGGCCATCTCCTGTCCGAGTTGCAGTCGATGCAGCGCACCTTCCCGGGGCTGGCATGGTGAGCGTGCTCGACCGCGACAGCGAGCTGCGCCAGCGCGCCTGGGACGCCGCGGCGGGCGTGGTCGATCCCGAAATCCCGGTGCTGACCATCGCCGACCTCGGCGTGTTGCGCGAGGTTGCACTCGACGGCGATCATGTCGAGGTCGCGATCACGCCGACCTATTCCGGCTGCCCGGCGATGAACATGATCGCGCTGGAAATCGAGGTTGCGCTGGAGCGCGCCGGCTTCCACCGTCCGAAAGTGCGCACCGTGCTGTCGCCGGCCTGGACCACCGACTGGATGACCGAGGAGGGCCGCCGAAAGCTGCGCGCCTACGGCATCGCGCCGCCGCAGGCCTCGAGCTCGCGCCGGGCGCTGTTCGGCGAACAGGCGGTGGCCTGCCCGCAATGCGGCTCCGAGAACACCGAGCTGCTGTCCGAATTCGGCTCCACCTCGTGCAAGGCGCTGTGGCGTTGCAGGTCCTGCCGCGAACCCTTCGATTACTTCAAGTGTCATTGAGAAACGCGTGATGCTAGGCCCACCGTCATTGCGAGGAGCTCTTGCGACGAAGCAATCCAGGCTGCCTCCGTGGAGCGACTCTGGATTGCTTCGCTTCGCTCGCAATGACGGCGGTGAGACCAAGCTGGGGTATTTCTAATGTCAGCCATCGCACCGCGCTTCCATCGTCTGGCCGTCAGCGACCTTCGCCGCGAGGCGTCCGACGCCGTCTCGATGACATTCGCCATCCCCGGCGAACTCGCGCGCGATTACGCCTTCACGCCCGGCCAATACCTCACGCTCCGCACCACGCTGGACGGCGAAGAGGTGCGCCGCTCCTATTCGATCTGCTCCGGCCCCGATGACGGTGAGATCCGCATCGCCGTGAAGAAGGTCGACGGCGGTGCGTTTTCGAGCTGGGCGGCGGACGAGCTGAAATGCGGCGACGAACTCGACGTGATGACGCCCACGGGCCGCTTTGGTGTGATCCCGCCGGCAGAGCGCGGACGCATCCATGTCGGCTTTGCCGCCGGCTCCGGCATCACGCCGATCCTGTCGATCGTCAAGGGCACGCTGGCGCGGGAGCCGGGCAGCCGTTTCTTCCTGTTCTACGGCAACCGCACCACCGACAACATCATGTTCCTCGAAGCGCTCGAGGAGCTGAAGGACCGCTTCATCGATCGCCTCTCCATCTTCCACGTCATCTCCGGCGAGGACCAGGACATCCCGATCCTGCATGGCCGGCTCGACGGCGACAAGGTGAGGGTGCTGCTGCGCTCGCTGGTGCCGGCGGGCAGCGTCGATCATGTCTATGTTTGCGGGCCCCTCGGCATGAGCGAGGACATCGAGGCGACCTGCCGCGAACTCGGCATCGCGGAAGACCGCATCCACGTCGAGCGCTTCGTCTCCGAGTTCGGCGGCAAGCCGCGGCCGAAGAAGGCGGTTGCGCCCGACGCGCCGCCGAAGGCGATCGCCTCGCTGATCATCGACGGCAAGCGGCGCGACGTCCCGGTGGCCGAGGACGAGGCGATCCTCGATGCCGCGTTGCGCGCCGGCGTCGATCTGCCCTTCGCCTGCAAGGGCGGCATGTGCTCGACCTGCCGCGCCAAGCTGGTCGAAGGCGAAGCGCCGATGGACATCAACTACTCGCTGGAGCCGTGGGAACTGAAGGCCGGGTTCGTCCTGACCTGCCAGGCGAAGCCGTCGTCGGAGCGGGTCGTGGTCGATTATGATCATGTCTGAACAGGCGCCTGCGACGCTGACGATGCAAATGCGTCGCATTATTTGACAGTCTTGGCCAACCAGCAGAACATCATGGGCAAACATCTCGCCGGGAGAAGCGCGTGAACCTCAAGACGGCCCTGGAGCCAGGGGATATTGCCCGCGCCTGCGCCGACGCGATGTGGGCGGAGGACGATGCCTCCAAGGGGCTCGGCATGGAGATCGTCGAGATTGGTCCCGGCTTCGCGACGCTCGCGATGAACGTGCGGCCGGACATGGTCAACGGCCAGCGCATTGCCCATGGCGGCTTCATCTTCACGCTCGCCGATTCCGCCTTCGCGTTTGCCTGCAATTCGCACAATGAACGCGTGGTCGCCGCGCAAGGCCAGATCACCTTCATCAAGCCGGGCAAGCTCGGCGACCGCCTTGTTGCGAAGGCGCGCGAGATCACGCGCGGCGGCCGCTCCGGCATCTATGACGTGCGCGTCACGGCAGGCGATATCGTCATCGCCGAGTTCCGCGGGCACTCACGCGTCATTCCCGGCAAATGGCTGCCGGCGCAAGACGAATAGAAGATCAAGAAAAGTACAAAGCAATGGTGGGAAACGAGGATGGCTTTGACGAAGCTCAAGGAAGGCGGCAGCACCTATAGCGCCGAGATGGATGCGCATGAGCGCGCCTCGCGCGACGAGATCATGGCGCTGCAGAAGCAGCGGCTGGCCTGGTCGCTGAAGCATGCCTATGACAACGTCGCGCATTATCGCGGGGCTTTCGACGCGGCCGGCGTGCATCCGTCCGATTTTCGCGAGTTCTCCGATCTCGCGAAATTCCCGTTCACGGTGAAAACGGATCTGCGCGACAATTATCCCTTCAACATGTTCGCCGTGCCGCGCGAAAAGCTGGTGCGCGTGCACGCCTCGTCCGGCACGACCGGCAAGCCGATCGTGGTGGGCTACACGCAACGTGATATCGACACCTGGTCGGACGTGATGGCGCGCTCGATCCGCGCCGCCGGCGGCCGCACCGGCATGATCATCCACAATGCCTATGGCTATGGCCTCTTCACCGGCGGGCTTGGCGTGCATTACGGCGCCGAAAAGCTCGGCTGCACCGTGGTGCCGATCTCCGGCGGCATGACCGAGCGGCAGGTGCAGCTCATCAACGACTTCAAGCCGGATATCATCACGGTGACGCCGAGCTACATGCTGGCGATCCTCGACGAGTTCAAGCGCCAGAAGCTCGACCCGCGCCAGTGCTCGCTCAAGGTCGGCATCTTCGGCGCCGAGCCCTGGACCAACGCGATGCGCGCCGAGATCGAGGACGCCTTCGACATGGACGCGACCGACATCTACGGCCTGTCCGAGGTGATCGGTCCCGGCGTCGCCCAGGAATGCATCGAGACCAAGGACGGCCTGCACATCTGGGAGGATCATTTCTATCCCGAGGTGATCGACCCCGAGACGGGCGCTGTGCTGCCCGACGGCGAGAAGGGCGAGCTGGTCTTCACCTCGCTCACCAAGGAAGCCTTTCCGGTGATCCGCTATCGTACCCGCGACCTGACGCGGCTGCTGCCGGGCACGGCGCGTCCGGGCATGCGGCGGATGGAGAAGGTGACCGGGCGCTCCGACGACATGATCATCCTGCGCGGCGTCAACCTGTTCCCGACCCAGATCGAGGAGGTGCTGCTCGCGACCGATTGGTGCGGCGGCCACTTCATCCTGGAGCTGACCCGTGAAGGCCGGATGGATGAGCTCACCATCATCGCGGAGGCGCGATCCGAAAGCTGGGATGGCCGCGGTCTGCTCGACCATGCCGACCGGGTTTCGACCCACATCAAGAACACCATCGGGATCAGCTCCAGGGTGCAGGTGGTCCCGCCGGCCACGCTGGAGCGCTCGCTCGGCAAGGCGAGACGCCTCTTCGACAAGCGGCCCAAGGACTGATTTGATCTTAATCTTGGCCGATTGACTTGACCGGCTCCAAAGGCGACAAGGCCCGCGAGAAATCGCGGGTCTTTTCATGTCGCCAGCCGAACCCAAAACCGTCGAAGCGCGCTGCGTGCGCCTCAATGCCAAGGCCGAGAACGCTGCCGCGGTCGCGCCGGTGGTCGAGCGTCATACGCTGACGCGCGGTTCGAACGATGTCCTGATCGAGGTGAAGGCGGCCGCCGTCAATCCCTCCGACGTGAAGGCAGCGACCGGGTTGATGCCCTATGCCGTGTTCCCGCGCACACCGGGCCGCGACTATGCCGGCGTGGTGATCGAGGGGCCGGCCGGCACCGTCGGCCGCGAGGTGTTCGGCTCCTCCGGCGATCTCGGTATCCGCCGTGACGGCACCCACGCAACCCATCTCGTCGTCGAAGCCGACGCGGTGGTGGAGAAGCCGACGACGGTGTCGTGGGAGGAGGCCGCCGGCATCGGCGTGCCCTTCGTCACCGCGATGGAAGGTTTTCGTCGCGCCGGCGTGCCGAAGAGCGGTGAGACCGTTCTGGTGTTCGGCGTCAATGGCAAGGTCGGCCAGGCTGCGGTGCAGATCGCGACCTGGCAGGGCGCGCGCGTCATCGGCGTGGTGCGCAAGGCGGAAGCCTACGAAGGCCATACCAATGCCCCCATCGAGGTGATCGACGCGTCCGCGACCGACGTCGCCGCGCGCGTGCGCGAATTGACCGGTGGCACGGGCGCCGACATCGTATTCAATACCGTCGGCGATCCCTACTTCCAGGCCGCGCACAAGTCGCTCGCCTTGCGCGGCCGCCAGATCCTGATCGCCGCGATCGATCGCATCGTGCAGTTCAACATCCTCGAATTTTATCGAGGGCAGCACACCTATGTCGGCATCGACACGCTGGGCCTGTCCTCGGCTGCGACCGGCGCGGTGTTGCGCGATCTCGGCCCGGGCTTTGCGAGCGGGCACCTGAAGCCGTTCCCGATCAAGGCGGGCGCCGTCTATCCGCTGGAGCGCGCCAGGGAGGCCTACGCTGCGGTGGCCGGCTCGTCGCGCGATAGGATCGTCCTGCGACCATGAAGCTCGTCATTGCGAGCGCAGCGAAGCAATCCAGAGTCTTGCCGCAGCGGCAGCCTGGATTGCTTCGCTGCGCTCGCAATGACGGGAAATGGCGAGAGTTCTGAGAACAATCGATGGAATCTGCCCAACTCGTCATTGTCGCCGGCCTAGCCATCGGCCTTGTCTACGGCGCCGTCGGCCTGCTCAGCGGCTTCTGCCTGATGAGCAGCATGCGCGGCTGGTTTGCGGGGGGAGACGGACGCCTGGTGCGGACTTATGCGCTGGCGATCGCGGTTGCGATCGCCGCGAGCCAGTTCCTTGCGGGCACCGGCATGGTCGATCTCGGCAAGTCGATCTATCTGCAACCTACCTTTTCGGCGCCGGTGCTGTTCCTCGGCGGCCTGCTGTTCGGCTACGGCATGGTGCTGTCGAACGGCTGCGGCTCGCGTGCGCTGGTGCTGCTCGGCCGCGGCAATCTCCGCTCCTTCGTCGTCGTGATCGTGCTCGGCATCGCCGCGCAGATGACGCTCAAGGGCCTGATTGCGCCGGCGCGCATTGCCCTGGTTCAAGCCTCGCAAACCACCGTCAGCGTCAATTCGCTGCCGTCGCTGCTGGCGACGCTTGGCCCGGCGGAAGCGCTTTCGCGCGCGCTGGCTGCTGCCGTACTTGTCGTTGCATTGATCCTGTTTGCTTTCGCGCATCCGGCGTTCCGTCGCTCGCCGGGCCAGATCTTGGGGGGCGTCGTCGTCGGACTGCTGGTTGCGGGCGGATGGCTCGTCACCGGCCATCTCGGCGCCGACGACTTCAACCCGGTTCCGGTGACCTCGCTGACCTTCATCGCACCGATCGCGGACGCCCTGCAATACGCCATGCTCTCGACCGGCCTGACGCTGAACTTCGGCATCGCGACGGTCGCCGGCGTCTTCGCCGGCAGCCTGATCACCGCACTGGCCACGCGACGATTCCATCTCGAAGGCTATTCCTCACCGCGCCACATGCTGCGCTCGGCCGGCGGCGCCGCGCTGATGGGGATCGGTGGCGTGATGGCGTTCGGCTGCTCGGTCGGGCAAGGGCTCACCGGCGTGTCGACGCTGGCGCTCGGGTCGTTCGTCGCCTTCGCCGGCATCCTGCTTGGCACGATGGCAGGCCTGCGCGGTGTTTTGCGCGTTCAGCCGCTCGCTGTGGCCTGATTGCGCAGCAGGCGATCACCCAGCGTCGCAAGGCCGATGCCGGCGAGGATCAGCGCGGCTGCGACGACAAGGCTCTTGTCGATCGGTTCCCCCAGCAGGATCGCCGCGCTGGCGATGCCGACGAGCGGCGTCCCGGTGGTGCCGAGCGACGTCGTCAGCGCCGAGATGCTCTTGTTGACCATCGACATTGCCCAATAGGCCAGCGCCGTTCCGATCAGGCCGGAATAGAGGAACAGCAGCACGAGCCTGCCCGACCACTCGGCGTGCGGCACGCCCTCCATGATGATCGCCGATCCCGTCAGCACGACGGTTGCCACGAGCAGCTGCCAGATCAGCAATTGGAGGGGAGACGCGATCCATCGATGCGCGCGGATATAGATGATGTTCGCCGCCCAGGACATCGCGGCCAGAATGACCATTCCGGCGCCCAGTACGACGTTGGAATTGGTCCAGTCGATCGAATTCGGGTTCAAAATGACGGCAAGGCCGATCAATCCAAGCAGCGCGCCGACAAGCTTCGGCGCGGTCAGCGTGTCTTGTCCGAGCAGCGGCGTCGCGATCGCGACCCAGAGCGGCGTCGTGTAGCCGAGCACGATGGCCTTGCTCGCGGGCAGGAATCGGACGCCGGCCGCAACCAGAACCGAGAATATCGTCATGTGCAGCAGCGCCACGCTGAGGACCACGGGAATGTCGCGCCGCTCCGGGATCACAAGATTGTTGCTCAGTCCGAGGATCACGAACAATCCGGCGAGAGCGATCCAGCTCCGGATCGCCGAGGTCCACAGCGGCGGCAAGAACTGAACGAGCTGTTTCGTGACCGACCAGTTCACGCCCCAAGCCAGCACGACGATGAGGAACAGGCCGACTGCCGCGCGGGGTGAGAGGGAGTTCATTGCAATATCCTTGAAGCAGTCCAGCTCGGCGGATAGCATCCGGATTGGCACCTGAAAAAGTGCCAGATATGAAAGGAATAAGGTGCCAGTTTCGGAAGACGTGATTTCCGCGCTGATCGCGCTGAAGCGGACCGACGCCGAGGGACTGGCGGCGCAGCTGACCAGCCAGATCCGGGGCCTGATCGCGGACGGCCGTCTGGCCAAGGGGCGGACGCTGCCGTCGAGCCGAAGGCTCGCGAGCGATCTCGGCGTCTCGCGCAATACCGTCACCTATGCCTTCGAGCAACTCGCCGCCGAGGGATATCTCGCGGCGTCGCACGGTCGTCGTCCCGTGGTCACGGTCGACGGCGGCGAACGTGTCGAAGGGACCGGCGCCGCCGCGTCCGGCGCGCGCTCGCGCAAGCCGCGGCTTTCACCCTGGGCCTCGAAGCTCAAGCAGGCCGACTGGCCGCTGTCCTACCAGGCTCCGCTCAAGCCGTTGCGTCCCGGGCACGGCGATTTCAGGGAGTTTCCGAACGAGATATGGGCGCGCTGCTTGCGCCGCAGCGCCGTGCAGGCGGCGAGGCGCCAACTCGGATCGGTCAACCGGTCCCGCCTGCGCGAGGCTTTGGCGCATTATCTGGCCAACAGCAGGGGCGTCCGCGCAACGGCGGACCAGATCATGATCCTGCCGAGTGCACAGGCCGCGCTGACCCTGATTGCGGCTGCAATCATCACACCCGGCGACGGGGTCTGGGTCGAGGACCCCGGCTATCCCGGCGCAGCAGCCGCCTTCCGCGCGTCCGGCGCGCGGCTCACTGGCATCAGACTGGACGAGCAGGGCATGCAACGGATGCCGGGTCGCACGGCTCCAACGTTAATCTTCATGACGCCATCGCACCAGCACCCGACCGGGCGGCTGATGTCGCTGGCCCGCCGCACCGAACTTCTCAGGCTGAGCAGGCCCGGCAAGACCTGGATCGTCGAGGACGATTACGACGGCGAATTCCACTATGACAGCCGGCCGGTGCCCGCTTTGCAAGGCCTCGATGCCCATGGCCGGGTGTTCTATGTCGGCACATTCTCGAAGGCGATGACGTCGGATATCCGGCTCGGCTATCTCGTCGTGCCGCCGGCACTGGTCGGCACGTTCGAGACCGCGCAGCGGCATATCGGGCTGATTGCCGCGAGCCACATCCAGGAGGCGTTGGCCGAATTCATTGCCGACGGGCATTTCCTGGCGCATCTGCGCCGCGTGCGCCGTCTCTATCACGCGCGCCGCGATCACCTCGTCGAGGGATTGCAGCGCCATCTCGGCGAGGTGTTGTCAGTCGAAGTTCCCTCGGGCGGCATTCAGCTTGTGGCCCGTCTCAAGCGCGGCCGCACGGATCAGGCGGCGGTCGAGCGGCTTGGCGCGGCCGGCGTCGTGACGCGCGCCCTGTCAAGCCTGGCCCTGGAACGCCCGCGCGATCACGGCCTGCTGCTCGGCTTTGCGGCTTGGCGCGAGAACGAGATCAGCGTCGCATTACGGACGATGGCGTCGTGCTTCTAGCGTGTTGAGTCCACGGCTCTGGTCACGATACGGATTTCCGAGGTCAGCGTCCGGTGTACCGGGCACTTGTCGGCGATCTCCATCAGCTTCTTGCGCTGGTCGGCATCCATCTCACCGTCGATTGCGATGTCGCGCTCGATCTGGTCGAGCATGCCCTCGCGCGTCTCGCACTCCGCGCAATCCCTGGCGTAGATCTTGGAATGCTTCAGCGTGACCGTGACGCGATCGAGCGGCAGCGACTTGCGGTCGGCATAGAGCCGCATGGTCATGGAAGTGCATGCGCCAAGGCCGGCGAGCAAGTAGTCATAGGGACCGGGACCAGCATCTTCGCCGCCGGCCGTAACCGGCTCGTCCGCCACCAGATGGTGCGGCCCAACGGTGATGGCCTGGTTGAACTTGCTCTTGCGGGTCTCCTGCACGACGACCTTGCGCGGTTCGGCGAGATCGATCGGCTTTGCGGGCTTTGCGGCGTCGATGTAGCGGCTCGCCCAGGCCGCGACCACATCAGCCGCGTAGAGCGCATCAGCCGGCTTGCTCAGGAGATGGTCGGCATGGTCGAGCGAGACGAAGCTCTTGGGATGCTTTGCCGCCACGAAAATCCGCGTCGCGTTGTCGATGCCGACGGTGTCGTCGATCGGCGACTGCATCACCAGCAGGGCCTTGTGCAGGCCGGTGATGTCTTTCATCAGTTCGTGCTCGGCTACGTCGTCGAGGAATTCGCGCTTGATCCGGAACGGGCGGCCCGCCAGCGAGACCTCGACCTCGCCCTGCGCGCGGATGTTGTCGATATGCTCCTTGAAGAGGCCGGTCACATGCGCTGGATCGGATGGGGCCGCGATGGTCACGACCGCCTTGGCCTCGGGAATCCTTCCAGCGGCTGCGAGGATCGCGGCGCCGCCGAGGCTGTGGCCGATCAACAGCGACGGCGCCTTGCCGGCGTTGCGCAGATGGTCGGCCGCGCGCACGAGATCGGCGACGTTGGACGAAAACGTCGAATTGGCGAAATCGCCTTCACTGGAGCCGAGCCCGGTGAAGTCGAAGCGCAGGACCGCGATGCCCCTGGCTGCCAACGCAACCGAGATGCGCTTGGCCGCGAGCGTATCCTTGCCGCAAGTGAAGCAGTGCGCAAACAGCGCATAGGCCGCAGGCTCGCCGTCCGGCAACTCCAGCGCGGCTGCAAGCTGATGGCCGCCTTCGCCCGTGAATTGAAAGCGTTCCGTCGGCATGGGCGTCCCCTCGTTCCTGCTTGAATTCTAATCGTCGGAATAGCGCTGCTCGGCCCAGGGATCGCCGCGGTTATGATAGCCGCGGACTTCCCAGAAGCCCGGCGCGTCCTCGGTCAGGAATTCGATGGACTGAAGCCATTTCGCGCTCTTCCAGAAATAGAGATGCGGCACGACCAGCCGCACCGGGCCGCCATGCTCTTCCGTCAGCGGCTGGCCGGACCAGCTATGGGCGAGCAGCGCATCCTCGGCGGCAAAGTCTTCCAGCGCGAGGTTGGTGGTGTAGCCGTCATGGGAATGCAGCGTCACGAAGCGCGCATCCTCCCGCGGCTGGCAGGCCGCGAGCAGCTCGCGCGTGGCAAGCCCTTCCCACTCATTGTCATAGCGCGACCAGGTGGTGACGCAGTGGATGTCGGAGGTGAACCGCGCCTGCTTCTGCGCGGTGAATTCGGCGAAGGTCCAGAACACGGGACTTTCGACCGCGCCGTAGACGTCGAGCCGCCAGCGGTCGCGCGATATGGGCGGCACCACCCCGAGATCGAGCACAGGCCAGTCCTTGGTGAGGTGCTGGCCGGGCGGGAGTCTTTGGTCCTCCGGCCGCGTGATCTTCCCCGTGAGAAAGCGGCCCTCGCGCGCCCATTTCTCCTTGGTGCGCGTCAGCTTGCTGTCGGATGGTGTCTCGTCAGCCATAGTCTACTCGTGCCGATGCATTGCGGAACTGTGCTTGGTGTCGCGCATGGTAGCATAGATGACCAGGGACAGGCAGATGATAGCGCTGAGGTAGAAGTAGAACCATTGCTCGTGCCCGATGCTCTTGAAATAAAGCGCGATCGCCGGTGCCGTGCCGCCGAAGACCGACACCGTGATGGCGTAGGGCAGGCCGACGCCGAGCGCGCGGACATTGGTCGGGAACAGCTCGGCCTTCACCACCGCGTTGATCGAGGTGTAACCGGCGACGAACAGCCAGGCGCAGCAGATCAGGACGAACGCGACAAAGGGCGACTTGGTCTCCTTCAGCGTCATCAACAGCGGCACCGTCGCGAGCGTGCCGGCGACACCGAAGAAGATCAGCAGCGGCTTGCGCCCGATCTTGTCGGAGATCGCGCCGTAGATCGGCTGGAGGATGGTCGCGAAGATCAGCGTGCCGAAGATCACGAAAGTGGTCTGGTCCTCGGTCAGCCCGACCGAAAGCTTGACGAAGGTCTGCATGTAGGTGGTGAAGGTGTAGAACGCGGCGGTGCCGCCGGCGGTGAGGCCGACCACCAGCAACAGTTCGCGCGGATAACGCAGCAGATTGGTGATCGAACCGGTCGGCTTCACCACCTTCCTGGCTTCCTCAAACGCCTCCGTCTCGTGCAGGCCGCGCCGCATCACCGCGGCAAAGATCGCCAGCAGCGCGCCGATCGCAAAGGGGATGCGCCAGCCCCAGGCCTTCAGCTCCTCGGGCGTCAGGAACACCTTCTGCAGGAGCAGCAGCACGATGATCGCGGTGAGCTGGCCGCCGATCAGGGTGACGTATTGGAAGCTCGAATAGAAGCCGCGGTGCTTGGGATCGGCGACCTCGCTGAGATAGGTGGCGCTGGCGCCATATTCGCCGCCCAGGCTCAGGCCCTCGATGACCCGCGCAAGCGCGAGGATGACCGGCGCGGCGAACCCGATCGTGGCATAGGTCGGCGTCAGCGCGATGATCAGCGAACCGAAGCACATGAAGACGACCGAGAGCGTGAGCGAGATGCGCCGTCCGAAATGGTCGGCGAGATAGCCGAACAACCAGCCGCCCAGGGGCCGCATCAGGAACGTCGCCGCGAAGACGACGGCGACGTTCAATTGCTGCACGACGGGGTCGTTGCCGGGGAAGAAGGCGGGAGCGAAATAGAGCGCGAACGCCGTGTAGGCGTAGAAGTCGTACCACTCGACGAGATTGCCGATGGAGCCGATGAAGATCGCCTTGATCCGCCGCTTCGCGTCGGCGATGTCGATATGGTCGGAGGCCGGGTTGGTTGCCTGTTCAGTCACGTCCGGCCTCTCCGTTGTCTGGAAAAGGCCTACATCGCCTTTCCGAGCAGGAATGGCAACTGGCGAGGGCCTCGCACCGTTCCCTGTGACCAGGCCACCGTGCCTGCCGGATCGAGCCGGAAATCCGGGATGCGCCTCAGCCATTCCTCCAGCGCCACCTGCATCTCCATGCGCGCGAGGTTGGAACCGACGCAGCGGTGAATGCCGAGGCCGAAGGCGGCGTGCCGATTTTCGCGACGGTCGATCACGACTTTGTCAGCGTCCGAAAACATCTCAGGGTCGCGATTTGCGGCCGGGAAGGACAGCAACACCATGTTGCCCGCCTTGACCGGGCAGCCCGAGATCGTGGTCTCCTTGACCACCTCGCGGGCCATCGTCACCGGAGAATAGGCGCGCAGCAGCTCTTCCACCGCGGTCGGGATCAGCCCGGGTTCGGCGATCAGTCTCTCGCGGTCGCCCGGCGTCTTGGCGAGGTGCCAGAGCGAGGAGCCGATCGCGCTCCAGGTGGTGTCGATGCCGGCGATCAGGAGCAGGCGCAGCGAGCCCAGGACGTGGGACTCTTCCAGCGGCTGGCCTTCCTTGTCCCTGGCATTCATCAGATAGGAGATCAGATCGTCGGTCGGCTTCGATCTTCGCTCCTCGATATGCGTCCTGAAATAGGCACTCATCTCCTGGACGGCCTGGAGCAGCTTGCTCTCGTCCTTGATGCCGAGCTCCAGGATCATGTGGATCCAGTTGATGAAGAGATCGCTGTCGCTCTCGGGGATGCCGAGCATGTGGGCGATGGCCCGAACCGGGATATATTTGGCGTAGCGCGCGGCGGCGTCGACCTTGCCGTCGGCGATGAAGCCGTCGATCAGCTCGTTGCAGATCGCGCGCATCCGCGGCTCCAGCTTCTTCATCGCGTCCGGCGTGAAGGGCGGCAACAAAAGCTGCTTGGCTGGCTTGTGCTCGGGCGGATCGGAAGTGATCGGCGGTGCGGCGTTCCTCGCGACCTCGGGACGGACGTCGCGCACGATGATGCGGCGCGAGGAAAAATGCTCGGTGTCGTTGGCGATCTCGCGCACTGCTTCATAGGTGGTCGGCATGTAACAGCCGAGGAAACGCTCGGTGTGCACGACCGGGCTTGCGGCGCGCAGCTCCTCCCAGATCGGAAAGGGATCCTCCGTCCATTGCGGATCGGTATGATCGAAATCATGGACCCAGTCGGTGACGGGCGGATGGGCGGCGGGCGGAGTGGCGTCGGACATCTCGGATCCCTTAAGAACTGGTGGTCGCTGAAGGCACGCGGTGCGGCTAAAGCCGCGCTACTCCTCGATCACATCGATCGCAATCTCCGGGCAATTGGATTTGGCAAGCCAGGCTTTGTCTTCGAGACCGGGCGGAACGACGCCGTCGCCGGCTTCATGGGCGTTCCCGTATTCGTCGAGCTCGAACAGCTCCGGCGCAAGCGCCTTGCAGCGTGCGTGGCCCTGACATTTGTCGGGGTCGACGTGAACTCTCAGTCGTTCCGCCATGCGGCTTCCTCGGCCTGTGCGCGGACCGGGCGGGTCGGCGCGTTCCTCATCATGAGTTTCTTTAAGTTATAGCATATTACATTCGCGACAGGCTTCCTCTGTCAAGCGCAAACTTATAGGCTTGCCGTCAAGATGCGTTCACAAGCCGCTCGCAAGTCCGAGAACTCCTATCATCACGGCGATCTCCGCGACGCCTTGATCAAGGCCGCATTGCGCGAGGCGGAGCAGGGGGGTGCCGAGGCGATCAGCATCAAAGCATTGGCGAAGCAGCTCGGCGTGTCGCAGCCGGCGCCATACCGGCACTTCGCCGACCGTGATGCCTTGCTCGCGGCAGTGACGGCGGAGGCGTTTCGCGAGCTCAGCGCGATTTTGCGCGAAGCTATGGCAAAACCGTCGAAGCAATCGAAGCTGTCGCGGCTGGCGCAGGCGACGCTCGAATTCGGTCTGCGCCGCAACGGCATCTATCGCTTGATGTTCGCCTCACGCACGGTGTCATGCGCAGCCAAGGGCAGCGAACTGCAACAGGCCACGCACGAGACATTTGGGTTGGTGATCGAAGCGCTGGAAGCCCCTGCTGTCGGCTTTCTGCGCGAACGCCAGGCTCTCAAGATCTGGGCGGCGCTGCATGGCGTGGTGATGCTGGCCGAGCAGGGCCTGTTCACCGGCGAGGCCGCGCACGCCACGCGTGAGGAACTGGTCGAGGACTTCGTGAAGGAGACGAAAGCTGCGCTCGCCGTCGCGATCAAGGACGCGCGGCGACGGAAGAAAGCGGGCGCCTAGGCCTTCAGTACCTTCATCAGCTTGTCAACGGCGCTGTCCGGCGTGGTCACCACGGGACGGCCGGTGGCTTCCGCAACGAGCGGCGCTGTCGAGGCGATGCTGAACTGCGCCAGCGCAATGACGTCGCAATCGCGCAGATCCTTTGATGCGTCCACGATCAGCCGGTCGTGCATGGCGCGGTCGCCGCGGTCGAGCGCCGCCAGCGCGCCCTCGGCGAGTTTCGGAACGATCTGGACCGAGGCCGGAAACTCCGGCGGCATCGAGGCCAGCGTCGGCGGGAAGGTCGAGAGCAGGCCGATGCGCTTGCCCATCGTCACCGCGCGCTCGATCATGGCTTCGTTCGGCTTCAGCACCGGCATCGGCGCATGCGCACGTGCCACCGCCTCGATGCAAGGGCCGAACGCCGAGCAGGTGAACAGGATCGCATTGGCGCCCGTCGCCGCAGCATAGTCGCCGAGCGCGAGGAAGCGCCCGGTCATGGCGTCGTTGAGCACGCCGTCGCGGGCCAGATCCGCCGACAGGCTGTCGTCGAGCAGGTTCATCAGCCGCGCCTCCGGCCAGGCCGTGGCGAATGCCGCTTCGATCGGCGCGATGGAATGCTTGAGGGCGTGGATCAGGGCGATGCGCGGGGGCGTGGTCATTGGGAGTGACTACCTGGTCGGTCTCGTGCCCCGGACGCGGCGCAGCACGAAGTGATGCGCTGCTAAGCCGGGCTTATTCTTTTGGAGAGTCAGAAGCCGTGGCCTCCTGGGTCCCGGCTCTGCGCAGCAGCGTTGGCACGCTGCAGCGCGTCCGGGACACGAGAGACGTTTACTTGAACGGCACCGCGTACATCAAGCCGCCCTTGCTCCAGAGGCCGTTGAGGCCGCGGTCGAGCTTGAGCGGGCTCGCCTTGCCGACATTGCGCTCGTAGATCTCGCCGTAATTGCCGGTGGCCTTGAGCGCGGTGACCAGCCATTTGTTGTCGAGCCCGAGCCGTGAGCCGAGGTCGCCGGAGGCACCCAGCAGGCGCTGGATCGCGGGCGTCTGCGACTTCGCCATGTCGTCGACATTGCCTTGCGTGACGCCGAGCTCTTCGGCCTCGATCAGGCCGTAATGCAGCCAGGTGACGATGTCGCTCCAGACCTCGTCGCCGTTGCGGGTGAAGGGGCCGAGCGGCTCCTTGCTGATGGTCTGCGGCAGCACGACGTAGTCGGCCGGGTTCGGGGCTGCGGTGGTCACGGCGCCCGCGAGCGCGGAGGCGTCCTGGGTCATGGCGTCACAGCGGCCGCCGAAGAAGGTCTGGTACATGGTGTCGACACGGTCGAACACCAGCGGCTTCCAGTCGATGCCGTTGGCGCGGCCGTAATCGCCGAGCGTGACTTCGTGCGTGGTGCCCTGGGCGACGCAGACGGTGGCGCCCTTCAAGTCCTTGATCTCCTTGACGCCGAGGTCCTTCTTCACGACAAAGCCCTGGCCGTCGTAGAAATTGATCGGGCCCTGGCGGAGGCCGAGCGTCACACCGCGCAAATAGGTCTGCGTCGAGTTGCGGTAAAGCACGTCGATCTCGCCCGATTGCAGCGCGGTGAAGCGGTTCTGCGCGGTCAGGGAGACGTAGCGCACCTTGCTGGCATCCCCCAGCACGCCGGCCGCGAGCGCGCGGCAATAGTCGACGTCGAGGCCTTTGTAGTTGCCTTGCGAGTCCGGCGCCGAGAAGCCGGCAAAGCCGGCGCTGACGCCGCACACCAGCGTGCCGCGGCTCTTCACCGTGTCGAGCGTCGCTGCCTGCGCCACGACTGCCGATGCCGCGAGCGCGCCGGCTGCGATAACCACTTTCCTCATCATGCTATAACTCCCCTCAGTGATTGACACTACGCAATACGTTGTCGACGGCCGTGCCGAGCTTGTCGACGATCTGATCGATCTCATCTGCCGACGTGATGTAAGGCGGCGCCAGCAGCAAATGATCGCCGCGCACGCCGTCGACGGTGCCGCCGCCGGGATAGCAGCCGAGACCATTGGCGAACGCTTCCGCCTTGATCTTCTGATTGAGCTTGAGCGCCGGATCGAACGAGGTGCGGCTGCCGCGATCGGCGACCAGCTCGATCGCCCAGAACAGGCCGCGGCCCCTGATGTCGCCGACATGGCGGTGATTGCCGAAGCGCTCGGTCAGGCGCTGTTCGAGCTGGCTGCCGCGCTCCTTGACGCGATCGAGCAGGCCGTCCTCTCGGATCACGTCCTGTACCGCCAGTGCGGCTGCGCAGGCGAGGGGATGTGCGAGATAAGTGTGGCCGTGCTGGAAGGCGCCCGAGCCGGCGCGGATGGTGTCGATGATCCTGCCGCTCGCGAGCATCGCCCCAATCGGCTGGTAGCCGCCGCCGAGCCCCTTTGCGATCGCCTGGATGTCGGGCGCAACGCCTTCCTGCTCCCAGGCGTGCGTGGTGCCGGTGCGGCCCATGCCGCACATGACCTCGTCGAGAATGAGCAGCGCGCCGTGCCGGTCGCAGATCTCGCGCACCGCCTTGAAGTAGCCGTCAGGTGCCGTCACCGCGCCGGCGGTGGCGCCGACGACCGGCTCGGCGAGGAACGCCGCGACGGTGTCGGGACCCAGCCGCTGAAACTCCGCTTCGAGCTCCGCCGCAAGCCGCGCCACGAACTGTGTATCGGATTCACCGTCGCGCTTCTCGTGATAGGCGAATGCCGGCGTCACATGGCTGAAGGCGGCCGAGAGCAGCGGCGCATAGGGCGCGCGCCGCCAGGCGTTGCCGCCGGCGGCGAGGGCGCCCAGCGTGTTGCCGTGGTAGCTCTGTCGTCGCGCGATGAAATGTTGCCGCTGTGGCTCGCCGCGCTCGATGAAATATTGCCGCGCGAGCTTGATGCTGGCTTCGATCGCCTCGGATCCGCCGCTGACGAAATACGCATAGGCGAGGCCGCCGGGCTCGTGCCCGACCAGGGTTTCGGCCAGCGCCTCGGCCGGCTCGGACGAGAAGAAGGCGGTGTGTGCATAGGCGAGCGTCGAGGCTTGCTTCGCCATCGCCGCGATCACGCGGGGATGCTGGTGGCCGAGACACGAGACGGCGGCGCCGCCGGAGGCGTCGAGCACGCGCCGTCCGTCCTCCGCAAAGAGATAGACGCCTTCGCCGCCGATCGCCTTGGGGGGCGTCTCGCGCAACGAGCGGTGCAGCACGCGGCTGGTGCGGGTGGCCATCGGTCAACCTTTCTCCGAAACGTAGGTGGAGGCAGCAGCGAGCCGCGCCTCGGTATGCTCCAGGCGCTTCTTCGCGGCGACGCCGCCGAGCGCGAACGTCACTGCAGCCAGCGACTGCGCGATCGCGATCGCGCCGGTGAGACTCGGGAAGAAGCCGGGAGAAGAGGCTGCCTCGAACAGCAGGACGTGGTCGGCCCCCTCGGCCATCGGTGCCGAGAGGCTGTCCGCGATGGTAATCAGCGTTGCGCCGCAATGATGGGCGGCTTGCGCGACGCGGACGCTCGCATGCGTGTAGGGCAGGAAGCCGATGACGATGACGGCCTCGCCACGGCGGAAGGCACCGAGGTCGAGATCGTCGGGGCCCGACGTTCCGATGAGTTGCACCTGTTCGGGACGGAACAGCCGCAGCTCGTAGTTCAACAGCTCGGCGACGCTGCGGCAGCTGCGATAGCCGGCAATCCAGATCCGCTTGGCCTCATGCAGGGAGCGCGCGGCCTCCGCAATCGGCTGGGCCGGAATGCGTGGAAGTCCGGCGGCTTCGGCCTCGAGCTTGTCGGTGACCAGCGAAACATCGGCATTCGGGCCGGGCCGGCGGCTTCTGGCGCGGCCGGAGAAGGGTGCGGTCTGCGAGGGACGCCGCGCCTCGGTCAGTGCTGCGCGCAATTCGTCCCAGCCCGAATAGCCGATCGCCTTGGCGAGCCGCGTGAACGCGGCGGGATCGGCGCCGGCTTCGGCCGCGAGGTCGCGCATCGAGCGGGTGGTGGCATCGTAATCGTTGGCGGCGACGAAGCGTCCGACTTCCTGCAGCCGCATCGGCAACGAAGGCAATGCAATGCGCAGTTCGCTCAGTGGCGAGGATTTCGCGGGCTCGGCCATGAAACATTTGTTGCACGACTTTTGGATTGGTGCAACAGTTGACGTGCCGCTGCCGGAAATCGCCGCCTCTCGAGAAGGATTTTTGCGCTGTGACCACAGACACGTCGAGGCCGCCGCCGCGCCCCCGCTTTTTCGGCGCATGGGGGCCCCGCGAGCTGAAGGGCCTGTTCTGGCAGGTGCTGGTGGTCGCGATCGTCGTTGGCGTTGTCGGTTTTCTCTGGTCCAACACCGTCACCAACCTCTCGGCGCGCCGCATCACGACCGGGTTTGCCTTCCTCGGCCGCGAGGCCGGCATGCCCATCGCCGACAGCCTGCTGGCCTATAATCCGAGAGACAGCTATCTCTGGGCTTTCGTCGTCGGCGTCGGCAACACCCTGCGCATCGCCGTGATCGGCATCTTGCTCGCGACCATCGTGGGGACGCTGATCGGTATCTCGCGATTGTCGGCCAACTGGCTGCTGTCACGCCTTGCCGCCGTCTATGTCGAAACGCTTCGCGACATCCCGCTGCTGCTTCAACTTCTGTTCTGGTACGTGCTGATGCAGGCGCTGCCGGCCGCGCGCGCGGCATGGCGGCCGATCGAGGGCGTGTTCCTGTCCAATCGCGGCCTGATCCTGCCGGCAATTCCGCTTGGCCCGCCGCAGCTCTGGGTGCTCGGCACGGCGGCGTTCGGCCTTGCCGCGGTCTATCTCATCCGCCGATGGCTGGTTGCTCAGCAGATGCGCGACGGCAAGCCGCGGCCGGTATGGCCCTTTGCGGTGAGCTTGATCCTCGGGTTGCCCGTGGTGGTGTCCGTCCTGCTTCGCGTGTCCTGGACGATCGAATGGCCGGCGCTGCGCGGCTTCAACTTCGTCGGCGGGCTGACGCTTGCCCCGGAATATTTCGCGCTGCTGATCGCGCTGGTCACCTACACCTCGGCCTTCATCGCCGAGATCGTGCGTAGCGGCATCCAGTCCGTGCCACGCGGACAGTGGGACGCCGCCAACGCGCTCGGCCTGCGCCGCAGCTTCATGCTGCGGCAGATCATCCTGCCGCAGGCGCTGCGCGTCATCGTGCCGCCGATGACCAGCCAGTATCTCAACCTGACCAAGAACTCCTCGCTTGCGGTCGCGATCGGCTACCAGGACGTGGTCTCGATCGCCAACACCACGCTGAACCAGACCGGGCAGGCCATCGAAGCCATCGCACTGATCATGGCGGTGTTCCTGACCATCAGCTTGTCCATCAGCTTCTTCATGAACTGGTACAATTCGCGCATCGCGCTGGTGGAGCGCTGAGCATGACCGTGATCGCCGACATCCCCGACGCACCGCGTGCCGCCCGCCGTCCACAGATCGGCAATCCGGTGCTGCGCTGGCTGCGCACCAATCTGTTCTCGTCGATCCCGAACGGCATTCTCACCGTCGTGCTGCTGGCGGTGCTCGCCAAGGGCATCTTCAGTTTCGTGCAGTGGGGTATTGCCAATGCCGTATGGTTGACGCCGGCGAACGATTCCAGCCCCTGCCGCGCGGTGCGCGGCCTCGGCGCCTGTTGGGCGATCATTCCCGAGAAGTACCGCTTCATCCTGTTCGGCACCTATCCGTTCGACGAGCAGTGGCGGCCGGCGCTGTCGGTGCTGCTGTTCATCGCGTTGTATTTTCTCTCCACCCGCCGCGCCTTGTGGCGGCGCGAGCTGGTTCTTCTCTGGATCGGCGCGCTCGCGCTGATCAGCGTGCTGATGTGGGGCGGCGTGCTCGGCCTTTCCTTTGTCTCGCAGGATCGCTGGGGCGGTTTGCCGGTGACGCTGATCCTGGCGACGTTAGGTCTCGCATTCGGCTTCCCGCTCGGCATTCTCGTCGCGCTTGGCCGGCGCTCGAAGCTGCCGGCGATCCGCTCGCTCAGCGTGCTCTATGTCGAGCTGATCCGCGGCGTGCCGCTGGTGAGCCTCTTGTTTATGGCGAGCGTGATGTTTCCGCTGTTCATGCCCGCTGGATTCAACATCGACAAGCTGCTGCGCGCCCAGGTCGCGATCATCCTGTTCGCCGGCGCCTATCTCGCGGAGGTCATCCGCGGCGGCCTGCAGGCCGTGCCGCGCGGGCAATATGAAGCGGCTGATGCGCTGGGGCTGTCCTACTGGCGCAAGCACCGGCTGATCGTGCTGCCGCAGGCGATCCGCCACGTCATCCCGCCGCTGGTCAATACCTTCATCGCCTTCTTCAAGGACACCAGCCTCGTCCTCATCATCGGAATCTTCGATCTGCTGACCACGGCCAAGACGGCAATCATCGATCCCGCCTGGCAGCAATTCTCGGTCGAGGTCTACATCTTCGTCGCCGCGATCTATTTCATGTTCTGCTTCGCGATGTCGCGGTACAGCAGGAGCCTGGAGGCAACGAGCGGAAGGTGAGTTATCTCGTGTCCCGGACAAGGTGCAGCGCGCAAGCGCTGCGCCGCAGAGCCGGGACCCAGGGATGCACGGGAAGTCGTGGAGGCATGGACCCCGGCTCTGCAGCGCACCACTGAAGAAGCGCTGCGCTGCGTCCGAGGCACCAGAGGGGTTATTTCTTCACCTTCGGATCGATCGGCGTCGTCCCGCGCAGGTCCAGAATATCCTCCAGCACCTTCGCGCCCGCGAGCACCTGTGCGTCCGCGCGCGGCGCGCCGACGACCTGCACGCCGACCGGCAGGCCCGAGGCGGTGAAGCCGCAGGGCAGCGACAGCGAGGGGCAGCAGGCCAGTGTGATGGCGTAGACGATGCCGAGCCACTCGACGTAATTGTCGAATCGCTTGCCCGCACATTCCGCGACATAGCGGTGCTCGATCGGGAATGGCGGTACGATCGTGGTGGGCGTCAGCAGGAGATCGTAGGTCTTGAAGAACTCGACCGCGCGCGCCGTCATGCCGACGCGCTGGGCCTCGGCGCGTTCGAGCTGCTCCACCGTGAGCTTGAGGCCTTCCTCGATGTTCCAGATCACCTCGGGCTTGAGCAGGTCGCGCTTGGTGCGCAGCAGATTGGCCTTGGTGATCGCGAAATCGAAGGCGCGCAGAACGTGGAAGCATTCATGCGCCTCGCGCCAGTCCGGATGCGCCTCCTCGATGATGGCGCCGGCCTCGGCAAAGCGTTCCGCCGCCTTGCGCGTGATCGCCTTCACCTCGGGATCGACGGGCGTGATGCCGAGATCGGGTGAATAGGCGATCCGCTTCGGCTTCCTGCCTGACTGTGCCGCCGACAGGAACGAGGTCGTGGGCGCCGGCAGCGACAGCGGGTCATCCGCGAAATCGCCGCTCATGGCATCCAGCAGCAGCGCGAGATCCTCGACGTTACGCGCCATCGGACCGACCACGCCGAGATTGCGATCGATGCCGGATTTGGGGGTATGCGCGACGCGGCCGATGCTCGGGCGCATGCCGACGACGCCGCAGAAAGCCGCGGGGCTGCGCAAGCTGCCGCCCATGTCTGAGCCCTGCGCCAGCCAGGCCATGCCGGTGGCCAGCGCCACCGCGGCGCCGCCGGAGGAGCCCGCCGCGGATTTCGAAATATCCCAGGGATTGAGGGTTGCGCCGAACACTTCGTTGAAGGTGTTGGCGCCGGCGCCGAATTCCGGCGTGTTGGACTTGGCGTAGACCACCGCGCCGTTGGCTTCGAGATTCTCGACCATGAGGTCGGACTTGGCGGGAATGTTGTCCTTGAAGATCGGCGAGCCCTGCGTGTTCAACACGCCTGCGACGTCGGTCAGATCCTTGATCGGCACCGGCATGCCTGCGAGCAACCCACGCGCACCGGCCGGCTTCTGCATCAGCGCCTTGGCGTTGTCGCGCGCGCGATCGAAGCACAGCGTCGGCAGCGCGTTGACCTTGCCGTCGACCTCACCGATGCGCTTCTCCAGCACATCCAACAGTTCGAGCGGCGAGACGTCGCCGGACCGCAGCTTGTCGACGACGGCGCATGCGGATTCGTGGATCAGGTCTTTAGACAACTATTTTACTCCCATGCTTACTGTGTTCGTCATTGCGAGGAGCAGAGCGACGAAGCAATCCAGGGTCCCTCCTCGGCAACGGTCTGGCTTGTTTCGCTGCGCTCGCAACGAGATAAACTAACTCCAGCCTGCGCTGATGCCGCCGTCGACCGTGTAGATCACGCCCGAGGTATAGCCGGCGCGGTCCGACGCCAGGAATGCCATGAGGTCGCCGATCTCGCGGGCATGCGCGGGGCGGCCGAGCGGCAGGCTCTTCTGGAATTCCTTGTAGCGGCTCTCGTCGCCGAACTGGTGCTTTGCCCGCGTCTTGAGCAGCGTGACGTGCCGGTCGGTGCCGACGGGGCCGGGATTGATGCCGACCACCCGGATGTTGTCGGCGAGACTTTTCCCGCCGAGCGCGCGGGTGAAGGCCATCAGCGCGGCATTGCCGGCGCTGCCGCAGATGTAGTTGGCGTCGAACTTTTCGCCGGCCGCCCCGATGTCGTTGACGATGACCCCGCCGCCCTTGGCCTTCATCTGCGCGTAGATCTGCCGCGTCAGGTTGATGTAGCCGAACACTTTCAAATCCCAGGCGTGACGCCAAATGGCCTCGTCGATCTTGTCGATCGAGCCGCCGGGGATGTCGCCGGCATTGTTGACGAGCACGTCGATGTCGGCGGCTTCGCCGGCGAGCCGCGCCAGATCCTCAGGCTTGCGCAGGTCCACGACGCTCGTCGCGGCATCGATCTGGTGCGCGGAGCGCAGGCGATCCGCCAGCGCCTTGAGCTGATCGCCGCTGCGCGCGGCGAGCAGGAGGTTCGCGCCTTCCTCGGCAAACGCTTCGGCGGCGGCGGCGCCAATGCCCTTGGAGGCGCCCGTGATCAGGACGCGCTTGCCACGCAGATGCAGATCCATGAGGTTACTCGCTCGGTGGGGAACTGGATGAAACCAGTAGGCGCTCGGCCGCGCCATGGTCAACATTGCAGTGCAGCGTTGCACTGCCGCTGCGTTTGGTCCATTGCAGTGCGGTCAAAAAAGCGGCGGCTGCCGGACCAACCAAGGACGTTCTCGATGAGCAAGAAGCAATACCGGATCGCGGTCATTCCCGGCGATGGCATCGGCAAGGAAGTGATGCCGGAGGGCCTGCGCGTCCTGGAGACGGCGGCGAAGAAGCACGGGGTCTCCCTGCATTTCGACCATTTCGACTTCTCGTCCTGGGACTATTACGAGAAGCACGGCCAGATGATGCCTGGCGACTGGAAGGAGAAGATCGGCAAGCACGACGCGATCTATTTCGGCGCGGTCGGCTGGCCGGCCAAGATTCCCGATCACGTCTCGCTGTGGGGCTCACTGATCAAGTTTCGCCGCGAGTTCGACCAATACGTGAATTTGCGGCCGGTGCGGCTGATGCCCGGCGTGCCGTGCCCCCTCGCCAACCGCAAGCCCGGCGACATCGACTTCTGGGTGGTGCGGGAGAACACCGAAGGCGAGTATTCCTCCGTCGGCGGCCGCATGTTCCCGGACACCGACCGCGAGTTCGTGACGCAGCAGACGGTGATGACCCGCACCGGCGTCGACCGCATCCTGAAGTTTGCCTTCGAGCTCGCACAGTCGCGGCCGAAGAAGCATTTGACCTCGGCGACCAAGTCGAACGGCATCTCCATCACCATGCCCTATTGGGACGAGCGCGTGGAGGCGATGGCGAAGAAGTTTCCCGGCGTGAAGTGGGACAAGTACCACATCGACATCCTGACCGCGAATTTCGTGCTGCATCCGGACTGGTTCGACGTCGTGGTCGGCTCGAACCTGTTCGGCGACATCCTCTCCGACCTCGGTCCGGCCTGCACCGGCACGATCGGCATCGCGCCATCAGGCAACATCAACCCCGAGGGTGATTTCCCCTCGGTGTTCGAACCGGTGCACGGCTCGGCGCCTGACATCGCGGGGCAGGGCATCGCCAACCCGATCGGCGCGATCTGGTCGGGCGCGATGATGCTTGATCATCTCGGCGAGAAGGTCGCGGGCAAGTCGATCGTCGAGGCGATCGAGCGCACGCTGGCCGAACGTACGCTCCGCACCAAGGACCTCGGCGGCAACGCCGACACCACGGCCTGCGGCAAGGCGGTCGCGGATATGGTGGATTGACCTTCGTAGGGTGGGCAAAGGCGCTAAGCGCCGTGCCCACCTCTTCCATCACGGAAAATTCGATCAGAAGTGGTGGGCACGCTTCGCTTTGCCCACCCTACAATCCGCGTCAGGTCAATCAACCCGCGATCTTCTCGATCGCCGCCTGATCCAGCCCGAACTTCTTTCCGGCCTCGATGATCTCCTGCCAGGTGGTTGGATCGACCGGAATGCCTTCGGCCAAGCGCTTCTTCTTGGTCTCGCGCTCGGGCTCGCCGGCGATCTTGACCTTGTCGACGCCGGCGGCCGGCGGCGAGCCGGTGTGCCAGGCGACGAAGCTCTCGACTTCACGGGCGAGGTTCTCGCCGGTGCCGAGCTTGCCGGGGTCGATCACGATCGAGAGCATGCCGTTGAGGACGTTGTGCTTGCCGTCGGACGGGCCCTTGACCACCTGACCGCCGGAGAGCGCGCCGCCGAGGATTTCGCACACCAGCGCGAGCCCCGAGCCTTTGTGCTCGCCGAACGGCAGGATGGCGCCGTGCGGCGGGATCACGGTGTAGCGCGGGTTGACGGTCGGCTTGCCCTCGTTGTCGATGATGGTACCGGGCTCGAGCTCGACGCCCTTGTTGTGGGCGACGCGGGTCTTGCCTTGCGCGATCCGGCTGGTGGCGAAGTCGAGCACGATCGGGTCCTTGCCCCTGCGCGGGATGCCGACGCAGAACGGGTTGGTGCCGTGGCGCGCATCGCTGCCGCCCCACGGCGCAACGATCGGGCGGGAAATGACGTTGACGAAGTGGATCGAGACCAGCCCGTGGTCGATGCACTGCTCGGCCCAGTGGCCGATGCGGCCGATGTGATGCGAGTTGGAGAGGCCGACGAGGCACACGCCGTTTTGCTTGGCGCGGGCTGCCGCCAGCTCCATCGCTTCATGTCCGATCACCTGGCCGTAGCCGGTGACGCCGTCGAGGGTGAGCAGCGGCCCGGTGTCGAGCACGGTCTTGACGTGCGCGTTCACGGCGAGGCCGCCGTTGACGACGCTCTGGACGTAGCGCGGGATCATGCCGACGCCGTGGGAGTCGTGGCCCTTGAGATTGGCCTCGACCAGATTGGTGGACACCAGTTCGGCCTCGCGGTCCGAGGAGCCGCCGGCCTTGACGATGGCGCGGATGGCGTTGGTGAGCGGCTCTGCCTTGATGGTGCGATAGTCGGCCATTGTTGCTCTTATCCCTTCGCGATTTGGCGGGGAGTGTAGGGTGGGTTAGCCGAAGGCGTAACCCACCGCTTCTGTCCCCGCGGAATAGAAAAAGGTGGGTTACGCCCTGCAGAGGCGCTTCGCGCCTCCGCAGGGCTGACCCACCCTACGAATTCACGATCCGGCGGCAATGAACCCATGCCGCTTCAATAAGATTTTCGCTCGCCTCCGGCGTACGGAACGCCGAATGCGCCGACAGCGTCACGTTGGGAATCTTCGTCAACGGATGATCGCCGGGCAGCGGTTCGATGTTGAAGACGTCGAGCCCGGCATGGCGGATGTGACCTGACTTCAGCGCATCGATCATGGCGGCCTCGTCGACAACAGCGGCACGGGCGGTGTTGATGAGGATGACGCCCGGCTTCATCTTTGCGATCTTCTCGCGCGTGATCATGCCGCGCGTCTCGTCGTTGAGCAGCAGATGCAGCGATAAGACGTCACTCCTTGCCAGCACGCTGTCGAGATCGGTGAATTCGACACCCGGATGGCTCTTCGGCGAGCGGTTCCAGGCGATCACCTTCATGCCGCTGCCGGACGCAATACGCGCGACCTCGGCGGCAATGCCGCCGAAACCGATCAGGCCGAGTGTCTTGCCGGTGAGCTGCATGCCGTCTTCGCGCAGCCAGTTGCCGTCGCGCATCTCGCGATCCATCATGGCGATGCCGCGGGCCGAGGCCCACATCAGTGCGATCGCGGATTCGGCGACCGCAGTGTCGCCATAGCCCTTGATCAGATGCACGGAGATGCCGAGTTCAGCCAGCTCCTCCGGGTTCATGTAGCTGCGCGCACCGGTGCCGAGGAACACGACGTGCTTCAGCCCCGCACACTTCTTCACCACCTCGGTCGGCAGCGCGGTGTGGTCGACGATCGCGATCTCGGCGCCGTCGAGGATCTCGGGGTATTGCTCGGGCTTGATATCGGGATCCCTGTGGATCCGCACCTTGGGATCGCCGGGCTTCTCGAGCCGCTCCATGATCACCGCAAGCGCTTCATTGGCGTCGACGAAAACTCCGCGCATTATTCTCTCCGGTCAGGATGCGACGCCGGCGATCGCCAGCACGGTATGCATGAGAACGTTGGTGCCCGCGGCGCAATCGGGCTGCGTGGCGTCTTCCAGCTCGTTGTGGCTGATGCCGTCCTTGCAGGGCACGAACACCATCGCCGCCGGCATCACGGTGTTGAGGTTGCAGGCGTCGTGGCCGGCGCCGGAGGTGATGCGGCGCGAGGAATAGCCGAGCGTCTTGGCCGCGTTCTCGACCGCCGCGACCAGCTTGGAATCGAAATGCGTCGGCGGCTTGCGCCAGACCAGGTCGATCTTGACCTCGACCTTGCGACGCGCGGCGATCTCCGCAATCGCGGCGCGCAAATCGCGATCGAGCGCGTCCATGATGGCGCCGTCCGCGCTGCGGCAGTCCATGGTGAAGGCGATCTCGCCGGGAATGACGTTGCGCGAAGGATTTGCGATCACGGCCTCGCCGATGGTGCCGACCGCCTTGGGCCCGTGCTTCCTGGCGATCGCCTCCATCGCCAGCACGATCTCCGACAGCGTCGCCAGCGCATCGCGGCGCAGCGGCATCGGGGTCGAGCCGGCATGGCTCTCGAAGCCGGAGATCTTGCCGTCGTACCAGAGCACGCCCTGGCCGGAATCGACGATGCCAATGGTCTTGCCTTCGGCCTCCAAAATCGGACCTTGCTCGATGTGCAATTCGACGAAGCAGCCAAGCTTCTGGAAGCCGACCGGCTTGTCGCCGCGATAGCCGATGCTGTCGAGCGCCTGGCCGACGGTCGTGCCGTCGATGTCCTTGCGCGACAAGATGTCGTCGGTGGTGAAGTCGCCGACATAGGCCGCGGAGGCCATCATCGCGGGCGCGAAGCGCGAGCCTTCCTCGTTGGTCCAGTTGACGACGCAGATCGGAGCTTCGGTCTCGATGCCGGCATCGTTCAGCGTCCGGATGACTTCGAGCGCGCCGAGCGTGCCCAGGATGCCGTCATACTTGCCGCCGGTCGGCTGGGTATCGAGATGCGAGCCGATGCCGACGGGCGGCTTCGACATGTCGCGGCCCTTGCGCAGGCCGAACTGAGAGCCGAGCGCGTCAGTGTGCACCTCGAGACCTGCGTCCTCGCACGCCTTGCGGAACCAGTCGCGCACCTGCTTGTCTTCGCTGCTCAGCGTCAGCCGCCGCACGCCGCCCTTGGCCGTCGCGCCAAATTGCGCGGTCTCGTGGATGGAGCCCCAGAGGCGGGCGGAATCGATTTGCAGATTGGTGGCGGCTCGGCTCATGCGGTCGTTCTCTCTTTCGTCCGGCGCCTTTTTCAATGCCGCGCCAGCGCGGGCGCGTCAACTGCGAGGCTGCTCTGCGCAATCTGCCGTGCAAGCTCGGCGACGCGCTCCACGGCGACGACGTCGGGCGAGGCGAGCCAGCTTGCGGTAAAGGTCAGCGGTGCGATCGCGAGATCGGTGTCGAGCAGCTGCAGCCGCCCGTCGGCGAGCTCCTTTTCGACGATCGCGTCGGGGATCACGGCGACGCCGAGCCCTTCGACCGCCATGTGGATGACGGTGGCGAGCGACGCGGACGCATGCAGCCGGATCGGCGGCAGCTCCGGCCGGTCGAATACCTCGCGCACGACCTCGTAAGGCTTCGTCTTGCGCGGGAAGGTGATGATCGGAAACCGCGCGAGCTCGGCCGGTGTCACCCGGCCTTTGCCGAGGCCGAGCGAAGGGCTTGCGAGGAAGCCGATCGGGTAATCGGCGAGCACGCGATTGTGCACGCCGGACGCCGACAGCGGTCCGACCACGAAGGCAAGCTCGATCTCCTGCGCGAGCAGGCGCGCGGTGAGATTCGGCGTGATGTCGACCTCGATCTCGAGCGACAGGTTCGGATAGACTTGGTCGACGCTCTTCACCAGGCGCGGCAACCAGGTGTGCACGATGGTCTCGGCAACGCCGAGCCGCATGACGCCGCGCATTGCGGAACGGTCACCGATCTCTGCCATCATCTGAGCGCGCAGTCCGATCAGCTTCTCCGCATAGACCATCATCTGCCGGCCCGTCGGCGTCGGGGAGGCCACGCGATGATCGCGGTTGAGGAGCTTGACGCCCATCTCGCGCTCGAGCTGGGCGATGCGCTGGGAGATCGCCGGCTGGGTCGTATTGAGCCGTGCTGCGGCGCCGCGGAAGCTGCCGAGCTTTACGACCCAGAGAAAAGTCTCGATCGACCTGAAGTCAAGCATTGGATGGATTTTCCTCATCGATAAATTGAATTTATCGATATCGATTAGAAAGGACGATTAGACTTTATAGCACGCTTGGTGTTGGCTGTCTTTGTCGAGTTTATAGGCAGGTCGATTACATGACTGTTTTGGTGGCAATGCAGCAAACTGAAATGCCCGACGCCCTTCCGAGCCGCAAGGCGCGGCTTGCCTACCGGCAAGGGCTGGTCGCTTCCACCGCCGGCGTCGCCCCCGGCTTCGTCCAAGGCAATCTGGCGATCCTGCCGGCGGAATATGCCGGCGCCTTTCATCGCTTCTGCCAGCTCAATCCGAAGCCGTGCCCGATCATCGGCATGTCCGATGTCGGCAGTCCCTACATTCCTTCGCTTGGTGCCGATCTCGACATCCGCACCGATGTGCCGCGCTACCGCGTATGGCGCGACGGCGAGGTCGTCGACGAGCCGACCGATGTGACGAAGCATTGGCGCGACGATCTCGTGACCTTCGTGCTCGGCTGCTCGTTCTCGTTTGAAGAAGCCTTGCTCGACGAGGGCATGCCGATCCGCCACATCGAGCTCAATGTGCGGGTGCCGATGTATCGTACCAACATCGCCTGCGGCGAGGCCGGTCCGTTCGCCGGTCCCATGGTGGTCTCGATGCGTCCGTTCAAGCCCGCCGATGCCATCCGCGCCGTGCAGATCACCTCGCGTTATCCCGCCGTGCATGGCGCGCCCGTGCATCTCGGCCATCCGCATCTGATCGGCATCAAGGACATCGCCAAGCCGGACTACGGCGATCCGGTGCCGGTCGCCGACGACGAGATTCCGGTGTTCTGGGCCTGCGGCGTGACACCGCAATCGGTGATCAATGCCGCCAGGCTCCCGTTCGCCGTTACGCATTCGCCCGGCCTGATGCTGGTGACGGATCTCAAGAACAGGACCATGGCCGTGATTTAGTGGGCAGCGTTTGCTGCTTCTTCGAGCTTTACCGCATCCGTCAATCGCTTCATTCGATCAGTCGAAATTCAGTCAAAGAGGACTCTGCCATGACGATCACTCGCCGCGACGTATTGTTGGGTGCCACCGCAACTGCAGCGCTGGTGCCGCTGGCTGCACGTGCACAGACTTCGGAAGTCGTGATCGGCGTGATCTATCCGTTCTCCGGCGGCAGCGCGCAGCAGGGCGTCGATGCCCAGAAGGCCTATGAGACCGCGCTCGAGGTCATCAACAAGGCCACCGATTTCGACCTGCCGCTGGCCAAGGGCGAGGGCCTTCCGGGTCTCGGCGGCGCCAAAATTCGCCTCGTGTTCGCAGACCACCAGGCCGATCCGCAGAAGGGCCGCGCCGAGGCCGAGCGCCTGATCACGCAGGAGAAGGTCTCTGCCATCATCGGCACCTATCAGAGCGCGGTCGCCGTCACCGTCAGCCAGATCTGCGAGCGCTACCAGGTCCCGTTCGTCTCCGCCGACAATTCCTCGCCCAGCCTGCATCGCCGCGGCCTGAAATATTATTTCCGTGCTGCGCCGCATGACGAGATGTATTCGGCCGCGATGTTCGACTTCTTCGACGCCTTGAAGAAGAAGGGCACCAAGATCGAGACGCTGTCGCTGTTCCACGAGGACACCATCTTCGGCACCGATTCCGGCAACGCCCAGGCCAAGATCGCCGGCGAGCGCGGCTACAAGATCGTCACCGACATCAAGTATCGCGCCAATTCGCCCTCGCTCTCAGCCGAAGTGCAGCAGCTCAAGTCCGCCAATGCCGACGTGCTGATGCCCTCGAGCTACACCACCGACGGCATCCTGCTGGTCAAGACCATGGCCGAACTCGGCTACAAGCCGAACGCGATCGTGGCGCAGGACGCCGGCTTCTCCGAGAAGGCGCTCTATGATGCCGTCGGCGACAAGCTCGAAGGCGTGATCTCGCGCGGCACCTTCTCGCTCGACCTCGCGCAGAAGCGCCCGATGGTCGGCAAGATCAACGACATGTTCAAGGCGCGCTCGGGCAAGGATTTCAACGACCTCACCTCGCGCCAGTTTATGGGTCTGATCATCCTCGCCGACGCCATCAACCGCGCCAAGTCGACCGACGGCGAGAAGATTCGCGATGCGCTTGCCGCGACCGACATCCCGGGCGAGCAGACCATCATGCCCTGGAAGCGCGTCAAGTTCGACGAGATGGGCCAGAACAACGACGCCGACCCGGTCCTGCTGCAGTATATCGGCGGCAAGTTCGTCACCATCTTCCCGCCGCAGGCCGCGATTGCGGAAGCGGTCTGGCCGATGAAGTAAGCGACAACCACCGCCGTCATCCCCGCGCAACCGCGAAGCGGTTGTCGCTGGAGGTGCGAGCCTTGCGATGCCAAGCATCGCAAGGTGAAGCCTCGAAGGATGGGTCGGCGGTGCGCTTGCGGCCATCCTTCGAGGCGCGCAAGAGCGCGCACCTCAGGATGACGGCCGTGGTGTGGAGGTTCGTTGCGCTCGCAATGACGGAGCGAGGGACGATGTTTCGGACGGGGGACAGACTTTGACAGCCCAAGCCATTATCCAGAGTCTCGCGAGCGGCCTTCTGATGGGCCTGCTGTACGGACTGATCGCGGTCGGCCTCGCGCTGATCTTCGGCCTGATGGACGTCACGAACTTCGCCCATGGCGAGTTCCTGATGATCGCGATGTACCTGTCCTTCTTTCTGTTCGCGTTCTTCGCCATCGACCCCTTGCTGTCGGCGCCATTGGTCGCCGCGGCCCTGTTCGTGTTCGGGGCGGTGATCTACCTCTTGATCGTACGCTTCGCCATGCGGGCCAAGGCCAATGCCGGCATGGTGCAGATCTTCACCACTTTCGGCCTTGCCATCGTCATGCGCGGCCTGGCGCAGTTCTTCTTCACGCCGGACTATCGCAGTATTCCGCACTCCTGGCTTGGCGGCAAGACCATCTCGATTGCCGGCATCTTCCTGCCCGAGCCGCAATTGGTCGGCGCACTGGTCTCGATCCTCGCTTTTGCCGGTCTTTATTTCTTCATCCACCGCACCGATTTCGGCCGTGCGCTGGAAGCCACCCGCGAAGATCCAGGCGCAGTCGCGCTGGTCGGCATCGACAAGAACCGCGTGTTCGCGTTCGGCTGGGGCCTTGGGGCTGCGCTGGTCGGTCTCGCCGGTGCGATCATGGCAAGCTTCTTCTATATCTATCCTGATGTCGGCGCGTCCTTTGCCTTGATCGCCTACGTCACGGTGGCGCTGGGCGGCTTCGGCAGCGTGTTCGGCGCCTTTGCCGGCGGCATCATCGTCGGCCTCGTCGAAGCCACCACCGCGCTGGTGCTGCCGCCGTCGCTGAAATCGGTCGGCATCTACGCGGTCTATCTGCTGGTCGTCTTCATCCGGCCGCGCGGCCTGTTCGGATCGATCTGATGGACAAGGATTTTGCAGCGCGGCGTCGCCGCGACCTCATCATCGCTGCATTGCTCGCCGCGATTGCCGCAGCGACGCCCTTGTTCGTGAAGGATGTCGTCGTCCAGAACATCCTCATCCTGACGCTGTTGTATGCGGGCTTGTCGCAGAGCTGGAATATCCTGTCCGGCTATTGCGGCCAGATCTCGCTCGGGCACGCGCTGTATTTCGGCCTTGGCGCCTACACCACGGAGTTGCTGTTCACGAAGTTCGGCGTGCTGCCGTGGTTCGGCATGCTGGCGGGCGGCGTGGTGTCGGCGCTGATCGCGATGGGATTGGGCTATCCCTTCTTCCGACTGCGCGGCCATTATTTCGTGATCGCCACCATCGTCATCGCCGAAATCGGACTGCTGCTGTTTCACAACTGGGAATGGGCCGGCGCCGCGATGGGCATCACCATTCCGATCCGCGGCGACAGCTGGCTGAAATTCCAGTTCCTGCGCACCAAGCTGCCGTACTTTTATTTCGCGCTGGCGCTGTGCTGCCTCGCCTGGTTCGTCACCTGGTGGCTGGAGAACTCGAAATGGGGGTTCTGGTGGCGGGCGGTCAAGGACAATCCGGACGCAGCCGAGAGCCTTGGTGTCGACGTGTTCAATTCCAAGATGGGCGCGGCCGCCGTCTCCGCCTTCCTGGTCGCGGTGGGTGGCAGCTTCTACGCCCAGTTCGTCTCCTATATCGATCCCGAAAGCGTCATGGGCTTCCAGTTCTCGCTGCTGATGGCGCTGCCCGCCGTGCTCGGTGGCATCGGGACCCTGTGGGGGCCGGTGTTGGGGGCCGCCATCCTGATCCCGCTGACGGAGCTGACCCGCTTCAAGTTCGGCGGCTCGGGCCGCGGCGTCGACCTCATCGTCTACGGCACGCTGATCGTCCTGATCTCGCTGGCCTTGCCGCGGGGCCTGTTGAGCCTGTTTTCACGCCCGAAGAAGACGGGGACCGCACGATGACCGCGCTTCTTGAAACCCGCGGCGTCTGGCAGCGGTTCGGCGGCCTCGTCGCCAACAGCGACGTCTCGATCTCGGTCGGCCGCGGCGAGATCGTCGGCCTGATCGGCCCCAACGGCGCCGGCAAGTCGACGCTTTTCAATCTGATCGCCGGCGTGCTGCCGCCGACGCAAGGATCGATTCTGTTCGACGGCGAGGACGTCACCCACATGCCGGCGGCGGAACGTTGCCAGCGCGGTGTCGGGCGCACTTTCCAGGTGGTCAAGAGCTTCGAGACCATGACCGTCGTCGACAACGTGATCGTCGGTGCGCTGGTGCGCAACACCGTGATGCGCGAGGCGCGCCGCAAGGCGCACGAGGTGCTGGAGTTCACCGGCCTTGCCGCGCGCGCCGACGTGCTCGCCAGCGACCTCGTGCCGGCGGAGAAGCGCCGCCTCGAAGTTGCGCGAGCGCTCGCGACCGAGCCGAAGCTTCTGCTGCTCGACGAAGTCCTCACCGGCCTGACGCCGACCGAGGCGCAGACCGGTGTCGCGCTGGTGCGCAAGGTGCGCGATACCGGCATCACCGTGCTGATGGTCGAGCACGTCATGGAGATCGTGATGCCTCTGGTCGACCGCGCCATCGTGCTCGACCTCGGGAAGGTGCTGGTCGAGGGCAAGCCTAACGACGTCGTCCGCGATCCCAAGGTGATCAGCGCATATCTGGGAGATCGTCATGCTGTCGGTGCGTGAAGTCACGACCGCCTATCAGGGCCTGGTCGCGATCTCCGCGATCTCGATCGAGGTCCAGAAGGGCGAGATCGTCTGCGTCGCCGGCGCCAACGGCGCAGGCAAGTCGACGCTGCTCAAATCCATCGCCGGCGCCGAGCGGCCGCGCTCGGGCACCGTGACGTTCGACGGCAAACAGCTCAACGGCATGGCGCAGCACCATATCACCGCGGCCGGCATCGCCTACGTGCCGGAGAACCGCCGCCTGTTTCCGCGCCTGTCGGTGCGCGACAATTTGCGCCTCGGCAGCTATCTGTACCGTGGCGAGGCCGACCGCGAAGGCCCGCTCGATCTCGTCTTCCAGCTGTTTCCCCGCCTGGCCGAACGCCTGGAGCAGCGCGCCGAGACGCTCAGCGGCGGCGAGCAGCAGATGCTCGCGATCGGCCGCGCGCTGATGACGCGTCCGCGGCTGCTGATGCTGGACGAACCCTCGCAGGGCATCATGCCGAAGCTGGTCGACGAGATCTTCCAGGCGGTTCTGCGCATCCGCGATGCCGGCATGACCGTGCTGATCGTCGAGCAGCGCATGGCCGAGTGCCTCGAGATCGCCGACCGCGCCTACATCCTGCAAACCGGCCGCGTGCTGATGCAGGGCCCGGCCGCCGAGATCAGGGGCAATCCGGATGTCAGGAAGGCGTATCTGGGGCTATAGCTACAAGCACACTGCCGTAGCCCGGATGAGCGCAGCGATATCCGGGGCCGCCGTTCCCGCATATCGCTGCGCTCATGCGGGCTACAACCCGCTAAAACCCGCGCATTACACAAGCTCCGCCGTCATCCTGAGGTGCGCGCTTTTGCGCGCCTCGAAGGATGAGCCGCCAGCGCCTATAGCCCATCCTTCGAGGCTCCCGGCGCGATGCAAAGCATCGCGCCAGGCGCACCTCAGGATGACGTCGGTGTGTGTGGTTCGTGCCCATGCTCCGGCAGCGTCACCCCGAACACCTTCACCAGATCCGTCACCTGCTCCGGCGTGAGATACCGCGGGTTCATCCCGCGCAGCAGCAGGTACAGCTTCGCCGTTTCCTCCAGCTCCTCGGTCGCGAACACCGCGGCCTCCAGCGTGTCGCCGGCGACGACCGGGCCGTGATTGGCGAGCAGCACCGATGAATATTTGCCCGCCAGTCCCTTGATCGCATCCGCAACCGCGGGATCGCCGGGGCGGTAGTAGGGCACGAGCGCGGTGGCGCCGCATTTCATCAGATAATAGGCCGTCATCGGCGGCAGAACGGCGCGCGGGTCGATCTCCGGCAGCATCGAGAGCGCGACCGAGTGTGTCGAATGCAGATGCACGATGGCGCGTGCAGTGCCGCGCGTGTCGTAAAGCGCTGTGTGCAGCGGAACTTCCTTGGTCGGGGCATCGCCCGATACCAGCTGGCCGCTTTCGTCGAGCCGCGACAGCTTTGCGGGATCGAGGAAGCCGAGCGAGGCATTGGTCGGCGTCACCAGCCAGCCGCCACCGTCCAGCCTGACGCTGATATTGCCGGAGGAGCCGGGCGTCAGCCCGCGCTCGAACAGGGACCGTCCGAAGCGGCAGATGTCTTCGCGCAGCCGCGTCTCGTTGCTCGCTTCAGGTCTCATGGCCGTCATGCCCGCTTGTCTCACGCTTTGGCAGCGCGGCCAAGCCGTGATATCGGTTCGCCGAGCCGCCGCAAAAGCCGGCCGTCCGGGAAACGTTCGCAAGGGTTAGTTGCATGTCCGCCTCCATTTCACAGAATCAGCGCATCGCCGTCATCGGGCTCGGCTCGATGGGCTTTGGCATGGCGACCTCGCTGAAACGCGCCGGCCACGCCGTCACCGGCTGCGACGTGTCGGCCGAGGCGGTCGCGCGTTTCGTGAAGGATGGTGGTGCGGGTGCCAAGACGCCGGCCGAGGCGGCCAAGGGCGCGGACATCGTCGTCAGCGTCGTCGTCAATGCCGCGCAGACCGAGGCGATCCTGTTCGGCAAGGATGGTGTCGCCGAGACCATGCCCGAAGGCAGCGTGTTCGTGTCGTCGGCCACGATGGACCCCGACGTGGCGCGGCGCCTTGCGAAGCAGCTGGAGACGACCGGCCGGCATTATCTGGACGCACCGATTTCCGGCGGCGCGCAGCGCGCCGCGCAAAGCGAGCTGACGATCCTCGCCTCCGGCAGCCCCGCCGCGTTTGCGAAAGCGCGACCCGCGCTCGACGCCATGGCGGCAAAGCTCTACGAGCTCGGCGATGCCGCCGGCCAGGGCGCCGCCTTCAAGATGATCAACCAGCTGCTCGCCGGCGTGCACATCGCCGCCGCCTCGGAGGCAATCGCGTTCGCGGCCAAGCAGGGCCTCGACATCCGCAAGGTCTACGAGGTGATCACGGCGTCCGCCGGCAATTCCTGGATGTTCGAGAACCGCATGCTGCACGTGCTGGACGGCGATTATACCCCGCGCAGCGCGGTCGAGATATTCGTCAAGGATCTCGGCATCATCCAGGACATGGCGCGTAGCGCGAGATTCCCGGTGCCGGTCTCCGCCGCCGCGCTCCAGATGTTCCTGATGACATCAGCCGCCGGCATGGGCCGCGACGACGACGCCTCGGTGGCGCGCATGTATGCGCAGGTCACCGGCGTCAAGCTGCCCGGCGACAAGTAAAGAAGAGGATTCCAATGCCCCGTTTCGCCGCCAATCTCTCGATGATGTTCACCGAGGTGCCGTTTCTCGACCGCTTCGATGCCGCTGCGGCAGCCGGCTTCACCGCGGTCGAGTTTCTCTTTCCGTACGAGCATCCCGCCGAGGCGGTCGGCGAGCGCCTCAAGCGCAACGGGCTGACCCAGGCGCTGTTCAACCTGCCGCCGGGCGACTGGAACGCCGGCGAGAAGGGTTTTGCCGCGCTCCCCTCGCGCTTCTCCGAACTCAAGGCGGGCCTGGAGACGGCGCTGCCTTACGCAAAAGCCACCGGCGTCAAGCGGCTGCATTTGATGGCCGGCATCGCCAATCGCGGCGAGCGCGTCGCGATCGAGGCGTTCTACAAATCGGTGGCATGGGCCGCGGAGTTCTTCGCCCCGCACGGCATCGATATCGTGCTCGAGCCCATCAATGCGCGCAACGTGCCCGGCTACTTTCTCAACGATTTCGGCTTTGCGCGCGATCTGATCCAGGAGTTGAGGCTTCCGAACCTGAAGCTGCAGTTCGACATCTATCACTGCCAGATCATTCATGGCGACGTCACCATGCGGCTGCGCGAGATGATGCCGATCATCGGCCACATCCAGATCGCCAGCATCCCCTCGCGCAACGAGCCCGACGGCGAGGAGCTGAACTATCCGTTCCTGTTCGAAGAGCTCGACCGGCTCGGCTATGCCGGCTTCGTCGGCTGCGAGTACAATCCGCGCGGCAAGACCACCGACGGTCTTGCCTGGTTCAAGCCTTACGCTGGAGTGAAGCCGTGACACTTGCAGCGAAAATCTCTCTTGGCTGCATCGCCGACGATTACACCGGTGCCTCCGATCTCGCCAATACCCTGACGCGCGCGGGCCTGCGCACGGTGCAGACCATCGGCGTGCCCGCGGACGATCTCGCACTGCCCGAGGTCGATGCCGTCGTGGTGTCGCTCAAAAGCCGCTCGATCGAAGCTGGCCTCGCCGTGTCGCGCTCGCGTGCGGCTGAAGCTTGGTTGCGCGGCCGCGGTGCTGGCCATGTGTTGTTCAAGATCTGCTCGACCTTCGATTCCACAGACGCCGGCAATATCGGCCCGGTCATGGACGCGCTGCGCGCTGATTCCGGCGAGGGCGCCGTGCTGGTGACACCGGCGTTCCCGGAGACCGGCCGCACCGTCTACCAGGGCAATTTGTTCGTCGGCGCGGTGCCGCTGAACGAGAGCCCGCTGAAGGACCATCCGCTCAACCCGATGCATGATTCCAATCTGGTGCGCGTGCTGGCGCGCCAGAGCAGGACGCAGATCGGTCTCGTCGACCTCGCCACCGTCGCGCGCGGAGTGGATGCCGTGCGGGCGCGGCTGGCCGAACTGGTGACCAAGGGCATCGGCGCCGCCATCATCGACGCCGTCTTCGACCGCGACCTCGAGACCATCGGCCTCGTCGCCGCCGGGCACCGGCTGTCGGTCGGCGCCTCCGGCATCGGCCTCGGGCTCGCGCGTGCCCTGGTGTCGACGGGCAAAGTCAAACCAGCCAGGGCGAGCAGCGAGACCGGCACGGCCGTCGGCGGACCGGCGGCCTGCCTCGCCGGGAGCTGCTCCCAGGCGACGCTTCAGCAGGTTGCCAACGCCGAACGGGTCATGCCGGTGCTGCACCTCGATCCCGACCGTATCATTACGGGGGGCGGCGAAGCACAGCGCGCGCTGGAGTGGGCGAGGCCGCGGCTTGCGGAGGGTCCGGTGCTGATTGCCTCGAGCGCCATGCCCGACCAGGTCGCCGCACTGCAGGCGCGGCACGGCCGCGACGCGGCCGGCCACGCGATCGAGCAGGCCATGGCCGATATTGCAGAAAACCTCGTGAAATCAGGCGTCAGGCGCTTGGTTGTCGCCGGCGGGGAGACTTCCGGTGCGGTGGTCGACCGCCTCGAAATCCCCGGCTTCCTCGTCGGCGCGGAGATTGCCGCGGGCGTTCCGGTGCTGCGTGCCGTCGGTGCTCAAGCAGGTGAAATGCTGCTCGCATTGAAGTCCGGAAACTTCGGCGGCGCCGAGTTCTTCGCCGACGCGCTTGGGCTCATGCGCTGAGCGCAGAGCGTTTTTAGCGGCCTGTTCATCTCTTTCGGGCTCCGTACTCGTACGGAGTCGTAGTTAACATCTGCGCAGGTGCTCTGGTGTTGGATGTGGGTGCTGCTCCTTTTGGTTGATTCGCAAAGCTTCCGGACGCGCACCGCGCCAGCACAAAGAGACTCATTATGTTCGCCACCATCTCCATTCGCGCCAAGATCATCAGTGTCGTGGCATTCCTGCTGGTCGCAATGGCCGGCATGGGCCTGCTCGCCGTGATGAAAATGCGGGCGATCAACTCCAACACCGTCGACATCACCACGAATTGGCTGCCCAGCGTGCGTGTGATCGGAGATCTCCGGGCCGGCGTCATCACGTACCGCAACGTCATCCGCGAGCATATGCTTTCGGAAACGCTGGAGGAGAAGCTCGCGGCAGAAAAGACGCTGGCGACCGTGATCGAGGCGAACACCAAATTCCGCAAGACTTATGAGGCGATGATTACCTCTCCGGAAGAACGCGCCCTCTACGACCAGTGGTCCAAGACATGGGAGTCGTACAAGAAGGGGACCCAGGACGTCATGGCGCTGTCGCGCCGGGACGCCGGTAAGATTCCGCACGAAGCGCACGAGCTGAACACGAAGACGGTCAACAAGATCGGACTTGAGGCCGATGCCATCCTGGCCAAGGACATCGACCTCAACAACAAGGGCGGTGATCAAGCCTCCGTTGAGGCCTCTGATACTTATAGCCATGCCCTCATGCTGGTCTCGATCATTCTCGGCGCGGCCGTGATCATCGGCATCGGCGTGGGCGTCTACCTGGTTCGCGACGTCTCGAAGGGCATCGACTCGATCATCGAGCCGATGCAATCGCTCGGCAGGGGGGACCTCTCCGCCGAGGTCCCGCATCGCGGTGAGAAGACGGAAATCGGCGCCATGGCCGACGTGCTCCAGATCTTCAAGGAGGCTCTGATCGCGAAGAAGGCCGCCGACGAGGCCGCGGCCGCGGATGCCGAAGCCAAGATCGAGCGCGGCCGCCGCGTCGACAACGTCACCCGCGAATTCGAGACCATGATCGGCGAGATCGTCCAGACCGTGTCGTCGGCTTCGACCCAGCTGGAGGCCTCCGCCTCGACGCTGACCTCGACCGCCGACCGTTCCCAGAGGCTGGCGACCACCGTTGCCAGCGCTTCGGAAGAAGCCTCGACCAACGTGCAGTCGGTGGCCTCGGCGACCGAGGAGATGGCCTCGTCGGTCGGCGAGATCAGCCGTCAGGTGCAGGAATCGGCGCGGATGGCGGGCGATGCCGTCGGCCAGGCCCGCGCCACCACCGAGCGGGTCAGTGAGCTGTCCAAGGCGGCGTCCCGCATCGGCGACGTGGTCGAACTGATCAACACCATCGCCGGCCAGACCAACCTTCTCGCCCTGAACGCGACCATCGAAGCCGCGCGTGCCGGTGAAGCCGGTCGCGGTTTTGCCGTGGTTGCTTCCGAGGTGAAGGCGCTCGCCGAGCAGACCGCGAAGGCGACCGGCGAGATCGGCCAGCAGATCTCCGGCATCCAGGCGGCGACCAACGACTCCGTCGGTGCCATCAAGGAGATCTCCTCGACCATCGAGCGCCTGTCGGAGATTTCGTCGGCGATTGCGGCCGCGGTGGAAGAGCAGGGCGCGGCGACCCAGGAGATCGCCCGCAACGTGCAGCAGGCTGCGCAGGGCACCCAGCAGGTCTCCTCCAACATTACCGACGTGCAGCGCGGCGCGACCGAGACCGGCACGGCCTCCTCGCAGGTGCTGTCGGCCGCGCAAATGCTGTCGAACGACTCGGGTCGGCTGAAGAGCGAAGTCAGCAAGTTCCTGACCAACGTCCGCGCGGCCTGATCCCTGATCCGATCAAAAACGACGAGCGGCGCCAAAAGCGCCGCTCGTTTCGTTTGGGCGGTAGCATGATGTCGCTTACAAGTAGCAGTTTGATGGATTACCCGTAGTGTCACGGGCGAGACGTTTCACGGATGGTTAAGTCGTATTTACGAGAATCTGCGCAGAGCCGCCCTTCGGAGGGCAGGCTGACTGCGGGCGGTTCCCGATTTGAGATGATCTTTATTCAATACGGGCTTTGGGGGCTCCGATGCGCAAGAATTTTCCGGTCACGGATGTCGAATACCCGGTCAGCGACGAGACACTGATCGTCTCGCGGACCGACCTGAAGGGCAAGCTCACTTATTTCAACGAAGACTTCCTCGCCGCGGCCGGTTTCACGTCGGCCGAGCTGATGGGGCAGCCGCACAATATCGTGCGCCATCCCGACATGCCGCCGGAGGCGTTCGACAATCTCTGGGATACGCTGAAGGCCGGCAAGCCGTGGCTCGGCGCGGTGAAGAACCGCCGCAAGAACGGCGACTTTTACTGGGTGCTGGCGACGGCCTCGCCGATCCGGGAGAATGGCGAGGTCAAAGGTTACACCTCGATCCGCACGAAACTGCCGGCCGACCAACGCAGGCTCGCCGAGGAGGTCTACGCCGCGATCCGCGAGAAGAAGTCGCATGGTTATCGCATCGACGCTGGCATCATCCGTCGCCGCTCGTGGCTCGACCGCTTCAGCGTCTTCACTGGCACGCTGAGAGCGCGCCTCGTCACGACGATGGTGCTCCAGGTGCTGTTCATGCTCGCGCTCGGCGTCGGCGGCGCGCTCGCCTCCGGCGGTTCGGCCAGCATGATGCTGTCGGCGCTGGCCGTCGTTGGCGCCGCCGTCGGCGGCTTCGCCGGTCTTGCGACCATGCGCGCGATCCAGGGCCCGATGCAGCAGCTCAACGAGGTCCTCGTCAACCTCGTGCAGGACAAGTTCGACAACCGCATCGTGATCGAGCGCGACGACGAGATCGGCGAGGCGCTGCGCAACCTCCAGACCGTGCAGACCATCATCCGCTTCAGCCGCGACGAGGTGCAGGCCGTGCAGCGCCGTGCCGAGACGCAGCGGAAATCCGACATGACCAAGCTCGCCAACGGCTTCGAGGCCGCGATCGGCGAGATCGTCGAGACGGTGTCGTCGGCCGCAACCGAGCTCGAGGCGTCGGCCTCGACGCTGTCCTCGACCGCGAGTCGGTCGCAGGAACTGGCCACGGTCGTCGCCAGCGGTTCCGAGGAAGCGTCGGCCAATGTCCATTCGGTGGCGTCTGCCGCCGAAGAGATGTCGTCATCAGTGCGGGAGATCAGCCGGCAGGTGCAGGACTCATCCAGAATCGCTCGCGAGGCGGTTACCCAGGCTCAGGCGACCACCGAGCGCGTCGGCGAGTTGTCGCGGGCCGCGTCGCGGATCGGCGATGTCGTCGAGCTCATCAACGCCATCGCCGGCCAGACCAACCTGCTGGCGCTGAATGCCACCATCGAGGCGGCGCGGGCCGGTGAAGCCGGCCGTGGCTTCGCCGTGGTGGCATCCGAGGTGAAGGCCTTGGCGGAGCAGACAGCCAAGGCGACCGGCGAAATCGGCCAGCAGATCGGCGGCATCCAGGCCGCAACCCAGGAGTCGGTCAGCGCCATCAGCGGCATCAGCGGCACCATTGCACGCCTCTCCGAAATATCTTCGGCGATCGCTGCGGCCGTGGAAGAGCAGGGTGCAGCGACGCAGGAAATCGCCCGCAACGTGCAGCAGGCCGCCCAGGGTACTCAACAGGTCTCGTCCAATGTCGGCGACGTCCAGCACGGCGCCACCGAGACCGGCGCGGCGTCCTCGCAGGTGCTGTCGGCAGCGCAGATGCTGTCGCGCGATTCCAACCGTCTCAAGCTCGAGGTCAGCAAGTTCCTGAACTCCGTCCGCGCTGCCTGAGCCAAGCCGCCGCATGGCTGTGATGTCTATTTTGCAGTGCGGTAGCAGGGAAGTGACTGCAGGATAGTTCTGGTCATTAGCGTTTCCCGCGGTGCTCGGGTAAAGGGGGATGGGGAAGCGCCGTGGGGGCGGCTTCCGCATTCTCGCTTGACCTGGATTTGCCTGGCGCATGATTGCTCTGGTCCGTATTGCCCTGAGCCGGCCCTATACGTTCGTCGTGCTCGCGATCCTGCTGCTGATCATCGGACCGCTCGCGGCGCTGCGGACCCCGACCGACATCTTCCCGGACATCCGCATTCCCGTGATCGGCGTGGTCTGGCAGTACACCGGCCTGCCGCCGGACCAGATGTCAGGCCGCATCACGACGCCGTTCCAGCGCGCGCTGACGACCACGGTCAACGACATCGAGCACATCACGGCCAATTCCTATAACGGCTTTGGCATCATCAAGATCTTCTTCCAGCCCAACGTCGATATCCGCACCGCCAACGCGCAGGTGACCGCGATCTCGCAGACGCTGATCAAGCAGATGCCGCCCGGCGCGACGCCGCCCTTGATCCTGAACTATTCGGCCTCCACCGTGCCGATCGTCCAGGTGGCGCTGTCGGGCGATGGGCTCACCGAGCAGAACCTTGCCGACATCGGCATCAATCAGCTCCGTACGCCGCTCGTCACCGTGCCTGGCGCGGCGATCCCGTATCCGTTCGGCGGCAAGCAGCGCCAGGTCACGATCGACCTCGATCCCACCGCCCTGCAGGCCCGCGGTCTGTCCGGGCAGGACGTCGCCAATGCGCTCGCGGCGCAGAACCTGATCACGCCGGTCGGCACCCAGAAGATCGGCCAGTTCGAATACAACATCCAGCTCAACAACTCGCCGCTCAGGATCGACGAACTCGGCAACCTCCCGATCAAGACGGTCAACGGCGCCATGGTCTATGTGCGCGACGTTGCGAGCGTACGCGACGGCAATCCGCCGCAGACCAACATCGTCCATGTCGACGGCAACCGCTCGGTGCTGATGATGGTGCTGAAGGCGGGCGCGACCTCGACGCTCGACATCATCGCCGGCATCAAGCAGAAGGTCATCGACGTCAAGGACCAGCTCCCCGACGCGCTCAAGATCGGCTTCATCGGCGATCAGTCGGTGTTCGTCCGCGGCGCGATCCAGGGCGTCGCCGTCGAGGGCGTGATCGCGGCGCTGCTGACCAGCGTCATGATCCTGTTGTTCCTCGGCAGCTGGCGCTCGACCATCATCATCGCAGTCTCGATCCCGCTGTCGGTGCTGGGTGCCATCATCATGCTGTCGGCGATCGGCGAGACGCTCAACATCATGACGCTCGGCGGCCTTGCGCTCGCGGTCGGCATCCTCGTCGACGACGCCACGGTCACGATCGAGAACATCAATTACCATCTGGAGCAGGGCAAGCCGGTCGAGCAGTCGATCCTCGACGGCGCCAACCAGATCGTGACGCCGGCCTTCGTGTCGCTGCTGTGCATCTGCATCGTGTTCGTGCCGATGTTCTTCCTCTCGGGCGTCGCGCGCTTCCTGTTCGTGCCGATGGCGGAAGCCGTGATGTTCGCGATGATCTGGTCCTTCATCCTGTCGCGCACCCTGGTGCCGACCATGGCGAACTATCTGCTGCAGGCGCATGTCCATCACGAAGGCGGGCCGCCGAAATCGCGCAATCCGCTGGTCTGGTTCCAGCGTGGCTTCGAGGCGCGGTTCGAGCGCATCCGCGGCGGCTACCATGGCTTCCTCGGGCTGGCGCTGGCGCATCGCGCCGTGTTCGTGATCGGCTTCATCTGCGTGGTCGGCGCGTCCTTCGCGCTGGTCCCGTTCCTCGGGCGCAACTTCTTTCCCGCCGTCGACGCCGGCAACATCCTGATGCATGTCCGCACCCAGGTCGGCACCCGCGTCGAGGAGACCGCCAATCAGCTCGCCGACGTGCAGAAAGCAGTCCGCAAGCTGATCCCCGGCGAGATCGAGACCATGACCGACAACATCGGCATGCCGATCTCCGGCATCAACATGACCTACAACAACACCGGCGTGATCGGCCCGCAGGACGGTGACATCCAGATCAAGCTCAGGGAAGGCCACAAGCCGACCGAGGAACACGTGAGAGTGTTGCGCGAGCAGCTGCCGCGGTTGTTCCCCGGCGTCAGCTTCGCCTTCCTCCCCGCCGACATCGTCAGCCAGATCCTGAACTTCGGCGCGCCGGCCCCGATCGACCTGCAGATCCGCGGTGCCAACGTTGCCGCCAACTTCACCTATGCCAACAGCCTGCTCGCCAAGGTCCGCCGGATTCCCGGCGTGGCCGATGCGCGCATCCAGCAGTCGCCGAACAACCCGACCTTCAACATCGATGTCGACCGCACCCGCGCGCAATATGTCGGCCTGACCGAGCGCGACGTCACCAACAGCCTCGTGGTCAATCTCGCCGGCTCATCGCAGGTCGCGCCGACCTACTACCTCAGCCCCGACAACGGCGTGTCCTATTCGATCGTGATGCAGACGCCGCAGTACCAGATCGACTCGCTCAGCGCGCTGCAGACGCTGCCGATCACCGCGGCCGGCGCCTCGCAGTCGCCGATCCTCGGCGGCATCGCCGATATCAAGCGCTCGGCCTCCAGCGCGGTCGTCTCGCAATACGACATCCAGTCGATGGTGCAGATCTTTGCGACGACCTCCGGCCGCGATCTCGGCGCGGTCGCCGCCGACATCCGCCGAGTGATTGCCGACACCGCCAGGGAGGTGCCGAAGGGCTCCTCCGTGGTGCTACTCGGCCAGGTGCAGACCATGAACAGCGCCTTCACCGGATTGTTGTTCGGCTTGCTTGGCGCCGTCGTACTGATCTATTTCCTGATCGTCGTGAACTTCCAGTCCTGGTCCGATCCGTTCGTGATCATCACGGCGCTGCCGGCCGCGCTCGCCGGCATCGTCTGGATGCTGTTCGCGACCGGGACCACGCTGTCGGTCCCCGCGCTCACCGGCGCCATCATGTGCATGGGCGTTGCCACCGCCAACAGCGTGCTCGTGATCTCCTTCGCGCGCGAACGCTACGAGGAACTCGGCGATCCCGTCGCCGCGGCGCTGGAAGCCGGCTTCGTCCGGTTCCGCCCGGTGCTGATGACCGCGCTCGCCATGATCATCGGCATGGCGCCGATGGCCCTGGGGCTGGGCGAGGGCGGCGAGCAGAATGCGCCGCTCGGCCGCGCCGTGATCGGCGGCCTAATCTTTGCAACCTTTGCCACGCTGATGTTCGTTCCCGTGGTATTCAGCATGGTCCACAAGAAACAAGGCGCCAAAGCCGCCGCCTCATCGGAGACCCCGCATGTCGCCCACTGAACCCCGCTCCCCGGTTTCGCACCGGAAACTGGGCATCTTCGGCGTGGTGGCGCTGATTGCGGCTGGCCTCGTCGTCGGCACCGGCATCCGCGCCCGCGAGGAGCAGGGCTCCAAATTGAAGGAATGGACCGATGATCAGGCCGTTCCCAGCGTCGCGGTGACCCAGCCCAGCGCCAAGGCTCTCAACGCCACACTCGATCTGCCGGGCCGGCTGGAAGCCTATTATCGCGCGCCGATCTTTGCCCGCGTCCCCGGCTATCTCAAGAGCTGGAGCGCCGATATCGGTGCGCGCGTGAAGGCCGGTCAAGTGATCGCCGAGATCGAGGCGCCCGACCTCGACCAGCAACTGCTGCAGGCCAGAGCCGACCTCGCCAGCCAGCAGGCCAGTGCGAGGTTGTCGGAAGCGACCCTCAATCGCCGCAAGACCCTGGTCGCCTCCAACTTCGTCTCGGCGCAGGAGATCGACGAGCGCACTGCCGATCTCTCCAACAAGAACGCGGCGGTTCGCTCGGGCCAGGCCAATGTCGAGCGGCTGGAAGCGCTCGCCGGCTACAAGAAGATCACCGCGCCGTTCGACGGCGTCGTCACCGCCCGCGACACCGATGTCGGCGCGCTGATCAATGCCGGCGGCGGCTCGGGACCTGCGATGTTCGTGGTCTCCGACATCACCAAGCTGCGCGTCTATGTCAACGTGCCCCAGAATTACGTGCCGGCGATCAAGATCGGCGCCAAGGCCACCCTCGTGATGCCGGAATATCCGAACCGGACCTTCCAGGCCACGGTGGAGGCCTCCTCGCAGGCCGTCGACGTCGCCTCGGGCACCACGCGCATGCAGCTTGGTCTCGACAATTCGAGCGGAGAGCTGATGCCCGGCGGCTATGCCAGCGTGAAGCTCAACCTCCAGCGCGATTCCGCCCCGCTCAGCATTCCCGCCAGCGCGTTGATCTTCAACAGCAGCGGCCTGCGCGTCGCAACCGTCGGCGCCGATGACAAGGTGCTGTTCAAGCCGGTGACCATCGCCCGCGACCTCGGCCGCGAGATCGAGCTCGCGTCGGGGATCGCAGCGGACGATCGCGTCATCACCGCGCCGCCGGACGGCTTGTCCGACGGCGACGAGGTGCGCGTGGTCGGCGCCAAGGCCAAGCCGGCGACCGCGTCGGAGAAGCAGCCGCCGAAGGGGTGAGGGAGTCTGGTAGGGTGGGTTAGCGCAGCGTAACCCACCTCTTCTTTCTCCGCGGATGAAACATTGGTGGGTTACGCCTTCGGCTAACCCACCCTACGACGTCACGCCACCCGCCACTCCGGCACGCCATCCGCCGCCATTGCGATTTCGCCTGTCGATCCCACCGGCGTCCGATCCATATTCAGCAGATGCGCCAGCGTCGCGCTATCGCTCGCCGCAATCCGCGCCAGCGTGCGCCGGTCATCCGCGGTCCGCAGCATCACCACGCCATGCTCGACCCCGCCGCCGCGGCCATAGAGCACCGTAAAGCTCTCGACCTTGCCCTCGCCTGAAACCTCCGGCACGAACTCCGGCACCGCGCCCTTGTTGCGGTCGGCCTCTGCTTGCACGCTCGTCTCCTGCGCCAGCGTCTCGCGCGGCGGCGCCTTCGCCACCACCAGCGCGTGATGCTTGGTAACGAAGCCGCCCTGGCCGTAGAGCAGGCCGAGTTTGGCGCCGTCGCGAACACGCCGCACCATCGCGCAGGCCGCGTGCGTCATGTAGGTGTTGAGCGGGGCGCCGAAGAAGGTGAGGCCGCCGGTCACGGTCGGCTGCACGTCGGCGCCGAGGCCGAGCGTTCGCCGCGCCATCTTGGGCACGCAGGGAAAGCAGCTGTAGAGCTCGATCGCATCGAATTTTCTGCCATCGCCGCCGGCGAGATCCATCACTGCCTTGAGTACCGCGTTCTGCGGATGGCTTTCGTAAAACTGATCGCGCAACAGATAGTCGCGCGGCTCTTCCGCCGAGGCGCCGCCGAGCGGGTAGACCAGTCTGTCCTCGGCAATCCCGAGCGCCCGCGCCTTGGCGAGGCTGGTGAGCAGCAGCGCGCCGCCCATGTTGACGCTGGGATTGGCGACCATCAGCTTGTTGTAGGGCCAGGCGATCAGGCGATTGTCCGCCGTCGGCGTCGTGATTTCCTCCGGCGTATAGCGCCGCTTCAGCCAGGCATTGGGATTTTGCACGGCGGCTTCCGAATAGCGCGACCATAGCGTCCCCGATTCCGCCATCGCCTCACGCGGCGTCTGGCCCCAATGCGCGGAGGAGGCCGCCTCGTAGAACGGATAGACCGTGACGGGCCGGAACACCCCTAACTTCACCGCCAGCGGCTTCTGGAACGCCGCGCCGCGCTTGGGCTCCTCGACGTCATGGGCGAACGGCGTCCACGGCAACGCGACGCCGGCGCGCTCCGCCTTGGTCGCGGTCGACTGCGCCTCGGCACCACAAACAGCGGCCACCGTGCACTCGCCGCGCGCGATGCGCTTGGCGGCTTCGTGGATATAGCGGATCGGGCTCTCGCCGCCGACCGGGCCGTAATAGCAATGCGCAGGCGTGATGCCGAGGCGTTGCGCCAACAGCTTCTCGGGATCGCGATAGCGCCAGCTCAGGAAGTTGACGACGTCGAGCGACTGCACCTCGCCGAGCAGCTTGGCGCCGGCGTCCTGCTCGGCGCGCCGCAGCGCTCGTTCGAGGAGATCGAGCGGCTCGAGGCCCTCGGTGATGTCCTTGGGACGGTCGACGATCTCGCCGATGCCGACGATGACGGGGATATGGTCTTCGGGGGTGGAATTGATCATTTCTTCTTGCTTTGCTTTTCAGATTTCGGGCACGCCGTCTCCCTTCGAGGGCCGCCGAAGAGGCGGCCACCTGAGGGTGACGGCTACACAGACAGCGTCATCCTGAGGTGCGAGTGATGGGGCGCGCGGCGCCCCATCGAGAGCCTCGAAGGATGGGCCGCGAACACCAAGCGAGCCACATGCACCTACTCCGCCACCAGCGCATTCATGTGATCGACGGCTTCGGCGAACTCCTCCTTGAACTCCTGAACCACGGCGCCCGCCGATTTCACGCTGTCGATCAGGCCTACGCCCTGGCCGACGAAATAGCTGACGAGATCGCGCGCTTTGGCATTGCCGCTCGCGGCGGCGCGGTCGATCGAATTGAAGGCGTCCCGGCTGATGATGCTTTGCAGCGGCATCGGCAGCGCGCCCGGGCTGTCCGGCGCGCGGTCCCAGGCATCGGTCCAGACCGAGCGGAGCTGCCGGGCCGGCTTGCCGGTGCGCCCCTTCGAGCGCACCGCGTCGCGCGAGGACGCCGCGATCATCTTCTCGCGAAAAATCTCGCTGGTCTCGGCTTCCACCGTCGCAAGCCAAACCGAACCGGTCCAGGCGCCGGCCGCGCCCATCGCCATGCAGGCCGCCATCTGTCGACCCGTCATGATGCCGCCGGCGGCCAGCACCGGCACGTCGCGGATCTCTTTGATCGCCTTGATCACCTCGGGCACCAGCACCATGGTCGAGACCTCGCCGCAATGGCCGCCGGCCTCGGTGCCCTGCACCACGAGGATGTCGACACCGGCCGCGACCTGGCGCAGCGCGTGCTCCTTGGCGCCGACGAGGGCTGCGACCGGGACGCCATGTGTCTTGCCCATCTCGATCATCGCCTTCGGCGGCACGCCCAGCGCATTGGCGATCAGGCGGATCGGATGATTAAACGACACTTCGAGCAGCTGCAGCGCCGTCTTGGCGTCGAACGGCTGCGGCTGATCGGCCGCGACCTCCGTGGTCGTCAGCTCGATGTCGTACTTCTTCAGGAGCTCGCGGGTATAAGTGCGGTGCTCCTGCGGCACGCGCGCTTCCAGGCTCTTCCAGGTGACGTCCTTCTCGCCCGAGGTCGAGATGTTTTCGGGAATGAGGACGTCGATGCCATAGGGTTTGCCGTCGACATGGTCGTCGATCCATTTCAGCTCGCGCTCGAGCGTGTCGGGCGTGTGCACGGTGGCGCCGAGCACGCCGAAGCCGCCGGCACGGCTGACAGCGGCGACGACATCGCGGCAATGGCTGAAGGCCAGCAGCGGGAATTCTATGCCCAGCATGTCGCAGATCGGCGATTTCATGGCTCTTTCTCCCGGCGGCCCCGGCGTTTTCGTTGCTTTCGCCGGGCGAAGCAAGGGTAACGCAAGCCGATCGATGACATGCCGGATTCGGCGAGGCATCTTGTGTGTAGGCGTCGCGCTCATCTCAGCAGGCTGACCGCCCGTCATTCCGGGGCTCGCGTGGCGAGAGCCCGGAATCCATGTCTCCGATCATTCCTGGCGGCCCGATGGATTCCGGGTTCGCCCTGCGGGCGCCCCGGAATGACGGGGGGAGGGGCGCCATGACAAAACGTGAAGTTGTCCGGCCCGGTAATGCGCTGGGCGCCCTTGTCATCGGCCGTCCCAGGGCTAATTAATGCAGACGCATCTTTCCGCCGGAGCCCCCATGACCGACACCCCCGCCTACGTGCCGCCCAAAGTCTGGACCTGGAACAAGGAGAATGGCGGGCAGTTCGCCAGCATCAACCGCCCGATCGCCGGTCCCACCCACGACAAGGAGCTGCCGGTCGGCAAGCATCCCTTCCAGCTCTATTCGCTGGCGACGCCGAACGGGGTGAAGGTCACGGTGATGCTGGAGGAGCTTCTGGCGCTCGGCCACAAGGGCGCCGAGTATGACGCCTGGCTGATCAAGATCGGCAATGGCGACCAGTTCGGCAGCGGTTTCGTCGACATCAACCCGAACTCCAAGATTCCTGCGCTGATGGATCGCTCCGGTCCGGAGCCCATCCGGGTGTTCGAGTCCGGCTCGATCCTGTTTTACCTCGCCGAGAAGTTCGGCGCCTTCCTGCCGAAGGACATCAAGGCCCGTACCGAGGCGATGTCCTGGCTGTTCTGGCAGATGGGCAGCGCGCCCTATCTCGGCGGCGGCTTCGGCCATTTCTACGCCTATGCGCCGTTCAAGATCGAATACGCCATCGATCGTTTCGCGATGGAGGTCAAGCGTCAGCTCGACGTGCTCGACCGGCGCCTGGCCGACAACGAATATCTCGCAGGCAAGGAGTATACGATCGCCGACATGGCGGTGTGGCCCTGGTACGGCGCGCTCGCCAAGGGGCTGGTGTATGGCGCCGGTGAATTCCTCTCGGTCCAGGACTACAGGAACGTGCAGCGCTGGACCGACCAGATTGCCCAGCGCCCCGCCGTGAAGCGCGGCCGCATGGTCAACCGCGTCTCCGGCGATCCCGCCAGCCAGCTCCACGAGCGTCACGACGCCAGCGATTTCGACACGAAGACGCAGGACAAGATCGCGCCGGCGACCTGATTTCTCTGCGGCCATCCTTCGAGACGCCCGCCTTCGGCGGGCTCCTCAGGATGAGGTGAGGAGTGCGCGGATGCAGTTTCAACGGGCGCGACGCTGATGAGCCTCATCCTGAGGAGGCGCGTAAGCGCCGTCTCGAAGGACGAGGCGTGTGCGCAGGCCGCTGCAACGAGTCATATGCCTTAGCCCAGTCGCAAGCGGGCGAGTAGGAGTTGGCGCGGCGAGCTTCGCCTCAATCCGGCAATGTCTCGCCGGAGCCGCCGAGATCCGCCGGCAGATCGGCATATTTCGGCAGACCGTCCCTGACCGATACCATCTTGCTCGCGTAATTCGCGTGCAGGGTCGGCCGATGCTGGTATCCCTTCAGCAGATTGGCATAGACGTCGATCAGCCGCATCCGCGGATGTTCGGTCATGACGTGGCCGCCGCAGCGCTTGCAGAATTTTCGATAGGAATGTTCGGTCTTGTTGAAGGTCCCGAGCTCCGCCTCGCCCTTGATGATGCGCACGCTGTCCGACTTCCACAGGCTGAACGCGTTGATCGGCGCGGCCGACCACGCCTGGCAGTCGGCGCAATGGCAATAGCCTGCAAACATCGGCTTGCCCGTGACCTCGACCTCGACGGCTCCGCAGAAGCAACCGGCGCGATAGCTCGCCTGCGGCTCGGCCTGCGCATCCCCGTCATCCGCCAAGAGGTCGTTGTAGGCTGGATCCTTGCGCATGAAATTACGGATGAAATCGCACTCGACCGAAAGCTTGCGCTTCTGCGTCCGCACGGCATCCAGCGTGGAGCGGCCGAGCTTCGAGCCGATGCCGCGGCCACCGAGTTCCGGCGGGACCTCGGTGTGTACCAACGTGATCGCGCCGTCGGTCTTGCGGTAGGTGACGAAGGCGACCGGCCCGTCGACGTCGAGTTCGAACCGCTCACGTTCTTCGTTGTCGCGAAAGGCTTCCGGCATCATCGCGCTCCCAAGTTCGGCTATCTGGCCTTGACGCCTTCGGCCGCCGGAAAAACCACGCGGTCGTCGGTGCGGCAATAGCGGTCGGCGAACATCCGGCCGATCGGGTGGTAGCGGTCCATGTGCACGCGCATGGCCTTGTCGTCCCACAATTCGTCGCGAATGTGGAAGTGGAGGCCTTCGCCCATGATCAGGCGGCGATCGTCGTTGACGTCGATCAGCTTCCAGAGCTTGCACTCCATCGCCCATGGCGTGTCGGCGAGCCGTGGCACTGCGATTGTCGTCGAGGGCGCAAGCTTCAGGCCGAGATAGTCGGGTTCGCCGATCTCGGGCGGAAAATCGCCGCTGCTCTCGTGCATCGCCCGCGCCAGCGGCTCGTCCGCGAGGTTGACCACGAATTCGCCGGTGCGCTGGATGTTGAGGAAGGTGTCCTTGTCCTGGCCATCAGGCCTGCGGTTCGCCGCGAACATGCAGAGCGGCGGATCCTCGCAGAATGCGTTGAAGAAGCTGAACGGCGCGGCGTTGACCACGCCGGTCGGCCCGACCGTCGTCACCCATGCGATCGGCCGCGGCAGGATGAAGGACGTCAGCACCTTGTAGCGCTCGCGTGGCGTGAGGTCTCGGGCGGCGTAGTCCATGGTCGCTCCTCGGCAAGTCGTCATTGCCGGGCTTGACCCGGCAATCCATCATCCTGAAGAGATGTCCCCTTCGATGGATGCGCGGGTCAAGCCCGCGCATGACGAGTTGAGATCACGCCATGCTCAGTTCGTGGCGTCCGACAACCATCCAGTGCACCTCGTCCGGACCATCCGCGAAGCGCAGGTGGCGGACGTCCTGGTACATCTCCGCGAGCGGGGTCCAGTGCGAGATGCCGGTGGCGCCGTGCATCTGGATCGACTGGTCGATGATCTTGCAGGCGCGCTCAGGCACCATGGCCTTGACCATGGAAACCCAGACGCGGGCTTCCTTGTTGCCGAGCACGTCCATCGCCTTGGCGGCCTTCAGCACCATCAGCCGCATCGCCTCGATCTCGCAGCGCGCCTGCGCGATGATCTGCATGTTGCCGCCGAGATGGGCGATCTTCTTGCCGAAGGCTTCGCGGGTGAGGCCACGCTGCACCATCAGGTCCAGCGCCTTCTCGGCCTTGCCGATGGTGCGCATGCAGTGATGGATGCGCCCGGGTCCGAGGCGAAGCTGCGAGATCTCGAAGCCGCGGCCTTCGCCGAGCAAGATGTTCTCCTTGGGCACCCGCACATTGTTGAAGCGCATGTGCATGTGGCCGCGCGGCGCGTGGTCCTGGCCGAACACGTACATGGGACCGAGCACCTCGACGCCGGGCGTGTCGCGCGGCACCAGGATCTGCGATTGCTGCTTGCTCGGCGCCGCGTCCGGATTGGTCTTCACCATCACGATGAGGATCTTGCAGCGGGGATCGCCGACGCCGGAGATGTAGTACTTCTCGCCGTTGATCACCCATTCGTCGCCGACGAGCTTTGCGGTGGTGGAAATGTTCTTGGCGTCGGAGGAGGCGACGTTCGGCTCGGTCATGACATAGGCCGAGCGGATCTCGCCGTTCATCAGCGGCTTCAGCCACTTCTCCTTCTGCTCCTTGGTGCCGACACGCTCCAGCACCTCCATGTTGCCGGTGTCGGGGGCCGAGCAGTTCATGGTCTCTGACGCCAGCGGGCTCTTGCCGAGCTCGGAGGCGATATAGGCGTAGTCGAGGTTCTTCAGGCCCTGGCCGGTCTCGTCATCGGGCAGGAAGAAGTTCCAGAGGCCTTCCTTCTTGGCCTTGTTCTTGGCGACCTCGAGCACCTCGAGCTGCTTCGGGGTAAAACTCCAGCGGTCATGCTTGCCCTCGCCGGCCTTGGCGAACTCGATCGACATCGGCTCGACGGTGTCGCGGATGAACTTCCTGACGTGGTCGTAGAGCGGCCGGACCTGGTCCGACATGCGCAGGTCGTTCAGCTCGTCGCCGGGATTGAGGGTGTAGTTGGTGGTGCGGGGAATGTAGCTGTGTTTTGTCATTGTTCCTCCCGGGGACGCTGAGATCGTTCTGGTCGGGAGAATAGTCGCAGCCCGGCAAAAGTGCGAGCGCGCATTTTTCACGCGCAGCCATGCCATGCGATGGAATATCGCGGGGGCGTTTGAAATGTTGTTTGAATGGCGCCGAAGTTTCGGTGTGCAGGTGCGTCAATTTCCGCTGTCATCGCCCGATTCAATCGGGCGATCCAGTACTCCGTGACGCCCATGTTTCACCGAGAAGCCGCGGCGTACTGGATGCCCCGGTCAAGCCGGGGCATGACAGCGGTGGTTGCGGCTAAATCAGTTCGCCAACCGATGCATCGCGCAGATTTTGTTGCCGTCGAGGTCGCGCAGATAGGCGAGATAGAGCTTGCCGCCGGGACCCTGGCGCACGCCGGGCGGATCCTCGATCGATTTTGCGCCGGCCGCGAGGCCGGCGGCGTGCCACGCATCGACCTGCTCGGGCGAATTGCACGCAAAGCCGATGGTGCCGCCATTCGCGCAGGTCGCCGGCTCGCCGTTGATCGGCTTCGACACCGAGAACACCCCGGTCTTGGTGATGTAGAAGATGCGATGGCCGTCGACCCTGGCCGGCCGGACCTCGATCGTACTCAGCAGATGGTCGTAGAACGTCTTGGCCTTGTCGAGATCGTTGGTGCCGATCATGATGTGCGAGAACATTTGCCCATTCCCTTCTGCGCTGACAAAACGATAAGCCGTAGGGTGGGCAAAGCGCAGCGTGCCCACCACAACATTCGAAAGTGCTCAAGGTGGGCACGGCGCAAGCGCGCCTTTGCCCACCCTACGAAATCTCAAAACGCCGTATAGCCGCCATCGATCACAAACGTATCCGCCGTGTGATACGACGACGCCTTGCTCATCAGGTACACCGCGATGCCGCCGAAATCGGAAGCTTCGCCGAAGCGGCGCATCGGAATCCGCGGCATCACGTTGGCGACGAATTTTTCGTTGGCCATGAGACCCGAAGTCATGTCGCTCTTGATCCAGCCGGGCAGGATCGCGTTCGCGGTGACGCCGTGGCGCGCCAGCTCGACGCCGAGCGCGCGGACCAGCGCGTTGATCGCGGCCTTGGTCGCGGCATAATGCTCGTTGCGCGCGGTGCCGAAGATCGACGCCAGGCTCGAGGTCGCGACCAGCCGGCCGAAGGGATCGCCGGCATTGGCGCGCTCGGTCATGTGTCTCGCCGCGGCCTGGAACGCATGGAACACGCCGTCGAGATTGGTCGAAAACATCGCGCGCCATTCCTCCTCGGTGCGCTCGATGAAGGACCGCCGGCCGCCGCCGCCGATGCCGGCATTGGCGAAGCAGCCGTCGACCCGGCCGAAAATGTCGAGCGTCGCCTTCATCGCGGCATTGACCGAAGCCGGATCGGTGACGTCGCAGACGCGGGCATCGACCTTGCCCGACAGGCCGGCCATGCTTGCGGCAGCCGCCTTGTTCTTGTCCGCATTGCGGCCCCAGATCGAGACGTTGCAGCCCTGGCCGGCCAGCGCCTGCGCGATGCCGAGGCCGATGCCGCCATTGCCGCCGGTGATCACGGCCACGCGGCCGGAGAGGTCGAAAAGGTTCATTGCGCGTTTCCTGTCCTTGCGTCTGCGGCGCATCAGCCGCTGCGCGCAAGATTGCTTGCTATGCTCCGATCACCATGGACAAGACCGCGCCAAAAATCAAATATGCGCCCCGGCAAAAGCAATTCCGGTCTGCGAAACTGACGCGGGCCGCAACGCACGAGGAAACCATGCAGTTCAAACACGTCACGCTCGATTTCGATGGCGCGGTCGCGATCCTCAAGCTCGACCATCAGGAGGTGATGAACGCGGTCTCCGTGGACATGCTGGGCGGTCTTGCCGAGGCGCTCGATACGATCGAGGAAAAGAAGGACGAAGTGCGCTGCGTCGTGCTGACCGGCGCGGGCCGAGCCTTCTGCACCGGCGCCAATCTGCAAGGGCGCAACAACCAGTCGAAGAAGACCAAGGCCGGCATGACGCTGGAGACCGGCTTTCATCCCTTCCTGCGCCGCATCCGCAATCTGCATTGCCCGATCGTTACTGCTGTCAACGGCCCGGCCGCAGGTGCCGGCATGAGCTTCGCGCTGCTCGGCGACATGATCTTGTGCGCGCGCTCCTCCTACTTCCTGCAGGCTTTCCGGCGCATCGGGCTCGTGCCGGATTGTGGCTCGACCTGGTTGTTGCCGCGCCTCGTCGGCCGCGCCCGCTCGATCGAATTGTCGCTGATGGGCGAGCGGCTGCCGGCCGAGAAGGCGCTGGAATGGGGCCTCGTCAACCGCGTCTACGACGACGGTGCGCTGATGGAGGAGGCCATGAAGCTCGCGCGCGACCTCGCCAGCGGGCCGACGGTCGCGTTGTCGCTGATCCGCAAGCTCTATTGGGACAGCCCGGAGAATTCCTTCGAGGACCAGCTCAACCTCGAATTCCAGTGCCAGCTCCGCGCCGGCGACACCCAGGATTTCCGCGAGGGCGTCGGCGCGTTCCTGGAGAAGCGCCCCGCCAAATTCAGCGGCAAATGATCAAAGGCAAATGATCGAGACGGAGCTTTCCCGCAGCGTCCAGCGCTGGTGCAAGGGCGCGACCGGCGTCACCGGCGCGGCGAAATTGTCGGGCGGCGCCAGCCAGGAAACCTGGCGCTTCGACATCACCCATCCCGACGGGGCGATCGGCGCGATCCTGCGCCGCTCGCCCAAGGGCTATGGCGCGGCGCCGACGCGTGCGGCCGGCCTTGCCGCTGAAGTGCAACTGATGCAGCTCGCCTTCGAGGCCGGCGTGCCGTCGCCACGCGTGCTGCATGTGCTCGTGCCGGAGGACGACCTCGGCACCGGCTTCATCATGCAGCGGGTGGAGGGCGAAACCATCGCACGCAAGATTCTTCGCGATGAGGAGTACGCGGCGGCGCGGCCGCGTCTCGCGCGGCAGATCGGCGGCATTCTCGCCGGCCTGCACCGGCTGCCCAGGGACAGACTGCCCGAGCTGCGCAGCCGCGGCGCGACCGAGGAGATTGCCGAGCTCGATCGCGACTATCGCAGCTTGAACTGGCCAAAGCCGGTGTTCGAGCTGGCGCTGCGCTGGCTGCGTGACCACGATCCCGGTCCGTCCGGCGAGACCACATTGGTGCACGGCGATTTCCGCAACGGCAATCTCATCATCGGCGCCGATGGCGTGCGCGCCGTGCTCGACTGGGAACTCGCCCATCTCGGCGATCCCATGGAGGATCTCGGCTGGGTCTGTGTCAACTCCTGGCGCTTCGGCGAGATCGACAAGCCCGTGGGCGGTTTTGGCACACGCGAAGATCTGTTCGCGGGTTATGAGGCCGCGGGCCGCAAGGTCGATCCGGCCCGCGTCAAGTTCTGGGAAGTGATGGGCTCGCTGCGCTGGGGCATCATGTGTGGCGGCATGATGCAGCGCTTTCGCGAAGGCCCTGATCACTCCATGGAGCGCGCCATGATCGGCCGCCGCGCGTCCGAGACCGAGATCGATCTGTTGCGGCTGCTTGCGCCGCGCGGGAGCTGACAGATGCAGGACGAGCCGACCCCGATCGAGCTGACCAAGTCCGTCGCCGATTTCTTGCGCAACGATATCGCCCCGCTGATCTCCGGCCACCAGGCCTTCAAGCTCCGCGTCGCCATCAACATCCTCGATCTCGTCACGCGACAGCTGACGCGCGAGGAGGGAAGCGATGCCGCGGAAGTGGCGCGCCTGCGCGCGTTGCTCGGCGTGGACGGCTCGGTGGCGGATCTCAACCGCGCGCTCGCCGAGCGTATCGCCAAAGGCGAGGTCGATTTGGCGACGCCAGGCCTCGCCGAGCACCTCTGGGCAACCACGATGGACAAGCTGGCGGTGGATCAGCCGAACTACGCGTCCTACAAGCGCGAACTGGGGCGAGGCGGTTAAGGAAGTCTGGGCTCCACACTCGCTGTCATCGCCCGCGAAGGCGGGCGATCCAGTACTCCGAGACGATTGTGGTTGAAACGATAGGGTGCGGCTTACTGGATGCCCCGGTCAAGCCCGGGCATGACACCGGTATTGTCGGAGATGCACGTCGCGGCCACGAGCGAAGAGCTCCTACTTCCCCGCCCATTTCGGCGGCCGCTTCTCCGAGAACGCCTTCGGGCCCTCGATGTAGTCCTGCGAGGCGACCATCGCCTGCACCGCCGGGTATTCGCGCTGTTCCGCGATCGCCTGCTCCAGCGAGACGCCGAGCCCTTTCTGGATCGCCTGCTTCGAGGCCCGGATCGACATCGGCGAGTTCTTGGTGATCATCTCCGCCCAGCGCAGCGCGCCCTTGAGCGCCTCGCCCTGCGGCACCACCTCGTTGACGAAGCCGAGTTCGTGGCCCTCCTTGGCGCTGACGTGGCGCGCGGTGAGGATCATGCCCATGGCGCGCTTCAGGCCGATCTGCCGCGGCAGCCGGTGCAGGCCGCCGGCGAGCGCGGCGAGGCCGACCCGCGGCTCGGGCAGGGCGAAGGTCGCATTCTCCGAGGCTATGATGAGGTCGCAGGCCAGCGCGATCTCGAAGCCGCCGCCCATCGCGACGCCATTCACTGCGGCGATGATTGGCTTGTCGCAGTCGAAGCGCGCGGTGAGGCCGGCAAAGCCGCCCTTGTCCCAGCCGCGCTTTCCGCCCGCCGCCTGCCATTTCAGGTCGTTGCCGGCGCAGAACGCCTTGTCGCCGGCGCCGGTGACGATCGCGACCCACTGCTCGGCATCCGCCGAGAAATCGTCGAATACCTTCTGGAGCTCGAAATGCGCATCGGTGTGCAGCGCGTTGTAGACCTCGGGCCGTGACAGCGTCACGATCGTGATCGGCCCCTTGCGTTCCACCTTGGAAAATTTCAGCTCCATCGTGCGCTCCCGCATTCTCTTGTGAAGGAATATTTGGCGGCATATTACCGCGCGTCGGCGCTGGAGCACCATCGAATTGCGCGGGCGCGCCTTGCGCATGCCACACGTCTCGCTTTGCTTGACTTGCACGCGCTCTTCTCAGCTTAATCGCACGAAGCCGAAACGCGCCTAGCGCCTTAACGCAAAACGACAAAATCAATCCGGGAGAGAACCTGTGGATTTCTCATTGCCTGCCGATCTCGTCGCCTATCTCGCGGAGCTCGACCGTTTCATCGAACGCGAGATCAAGCCGCTGGAGCAGGCCGACGACAACATCCGCTTCTTCGATCATCGCCGCGAATGGGCGCGCACCGATTTCGAGAACGGCGGCCTGCCGCGGCATGAATGGGAGCAGCTGCTGCGCAAGGCCAAGGATCTCGCCGACGCGGCCGGCCATCTGCGCTTTCCAGTGCCGAAGCAATATGGCGGCAAGGATGGCTCCAACCTCTGGATGGCCGTGATCCGCGAGCATTTTGCCGCAAAGGGTCTCGGCCTGCACAACGATTTGCAGAACGAGCATTCCGTCGTCGGCAACTTTCCCGTCGTCACCATGCTCGACCGCTATGGCCGCGACGACCAGAAGGCGATGATCGACGGCTCGATCAGGGGCAAGTACCGCATCACGTTCGGCCTCACCGAGCCCAATCACGGCTCGGACGCCACCCACATGGAAACGCGCGCGGTGCCGGCTGTCCGCGACAACGTCAAGGGCTGGATCATCAATGGCGAGAAGATGTGGACCACAGGCATGCACGTTGCCACGCATTGCGCGCTGTTCGCGCGCACCTCGGGCAATGACGGCGATGCCCGCGGCATCACCTGCTTCCTGGTGCCGGCCAAAAGCCATGGCGTGAAGGTCGAGGAGTACATGTGGACCTTCAACATGCCGACCGACCATCCCCGCGTCAGCTTCACCGATGTGTTCGTGCCGGAGGATGCGCTGTTCGGCGAGGTCGGCCGCGGCCTGTCGCTGGCGCAATGCTTCGTCCACCAGAACCGCATCCGCCAGGCCGCAAGCTCGCTCGGCGCGGCCGTCTACTGCATCAACGAAAGCGTCAAGTATGCGCGCGAGCGAAAGCCGTTCGGCCGCGCGCTCGCCGAGAACCAGGCGATCCAGTTCCCGCTGGTCGAACTCGCGACGCAAGCGGAGATGCTGCGCCTGCTGATCCGCAAGACCGCCTGGGAAATGGATCAGCTCACCGAGGAGCAGGTCGAGCGCACGCTCTCCGACCGCGTCTCGATGTGCAATTACTGGGCAAACCGCCTCTGCTGCGAATCCGCCGACCGCGCCATGCAGGTCCATGGCGGCATGGGCTACTCACGCCACAAGCCGTTCGAGCACATCTACCGCCATCACCGCCGCTATCGCATCACCGAGGGCAGCGAAGAGATCCAGATGCGCAAGGTGGCGGGGTTCCTGTTCGGGTATATGGGACCGGGGAAGCATTGAGGCGCGCGCCGCTCTCGTAGGGTGGGTTAGTACTACTGAGTCAGCCTGTCGCGGTCTATTGAGACTGAGAATCAAGTATTTGGGGAGATTCGTTATTTGGCACTTGGAGGGCCAGATGGATCTCGATCAGGGCGGAGATTGCGAAGCGCGGTTTGGGAAGTACGTAGCGGGTCTTGGGAGCGTGATCGGTCACGCGGATCGGACGAGGCAGCTGCGTGACTACTGCACCGGCCTGATACTGCCGGGTGAGCGCAAGAGCGTGGAGCCGATGGCAGCGCGGACGGCACCGGCTCGAGCGTCCGCCCAGCACCAATCTCTGTTGCATTTTGTCGCCGACGCGACCTGGTCGGACGAGGATGTGCTCGCCAAGGTGCGAGAGCTTGTGCTGCCTGCGATCGAGAGGAGCGGACCGATCGAGGCGTGGATCATCGACGACACCTCGTTCCCCAAGCAAGGCAAGCATTCGGTCGGCGTACATCACCAATATTGCGGGCAACTCGGCAAGCAGGCCAATTGCCAGGTGGCAGTGTCGCTGTCGATCGCCAACCGCTCTGCCAGCTTGCCGGTCGCCTATCGGCTCTATCTTTCACAGGAGTGGGCCAAGGACCGTGTCCGACGGAACAAGGCAGGCGTTCCGAAGGAGGTCAAGTTCAAGACAAAGTCGCAAATTGCACTGGAGCAGATCAGATGGGCCTGCAAGGCCGGCCTGCCGCGCGGCGTTGGACTGATGGACGCGGCCTATGGCAGGGACTCGCAACTGCGCGCGGGCATGACGGAGTTGGGGGTGCCTTACGTGGTCAGCATCGTGCCGACCATATTGATGTGGGCCCCAGGCAGCGGCCCACGGCGGATGGACAAGCCGATGAACAACACGGGCCGTCGCGACGAGCCCGATCTGATCTCGGCCAAGAAGGTGGCGCTCGGTTTGCCGAAGCAGGCCTGGCGCACGGTGACGTGGCGCGAAGGCTCGGCTGAGAAGTTGTCCTCGCGCTTCGCGCATGTGCGCGTCCGCGTCGGGTACAACAAGCTGATCCCCGAGACATCATCGCCCGAATGGCTGTTGATCGAATGGCCGGAGGGCGAAGCAGAGCCCACCAGATACTGGCTCTCGACCTTGCCCGAGACTATCGACATCCAGCAGCTCGTTGACATGGCCAAGCTGCGTTGGCGCATCGAGCGCGACTATCAGGAGCTGAAGCAGGAGGTCGGACTCGGTCACTACGAGGGACGCGGCTGGCGCGGCTTCCATCACCACGCGACCCTGTGCATCGCGGCTTATGGGTTCTTGATCGCCGAGCAGGCGATGATTCCCCCCTCAGGACCTCGTTCCGTCACGCCGCTCCAGGTCCCTGCCTTACCCGACGATTATCGACCCAGAGGCTCTGCCCGCGCGGCCTGAACGCCACGTCCCAAACTCGATCGCAACCGTGCGCGTGCGGCTGATTTACGATCTTATCAAAACCTTGTCACGGTGTCCCTGCTGCGGAGCCATCGCCCCACCTAGAACCCGACGAACGACCGTGACGCAGTAAGACTAACCCACCCTACGGCACTGGCGATCAATTCACCCGCCGGTCCTTCCCCGCCCAATACGGCTCGCGCAATTGCCGCCGCAAGATCTTGCCTGACGGATTCCTTGGCAAGGCCGGCAGGAACTCCACGCTCTTCGGCGTCTTGAACCCCGCGATGCGCGTCCGGGTGAAGTTGATGATGTCGGTAGCTGTCGCTTCCTTGCCCGGCTTCATAACCACGACCGCTTTCACCGCCTCGCCCCATTTCTCATCGGGGATGCCGATCACGGCGGCCTCAGCGACGTCAGGGTGATCGCACAGCGCGCTCTCGACCTCGGCGGGGTAGATGTTCTCGCCGCCGGAGATGATCATGTCCTTGATGCGGTCGTGGATGTAGAGATAGCCGTCCTCGTCCATGTAGCCGGCATCGCCGGTGCGCAGCCAGCCGTCGCTGCGCAGCGTCGAGGCCGTCGCCTCCGGCAGATTCCAGTAGCCGGCCATGTTGGAGCCCGAGCGCGTGGCGATCTCGCCGACCGCGCGGGGCGGCAGCGGCTTGCCGTCAACGTCCAGGATCGCCAGCTCGATGCCGGGTAGCGCCTTGCCGGCCGAGCGCATCCGCTCCAGCCCCTCGACGTGATCCTCCGGCGGCAGCGCGACGATCGTGCCCGTCGTTTCCGTCATGCCGTACATCTGCACGAAGCCGCATTTGAAGACCTCGATGCATTCCTTCAGCAGCGCCGCCGGAATCGGCGAGGCGCCGTAGAGCATGTATTTCAGCCGCGAGAAATCGACCGTTCTGGCGCGCGGCTGCCGCACGACGAACTGCATCGCGGCGGGCACCATGAACAGTTTCGTGATGCCCGACTGCTCGAAGAAGTCCAAAACCCTGGTCGGATCGAACTCGCGCGCGATCACGCCGCGGGCGCCATGGTAGAGCCCCATCACGCCCCAGCCGGAGCCGCCGATATGGAAGATCGGCATCGCCACCAGCGAGACGTCCTCGGTCGACCACCGGTTCCATTCCGGCTTGTCCTCGGCATTGCCTGTCTGCACGAGGTTGAGGAAGTTGGCGTGGCTCAGCATCGCGCCCTTCGGCTTGCCTGTCGTGCCCGACGTGTAGAGCTGAATCGCGATGTCTTTCGTGTCGATCGGCACCCCGGGATCGTCGCCGCTCTGCGCATCGCGCCAGGCCGCAAAATCCTGCCATTCCGGCGCGCCGCCCTCGGTGGTGATGATGGTACGTACGCCCGGCAGCTGATCCCTGATCTGGCGGACCTGCGTGATGAATTCAGGTCCCACGAACAGCACGGCCGCCGCGCAATCGCTGACGATGAAGGCGACCTCGGGCCCCGCGAGCCGCCAGTTCACCGGTGCCATCACCACGCCGGCCTTCATCGCGCCCATCAGCAATTCGAAATAGACGTCGCTGTTCTTGCCGAGATAGGCGATGCGGTCGCCGTGCCTGACGCCCATCGCAATCAGGGCGTTCGCGACCTTGTTGGTCTTGACGTCGAATTCGGCAAAGCTGGTGAGGCGGCCTTCGAACTCGTAGGCGATGGCGTCGCCGCGGCTCCTGGCGCGCTCGCGTACCATGTCGGCAAGAGTTGCCAATGGCTGTGTGGACATGTTTCTCCCGTGGGCGTTTTGCTTTTGTGGCCGGGAGTGTGGAGTCGATCGCGGGTGAAGACAAGATGAGGGTTACGCTGTCGTCCCGGACGCGCTGCAGCGCTCTTGCGCTGCGCAGAGGCGGGACCCATGCTCCAGTGTGCGGAAGGAGAGATGGGCCCCGGCTTAGCAGCGCACCACGCCGCTCCGGACGATGCTTCGCATCGCCGGGGGCGTGCTGCACTGCATCCGGGGCACGAGGCCGCGACTACCCCCGCTTGGCGCGATCCTTCTCGTTCTGCGCCATGATGCTCTCGCGGGCGGTCTTCCAATCGTCGTCGCTCCAGTCGCGGAGCTGGTAGAAATTGCCGCCCATGGCCAGCGCCTGGGCGCCGTCCATGGCGATGGTCTCGCCGTTGATCCAGTCGCAGCCGCCGGAGATCAGGAACACCGCGAGGTTCTGCAGCTCCTCCATGGAGCCGACGCGGCCCATCGGGTTCATCGCCTTGGTGCGCGCGCCGGCCTCGTCGCCCGGCTTGATGCGCTTGCTCATGCCCTCGGTCGGGATTTCGCCGGGTGCGATGGTGTTGAGGCGGATGCCGTAGCGGCCCCATTCGGTCGCGAGTGACATCGTCATGGCGTGGATCGCCGATTTGCTCATCGCCGACGGCACCACGTAAGGCGAGCCGTTGCGCACCCAGGTCACGGTGATGGAGACGACGTTGCCCGGTTGCTTCTCCGCGATCCAGCGCTTGCCGACGGCCTGCGTCACGTAGAACGTGCCGTGCATGACGATGTTGGCGACCGCATCGAAGCCGCGCGGCGACAGTTCCTCGGTGCGCGAGATGAAATTGCCGGCGGCGTTGTTGATGAGGTCGGTGAGGCCGCCGTCGCGAAAAATGGTCTCGACCATCTCCTCGACCGCGAGCGCGTTGCGGATGTCGACGCCGTGGCTGGTGACGCGGCCGCCGTACTCGGCCATCAGCTCGGTCGCGGTCTCGTCGCACACGATCTTGCGCCGGCCGCAGATGTGCACTTCGGCGCCGAGCTGGAGGAAGCGCGCCGCCATCGACTTGCCGAGACCGGTGCCGCCGCCGGTCACGAGAATGCGCCGCCCGGCCAGAAGATTTTCCTTGAACATGGCTGTTTCTCCCGTACGGATTGTCAGTTAATTGGTCGATTGACTAAAACCGGCTGGCGGCGTCCTGTAAAGTCGCAACCGGTCACGAACAGGGGAGAATTCGTCCATGGAAGATCGCGTTTCGATCTCGATCTCGGAAGGCGTCGCCGACGTGCGCCTGGTGCGCGCCGACAAGATGAACGCGCTGGATCAGGCGATGTTCGAGGCTCTGGTCGCCGCAACCGACCGGCTTTCAAAGGACAAGAGCGTGCGCGTGGTCGTGCTGTCGGGCGAAGGGCGTGCGTTCTGTGCCGGCCTCGACATGGGACGTTTTGCCGCCATGAACGAAAAGGGCGGCAACGGAATTCCGGGTGGCGAAAATCGCGACCTCACCAAGCGGACGCACGGTCAGGCGAACTTCCCGCAACAGGCGGTGTGGGGCTGGCGGCAGCTTCCGGTGCCAGTGATCGCCGCGATTCAGGGCGTTGCGTTCGGCGGCGGCTTCCAGCTCGCGCTCGGTGCCGACATGCGCTTCCTGACGCCCGATGCGCGGATGTCGATCATGGAAATCAAATGGGGCCTCGTACCCGACATGGCGGGCACGCCGATCCTCGCAAGCCTCGTGCGCGACGACATCCTGCGCGATCTCACCTACACCGGCCGCATCTTCTCCGCGCAGGAGGCGATGTCTTACGGCCTCGCCACGCGCATCTGCGACGATCCGCGCGCGACGGCGCTCGAGGTTGCGCGCGAGATTGCGGGCAAAAGCCCCGATGCGATCCGCGCGGCCAAGCGGCTGCTGAACAATCTCTCCGTCGATCCCGGTCCGGCGTTGCTCGCCGAATCCGTCGAGCAGCAGAAGCTGATCGGCAGCGCGAACCAGACCGAAGCGGTGCGTGCCAATCTGGAGAAGCGCGCGGCGAGGTATGTGGATTAGCACGGATCTCATCCCGAGGAGCCGCGAAGCGGCGTCTCGAGGGATGGGCCACGGGCTCTCATGGTTCGAGACGGCGCTTCGCGCCTCCTCACCATGAGGATCGACTCCAACGAAGAAGAAAAACAAAATGAGCGAAACGTCCCCATTCCTCGGCATCGTCTCCGGCGAGCGCCGCCGTTCCCACACCGAGGTCGCAACCCGCGCCGACCGCATTGCCTCCGGTCTCGCCAAAATCGGTGTCCGCCAGGGCGATTGCGTCTGCATGCTGATGCGCAACGACATCGCGTTCCTCGAATCCGCCTACGCGGCGATGCGCCTCGGCGCCTATGGCGTGCCGATCAACTGGCACTTCAAGCCGGAGGAGATCAACTACATCCTGAACGACACCGGCACGTCGGTGCTGATCGGACACGCCGACATGCTGCACGCCTTGCGCGAAGCGATTCCTGAGGGCGTCACCGTGCTCAGCGTGCCGACGCCGCCGGAGATCCTGTCCAACTACAAGATCGATCCCGATCACCTGAAGACGCCGGACTTCGCCATCGATTTCGAATCCTGGCTCGCGCAACTTGAGCCTTACGACGGCCCGGTCGTGCCGCAGCCGATGAACATGATCTACACCTCGGGCACCACGGGCCATCCCAAGGGCGTCCGCCGCAACGCGCCGACGCCGGAGCAGCAGGCGGCCGGCGAGCGCATGCGCGCGATGATCTATGGCCTCAAGCCCGGCGCCCGCGCGATCCTGCCGGGCCCGCTGTATCATTCCGCGCCGAACTCCTTCGGCATCCGCGCCGGCAAGCTCGGCGGCGCGCTGGTGCTGATGCCGCGTTTCGAGCCGGAAGAATTCTTGGAGCTGATCGAGCGCTTTGCGATCGACACCATCTTCATGGTGCCGACCATGTTCATCCGCCTGATGAAGCTGCCGGAGGCGGTGCGCAGGAAGTACGACGTCTCCTCGCTGCGCCACGTCATCCATGCCGCCGCGCCGTGCCCGGCCGACGTCAAGCGCGCCATGATCGAATGGTGGGGGCCGGTGATCTACGAATTCTACGGCTCGACCGAATCCAGCGCGGTCACCTTCGCGACCTCGGAAGATGCGCTGAAAAAGCCCGGCACCGTCGGCAAGATTTCGCCCGGCGCGGAGCTGCGCTTCCTCGGCGAGGACGGCCGGGTGCTGCCGGCCGGCGAAATCGGCGAGATCTATTCCCGCATGGCCGGGATGGCCGACTTCACCTACCACAACAAGCCGGAGAAACGCGCCGAGATCGACCGCGACGGCTTCATCACCTCCGGCGATGTCGGCTACATCGACGCGGACGGCTACGTCTTCATCTGCGACCGCAAGCGCGACATGGTGATCTCGGGCGGCGTCAACATCTATCCCGCCGAGATCGAATCCGTGCTGCATGCCGTGCCGGGCGTGCACGATTGCGCGGTGTTCGGCATCCCAGACCCCGAGTTCGGCGAGGCGCTGATGGCCGTGGTGGAGCCGCAAGCCGGCGTCACCCTCGAGCCTGCCGACGTTCGTGCGAGATTGAAGACGTCGCTCGCCGATTACAAGGTGCCGAAACACATCGAGATCCGCAGCGGCCTGCCGCGCGAAGATTCCGGCAAGATCTTCAAGCGCCGCCTGCGCGATCCCTATTGGGAGCAGGCGGGACGGAAGATTTGACAGAAGCGTAGCCCGGATGAGCGAAGCGATATCCAGGTCGGTGCAACCTAAGGTCCCGGATCTCGCTTCGCTCATCCGGGCTACCAAGAGAGAGGACTTTCATGAGCGACGCGGCAAACCAGACCAACGAAGTCCTCTACACAATCGCCGACCACGTCGCGACCATCACGCTGAACGCGCCGGAGCGCATGAACACGATCTCCGGCCCGATGCTGAACGATCTGGCGCGGCTGCTGACCGAGTCCAATGAGGACAAGAACGTTCGCGTCGTGATCCTCACCGGCAAGGGCAGGGCGTTCTGCGCGGGCCTCGATTTGCGCAAGGAGCGTGACGGCAACGGCCTCAGCGCCGCGTCATCGCCGACCACGATCAACCTCCGCAACACGCCCCCGACGGTGCTGCAGGCGATGGACAAGCCGACCATCTGCGCCGTCAATGGCGGCGCGGCCGGCTACGGCATGGACACCGCGCTCGGCTGCGACATCCGCATCATGGCGGAGTCATCGAAGCTCGCCGCCGCCTTCGTCAAGCGCGGCGTGGTGCCGGAATCCGGCGGCACCTGGCTGTTGCCGCGCATGCTCGGCTGGGCCAAGGCGTCCGAGCTGATCTTCACCGGCCGCACGCTGAGCGCGCGCGAGTGCCTGGAATGGGGCCTCGCCAACGAGGTCGTGCCGGATGCCGAGCTGATGAGCCGCGCGACTGCGATCGCCCGCGAAATCGCCGCCAACGCGCCGCTGGCCGTGCAGGCCTCCAAGCGCATGATGCGGATGGGCCTCAACGAGAATTTCCACGACCACGTCCACCACGTCTATCTCCAGCTGCTGCCGCTGTTCAAGACGCAGGACATGGCCGAGGGCATGAAGGCGTTCATGGAAAAGCGCGAGCCGAAATTCGAGGGGCGGTAATCGCGTAGCCCGGGTGAGCGCAGCGATACCCGGGACGGTGAGAGTTAAGTCCCGGATGTCGCTTCGCTCATCCGGGCTACCCTGCCGTCATAGCAGAGACGGATTTCGTGCCTATATGAGCGGGAACGTCCACCCCCGGATCATGCCATGACCCCCGTTTCCATGCTGCTCAACATCCTCTGGATCCTCATCGGCGGCGCCTGGATGGCGGCCGGGTGGCTGATTGCCGCGGTCATCATGGCCATCACCATCGTCGGCCTGCCCTGGGCGCGGGCGGCGTTCAACATCGCCGTCTACACGCTGCTGCCGTTCGGCTCGCGTGCGGTCAACCGCTATGACGTCACCGGTATGGAAGATATCGGCACCGGCCCGCTCGGGGTGATCGGCAACATCATCTGGTTCGTGCTCGCCGGCTGGTGGCTGGCGCTCGGCCACCTGTTGACCGCACTGGCGCTCGCGATCACCATCATCGGCATCCCGTTCGCATGGGCCCACCTCAAGCTCGCCGGCATCGCGCTTTGGCCGATCGGCAAGGTGATCGTGCCGGCGTAGGGCCGAAGAGCGGGACGGTTGGCCTTTCTAGCTGCAACCCGACACGCTTCGCGATTGTTTACGACACAATGCGTTTGATACTGCATCTGTTCGGTGGCTTGATCTGCGCGCTGGGCGTGATTGCGATAGGTGTTTCGAGCCACGGAACAATTGAGCCCGTATTCAAAGCCGTTTGGATGCCGGCGATCTGGCTGGTTCGGCTATCGGACGAGCTATGTCCGCCAGCAGGCGTGAGATGCGCTATGGGATCGGTTAGCCAGGGCTCACATCACCTTTGGTTCGGGCTGTGCCTCCTCGGCTTTTGGTGGGTCGTCACGTCGCTCGCGATCTGGCTCGTCGTCCGCCGACGTCGATCATCTTCGAAACCTTAGTTACTCTCTCTCCACCATCCCTCGCGCTGCCTGACGGGCAAAACACCCTACATGCGGGTCAAGCGGCTCGCCCCAAAATATTCTGATTGACCGAATTCGCGACTTCGGCTAAACCGCATTCCATCCCGGCCCGTCAAAGGGGCGTTTCGCGATCGTCACGATACGCGGGCGGGGATGCGATGGACGCGGCAGCGCCGGCGCGTGAGGTGATGGCAGGGCGGGCGACCCCTGTGAGCCATCGCGATCCGCGGCACGACACGGCGCGGTTACAACGTTTCGTTTCGGCGTCGGGGGCGAGCACGCGCGAGCTTCCGACTGTCCGGGGCGGGACGTCCGCGGACGGCAAAAGCGTGTGGTCCTGGCGCCTGCAGTCTGGCGTCAAGGCTTGCGGTGATGAGGCGGCCCGACCGGGAACGCGCATCGATCAGCCGCAAGGCAACGGGGGCAATAGTGCATCGCTCCCCGGGGAGAGCGCGCCATAAGCCGTAACACCATTGCGCAGGGAAGGCCGGGCGACCGGCAACACCTGTGGTCAACCCCGCGTGCGTTTTTCGCGTGCGGACCCTGGGTGCCAGCCGGCGCCCGGCCTTCCCTGCGCCCTTTGTTCTCGACGAGGGCGAAACGGACAGCAAAGCTCGGGCGGAACACGCCGCGAGATCGCGAAAGCGCGTCCGGGACACGAGCAGGACGTGAGGTGTGCGCCGCTCCCAACTTCATCTTGCGTTGCGGTAGAAAAATATCGCACACTCCGACGGCCGGGGAGCCATAGGGAGCTCGAGAACGGGAGCGCACCATGTCCCTCCAAACCGTATCATCCGACAACACAGATCGGCTCAATCGTCCCGAGGACCCCCAGGCGTTGGAGGCCGACGCCCGGCTGCGCGACGACATCCGCCTGCTCGGACGCATCCTCGGCGACACCGTACGCGACCAGGAGGGTGCCGATGTGTTCGACCTGGTCGAACGCATCCGCCAGACCTCGATCCGGTTTCACCGCGACGAGGACCGGCTTGCCCGCCGCGAGCTCGAGCAGATCCTCGACAGCATGTCGACCTCCGAGACGGTACGGATCGTCCGCGCCTTCAGCTATTTCTCCCACCTCGCCAACATCGCCGAGGACCAGAACAACATCCGCCAGATGCGGGCCCGCAGCGCCGGCAAGAGCACGGGCGTGCTGGCCGAGACGCTCGCCCACGCCAAGGCGGCGGGCATCGGCCCCGATCAGCTCCGCAGCTTCTTCAAGTCAGCGCTGGTCAGCCCGGTGCTGACCGCGCACCCGACCGAAGTCCGCCGCAAGAGCACCATGGACCGCGAGATGGAGGTCGCAGGCTTGCTCGACCACCGCGAGCGCGTGGCGCTGACCGCGGAGGAGGCCGCTGCCTCCGACGAGCAGCTGCGCCGCGAGGTGCTGACGCTGTGGCAGACCAACCTGCTGCGCCGGACCAAGCTCACCGTGCTCGACGAGGTCGCCAACGGCCTGTCGTTCTACGATTACACCTTCCTGCGCGAGGTGCCGCGGCTGGTCAACGCGCTGGAAGACCGGCTGGAGGAGGGCGGCGAGCAGGCAGCCTCCGAGCTCGCCTCGTTCCTGCGCATGGGCAGCTGGATCGGCGGCGATCGCGACGGCAATCCCTTCGTGACTGCCGACGTGATGCGCGGCACGCTGCGGCTGCAGTCGAGCCGGGTCATGCAGTTCTATCTGGAAGAGCTACATGTGCTCGGCTCGGAATTGTCGATCGCAGCGCATCTCGCCGACGTCTCCGAGGAGTTGCGCAAGCTTGCGGAGCGTTCGCCCGACACCTCGCCGCACCGGAGCGGCGAGCCCTATCGCCTCGCGGTCTCCGGCATCTATGCGCGCCTGACGGCGACGGCCGAAATGCTGCAGGTCGAGATCACGCGCCGGCCGGTCGGCAAGGGCGCGCCATATGCGAGCGTGAAGGAGCTGCAGGCCGATCTCGACGTGCTGCACCGCTCGCTGATCTCCAACAACGCCCGCGTCATCGCGCGCGGCCGGCTGCGGCTGCTGCGCCGCGCCGTCGACTGCTTCGGCTTCCACCTCGCCCGGCTCGACATCCGCCAGAACTCGGCGGTGCACGAGCGCACCATCGCCGAGCTGATGGACGCCGCCAATCCCGGTATGTCCTATCTCGCGCTCGGCGAGGACGCCCGCATCTCGCTGCTGACGAACGAACTGCGCTCGACGCGCGCGCTGGTCTCGCCCTTCGTCAAATACAGCGACGAGACCATGGGCGAGCTCAACGTGTTCCATGCCGCCGCCGAAGCGCATGTGAAGTTCGGCTCGGACGCCATTCCCCAATGCATCATCTCGATGTGCAAGGGCATGTCCGACATGCTCGAGGTCGCAGTGCTCTTGAAGGAGGTCGGCCTCGTCCATCCTTCCGGCCGCAGCGCCATCAACATCGTGCCGCTGTTCGAGACGATCGAGGATCTGCAGGCCTCCTCAGGCATCATGGATCGCATGCTGTCGCTGCACGATTACCGTCGCCTGGTCGACAGCCGCGGCAGCGTGCAGGAGGTCATGCTCGGCTATTCCGACAGCAACAAGGACGGCGGCTTCGTCACCTCGGGCTGGGAACTCTACAAGGCCGAGATCAACCTCGTCGAGGTGTTCGAGCGGCATCACGTGCGGCTGCGCCTGTTCCACGGCCGCGGCGGCTCGGTCGGTCGCGGCGGCGGTCCGAGCTATGACGCCATCATCGCCCAGCCCGGCGGCGCGGTGAACGGCCAGATCCGCATCACCGAGCAGGGCGAGATCATCTCGTCGAAATATTCCAACGCCGAAGTCGGCCGCAACAATCTGGAAATCCTCGCCGCCGCGACGCTGGAGGCGAGCCTGTTGCATCCGCGCCAGAGCGCGCCGCGCCGCGAATACCTCACCGCGATGGACGAGCTGTCGAACCTCGCTTTCAAGGCCTATCGCGGCTTGGTCTACGAGACCGAGGGCTTCGTCGATTATTTCTGGTCCTCGACCGTCATCAACGAGATTGCGACGCTGAACATCGGCAGCCGTCCGGCCTCGCGCAAGAAGACCCGCGCGATCGAGGATCTGCGCGCCATCCCCTGGGTGTTCTCATGGGCGCAATGCCGCCTGATGCTGCCGGGCTGGTACGGCTTCGGCAGCGCGGTCGAGCAGTGGATCGCGGAACATCCCGACAAGGGCATGCCGTTCCTGAAAGAACTCTACCAGGAATGGCCGTTCTTCCGCATGCTGCTGTCGAACATGGACATGGTGCTCGCGAAAAGCTCGATCGCGATCGCCTCGCGCTATGCCGAGCTGGTGCCGGATGAAGCGCTGCGCGAAAAGATCTTCGGCCGCATCCGCCGCGAATGGCACGCCTCGATCGAGACGCTGCTCGACATCATGGGCCAGGATCGGCTGCTGCAGGGCAATCCGCTGCTGGAGCGCTCGGTGCGCCACCGCTTCCCCTATCTCGATCCGCTCAACCACGTGCAGGTCGAGCTGTTGAAGGAGCACCGCGCGCAGAACCCGGACGAGCAGGTGCTGCGCGGGATTCAGCTGACCATCAACGGGATCTCGGCGGGGTTGAGGAATACGGGGTAAGAGGGCGAATGGCGAATGGCGAGTAGCGAGTAGCGAATAGAACCCGATTCGCCATTCGCCACTCCCTATTCGCGTTGCGTCACACCGGATCCCAGGTGAAGATGTCCGCGGAGCGGTCGAGCTTGTAGAACGAGCCCTTCAGCGCCGGCATGCCGTGTTCGGCGATCGATTGCGGCGTCCAGCCTTCGCTCCGCTGCACCGAGCGGATCGGTCTGTTCTGGCTGAACAGGAAGATCTCGTTCATGCGCACGCCGAAAATCTGCCCGGTGACGTCCTTGGCGGAATCGGAGATCAGATAGCCGCAGAGCGGCGCGATCTTCTCCGGGCCCATCTGCTTGATCTTCTCGACCCGCGCCTTCTCCGCTTCGGTCTCGGTCGGGATGGTGCCGATCATGCGGGTCCAGGCGAACGGCGAAACGCAGTTGGAGCGGACGTTGAAGCGGCCCATGTCGAGCGCGATCGACTTGGACAGCCCGACGATGCCGAGCTTGGCGGCGGCGTAATTGGCCTGGCCGAAATTGCCGATCAGGCCGGAGGTCGAGGTGAAGTGCACGAAGGAGCCTGATTCCTGCTCGCGGAAGATCCGCGCCGCGGCGTGGCTGACATAGAACGAGCCCATCAGATGCACCTTGATGACGGCCTCGAACGCTTCCACGCTCATCTTGTGGAAGATCATGTCGCGCAAAATGCCGGCATTGTTGACGACACCGTCGAGCCGGCCGAAATGATCTGTCGCGGTCTTCACGATCTTGCTGGCAGGGATGGCTTCGGCGACCGACTCGAAATTGGCGACCGCCGTGCCGCCGCGCTTCTTGATCTCCTCGACCACCTCCTCGGCGGGCGCCGCGTTCGAGCCGGCGCCGTCCGAGGCCCCGCCGGGATCGTTGACGACGACCTTGGCGCCCTCCGCCGCACACAGCAACGCGATCTCGCGCCCGATGCCGCGGCCCGCGCCGGTGACGATGATGACCTTGTCCTGCAGTGATTTGCTCATGGGGTGCCTCTCTATGTTGTCTCTGCCGCCGCGGCTAACTCAACTTGTCATGCGCGGGCTTGACCCGCGTATCCATCTTCAGAAGAGGATGGATTGCCAGGTCAAGCCCGGCAATGACGGCCGATTTCCCCGCCGCTTACCTCTCGTTCGTAAACACGATCGTGCCGGACGCAGCGAACATGCCGCCGACGCCGTGGCACACCGAAATCTTCGCGCCTGCGACCTGCGCCGGCGCGATGCCGCGCATCTGACGCACGCTCTCCTGCAGCGCGTACATCCCGTACATGCCCGAATGCATGTAGCTCAATCCGCCGCCATTGGTGTTGAGCGGCAGCTTGCCGCCAGGGCGGGTGTTGCCGTCGGCAATGAACTTGCCGGTCTCCTCATGCGGCATGAAGCCGAGGTCGCCGAGGCCGAACAGCGGCAGATGGGCAAACGCGTCGTAGATCATGAGATGATCGACGTCCTTGTGGGCGATGCCGGCTTCCCTGAAGGCCAGTGGCCCCGCAGTCTTGAACGCGCGCGAGGAGTTGAACGTTTCCATCTGGCTGACCATCGGCGTTTCCACGCTCTCGCCGGTGCCCATGATGTAGACGGGCTTGCGCGGAAAGTCCTTGGCGCGGTCGGCCGAGGTCAGGATCAGCGCGCCGCCGCCGTCTGTGACGAGGCAGCATTGCAGCAGGCGGAACGGATAGGCGATCATGCGCGAATTGAGCACGTCGGCAACCGTGATCGGGTCCTTCATCATCGCCCGCGGATTCTTCGCCGCCCATTCCCGCTGCACCACGGCCACCGAAGCCAACTGCTCATGCGTGATGCCGTAGGTCTTCATGAAGCGCAGCACGGGGATCGGGAACATGCTGGGCGGACCGTAAACACCGTAGGGCGCCTCGAACTGGCCGTTGAGGCTGTCGGCCGGCGTCGAGCGCGGCTGCTTGCCGATCATCGACTTGCCGCTCTCGGCATGGGTGATCAGCACGGTCTTGCACAGCCCGGCCTCGATCGCCGCCGCGGCATGGCGGACGTGCAGCATGAAGGAGCAACCGCCGACCGAGGTGCCGTCCACCCAGGTGGGCTTGATGCCGAGATAGTGGCAGACCTGCTGCGGCGTCTCGACCGCGGTGGCGAAGCCGTCGATGTCGGACAGCTTCAGCCCGGCATCGGCGATGGCGTTGAGCGCGGCATCCGCGTGCAGCTGGAGCTGCGAGGCATTGGGGATGACACCGAGCTCGGTGGTCTCGGCCGCGCCGACGACGGCAACCTGGTTCTTGCGCATGGCCTAGCCCTTCGCCGGACGGAACACGGGGAGGGTGATCTTGTCGTCGAGGGCCTCGAACGCGACCTCGAGCTTCATGTCGAGCTCGAGCGCCTCGGGCGTCTGCGGGCAGTCGATGATGTTGCTCATCATCCGCGGCCCCTCGGCAAGCTCGACCACCGCGATCGCATATGGCGGCGTGAAGCCGGGCGCGGCCGGGCGGTGGTTGATCACGTAGCTGTAAAGGAAGCCCTTGCCGCTCGCCTTGAAGATGCTGACCTTGCGCGAGGCGCAGGACGGGCAGAACGGGCGCGGCGGGAAGTAGACATGCGCGCAGGCGTCGCAGCGCTGCAGGCGCAATTCGCCGGCTTTGGTGCCGTCCCAGAAATGCTGGGTCTCCGGCGTCGGTTTTGGTCGCGCGCGCTGCGGTTCGGCCATGTCGGAAGCTCCTCCCAGAAGGCTCAGGCTTCACGCCCGCCCGTTTCGACCTTGATGCGACAATCGACCATGGTGCGTCAACGGTCCAGCAATACGCATGCATGCCATCATGCGCACAATGCTTGTGTCGAACTGAGGCAGCGCTATAGATTGCGCGCGACAATATTCCGTGAGACAGACATGCCCGAATTCCCGACACTGGCGCAGCTCGCCGAAGACCTCGAAAGCGGCCGCACCACCGCCCGCAAGCTGGTCGAAGGCTGCATCGCCAAAATCGCCGATCCCGCCGGGGAAGGCCAGCGCACCTTCCTCCATGTCGACAAGGACGCCGCGCTCGCCGCGGCGGACGCAATGGACGGCTTGCGCAAGGCCAAGGCGGCGCCGTCGCGCTATGCCGGCATCCCGGTCTCGATCAAGGACCTGTTCGACATCAAGGGCCAGGTGACGCGCGCCGGCTCCCGAGCCCTCGACGATTCCCCGCCGGCCGAGCAGGATGCCGCGACGGTGGCGCGGCTGCGCAGGGCCGGCTTCGTCGTGATCGGGCGCACCAACATGACCGAGTTCGCCTATTCCGGCATCGGCATCAATCCGCATTACGGCACGCCGAAGGGCACCTGGAACCGGACGGTGGGACATGTGCCCGGTGGCTCGTCCTCGGGCGCGGCGGTGTCCGTGCTCGACGGCATGGCGCATGGCGCGCTCGGCACCGACACCGGCGGCTCCTGCCGCATTCCAGCGGCCTATAACGGCATCGTCGGCTACAAGCCGACGCAGCGGCGCGTGCCGCTCGATGGCTCGGTGCCGCTGTCGTTCTCGCTCGACAGCATCGGGCCGCTGGCGCGATCGGTCAGCTGCTGTGCCATACTCGACGCCGTGCTCGCCAACGAGCCGATCGTCCCGCTGAAGCCGCGGCCCGTTCGGGGCATGCGGCTGGCGGTGCCGACCACGATCGCGCTCGACGATCTCGATACCGAGGTGGCCGAGACGTTCGAACGCGCCCTGAAGACGCTGTCCGATCACGGCGCGATCATCGAGCGCATCGAGATGGCCGAATTCCACGATATCGGCCCGATGAACGCCAAGGGCGGCTTTGCGGCGTCCGAGAGCTACGCCTGGCATCGCTATCTCCTCACGGCGAAGGGTGACGTCTACGACCCCAGAGTGTCCGTGCGTATCATGCGCGGCGAGGCGCAGAGTGCGGCCGACTACATCGATCTCCTCAACGAGCGCCGCTCGCTAATCGCTCGCGTCAACGCGCGCATCGCGCCGTACGACGCCCTGGTGCTGCCGACCACCGCCAACACGCCGCCAGAGATCGCCGATCTCGCCGACGACAAGGCCTTCACCATCCAGAACCTGCGCGCGCTGCGCAACTGCACCCTGATCAACATGATCGACGGCTGTGCCATCTCGCTGCCCGCGCATCGCCAGGGCGAAATTCCCGTCGGCCTGATGCTGGCGGGTGCGGGCGGCACCGACCGCCGTATCTTCGAGCTTGCTGCCGGCATGGAGGCCGTCATTCGTGTTTGACCTGACTTTCACCGTCGATGCCCAGGACACCACCACGCCGCTGACGCTCGCGATCGACCAGATGGTCATCGCCGGCTGGACCGGCCGCGATCCCGTGGCGCGCGACAAGCACATCAAAGAGCTGCAGGAGATGGGCATCGCCCCGCCGGCCTCGACGCCGATCTACTATCGCGGCGCGGCGCGGCGGCTGACCCAGGACAACAGCATCGAATGCACCGGCGGTGACTCGTCGGGTGAAGTCGAGTTCGTGCTGATCGGCTGGCAGGGCCGCATCTTCGTCGGCTGCGGCTCCGACCATACCGACCGCAAGGTCGAGGCCTATAACGTCACGGTGTCCAAGCAGATGTGCGACAAGCCGATCGCCTCCACGCTGTGGGAGCTGGAGGACGTCATCGGCCATTGGGACCAGATGATCCTGCGCTCCTATGCCACGATCAAGGGCGAGCGCGTGCTCTACCAGGAGGGCACGCTCGACGCGATGCTGCCGGTCAACGACCTGATCGCGCGCGGCTTCGAGGGCGGCAAATTCCCCGATGGCTGCGCCATGTTCGGCGGCACGTTTGCCGCCAAGGGCGGCATCCGCCCGGCCGAGCGTTTCGACTTCGAGCTCGAGGATCCCGTGCTGAAGCGCACGATCAGGCACGGCTACGGCGTGGTGACGCTGCCGGTGCGGGGCTAGTTCGCCCCGCAAACGAAGGTCTCATGGGGTGGGCAAAGCGACTTGTCCGCCAGAGCGCCTTTACGAAAATCTCTCCGCGTCATTGCGAGGAGCCCTTGCGACGAAGCAATCCAGACTGCCTCTGCGGAAAGATTCTGGATTGCTTCGCTCCGCTCGCAATGACGGAGCAAAAGGTCATCGGAAATCGGGTGGCGGTGGGTGCGCGAGACTTGCGAAGGTGGTGGCCATGACAGCAGCAGCACGCAAATCAGTCCATAAACCATCCGCCGACCTCAGCGCTCATGTCGACGCCCTCGACTGGCCGCAAATCACCACCGAGCTCGATGGCCAAGGCTGCGCGGTCCTGAAGGGCCTCCTGACGCCGGACCAATGCCTCGCCATCGCCGCCCTCTACCCGGACGATGCGCATTTCCGCAGCCGCATTGTCATGGGCCGCCACGGCTTCGGCCGCGGCGAGTACAAATACTTCGCCTATCCGCTGCCCGATCTAATCGCGCAATTGCGGCCGGCGCTGTACGCGCATCTTCAAGCCGTCGCCAACCGCTGGAACGAGGCGATGGGGATCGACATCCGTTATCCCCAGGAGCATGCCTCCTTCCTCAAGCGCTGCCACGAGGCAGGGCAGGCGCGGCCGACGCCGCTGCTGCTGCAATACGAGGCGGGCGACTACAACTGCCTGCATCAGGATCTCTACGGCGAGCACGTGTTCCCGCTTCAGGTCGCGATCCTGCTATCCGAGCCCGGTCGCGATTTCACCGGCGGTGAATTCGTGCTGACCGAGCAGCGGCCGCGTATGCAGTCCCGCGCCGAAGTCGTGCCGCTGGCGCAGGGCGACGCGGTTGCCTTCGCTGTGCATCACCGCCCGATGCAGGGGACACGCGGGACTTATCGCGTTAATCTCCGCCATGGTGTCAGCCGGATCAGGTCCGGCCAGCGCCACACGCTTGGTGTGATCTTTCACGATGCCAAATGAGTTCTGCGATTGACGGCCGATCTGTTCGATAGCGTTGCCGAGGCGCAGCCGTCGCGCGAGGAGATCGCCGACGGCGCCGTGCTGCTGCGCGGCTTCGTCAAACCGATCGAGACCGAGCTGGTCGCCGCCGTGCGCGCCATCGTGGCGCAATCGCCGTTCCGCCGCATGACCACGCCGGGCGGCCATTTGATGTCGGTGGCCATGACCAATTGCGGCGAGCGCGGCTGGATTACCGACCACACCGGCTATCGCTATGATCCCATCGATCCGCGCACCGGCGCGCCGTGGCCGGCAATGCCGCCGGTGTTGCGTGATCTCGCCCGCCACGCGGCGGAGCAGCGCGGTTTTGAGAACTTCGCGCCCGATGCCTGCCTCGTCAACCGCTACGAGCCCGGCACGCGGCTGTCGCTGCATCAGGACAAGGACGAGCTGGATTATTCGGCGCCGATCGTCTCGGTCTCGCTCGGCCTGCCCGCGACCTTCCTGTTCGGCGGCATGGCGCGCGCCGACAAGCCACGCCGCTTCCGGCTGGTCCATGGCGACGTCGTGGTCTGGGGCGGAGCCAGCCGGCTCGCCTATCACGGCGTGGCGCCGCTCGCCGACGGCGAGCACGCGCTGCTCGGGCGGAAGAGAATCAATTTGACCTTCCGCAGAACGCGCTGACGCGTTTGCTCGCCTGCCTCGTTCGTCTAAGCTCGGCAACGGGGGAGACCGCGACATGACGACCACACAGCTCTCGGCCGACATCGGGACAGCCAATCGCACCGGCCTTTATCTGGCCGTGCTGCAATTGGTGTTCACGCTGGGCTGGACCACCTACGTCATCTATCTGCCGAAGCTTGCCGCCGAGGTCGGCATCGCGCCGTCCGCCGTCATCCTCATCCTGATGCTGGACCAGGCGATCTTCACCATCGCCGACACGGCGATGGGGATCGCCGCGGACAAGCTCGCGCCTTATGTCGGCAGGCTCGGCCTGTTCGTCGGGCTGGTGGCCGCGATCTCCTGCGGCGCGTTCGTCGCGATGCCCTTCGTTGCCGGGACCGGTGCTGCCGCGCAAGGCTGGCTCATCGCGCTGATCGTGGTCTGGTCGGCCACCTCGTCTGCGTTGCGCGCGCCGCCGCTGACCCTGCTCGGCAAGTATCGATCGAAGCCGCAGGTGCCGTTCCTCGCGGCGCTCGCGATGCTGGGCTACGGTGTCGCCGGCGCGGTCTCGCCCTATCTCGGCGTGGTGCTGCGGGATCACGATGCGCGGCTGCCGTTCGTGATCTCCGGCGTCGTGCTGCTGCTCACGGCGCTCGCGCTGTCGCGGATCGAGCATGACGCGGCGCGTGATACCTCGCCGCCGACGCCGGCCGAGGCGGCCAAGCCGCTGGGCTTCGTGCCGATCGTGTTCATCGTCGCGATGGTTGCGTTGGCGCTCGGCTATCAGTTGCACTTCGCCATGAACAGCGCGCCGTTCTACCTGCGCTTCGCCAAGCCCGGCGATTTGCAATGGCTGATGCCGGTGTTCTGGATCGGATTCAACATCGCGATGTTTCCGGCGAGCCTCGTCGTCAAGCATCGCGGCGGCCTGATCGTGATGGGCGCGGCCGGATTGCTTGGTGCGGTCGCGATCGCCGCGGCGGAGCTTGCCGGCAACCTCAACACGCTGGTCGCCGCGCAGTTCCTCGCCGGAGCGGCGTGGGGCTGCATGCTGATGAGCGCGATCTCGGCTGCACTGGCCATCGGCTCGACCGGCGCGGAGGGCAAGGTCACGGGCCTCGTGTTCTCCGCGCTGGCGCTCGGCACCTTCGCGCGGATGGCGGCGGTCGCCGGTGGCCTGCAGAAGATCCCTGACTATGCGCCGCTATTGCACTGGGCTCCGGTCGCCTGCTGGTCGGTCGCAGGCGCAGGCCTGCTGGTGATCGCGGCTGCGCGGCTGCAGAGCGGTGCTCACATTAAGGCTTTGGGGGGTGGATGAACGCCCACGGGCTCACTTCGGAATCCCGCGTCACTTCCACCGAGATCAGATACGGCCCGGCATGGGCCAGCGCCTTCTCCATCGCCGCCTTGAACTGATCCGGCGCGGTCACGCGCGCCGCCGCAACGCCAAAGGATTCCGCGAGCTTGACGAAATCGGGATTGACGAGGTCGGAGGCGACCACGCGGCCGTCGAAGCGTTCGCGCTGGTCGCGGCGGACGTTGCCGTAGGCGTTGTTGTTGAACACCAGCGTCACCACGCCGATGTTGAACTGCACGGCGGTGGCAAGCTCCTGCACGCCGAACATGAAGCCGCCGTCGCCAGTGATGGCGACCACCGGCTTGTCGGGGTTGGCGACCTTGGCCCCGAGCGCGGTCGGGAAGCCCGAGCCGAGCGTGCCCTGATAGCCCGAGGTGATGAAGGTGCGCGGCTGGTAGACCGGGAAGCCGTACCAGGAGGCGAAGCCGAATTGCGATAGTTCATCGGTCACGATCGCGTTCGCCGGCAGCACCTCGCGCAGGATGTTGAGATAGGCCATCTGCGGCTGGATGCGCTGGATCTCGGCTTGCGCGGCCGCGGTGGCCTCGCGGATCTCGCCGCGGCGGCCGTGGCTCTTCGCATAGCCTGCCTTTTTCACGGCTGCGACGAGATCGGCGGTGCCGTCGCAGGCGTCGGCGACGATGGCGGTGTCGGCAGCGAGCCGGCGCATCTCGGCCGGATCGATGTCGATGCGAATGGACTTCAATCCGCTCGGTTGATAGGGCCAGCGGAAACCCGACGCCGGCAGTTCTGCACGGGTGCCGATGGCGATCATCAGATCGGTTGTCGGCCAGAGCTTGTAGGCGGCGGCCATGGTCAGCCCGAGCTCGTGCGCGTTGGAGACGATGCCGCGGCCGCTGCGGAAGGCGACCACGGGCGCATCGATCATCTCGGCGAGCTCGAGGATCTCCTCGCCGGCCTCCATCGCGCCGCTGCCGACGAAGATCATCGGTGCCTTGCTCGCCTTGATCAGCGCGGCGGCCTGCTTCACGAGATCCGGATCGGGTTGCGGCGCGGGCAGCGGCTCCAGCATCCGCGCAGCGGCGGTGTCCGCGCGCTGGGTGAAGACGTCCCAGGGCATCTCGACCGAGGCCGGACCACGCCGTCCCGACATCATCTCCTGGAAGGCGCGCGCGACGGTGGTCGGTGCGTTGCCGGGATATTCGATCCGGTCGGCCCATTTCACATAGGTGCGCAAGGTCGCTAGCTGGTCCGGCATCTCGTGCAGATGGCCGCGGCCCTTGCCGAGGAATTGCGTCGGCACCTGGCCGGTGACGCACAGCACCGGCTCGTTGCAGCCGAACGCAGTGAGCAGCGCGGCGCTGGCATTGAGCACGCCGGGGCCGGGCACCACGCTGAACACGCCGGGCCTGCCGCTGGAGCGCGCATAGCCGAACGCCATGTAGCCGCAGGCCTGCTCGTGCCGGGCGCCGATCACCTTGAGCTGGGCCTGGTGAAAGGCGTCGAACAGGCCGTAGACCTGCGCGCCCGGCAGACCGAACACGGTGTCGACGCCGTGGGCGACCAGGCCGCTTACGATCGCTTCGCCGCCGGTGAGGGTGGTCATTGCATCATTCCCATCTTGTTCAGGCTTCGTCGACGACGCCGTTGCGCAGCGTGCCGATGCCCTCGGCGGCGACCTCGACGACGTCGCCGGGCTTCAGGTACCGCGGCGGATCGAACCGGGCACCGGCGCCGGTCGGCGTGCCCGTGACGATGATATCGCCGGGGACCAGCGTCGCGAAGGTGGAGATATAGCTGATGAGATACCGAAACGGAAACATCAGCCGGCTGGTGCGATCGTCCTGCCTGAGCTCGCCGTTGACATGCGTGGTCAGCCTGATGTCGGCGATCTGAGATTCCCTGACGTAAGGGACGAGCCAGGGGCCGAGGCTGCCGCTGGAATCAAAATTCTTGCCCTGGGTGACGTTGAATTTTGCATGACGCAGCCAGTCGCGCACCGAGCCTTCGTTGCACAGCGTCAGCGCGGCGATGTGGTCGAGCGCGCTGCTTTCGGGGATATGCCGGCCCGCCTTGCCGATCACCAGCACGATCTCGCCTTCATAGTCGAGCTGCGCGGACGCACGCGGGCGCACCAGCGGCGTGTCATGGCCGACGAAGGATCGGGGCGAGCGCATGAACATGCTCGGGTATTTCGGCGCGTCCTGGCCGTCCTTATACTCGGCGTTACGATCAGGGTAGTTGACGCCGATGCAGATGATCTTCTCCGGCGCGGGCACCGGCGGCAGCCAGGTGATGTCATCGAGCGCGTGGTCCGGTGTGCGGCCGGCGGCTTCCTCGGCAAGGCTCACGAGCTTGCCGGCCGCGATGACTTCGCGCAGCGTCGGATAGTCCTTGGCGTAACGTGCGGAGAGATCGACGATGCCGCCCTCCAGGACGGCACCGTAATTGACGTCACCCTTGACGGAATAAGTGGCGAGGCGAGGGAGCTTCATTGCATCAATCCGCCACCAGCACGTCGGCCACGAATTTCGGCTCACGCACGGCCTGCCCTGAGAACGGCGAGCCCTGCTCGAACCAGGAGCGCGGCGCGGGTGCGCCCCACAGCGTCTGGCGGCGCGGATCGCGCAGCGACCAGCGTAGCGGCTCATGGTCGAGATCGCCGGTGAAATAGTCGCTGGTGTAGAGTTCGAGCCGGTGTCCGTCGGGATCGCGCACATAGAGGAAGAAGGCATTCGAGATCCCGTGGCGTCCCGGGCCGCGCTCGATGTTCTTCACGAAGCCTTGCGAGGCCATGACGTCGCAGAGATGGATGATGTTCATCGCCGTCGGCGTCCAATAGGCGAAATGGTGCAGGCGAGGGCCCTTGCCGTTGGTGATCGCGAAGTCGTGCACGTTGCCCTTGCGATGCATCCAGGCCGCGGCAATGCGTCCGTTCGGTCCATCCTCCTCGGCGTATTCGGTGAGGCGGAAGCCGAGCCGGGCGTAGAAATCGACGGTGTCCTGAACCTCGGCGGCGAAGACGTTAAAGTGATCAAGCCGCTGCGGATGGCAGCCCCTGTAGAGATCATAGCGGCGAAGAAGATGCGGCCGGCGGTCCATCGACGCATAGAGCTCGATCTGGAAGCCGAAGGGATCGGTGAACTGCAGGGTACGGCCCTGGAACGGCTGGTCGACGAAAGCGTAGGCGAGGCCGTTCTCGGACAGGAACGCGGCGGCCTTGTCGAGATCCCCGTCGTTGCCGACCTTGAAGCCGAGCCGCGCGCAAGCGGGCACTGCGGCCTTCCGCAGCACCAGCGAGTGATGTTGATGTTCCTCGGCGGCACGCAGGTATACGATCTTGTCGTCGGCATCCTCGACATGCAGGCCGACAATGGTCTCGTAGAACTCCCGGCTCAGCTTCAGATCGGTCACGTCGAGCACGACGTGGCTGGAGCGGATGATGTTGAACGGCGGCTCGAAGATATGTTGCGGTACGGGCATGTGCGTTTCCCCTTCTCTCGGCTTCGTCATTCCGGGGCGTGCGAAGCACGAACCCCGAATCCATTCATCCACCAACTCTGCTGCTTGATGGATTCCGGGTTCGGCTCTTCGAGCCGCCCCGGAATGACACGGCCGCTAAACTCCCAGTTTCTGGATCTTGTGCGTGCCCCGCGCCAGCGAGACGTGCTTGGTTTCCATGTAGAAGTCGAACGAGTAATCGCCGCCGTCGCGGCCGATGCCGGAGGCTTTCATGCCGCCGAACGGCGTCGGCAGATGGCGGACGTTCTCCGAGTTCAGCCAGATCATGCCGGCCTCAAGCGCGTCGGCGACGCGCAGCGCACGGCCGACATCGTTGGTCCAGACATAGCCGGTCAGGCCATAGCGGATGTCGTTGGCGATCGCGATGGCTTCAGCTTCATCCCTGAAGGGGAGCACCGTGAGGAACGGGCCGAACACCTCCTCCTGCGCCACCCGCATCTTGCCGTGCGCGCCGGTGACCAGGGTGGGCTCGACATAATGTCCGCCGCCCGGGCCGTCATGGGCCTTGCCGCCGACAGCGATGGTGGCGCCGTCCTGCCGCGCGACGTCGAAATAAGAGCAGACCTTGGCCAGATGCCGCTCGTGGATCAGCGGCCCGATCTCGGTGGCGGGATCGAGGGGATGGCCGACCTTCAGCGCCTTCACGCGCGCGGTAAGCTTTTCGATGAATTTGTCGGCGATGCTCTGCTGGATCAGGAGCCGGCTCGATGACGTGCAGCGCTCGCCGTTGAGCGAGTAGATCATGAACACGACGGCATCGAGCGCGCGGTCGAGGTCGGCATCGTCGAACACGATCACCGGATTCTTGCCGCCGAGCTCGAAATGCACGCGCTTCAAGCTCGGCGCGCCCTGCACCATGATTGCCGAGCCCGTCGCGCTCTCGCCGACGAAGCCGATCGCCTTGATCGCGGGATGCTCGGTCAGCGCCTTGCCGGCCTCTTCACCGAAACCGTGGACGGTGTTGAGCACGCCGTCGGGAACGCCGGCCTGCTTGACGAGCTTGCCGAGCATGTCCGCGGTGACCGGCGACCATTCGGCCGGCTTGTGCACGACGGTGCAGCCGGCCGCCAGCGCAGGGGCGATCTTCCAGGTCGAGAGCATGAACGGCGTGTTCCAAGGCGTGATCACGCCGACCGGGCCGATCGGCACGCGCGTCGAGATGTTCCAGTGCTCGTCGCTCGGCGTGTTGAGGCCGTCGCGCGCCTCCGCGCATTTGTCGGCGAAGAAGCGGAAATTCTCGGCGGCGCGGATCGCGGCCTTGGCCATGAAGCGATAGGCCTGGCCGGTGTCGATGCATTCGAGCACCGCGATGTCGTCGGCATTGTCCTCGATCGCGTCGGCCACGCGATGCAGCAGCTTCTTCCGCATCGCCGGGCCCATGTCGCGCCAGGACTTGAAGGCGAGCGCCGCGGCCGTTGCGGCGCGGTCGATATCCTCGGCAGTGCCGCGCGCGACGTTCGCGAGCGTCGTTCCGTCGACCGGAGATTTCGTCTCGAACGTCTCGCCGGAGATCGAGGCAACGGTCTTGCCGTCGATCATGTGTCCGATGCCGTCGGCGTGCAGCTTCTTCAGCAGCGGCGCGACGCGGTCGCGGTTGGCCTGGAACACGTCGGCTTTCGGGCTGGGCTTATCCATGGGCGGCTTCCACTTTCAGGGCGTCGTGGATGTTGTTGCGCTTCCAGCTGGTGTCCTTGTCGTTGATCTGCATGTCGAACGACAACGCGAACTTGCTGGCGGCGAAGACGGGGTCGAGATGGCGGGAGAGCGCCTGGAAGACGTGCTCGCCGGCCTTTTGGCGGGTAGGAAGGTCGCGGCCTTCGCCGATGCGCAGCACCATGTCGAGGAAGCCGTAGTCGTTGCGCGCATCGGCGACCGCATAATGCTCGCAGCGAATGGCGCGCACGCGGATGCCGCCGAGCGGGAAGATGCCGGTCTCGACCGCTGCCTTGCGAACGACCTCGCACACCAGCTGCATATCGAGACGGCTGTCGAGATTGGCCGAATATTCGATGGTGAAATGCGGCATCGCGGTTTCACTCCCTGAATCGTCTTGTTGTTCTCAAGCGAAGTAGCAGCTCACCGAGCCGTAGGCGCCATAGTCGGCTTGAATTGTGTCGCCCTTGCGGGTCTCGATCGGGCGGATGAAGGAGCCCGCGAGCACCACTTGCCCCGGCTCGAGCGCAAGGTCGAGCGGCGCGATCTTGTTGGCGAGCCAGGCCACGGCGGTCGCCGGGTGATTGAGCACGCCGGCGGCAAGGCCGGTCTCTTCGAGTTGGCCGTTTCGAAAGCACAGTGCGCCGATCCAGCGCAAATCTGCGTCCAACGGCCGGATCGGCCGTCCGCCGAGCACGATGCCGGCATTCGCCGCATTGTCGGCGATGGTATCGAAGATCTTGCGCGTTGCCTTGGTCCTGGGATCGACGCGCTCGATCCGCGTGTCCAAAATCTCCAGTGCCGGCACCACGAAGTCGGTGGCGTTGAGCACGTCGAACAGCGTGCAGCCGGGGCCTGCGAGCCGCTTGCTCATGACGAAGGCGAGCTCGGCCTCGACCCGCGTGGCGATGAAGCGCCCGGTCGGGATGATCCCGCCGTCGGTGAAGAACATGTCGTCGAGCAGCACGCCGGAATCCGGCTCGTCGATGTCGAGCGCGCTTTGCATCGCCTTCGAGGTCAGGCCGATCTTGTGCCCCTTGACGATGCGCCCCTCGGCGATCTTGACGTCGACCCAGGCCTTCTGAATCGCGTAGGCATCAGCGATGGTGATGCCGGGGAAATCCTGCGACAGCTGCCGGATCTGCACGCGGGTCTTCTCCGCCTGGTGCAGACGGCTCGCGCAAGCTTGGATATCGTCGTTGGAAAGCGCCATTTGTGATCTTACAAATTGGGGTGCCGGGAGATACTTAACATGTTAAGTGAATGCGTCAAACACATTTCCGGCTTGCTGCACTGCAAACGTTTTGCGGCTTGAAAGGGCGTCATGGTGAAGAGACCGGCTGATTCAGCCAACGGAAGCGCGCCGGCCGCAGGACCTGTCCCAAGGCCTGCCGCAAGACAGGTACCGATGCGCGATTTCTCGCGTTCCCTGCCGATGTCGCTGCTGCGGGCCCGCGAAGCGGTGATGCGGCAATTTCGCCCCTCGCTGCGCGAGCACGGCTTGACCGAGCAGCAATGGCGCATCCTGCGTGCACTGGCGGCGATCGACGCGGTCGAAGTCACGGAACTCGCGCGCACGGCGTTCCTGCTCGGGCCGAGCCTTTCGCGCATCCTGCGCGATCTCGAGGCGCGCAACCTGATCGAGCGCAAGACGGCCAAGGCGGACCAGCGCCGCAGCATGGTCTCGATCTCGAAGGAGGGCGTGAAGCTGATGGCCTCGGTGGCGCCGACATCGGAGGCGATCTATGCCGAGATCACGCGACGCTTCGGCGCACGCAGGCTCGCGGAGTTGCAGGAGATGCTCGGCGCGCTCGAATTGAGTCTTGCCGAGCTTGGCAGCGCGGATGATACAATCGCGGAGGGATGAACCCAGATATGCGTACGTGCGTGGCGAGAGCCATGGACATTCACGGTTTTTTTCGCTCAAAGTGCAGCCCGACCCGATCCGCGGCGAGTAGAGCAACAGGGAAGGAAAGACAACGTGGCGAACAAAGTCAAAGAGATCTGGAAGTCGGGCAAGGCCGTGGTCAACGCGTGGCTCGCGATACCCTCCGGCTTCTCGGCCGAGATGATCGCGCAATGCGGCTTCGACAGCGTCACCGTCGACATGCAGCATGGCGTGCAGGATTATCTCTCGATGGTGCAGTGCTTCCAGGCGATGGACAAGCATCCGGTCACGCCCATGGTCCGCGTGCCCTGGAACGAGCCCGGCATCATCGGCAAGGTGCTGGACGGCGGCGCCTATGGCGTGATCTGCCCGATGGTCAACACGGCGCAGGAAGCCAAAAACCTCGTATCCTATTCGAAATATCCGCCTCAGGGCGTCCGCTCCAACGGCCCGATCCGCGCCGGCATGTATGGCACCGCGGGCTCGTATCAGAAGACCGCGAATGCCGACACCATCCTGCTGCCGATGATGGAGACCAAGACCGCGGTCGAGAACATGGAGGCGATCCTCGACGTCGAAGGCATCGACGGCGTCTATGTCGGCCCGTCCGATCTGGGCTTCTCCTACGGCCTCGAGCCCAAGCTCGACCGCAGCGAGCCCGAGATCCTTGCGATCTACGAGAAGATCATCAAGGAATGCGGCAAGCGCAGCCTCAACCCGGGCATCCATTGCAGCGGCGCGGAAGGCGCTGCGCGCGCCATCAACATGGGCTTCAAGCTGGTGACGCTCTCGAACGAGGTCGGCCTGATGACCACCTACGCCAAGATGCAGGTCAACGCGACCCGCAAGGATTCGGGCGGCAAGGCCTGAGAAACTCGCGAATGGCGAATGGGGAGTAGCGAATAGGGCTGCTCCCCTTTTTCCATTCGCCGCTCGCTACTCACTGTTCGCCCAAGGAGACTCCCATGACCATCAGCCCCGTCATCCGCCTGCATCCCGATGATGGCGTGCTGATCGCGCGCGCCAGCCTGCCGCCGGGGACATTGGTGGCCGACGGCGTGACCACGGTCGAGCGCATCCCGTCCGGCCACAAGGTCGCGATCAGGCCTATTGCGGTGGGCGAGCCCGTCATCCGTTACGGCCAGATCATCGGCTTTGCGACCGTCCCGATCGCGCCGGGCCAGCACGTGCACGTGCAGAACATCGGCATGGGCGATTTCGCCAAAGACTATGCTTATTGCGCCGACGTCAAGCCGACCCCGAATTTCGACCTGCCGGCGACCTTCGAGGGCATCCGCCGCCCGGACGGCCGCGTCGCCACGCGCAATTATATCGGCATCCTCACCTCGGTGAACTGCAGCGCGCATGTCGCAAGCCTCGTCGCCGACGTCTTCAAGAAGAACCCCTTCACCGGCGACAATCCGCTGGCCGATTTTCCCAATGTCGATGGCGTGGTCGCACTGACCCACAAGACCGGCTGCGGCATGACCCAGAACGAGCCGCTCGCATTGCTCCGCCGCACGCTCGGCGGTTATGCGCGGCACGTGAACTTCTCTCACGTGATCGTGCTTGGCCTCGGCTGCGAGGTGAACCAGATCGGGGGGCTGATGGAGGAGCAGAAGCTCGCGGGACGCCTGCGCGCGATGGACATCCAGGAGGTCGGCGGCACCCGCAAGACGGTCGAAGCGGGCATCGCCTTCGTGCGCGAGGCGCTCGCGGATTCCAACAAGGTGAGCCGCGAGTCCGTGCCGGTGAGCGAATTGACCGTGGCGCTGCAATGTGGCGGCTCGGACGGCTATTCCGGCGTATCGGCCAATCCAGCGCTTGGCGCCGCGAGCGATCTCATCGTGCGCCACGGCGGCACCGTCATCCTGTCGGAGACGCCGGAGACCTACGGCGCCGAGCATCTCTTGACGCGCCGCGCCGTCAGCCGCGAGGTCGGCGAGAAGCTGGTCGACCTGATGCGCTGGTGGGACGAATATACCGCGCGCGAAGGCGCCGAGATGAACGCCAATCCGAGCCCCGGCAACAAGGCCGGCGGCCTCACCACCATCCTGGAAAAGTCGCTCGGCGCGATGGCGAAGGCCGGCACGACCAACCTCGTCGAGGTCCTGCGTTACGCCGAGCCCATCACCAAGAAGGGTTTCGTCTTCATGGACACGCCCGGCTACGACCCGGTCGCGGCGACCGGGCAGGTCGCGGGCGGCGCCAATCTGGTCTGCTTCACCACCGGGCGCGGCAGCGTGTTCGGCTGCAAGCCGGCGCCCTCGATCAAGCTCGCGACCAACACGCCCATGTACAAGCGCATGGAAGACGACATGGACGTCAATTGCGGCACCATCCTCGAAGGCGAGGAGAGCGTCGAGCAATGCGGCCAGCGCATTTTCGATCTGATCCTGAAGACGGCTTCGGGCCAGCCGACCAAGAGCGAGAGCTTCGATTTCGGCGGTGCCGAGTTTGCACCCTGGGTGCTCGGCGCGACGATGTAACGGCGCGAGCCAGACCCGCCCGGGGAATTTGCAGGACGAGCAGGGGCCTAAGTAGTCTTACGTAGGCACGAGATGACTGCGCGGGTTCCCGCAGTCACACATGCTTAACAACTGTTGCCGTATTCCGATAGCGATGCGGGCAGCACCATCGATGGGGCTGGCCCTTAGCGAGGGTCGTCGACGATGACGCATGCGGTGCGGCCGACTGGCGTGGAAAATCTTCTCGGTGAGGAGGAGCTGATCGTGTCGAAGACCGATCTCAAGGGCCGTATCACCTACGCCAATGACGTCTTCATCCGCATGGCGAAATACCCCTGGAGGCAGCTGATGGGCGCGCCCCACAGCCTGATCCGCCATCCCGACATGCCACGCTGCGTCTTCAAGCTGCTATGGGATACGCTCCAGACCAAGCAGGAAATCTTCGCCTACGTCCTCAATCTCGCGGGAGACGGCAGCCATTATTGGGTGTTCGCCCATGTCACCCCGACGCTCGACGATCGCGGCAACATCACGGGCTATCACTCCAATCGACGCAAACCCGATCCGGCGCCGGTCGAGCGCATCAAGCCGATCTACAAGGCGCTCTGCGCGGAAGAGACGCGCCACGCCAACGCCAAGGACGGCATGCGTGCGAGCTTCGAAATGATGGTCGGTCTGCTCAAGCAAAACGGTGTCGGCTACGATGAATTTGTGCTCTCTCTCTAAGGCTCAGGGAGCGACCGCCGGCGCGTGTCTTCTCGCCACCGCCGCGTTCGTCCTTTCGCTGCTCGGCTGGACCGGAATCGTCAGCGCCGCGCCGCTCTGCGCCGCGATCCTGCTGCTCGGCTACGCGCTGTGGTGCCAGCATCGCACGGCGGTGGCCGTCGATGAGGTGGCCGATGTCTGCCGCAAGGCGGCGCGCGGCGATCTCGAAGCGCGAATCCTGAGCGAGCGCCAGGCCGGGCGGATCGGCGCCATCCAGAAGTCGGTCAACGACATGCTCGACATCACTGATGCCTTCGTCCGCGAGGCTTCGGCATCGATGGACTATGCCAGCCGCGGCAAGTATTTTCGCAAGATTCTCGCGCGCGGATTGCCCGGCTCGTTCCGCCGCTCGGCAACCGTCATCAATGCCGGCACCGACGGCCTCGGCCGCCGCGTGGTCGAGATCGCCGGCCTCGCAAAGCAGTTCGGCACGCATCTCGACGAAGTCGCAGGCAGCCTGATGAGCGCCGCGACCGACCTCGAATCCGACGCCGGCCAGATGGCGGCCGCGGCGGAGACGACGAACCGCCAGACCTCCGGCATGCGCAGTGCGTCCGATCAGGCCTCGAGCAACGTTGCGACGGTGGCGAGCGCGGCGGAACAGCTCGCATCCTCGATCGCGGAGATCGGCCGCCAGGTGGCCGGCTCGACCACGAGCACCGGGCGCGCCGTCGACGAAGCCAATCGTGCCGGCAGCGAGATTCGCAGCCTCGCGGAAGCCGCGATGCGGATCGGCGACGTCGTCAAGCTGATCAGCGAAATCGCCTCGCAGACCAACCTGCTGGCGCTCAACGCCACGATCGAAGCGGCGCGGGCAGGCGAGGCCGGCCGCGGCTTCGCCGTGGTGGCCTCCGAGGTCAAGAGCCTCGCCAACCAGACCGCGAAGGCGACCGAGGAGATCAGCGCCAAGGTCGGCGAGATGCAGCAATCGACCAGCACCTCGGTCGCGGCCGTCGAGACCATCGCGCAGACCATCGCGGAGATCGACGGCATTACCGCAAGCATCGCGGCCTCGATCGAGCAGCAGGGCTCCGCGACACGCGAGATCGCGCGCAGCGTCCAGGAAGCCTCCGCCGGCACCTCGCAGGTGTCCTCCAACGTGTCAGGCATCAGCGAAGCCGCCGCCGACACCGGCCGCGTCGCTGGCCGCGTCAACAGCGCCTCCGAGCGCGTCCACGGCGAAGTCGAGACGCTCCGGCGCGAGGTGACGCAGTTCCTGCAGCGGCTGACCTCGGCGGCGTAGGCCGTCCGGCGTTCCAGTATGGGGATGATTTAGGGGTGAATAGCGAATAGGGAGTAGCGAATGGCTTAATTGCCTGGCTACCTGCCATTCGCTACTCGCCACTCGCCCTTACCATAGGCACTCCCTGCCCGTTGTTAGTGCTTGATCGCGCTGACATCAGGTGTTCTGCTCAAAAAAGCTGCTGGAGCATTGCACCCCGTGTCGATCTACGTCGCATTACACCACGTCACCCACTACAAATACGACCGACCGATCGATCTCGGCCCGCAGACCATCCGCCTGCGCCCGGCGCCGCACACGCGGACGCCGATCATGAGCTATTCTCTCAAGGTCACGCCATCCAATCATTTCGTGAACTGGCAGCAGGACCCCCTAGGCAATTGGATCGCGCGTTACGTCTTCCCGGAGAAGACGACCGAGCTGAAGATCGAGGTCGATTTCACGGCGCAGATGACCACGGTCAATCCGTTCGACTTCTTCGTCGAGCCTTACGCCGACAGCTTTCCGTTCGACTATCCGAAGGATCTGAAAGCGGAGCTGGCGCCTTATCTGGAGACCATCAAGCCCGATCCTGCGTTCGCAAAATATCTCGCATCGATCCCGCGCGAAGCCCCGAACACGGTCAACTTCCTGGTCGATCTCAACAGGGAGCTGCAACAGAGGATCAGCTATGTCATCCGCATGGAACCGGGCGTGCAGACGCCGGAGGAGACGCTGTCCTCCGCGGCCGGCTCGTGCCGCGACTCCGCCTGGCTCCTGATCCAGACCTTCCGTCATCTCGGCCTCGCCGCGCGCTTCGTCTCCGGCTATCTGATCCAGATCCGTCCCGACATCGATCCGATTGAGGGGCCGCCCGAGGTCGAGAACGACTTCACCGATCTGCATGCCTGGGCCGAGGTCTACCTGCCGGGCGCGGGCTGGATCGGGTTCGACGCGACCTCCGGCATGCTCGCGGGTGAGGGGCACATCCCGGTCGCCGCCACGCCGCATTATCGCTCCGCGGCGCCAATCTCCGGCGGTGCCGGCTTTGCCGAGGTCGAGTTCAATTTCGACATGAGCGTCCGGCGCATCCGCGAGGCGCCGCGCATCACCAAGCCGTTCTCGGACGATTCCTGGACGCGGCTCAACGATCTCGGCGAGCAGGTGGACGGCGATCTCGCCGCGCAGGACGTGCGGCTCACCATGGGCGGTGAACCTACCTTCGTCTCGGTCGACGATCTCGAAGCTGCCGAATGGAATACCGAGGCCGTCGGTCCCACCAAGCGCGCGCTCGCCGACGATCTGATCCGCCGTCTGCGCACACGCTTCGGTGCGGGCGGGCTGCTGCATTACGGTCAGGGCAAATGGTATCCGGGCGAGAGCCTGCCGCGCTGGGCCTTCGGCCTGTACTGGCGCAAGGACGGCGTGCCGGTCTGGAAGAACGCGGACCTCATCGCGAGTATCGAAAATCCGCGGCGTGCCCAGACCGAAGACGCCGAGGATTTCATGGAGGGCACGGCGGCCCGGCTCGGGCTCGATCCAGGCTACATCATTCCGGCCTATGAGGATACCGCCTATTGGCTGCTGAAGGAGGCCGAGCTTCCTCTCAACGTCGATCCCTCCGATTCCAAATTGTCCAATCCGGAGGAACGCGCGCGCATGGCGCGGGTGTTCGATCAAGGCCTCCGCGCGCCGCGCGGCTTCGTGCTGCCGGTGCAGCGCTGGAACGCGCCGCCACGCTGGCGCAGCGAGCGCTGGCAACTCCGGCGCAATCATCTGTTCCTGATGCCGGGCGATTCCCCGCTCGGCCTGCGCTTGCCGATCGGCTCGCTCGGCTACGTCCCGCCGAGTGAATATCCCTACATCGTCGAGCAGGATCCGATGGAGGCGCGCGGCAAGCTGCCGGTGTTCACGCTCCCGGAGCGCCCGAAGGCGCCGCCGCGGGTCGCCTCCGAAAAGCTCAACACGACTGTCCCGGTCCGCACTGCGCTGTCGATCGAGGTCCGCGATGGCGTAATCTGCGCCTTCATGCCGCCGGTCGAGCGCATCGAGGATTATCTCGAGATGATCGCGGCTGTCGAAGCCACGGCCGAGGAGATGCAGCTCCAGGTCCATGTCGAGGGCTATGCGCCGCCGTTCGATCCGCGCATCGAGGTCATCAAGGTCACGCCGGATCCCGGCGTCCTGGAGATCAACATCCAGCCGGCGACGAGCTGGCGCGAGGCGGTCGAGATCACCACTGGCCTCTATGAGGACGCCGGCAAGGTGCGGCTCGGCGCGAACCGCTTCCTGGTCGACGGCCGACACACCGGCACCGGTGGCGGCAATCACGTCGTGATCGGAGGCTCGAGCCCGCAGGACTCGCCGTTCCTGCGCCGGCCAGATCTGCTCAAGAGCCTCGTGCTGTACTGGCAGCGGCATCCGTCGCTGTCCTATTTCTTCTCCGGCCTGTTCATCGGTCCGACCAGCCAGGCGCCGCGCCTCGACGAGGCCCGGCACGACAGCATGTACGAGCTCGAGATCGCGCTCTCGCACGTGCCGCCGCCGGGCTACCAGGTGCCGCTGTGGCTGGTGGACCGGCTGTTCCGGCATCTGCTCGTCGACATCACCGGCAACACCCACCGCGCCGAGATCTGCATCGACAAGCTCTATTCGCCGGATGGTCCCACCGGCCGGCTCGGCCTCGTCGAATTCCGCGCGCTCGAAATGCCGCCGGATCCGCGCATGTCGCTGGCGCAGCAGCTCTTGATCCGCGCACTGATCGCAAAGTTCTGGCGCGAGCCGCAGCAGGGCAAATTCGTGCGCTGGGGCACCGCGCTGCACGACCGCTTCATGCTGCCGCATTTCATCTGGGAAGATTTTCAGGACGTGCTCTCGGAGCTCAAGGGCTCCGGCTATCCGTTCGAGCCGGAATGGTATCTGGCCCAGCTCGAATTCCGGTTTCCCGCCTTCGGCCGCGTCCATCAGGGCGGCGTGACGCTGGAATTGCGCCAGGCGCTGGAGCCCTGGCACGTGCTCGGCGAGGAGGGCTCGGCCGGCGGCACCGTGCGCTATGTCGATAGCTCGGTCGAGCGCCTCCAGGTCAAGGCGGAGGGGTTCGTCGAGGGCCGACACATCGTCACCTGCAACGGCCGCCGCCTGCCGATGACCTCGACCGGTCGCTCCGCCGAGGCCGTGGCCGGGGTCCGCTTCAAGGCCTGGCAGCCGGCCTCCGGCCTGCACCCGACCATTCCGGTGCACGCGCCCCTGACCTTTGATCTCATCGATACCTGGAACGGCCGCTCGCTCGGCGGTTGCGTCTACCACGTCGCCCATCCGGGCGGGCGCAGCTACGACACCAAGCCGGTCAACACCTACGAGGCCGAGGCGCGGCGGCTGGCGCGCTTCCAGGACCACGGCCACACGCCGGGACCGATGCAGCCGCCGCCCGAGGAACGCACAAATGAGTTTCCGCTGACCCTCGACTTGCGGACCCCGCTCCTGCAATGAGTATGATGGTGGGGCAGGGAGAGGCGCATGGCCGAGGGCGCAGCCGAACAGGACAAGGCGGGTAAGGCGCAAGGACCGCGCGAAGGCCAGCGCCGGCTCGCCCAATGGGTCCGCGACTATCGCCGCCTGCCGGGCATTCCCGACGAATTCCTCGGCGCCGACGGCGTCCCGCGCCCGGTCTGGAACCGCTTTTTCGATGCCTTCGGCGCGCTTGCGACCGATGAGGTCGAGCGGCGCTTCGGCATGGCCGACCGCCACCTCCGCGAGGCCGGCGTCACCTACCGGGCGCCCGGCGACAGCGCCGACCGGCCCTGGTCGCTCAGCCATCTGCCGCTCCTGATCGACGAGGCCGACTGGAAGCAGCTCTCCGCCGGCATCACCCAGCGCGCCGAGCTGCTCGAGCGCGTGCTGCGCGACATCTATGGCGAGGGGCGGCTGGTCGCCGAGGGCGCGCTGCCTGCGGGCGCGATCGCCGGCAGCCCCGAATATCTCCGTCCCGTCTGTGGCGTGCCGCCGCCGGGCGGGCGTTATCTCTCGCTCTATGCCGCCGATGTCGGGCGCGGGCCCGATGGCCGCTGGTGGGTGCTCGGCGACCGCACGCAGGCGCCGTCGGGCGCGGGCTATGCGCTGGAAAACCGCCTGGTGCTGTCGCGCGCCTTCTCCGACCTCTACAAGTCGATGAACGTGCCGCGCGTCGCGCCGTTCTTCGAGGCATTCCGCGACTCGCTTCGCGCCCGCGCCGACCGCGACGAGCCGCGCATCGGCGTGCTCACGCCCGGCAGTTTCAGCGAGACCTATTTCGAGCACGCGACGCTGGCGCGCTATCTCGGCTTCCTGCTGGTCGAGGGCGACGATCTCGCGGTCAGCGACAATCGCATCCACATCCGCACGGTCGCCGGGCTGAAGCGGCTCGACGTGCTGCTGCGCCGTGTCGATTCCAACTCGCTCGATCCGCTCGAGCTCGATGCGTCCTCGCATCTCGGCGTGCCCGGCCTGATCGACGTGCTGCGCAAGGACGGTGTCGTCGTCGCCAACATGCCGGGTTCGGGCGTGCTGGAAGCGCGGGCGCTGCTCGGCTTCCTGCCCGCGCTCAGCCGTCGCCTGCTCGGCGAAGAGCTGAAGATGCCGCACATCGCGACCTGGTGGTGCGGTCAGAAATCCGCGCGTGACGAGGTGTTGTCGCGGCTCGACGAGGTCGCGATCGAAGGCGCCTACCGGCGCGGCGTGACCGGCTTCGACAGCAACGGTCCGGTGCTTGCCAGCGAGCTCGACGCCGCCGGGCGTCAGCGCCTGGTCGATGCCATCGGCGCGCGCGGCATGGATTATGTCGGCCAGGAGGTGGTGCGTCTCTCCACCATGCCGGTGTGGGAGCACGGGCAGCTCACGCCGCGTCCCTTCGTGCTGCGCGTGTTTGCCGCCGCGACGCCGGAGGGCTGGGCCATCATGCCCGGCGGCTTCTGCCGGATTGCCGAGCAGGCGGATGCGCGCGCCGTGTCGATGGGCGACGGTGCGCGTGCCGCCGACGTCTGGGTGGTCTCGGAGAAGAAAGTCTCGACCGCGTCGCTGCTGCCGGCGACCGACAAGGTGCGGATCCGCCGCATCGCCGGCGTGCTGCCGAGCCGCGCCGCCGACAATCTGTTCTGGCTCGGCCGCTATCTAGAACGCGCCGAGGCGACGCTGCGGCTGGTACGGGCGGTGGGCTCGCCGAGCGGCCCCAACAAGGGCACCGCGGCCTCACTGCAATCGGCCGAACGAATCCAGCGCCTGCTGGTGGCATGGGGCGCGATCTCGCAAGCCTCGCGCGCGACGCCCGGGCGCATCGCCGCCGAAGCGCTGCAGAGCACGGAGCGGCCGGGCTCGGCGTTGTCGCTGGTGCGTGCGGCACAGCGCACGGCGACCTCCTTGCGCGAGCGGCTGTCGCCCGATGCCTGGCAGGTCATCACCGAAATGGCCGACCGGCTCTCCTACGAGGTCGAGGACGACGACAGCGTGCTGAGCGCGGCCGAGCTGACCCTGCAGGAGCTTGCGAGCTTTGCGGGTCTTGCGCAGGAAAACATGAATCGCGCTGCCGGCTGGCGCTTCCTCGATGTCGGCCGCCGCACCGAGCGCGCCATCAACACCGCGCGCTTCGCCCGGCAATTCGCCTATGACGAGGCCGGCGACGAGGATCTCGACATCCTGCTGACGCTGGTGGATTCCCAGATCACCTATCGCTCGCGCTATCTGCTGGCGCCGATCCTGGCGCCGGTGCGCGACCTCGCGGTGCTCGATCCCTACAATCCGCGATCGGTTGCTTTCCAGGTGGCGACGCTGAACGAGCATATCGCGGCATTGCCCAGCCTGAAGGAGCATGGCCTGATCGAGCAGCCGCAGCGGCTTGCGGTGGCGGTTCAGGCGATGCTGGCCACCGCCGAAGCCGAAAAGCTCGAAGTCAGGACCCTGTTCGCGCTGGAGCAGGATCTGCTCAGCCTCGCCGACGCGATCGGGCTGCATTACTTCCCGCACGGCACCAATGCCAGCCGGCCGGAAAAGCTGACGGGGCTGGCGTGATCTACGACATCAGGCACGTCACCACCTACGAGTATGAGAGCCCGGTCAGCTTCGCCCGCTGCACGCTGCGGCTCGAGCCGAGGAGCGGCGGCGGCCAGGAACTGATCTCGCACAAGGTCGAGATCCGTCCGCGGCCGTCGGAGCGCAACGTCCGCCGCGACTTCTTCGGCACGCTGACCGAAAGCATCGTGATCGAGGCCGCGCATCGCAATTTGCGCATCGACTCGCGTTCGCGTGTCTCGGTGTCGCGCAAGCCGCCGGCGCGCGACGCCGTCAGCCCGTCCTGGGAGAGCATCCGCGACGTCGCCTTCGAGGCCACCAGCCTCGGGCCATCCTCGCCGGTCGGTTATGTCTTCGCGAGCCCGCTCGTGCCCGTGCTGCGTCCGGTCAGCGCCTATGCGGCGATGAGCTTTGCACCGGGCGCGGGCATCCTCAAGGGCGCGGTCGATCTCATGCACCGCATCCGCACCGAGTTTCGCTACGATCCCAAGGCCACGGTGATCTCGACGCCGCTGGACGAGGTCTTCGACAAGCGACATGGCGTCTGCCAGGACTTTGCCCATGTGATGATCGCGGGGCTTCGCGGGCTCGGCCTGCCGGCCGCCTATGTCAGCGGATATCTGCGCACGATTCCGCCGGCCGGCCAGCCGCGTTTGCAAGGCGCCGATGCCACCCATGCCTGGGTGTCGCTGTGGTGCGGGGCGGAGCTTGGCTGGGTCGATTTCGACCCGACCAACGATCTCCTGATCGGCAACGACCATATCGTGCTTGCGGTCGGGCGCGACTTCTCCGACGTCTCGCCAGTCGACGGCATCATCGTCGGCTCGCCGAAGCAGAAGCTCGGCGTCGCCGTCGACGTGCTGCTGGTGGAGTAGGGCGGGTCTCGCAAGCGCCGGTTTGCCAACGCTCAGCGGACGTCTGCCGTCCCGAGTGTGATCGGCAGCTTGTGGCCCGTGGCGGAGGTCGGCGCTGTCGCTGACAGCCGTGACAGCAGCGTCCGTTCGTGCTCATTCAGCTGACGTTCGTACTTTTTGATGCCTGGGGTTTCTCAGGGTAACCGAGGTTTGCGAAGAGCGATCAAGCCGATCGCCACCAGCAAGCCGGTGCTGACCAAGCCCAGGCCGGCGAGCTGGAGACTGTTCGGAACCTCGCCTGTGATCGGCATGCCGATCAGGATGGCGACGGCTGGGACGAGGGCCGGAAATACTGCGGCGCGCCCGGCACCAAGAATTTGAACAGCCTTCGAGAAGGCGATGACAGCAACGACGCCTGAGAGAACACCTTGCACCAGAATTTGCGCTGCGAGCATCGGCAATGGAGCTGCCAAGAGACGATCCGCTCCGATAACCAGGACGTAGCCGGGAACGTAGACAGCTGCTGAAAGCACCGAGACCACGGCAGTGCCTGCGACCGGCGACACGCCCCAGCGGCGGTTGAGGACTGTAAACACCGCCCACATCAGGCCGGCAGCCGCGAACAGCAGGTCGCCGACCGGCGTCAATGCTGTCCCGGTCATCAAACCAGGTCCGGCAATCACAGCGAGCCCGGCGATAATGATGGCGACACCTACAACGCGCGCAATCGTCGGCCGATCACCCAGGACCAGAAATGCCAGTCCGATGGACCCCAGCGTCAGCGCTGCCGGCTGGATGACGGCGCCATGGGCCAACGGCGCGAATGAATAGCCTGACACACCGGTTATGACGAAGAGCGGCCCGACCAGCAGTGTCAGGACGGCGGCATTCGTCATGCCCATGCCGGCCATACCCACGATGCCGTGCCTCAATAACCACGGCAGCATGATCAATCCTGCGACGCCGTACCGGATCGCTGCGATGTCGGTGGCGTGGAGACCCGCCGAGACACCGGCGCGCGCCATGGCCAGATAGGAGCCCCAGATGCTCGCGGCCAACAAGCCGAGCGTAAAGCCCCGCACCTCCGGGCGATCGCGCAGAGCTACCCGCGAAGGCACGATCGGTACGGCAAGCGTGGACAGGGACGTGCTCATGACCATCTCTCTTGCTTTCGAGATCTGCGATCAGGACGCGATGGCGAGCTTGCGCAGCGCCGAGAGCGCTAAGGCCGGATCCATCCTGTTGCGGTAGTCGGGATCGACGTTCGCGAGTGCGATACGGCCGCCCTTCTCGATGACGTAGCTCGCGGGCATTGGCAGCGACCATTGTCCGTCCCCATTGCGGGTCGGCAGGTCGTGGCCGAATTTCTGGTAAAGCGCCTTGATAGCCGGCGATAGTTGGAAGCGGATGCCGAGCGCATCCGCCAACGCGCCGCCTGTATCACTCAACACGTCGAAGCTCAGCGCGTTCTTCTCCGCGGTCGTCAACGTGTTGTCAGCCGTCTCCGGCGAGATGGCGACCAGGCGAGCGCCAAGCGCCGTGATCTCGGGCAACGCTTTCTGGAAGGCGCGCAGTTCGAGATTGCAGTAGGGGCACCAGCCGCCGCGATAGAAGGTCACAACGAGTGGACCGCTTGCGATCAGAGCGCCGAGATCGGTGGTGCCACCAATCTGGTTCGGCAGTTGCCTTTGCGGAAACTGTGCACCGGCCTTGAGCGCGCGATCAGCCAGCGACTGCAGCGCCGCATTGTCGTCATCGACGAGCTTCGCGGTTTCGGCGCCGACACGCTCGAGCCAGGATGTCTTGAAGGTATCGAGTTCGGTTTGCAGGGACATGATCATTCTCCGGATCGTTGGGTGGTACGGGGATTGAAGCCGGCCATTGTTCGAAAGGGGGGCTCAGGCCTTCGATGCGGCCATCATCTGTTGGACGAGCGCATTGGCGCTGGCGCCTTCGAGCGCGAGTCCGTAGCCGACTTCGCGAACGATCCGCTCTTTCAGCGGCTGGATGAAGTGGATGCGCGTATTACGGCGCGTCACCTCGGGTTGCTTGAGGTATTGCTGCGCCAGATCACGGGCGACCGCAACGGCACTGCCCGCATCCGCCAGATAATTCACGACGCCCCATGCTGCAGCTTCCTCCGCCGTGACCGGACGCGGGCTAAGCAGGAATGCCTCGGTCCGGCCCGCTCCTGCGCGATACGACCACATCGTGTAAACGCCATCGCCTGGAACGATCCCTCCGGCGAAGTGCGGCAGATCGTGGAAAGTCGCCGTCTTTGCAGCAACGATGACGTTGGCCAGCAGCGCATACTCGGTGTGGACGTGCGCCTTGCCCTCGATGGCGGCGATCAACGGCACGCGAATGTTGGCGATGTTTTCCAGGATCTGGGTGCCTTCGTCGTGCACCTTCGACCAAACATTGGCATCGCCGACATTGCCGAAGCTGCCGAAGTCGATGTCGGCCATGTAGTCGCCGACGCCAGTCAGGATGACAACCTTGTTTCCGCGGTCGCGGCTGATCTCGTAAAAGGCGTCCGTGAAGCCCTCATGGTCGCGCGCGTCAAACTTGATGGGGCCGCCGTTTGTGTGCATCTCGACCAGCAATATGCCGTCTGCGTCCCGACTCATGCGGAGGTGGGCGTAGCGGCTGAAATAGGTCGGCTCTGAGCTATCTTCGGCGCTCATATCATCTCCGTAGCGTTGCGTAGCGGCGGCGCTGTCGTCGCCTGGCTATCGGTGAATCAATGAATGATGCCGTGGACTTGCGGAACACCCGCTGAATTCATATCATTCATACGAAAGGCGTATGAATAATGGATCTGCTAGGCCCCATGAAGACGTTCGTCCGCGTGGTCGAAGCCGGCAGCTTCACCGCGGTCGCAACCGAACAGAACTCGACGCAGCCGACGATCAGCCGGCAGATCGCAGCGCTCGAAGAGCATCTTGGTTCGCGCCTTCTCACCCGAACGACACGTGCTTTGACGCTGACCGATGACGGTCGCGCATTCTATGAGCATGCGCTGCGGGCTTTGGAGGCCGTCGGCGAGGCAGAGAACGCAGTCGGCCGGCGCCGGGTAAAACCCACCGGGACGTTGCGTCTCGCCGTGCCGGTGGTGCTCGGCCGTCGACATATCGTGCCACGCCTCGCCGGGTTCCTCGCGCGCTATCCGGATCTGTCGATCGACGTGACGATGAGCGATAGCTTCGTCGATCTCGTCGAGCAGGGCATCGATCTCGCGTTGCGCGTTGGCGAGATCGCCGATCAGAGCCTGGTTGCGCGCAAGATCGGCATGGTGCGCCGGCTGACGGTAGCTTCACCGGCCTATCTCAAGGCGCACGGCACACCACGCGCGCCTACCGACCTCGCACGCCATCAGTGCATCGTCTATACCCGCCTCGCCACGGGCAATCGATGGCACTTTGAGAGCAAGGATGGGCCATTGGTGGTGGCTGTTTCGGGCCGCTATCGCGTCGATAATTCGGAAGCCGTGCGTGAAGGCGTGCTTGCCGGTCTCGGCATCGCCGTCATCCCGGCATTCGCGTTCTCGAATGAAGTGGAGCACAAAAAGGTGCAGGTTCTGCTCAGGTCATACGAGCCAAAGCCTCTGCCGCTCAATGCCGTGTACCCGTCACGCCGCTTCGTCCCGCTCAAGGTACGAGCAATGATCGATTTCCTGGCCAGCGAACTTGAGATCGATCCGGTGCTCAGCCGCTACGGCACATCCGCTGACTGAGCGTCAGCATGACCGCCAGCTGCGGACGCGTCCTTGAGTTGCTCGGGGTCACCGCACCATGGTCTCGCGATCCCAGGCCTGATAGTCGGGCGAACCTTCGATCCGGATCGGACCGTCGTAGCCGTATTCCACCATGTGCACGGTCACATAGTCTTCGCCGAAAAACACGACGCCATAGGATTGCGGCAGGTCCGACGCGCTCAGCAGCCTGGTCTCGGAGAACAGGGGATAGCTCGCATGGTTGGTGCCGCGCAGCGAGGAGACGGGAACGCCTGCAACCGATCCGGCCAGAGGCAGGTGACAATGCCCGAAGAAGACGTGACGGATTTTCGACCGGTTGCGGCCGACGAGACGCCGGAACGGTGCGTCGTCGAGCAGGCGGATCTGGTCGAGCGGGGCCAGATGCACCGGCATCGGGTTGTGGTGCATGAACAGCAGGAACGGCCCGTCATGCTCGGCAAGCCGTGCGTCGAGCCAGCCGAGGCGATCGTCGCAATAGCGGCCGGCGTGTGTTTCCGGATGGGCGGTGTCGAGGAACAGGCAGCGGCCGGCGGCGGTGTCGTGGACGCCCTGGACGAAGCCGTTGTCGTCGGAGAGATCGGGGAAGACGCTCAGGAAGGCGGCACGTCGATCATGGTTGCCGATGCAGAGCCGGACCGGCAGGGGATATTCGTCGAGGCGCTGCTTGAGCCAGTGATAGTCGGCGGCATCGCCCCAATCAGAGAGATCACCGGTGATCACCATCAACTCGGCGTCGTGGTGATCCTTCAGGGCATGAGCCAGCGCCCGCTCGAAATTGGCGCGCGGATCGCGTCCGCCGATGGTCGAGCCGGGTGCCGTCAGGTGAATGTCGCTCAAGTGAAGCAGCTTCATCGTTCCTTCCAGTTCGTGCGACACGGGGCGCCGGCGGCGCCCCGTGGTTGGCGGATGTCGTGATGCTCAGCGTGCTGTGCCGGTGGTCTTCGGCAGCAGCTTCTGCACATCCGCGGTCATGTCGGCGAGGACCGCCTCGGGCTCCTTGGCGCGGGCGCCGGAGACGATCGAGTTCAGGTGATCCTTGATCACGTCGGTGATCTTCAGGCCGTTGTCGCCGGGGAAGGCGTACCATTTGGTGAGCAGCGGGAGCTGGCCGACCGCGGTGTAGTTGTTGGGGTTCTTGACGTAGAAGTCCTTCAGATAGACGTCGTTGGCGACCTTGTTGGGCGGCATGTAGCCGGTGGTCTCCGCCATGATCGCGGCGCCCTTGGCGCCGGTCCAGAACTTCACCGCTTCCCAGGCGGCGTCGCGCTTGGCCTTGTCCTTGGCGAGGATCAGCACGACGTTGCCGCCGGCCGGCAGCCTGCCGTTCGGGGAGGCCACGTCCGGGAACGGGATCGTCTTCAACGCGAACTTGCCGCCGGTCATCTGCGTGACCTTGTTGAGGTCCGAGGTCGAGGTGATGTGGAAGCCGGTCTTGCCGGCCGCGAACGCCGCGCGCATCGACGGTTGGTCGAGATTGGGCATGCCGCCCTCGTTGACGAGCCGCGCGATCATGTTGATGGCGAACTTGCCTTCCGGTCCGTCGAAGGCGACCTTGGTCTCGTCGGTATTGAGCATGGTGCCGCCGCGCGCGAAGACCGGGGCTTGCCACAGCCAGTTGCCGGTGATGTCCCAGGCATAGGTGACGCCGTTGGTGTCGTTGCCGATGGCCTTGATCTTTTTGGCGAGCGCGATCAGCTCGTCCCAGCTCTTCGGCAGATTGTCCACGTCGCCGCCGGCCTGCTTCACGAGGTCGAGATTCACGTAGACGATCGGCAGGGAGATCGCGAACGGAAGGGCGTAGACTTTGCCGCCGGCGGTACCGATGTCATACATCGCCTGATGGAAGCCCTGCTTGTCGAAATCCTTTTCGGCGGCGATATAGCCGCCGAGTTCGGCCGGGATGTTCTTGTCGACCAGGACGCGGATGCGGTTCAGGCCCTGGAAGGACACGTCGGGCATCTGATTGGTGACGGCCTCGCGCAGCACTTTCTGGGTAGCGTCCTCGTAGGATTCGTAAGGCGCGCGCATGGTGACCTTGATCTCCGGGTGCACCTTGGCGAACTCCTCGGCGATGCGCTTGTGGGTCTCGGTGAACAGCTCCGGGTAGGGATACTGCATCACGATCTCGGTCTTGGTCTGCGCGAGCGCAGAGCCGGCCGCGAGCGAAAGAGCCGCCGCGGCGATGATGGACTTCAGCATGGATAGACTCCTGGTTGAGGTGGTTTCGGTTACTTGATCCCGGTGAGGGTGATGCCCTCGATGAAGCGGCGCTGGGCAAAGAGGAAAGCGATCACGAGCGGCGCGATGATCACCATCGCCGCAGCCATCAACGGGCCGTAGCTGGTGCCGGCCTCGTTGTTGCGGAAATGGGCGACCGCCAGCGGCGGCGTACGCAGTTGCTCGCTGTTGAGCACGATCAGCGGCCAGAAATAGTCGTTCCAATGCGCGACCACGGAGAAGATGCCGAAGGCGGTGACGGCCGGGATCGCTGCCGGCAGCATCACCCGCCAGACGATGCCGAATTCGGAGATGCCGTCCATGCGCGCGGCATCGACCAGATCGTCCGGCACGGTCTTGAAGAACTGGCGCATCAGGAAGATGCCGAACACCGAGATCGTGAAAGGCAGGACGAGCGCGGCATAGCTGTCGAGCAGGCCGACTTCGTGCAGCAGCAGGAAGACCGGGATTGCGGTCGCCTGCGGCGGGATCAGGATCCCGAACAGCACCAGCGCAAACAGCGTCTCGCGGCCGAGGAAGCGAAGTTTCGCGAGCGCGTAGGCCGCCGGCAACGCCACCATCACCTGCAGCACGAAGATCGAGACCGTGACGATGACGCCATTGAGCAGGAAGCGCAGCAGATTGGCCTTGGCGAACGCCTCGCGCAAATTGTCCCACAGTGCGAACTGGTGCGGGATCAGGTGCAACTCGCTGGAGAAGACCTCGGTCTGCGGCTTGGATGCGGTCGAGATCATCCAGATGAAGGGCGCGAGCATGATCGAGGCACCCACGATCAAGAGCAAATGGCGAAGGATGGCCCGGAACGGGATCGAATGCGCGTTGCTCATGTGTAATGCACGCCGCGATCGGCGAGCCTCGACTTGATCAGCGTGAGAGCGAGAACGAAGACCAGGAAGACGACCGTGATCGCCGCGGCGTAGCCGGAACGGAAGAACTCGAAGCCTTCCGTGTACATGGTGTGGATCAGCACCTCGGTGGATTTCGACGGGCCGCCCTTGGTGAGCACGTGCACCGTGTCGAATACCTGGAAGGAGCGGATGCCGGAGATGACGACGACGAAGGTCGTCACCGGCCCGAGCATCGGCCAGGTCACGAGGCGGAAGCGAGCCCAGCCGCTCGAGGCACCGTCGATTTCGGCTGCTTCGTAAAGTTGCTTGGGAATGGAGACGAGGCCGGCGAGGAACAGCACCATGTTGAAGCCGACTGCCTGCCAGATGCCGATCGCGCACAGCGCATAGAGGGCGGTGCTGCGGTCCTGCAGCCAGGCGAAGGCCGGCAGGCCCGCATTGCGCAACAGTCCGTTCACCAGGCCGAATTGCGGGTGCAGCATGAACTCCCACACCACCGCCATGGCGATCAGGGTCGCCATGACAGGCAGGAAATAGATCGTCCGGTAGAGGCTGCGCAGGCTGGTGCCGCTCTGGATCAGCAGCGCGATCGCAAGGCCGGCAACCACGGCGCCGGGCACTACGATCACGACGTAGGTCAGCGTGTTGCGCAGCGCGGTCCAGAACACCTTGTCGGCGAACAGGTCCTGGTAGTTGGCGAGCCCGATCCAGGAGAAATGCGGCGCACCGAGTTGATAATCGGTGAAGGAGAGGGCGATCACGCCGGCGAGCGGGCCGAGCAGCATGACCAGCATGAGCGCCGCGGCCGGCGTCACCAGGGCGTAAGCTGCGTATGTGCGCCGGCTGCCATGAGCCGGCTGGGTGCGCCTTGCCGTGCGGGCGGGGACGACAGCCGCGTCGATGGTCATCGAGCCGTCAGACATGGGCGGGCTCCCGGATGCGCTCGGACTGCTCCACCCTCAGCGACATCCGCTTTCCGGCCGGATCGAAAGCGCGCACGGCGTCTGGCGCGAAGCCGAAGGCTGCGGGACTGCCCATCGCCGGCAGGTGCCTGACGTCGGCGAGGCGCGCAATCAGCCGCAATCCGGTGCCTTCGATCGCGAGGTGGACGAAGGCCTCCGCGCCGAGGTTTTCGAGATGGACGACGCTTCCGGAGAACGGCCCCGTGCCGAGGTCGATCCGCTCCGGGCGCACGCCGACGCGGCATTCGCCCGCGGTTGCGCCGCACGCAAGCCGCAGGGCGGTCCCCAGCACGTCGATGCCGCCGTCCTTCCTGATCCGGCCGGGCAGGATGTTGATCTTGGGGCTGCCGATGAATTCGGCGACACGGATGTCGCCGGGGTCGTTGTAGATCTCCGCGGGCGTGCCGGCCTGGATCAGTTCTCCGCCCATCATGACGGCGATCCGGCTCGACATGGTCATCGCCTCGGCCTGGTCGTGCGTGACGTAAACGAACGTCGCCTTGAGGCGGCGATGCAGCTCGGCGAGCTCGGCGCGCATGTGGACGCGCAGTTTTGCGTCGAGATTGGAGAGCGGCTCGTCGAACAGGAAGGCGAGGGGCTCGCGCACCATGGCGCGTCCGACCGCAACGCGTTGCCGCTGTCCGCCGGACAATTGCCCGGGCTTGCGCCGCAGCAACGGCGCGATGTCGAGCTGCTCGGCGATGGTCTCGATGTCGGCGCGGATGCCCCGTTCCTTGGCGCGCCGGCCCGGCAGCAGCGGGCCAAGCAGCGGCAGCCGTTCGATGGCGGAGAGGCGCCGCATCCGCAACGGCACCGCAATATTGTCGAAGGTGCTCAAATGCGGATAGAGCGCATAGGATTGGAATACCATCGCCAGATTGCGCGCGCTCGGGCGAATGCTGTCCACGGGGCGGCCGTCGATGTGGATCTGCCCGGAATTCTGCGGCTCGAGCCCGGCGATGATGCGGAGCAGGGTCGACTTGCCGCAGCCGGAAGGACCGACCAGCGAGATGAACTCGCCGTCCTCGATCAGGAAATCGATGCCCTTGAGGACGTCGGTCCCGTCGAAGGATTTGCGGATTGCGGAAAGCTCGATTTGCGCCATTCGCGCTGGTCCCCTGCTGCCTGTTGCGGCGCACGAGGAGTAGGGGCGGCATCTGACATTCACATAACGGTCAATGGCATTGCCTATGCTGATCCCAGGTTTTGCTTTTGCCGGCCGCTGAGGCCGAGATATCGGTCGTGGAGTCGTTGTCGTGGCGTTGACGTCGTCGCGTGTCCGGGCGGTCAATGCGGTGTTCGACACCGGCAGCTTTGCCGCCGCGGCCAGGAAACTGGGCGTGTCGCAGCCCACAATTGCCCAATCCGTGCGAGACCTGGAAGCCGAGTTCGCCGTTGCCCTGTTCGATCGGCACGGACAGAGCCTGATCGCGACGCCGTTGTGCAGGAGGCTCTATGCTGCAACGAGCCGCATGCAGGCGATCGAGGCGGATGCGATGGCCATCCTGGCGCAGCGCGACGAGCTGACGGGGGGCGAGATCCGCATCGGGCTCGGCAACGCCATGCCGGGCATGGCCCTGATCGCGGCGTTCCGCAATCTGTATCCGAAGATCCAGATCAACATCGAGATCGGGAGCTGGTCGGCGATCATGGCGGCGGTGGTCGACCAGCGCGTCGATGTTGCCGTGCTGCCGGAGGTGCCGCAGGACAATCGCTTCCGTCGCGAGGCCTGCGTGCAGCAGCGCGTCGTCGCGATCTGCCATCCCTTTCACGACCTCAGCCGGGAATCCCGCGTGTCCGCCCTCAGTCTGATGCAATATCCGCTGGTGTTTCGGACCCGGGATTCCGCGACCCAGCGCGTCGTGGACAGGGCGTTTCGCGCCGTCAATCTGCGCGCTACTCCGGCAATCGTCGTGAACACGCGCGAGGGAATGCTGGAGGCGGTTGCCAATCGGCTCGGTGTCGGCTTCGTCTGGGAGCACGGCTCGAGCCGGATCGACCGCATCGCCAAGGTGGCGATCGCGGAAATCGAGGCGGAGACGCCCGAATACATCTTCTCGCTGGCGGGCAAACGCGGCAAGCTGGTCGAGTTGTTCTATCTGGCCAGAAGTCTGTCGCGCTCGGCGGACGGCGCCGACATCCTGTCCGCCCCGTGAACCGGCCGGGCCAGGGGGCCCTTGCCGTGAGATCTCCTCGCAGGTGTGACGATCTGTGACTGCAACCGGCATGTTGCGTAGCGGGATTGCGACAAATTTACGAATTTTTGCTGCGAAATTTGGTCGGCCGGCCAAGATGGGCTATGCTTCCCGTTGCGTCGAGGACAGGAATGAGACGTCGGGAGAAACCATGGGACATCACCGACGAACGGGGCTGAATCCATGATGACGTTGCCGAGACTGGCGGCTGAATCTCTCGAGGAATTCCTCGGAAATTTCATGCGTCGCCGGTACGATGAGGCTTCTGCCAGCATCGTCGCGAGTGCGACCCGCACCGCGATGGAATGCATCGGTAACAGCGATGCCCTCTACCATAATATCGAGCACACGATGCTGGTGACGCTGGCGGCCCAGGCCATCCTTCGCGGCCGGAGTCTTCATATCCATCTGTCGGCCGAGGATTACGTCCACGTCCTGATCGCCTGCCTCGCCCACGACATCGGCTACGTGCGCGGACTGTTCGAGGAGGACGATTCCGACGGCTTCGTGATCGATGCGGCCGACACCAAAGTGTCGTTGCCGCGCGGTGCATCGGACGCGAGCCTGATGATGTATCACGTCGATCGCTCGAAGCTGTATGTGACGCGGCGTCTGCGGCATATCCCGGGGCTCGATCCGGAGCGGATTGCCCGCGCCATCGAGGGCACGCGGTTTCCGGCCCGCGAAGGGCAGGACTATGACGACGAAGCCTCGATCCTGCGCGCCGCCGATTTCATCGGCCAGCTCGGCGATCCCAACTATCTGCGCAAGGCCAACGCGCTTTATTACGAGTTCGAGGAGGTCGGCATCAATCGCCAGCTCGGCTACGATTCCCCGGCCGACATCGTGAACCGCTATCCACAATTCTACTGGAATAGTGTCGCACCGCACATCCAGACCGAGATCGGCTATCTCAACAAGACCGAGATCGGCCGGCAATGGATCGCCAATCTCTACAGCAACGTGTTCCGCGCCGAGCGCGACATCTCGCTGTCGGGACCGCAGAAGTAGGGGCTTTCGCCCGGACGTCAACCGACGACACCCCTCGCGCGGATCGTCTCACGTCACGCGTTGGCTGATCGCGGCCGCCTGGCGCCGGATCGCACGCAGCTCTGCGCCGTCCTTACGGTCGAGATTGCTGTATTGATTTCTCATCCGGACGTTGGACGCGAAGCGGCGACGGTGCTTGTCCAGGAAATTCCAGTACAGCGTCGTGAAGGGGCAGGCGTCCTCGCCGACGGATTGCCTGGGATCGAAACGGCAATGCCGGCAATGATCGCTCATGCGGTTGATGTAGTTGCCGGAGGCCGCATAGGGCTTGGTGCCGACAATCCCGCCGTCGCCATGCTGGCTCATGCCGAGCGTGTTCGGCAGCGAGACCCAGTCGACGGCGTCCCAGAACATCGACATGTGCCAGCGATGCACCTCGTAAGGTCTCACGCCCAGCAGCATGGCGAATAGTCCGAGCACCATCAGCCGTTCGATATGATGCGCATAGGCGTGGTCGATGGTGTGGCCGATCGCTTCGGCCAGGCAGCGCATGTCGGTGTTGCCGCTCCAGTAGAACCTGGGCATCGGCAGATCGGCATCGAGCGCGTTCTCGTCTGCATAGTGAGGCATGCGCTGCCAATAGATGCCGCGCACGAATTCCCGCCACCCGATGATCTGGCGCGTAAACCCCTCCAGCGCGTTCAACGGGGCGCCCTTGTTGCGTAGTGCAGCCTCGACGACCTCGCGCGGCTGTAGTCGATGCAGGTTCAACGGTCCGGACAGGACGGAATGAAACAAGAAAGGCTCGCCGGACCGCATCGCGTCCTGATAGGTGCCGAAAAGCGGAAGCCGCTCGGTCACGAAGGCGTCGAGTTGTGCCAGCGCTTCGCCGCGCGTGACCGGCAGGTCGAAGCCTTCGATCTTGCCGGGACTGTCGGCGAAACGCTTGGCGACCAGTCGCAGGACGTCCGCCGTGATCTCATCCGGTGGACACGACGGACGGGTCGGGATCGCCGGGCTGTTCCTGCCCAACGCCTTGCGGTTCTCCGCGTCGAAGTTCCAGGCGCCGCCGACGGGCTGGTTCTCGCGGTCCATCAGCAGGCCCGTCTTGCGGCGCATGGCGCGGTAGAACGTTTCCAGGATCGGGCGCGGGTGCTTCTCGCAGAAATTGGCAAACTCCTCCCGCGAGCACAGGAAATGACGGTCGGGGCGTATCTCGGGCGGCTCGGGCAGGCGGCGCAGCTTCTCGGCCACGCGCCAGTCCCCCGGCTCCAGCGCGATGGTTCGCGACGGCTTGAACCGACGCTGGGCTCGGCCAATCTCTGTTTCGAAGCGTCCGGTATTGGCGGGATCGTCGATCTCGACATAATGCACGCGGCGCCCGCGCGCGATCAGCTCGTCCCTGAAATGTCGCATCGAGGCAAGGAAATAGGCGATACGCTTCTTGTGCTGGGCGATGTAGGACGTTTCCTCCATCACCTCCATCTGCAGTACGACGTCGCTGGCCGGGTCGAAATCATCGAATGCGGCACTGTCGGCATCGAGCTGATCACCGAGGACGAGCACGAGGTGTCTGACGGTCTTGGGCGTGTGGGATCTTTCCACGAACGGCTCACGGATTGGACTGCATGGCTGGACCTGAAACAGCGCAACTTGCTCGGAGTTGCCGTTCGCGGTCCGTCGTATGTGAACGACCACCGCGCGACCGCGGATCACAGGCTCGGGCGGTCCATCAAACCTCGCGGCCGTGCAATTGCCAAAGCTGATAGACGCTGTCCCAGTCGGGGATCTCGTCACAGGCATAGCCGAACACCCGGCCGGATCCGAGCTTGCGGAAGTTCTTCATGGCCCGCAGATGCGCCCCGCTCGCGACGAAGCGGCGCATGCTGACGAGGTCCGACCACGCCGTCATGGTGTGGTAGACGCCCGCGCGCATTGCGGCGGCAGTGAGCAGGTTCCCGGGTGCGCGCTGCGCCTGAGTGAAGGATTGCACGGTCCTGAACCAGAACGCCGGAAGCTGCATGACTCCGCTCGGGCGGAATCCCGTCATCGAGACGTAGACCATGTCGGCTCCTTGGTCCGTTCCGTGGTTCTGAAACGGATGTCTCCAGGGATTGGATCACCTCCGCGCCCGGTCTATGCTCGGAAGCCGAGGTGCCAGCATGCGACAACAATCAGTCACCACCGACGTCCTCGACATCGCCTATCGCGAATACGGCGCGCCCGACGGCTGGCCCTGCATCATGGGGCACGGCTTTCCCTATGACGTGAACGCCTATGCGGAGACCGCGCCGATCATGGCACGAGCCGGCGCGCGCGTTCTGGTGCCCTGGCTGCGCGGCTACGGGCCGACGCGGTTTCGCTTCCCGGACACGCCGCGCTCCGGCGAGCAGGCGGCGCTCGGGGCCGATCTGCTGGCCTTCATGGACGCGCTCGGCATCGAGCGCGCCGTCGTCGGCGGCTATTATTGGGGCGGCCGCGCGGCCTGCGTGGTTTCGGCGCTCCATCCGGAGCGAGTGGTTGGGCTCGTCTCCGGCAATTCCTACAACATCCAGAACATCGCCCGCGCCATGGAGCCGGCCTCGCCGCCGGAGGAGGCTGCGCTCTGGTATCAATATCTCTTCCACAATGAGCGCGGCCGCCGCGCGCTGGAGCGTAACCGGCGCGGCTTTGCCCGCCAGCTCTGGACGATGTGGTCGTCGAAATGGGCGTTCGACGACGCGACGTTCGAACGGAGCGCGGTTTCGTTCGACAATCCTGACTTCGTCGATGTCGTGATCCACTCCTACCGCCACCGCTACGCGCTGGTCGAGGGCGATCCCGCCTATGCGGGACTCGAGGCGAAGCTCGCGGGCCAGCCGCCGATCCGCGTCCCGACCATCGCCATCGATGGCGACAGCGACGGCGTCAATCCCGGCACCATCAGTCACGCGCGAAAGTTCGAGGGCCCCTTCGAGCGGCGCGTCTTCACCGATGCCGGCCATAATTTGCCGCAGGAGCGCCCGGCCGAATGGGCGCAGGCGGTTCTGGATCTTTACGAAGCGGCAGAGCGTTCCCGCTAAGCGGCCGCAACGCCATCAGCAACTCGACGCAAGACCATCTTGCGGAACTCCGCTGATCTGACGTGCTGATAAAATGCAGCACGTCGCGCGGCCGCATCGCGCGGACGATGATCACCGGGGAGAAACCATGAAAGTCGCCTTGGCCCTGGCCGCAGCGCTCGCTGCCGCCTGCCTGTCCACGCCAGTCTCCGCGCAAAAATCCTACGGCCCTGGAATAAGCGATACCGAGATCAAAATCGGCAACACCATGCCCTATAGCGGGCCGGCCTCGCCGCTCGGCATCACGGGCAGGGTCATTGCGGCCTATTTCGACGATGTCAACGAGAAGGGTGGCGTGAACGGCCGCAAGCTCAATTTGATCTCGCTGGACGACGCGTTCTCGCCGCCCAAGACCATGGAGGCGGCGCGGCGCCTGGTCGAAGGCGAGGGCGTCGCCTTCATCTTCGCGACAATGGGCACGGCGCCGAGCTCGGCAATCGCAAAATATCTCAACGGCAACAAGGTGCCGCAGCTGTTCCTGATCAGCTCGGCGTCGAAGTGGAACGATCCCGCCAACATGCCGTGGTCGATGGCGCTGCCCTGGGCGCCGAACTACACCAGCGAGGCCGCCATCGACGTCGCCTATGCTCGCGCCAAGAACCCGAATGCGCGCTTCGCCGTGCTCTACCAGAACGACGACGCCGGCAAGGAATATCTGCGCGGGGTCAAGGAAGCGCTCGGCGCCGACGCCGACAAGGCGATCGCGATGGCTTCGAGCTTCGAGGTCGCCGATCCCACGGTCGATTCGCAGGTGCTGACGCTGGCGAACACCAAGGCCGACGTATTCATGATCTATTCGGTGACGCCGCGCGCCTGCGCGCAGGCGATCCGGAAAGCGCACGAGGTCGGCTGGCAGCCGACGCGCTTCCTCGCCAGCGGCTGCGCCAACAAGGCGACCGTGATGGTGCCGGCAGGCCTTGATGCCGGCAAGGGCGTGCTCTCGCTCGGCTCGCTAAAACCCTTCGTCGAGCAGCCGAAGGACGATCCGGCGATGTCGGCCTATATCGATTTCATGAAGAAGCGCCTGCCCAATGCCGACGTCAACAACGTCGCCGGCCTCTACGGCTACACCGTCGCCGAGGCGCTGGTGGTGTTGCTCAAGCAGTGCAAGGACAATCTGACGCGCGAGAACATCATGGCGCAGGCGGCGAATTTGAAGAACGTGCCGCTGTCGCTGCTGATGCCCGGCATCACGCTCAACACCACGCCGCAGGATTTCCGTCCGATCAAGGACGGCTATATGCTGCAATTCGACGGCAACGATTGGGTGGTCGCGAGCGAGCTGTTGAAGGGGACGTGAGCTTTCACAGCGTCATGGCCGGGCTTGACCCGGCCATCCACGTCTTGCTTGCAGCACGAAGAACGTGGATGCCCGGGACAAGCCCGGGCATGACGACCTCCAATGTAGCGAACAGGAGAACGCCATGGACTTCCAACACTCCGCCCGTTCGCTGGAGCTCCAGCAGCGCGTCCGCCAGTTCATGCAGACCCATGTCGAGCCGGTCGAGGATCTCTATTATGAGCAGGTGAAACCGGAAGCCGCACGATACAAGACGCCGCCGGTGCTGCAGGACCTGAAGAAGTTGGCGCGGGAGCAGGGGCTGTGGAATCTGTTCCTCTCCGGCGAGCACGGACCGGGTCTGACCAATCTCGAATACGCACCCGTGAAGGAGATCATGGGCCGCATCCTGTGGGCGCCCGAGGTTTTCAACTGCTCGGCGCCCGACGTCGGCAACATGGAAGTGCTCGCGAACTACGCCACCAGGGCGCAGCAGGAGCGTTGGTTGAAGCCGCTGCTGGAGGGGCGGATCCGCTCCGGCTTCTCGATGACCGAGCCGCAGGTTGCTTCCAGCGATGCCACCAACATCCAGTGCGCGATCACGCGCGACGGCGACGACTACGTCATCAACGGCCGCAAATGGTTCACCTCTGGCGCGATGAACGAGGATTGCGAGATCCTGATCGTGATGGGCAAGACCGCGCCCGACGATCCCGACCGCCACCGTCAGCAATCCATGATCCTGGTGCCCAGGAACACGCCCGGCGTCCGCATCATCCGAGACATGCTCACCTATGGCTATGACGACGCGCCAGCCGGCCATCCCGAGATCGTCTACGAGAACGTCCGCGTGCCCGCCGAGAACATCCTGCTCGGCGAGGGACGCGGCTTCGAGATCGCGCAAGGCCGGCTCGGGCCCGGCCGCATCCACCATTGCATGCGGCTGATCGGCTGCGCCCAGCGCGCGCTCGAATTGATGTGCCGGCGCGCGGTCTCCCGCGTGGCCTTCGGCAAGCCGCTTGCCGAGCAGGGCTCGGTGCGCGAGGACATCGCCAACTCCTTCTGCGAGATCGCGCAGGCACGGTTGCTCACGCTGCAGGCCGCCGACAAGATGGACCGCGAGGGCAACAAGGCCGCCCGCGACCTGATCGCCGCGGCCAAGATCGTGGTGCCCGGCATGGCCGCCCGCGTCATCGACCGCGCCATCCAGATCCACGGCGCCGCCGGCGTCTCGCAGGATACGTTCCTGGCCCGCGCCTATGTCTACGCCCGTTTCATCCGCATCGGCGACGGACCGGACCAGGTGCATCTGGCGGCGGTCGGGAAAGAGCTGATCAAGCGCGGCGGGGTGATGGGATAGGCAGACAGCTGCTTCGTGAATGGCCCGAATGCGCGGACGTATCTGGCCATAAGGTAGCATGGTGTGCTTTGATGGATTGCACTATTTGATGAATGCACTGCCGACGTTGTTGCGCTCGGCACATAAGCGAGCAGGTCAACAATGTGCAGTTTCGCCCCGATCAGCCGGACGTCCGGCGCGCGATCCATCGCGGCTATTTTCGGCTCTATCCTGACGATCCTGATCATCTGTGGCGGCCGACCGGCTCTTGCAGCGGTCGAACCCTTTCCCTCGGACTTCAGGATCGAGCGCATCTCGGTCAACGGTGCCACCCTGCATGTCCGCGTCGGCGGCAAAGGTCCGGCGGTCGTGCTGCTGCACGGCTTCGGCGACACCGGCGACATGTGGGCGCCGCTCGCCAAGGCGCTCTACAAGGACCACACCGTGATCGTTCCGGACTTGCGCGGCATGGGGTTGTCGTCGCAACCCGCAGGCGGCTACGACAAGAAGAATCAGGGCGTCGACATCGCCATGGTCATGGACAAGCTCAACGTCCAGAAGGCCGATCTGGTGACGCACGACATCGGCAACATGGTGGGCTATGCGCTCGCGGCGCAATATCCCGATCGCATCACCAAATGGGTCGGCATCGACGCGCCGCTGCCCGGCATCGGGCCATGGGACGAAATCCTGAAAAGCCCCATGCTGTGGCATTTCAACTTCCGCGGCCCCGACGTCGATCGCCTGGTCAAAGGCCGCGAGCGCATCTATCTCGACCGGTTCTACAACGACCTGTCGGCCAATCCCAAGGCCATCGACGAGGCGACGCGCAACCATTATGCGAAACTCTACGCCCGGCCGGGCAACATGCATTACGCGTTCGAGCAGTTCGCCGCCTTCGGGCAGGACGCCAAGGACAACAAGGTTTTCTCGGGCAACAAGTTGAACATGCCGATCCTCGCGCTCGGCGCCGAGAAGTCCTTCGGCGAGCAGCAAGCCGCGGTGCTGCGCGACGTCGGCACCAAGGTCGACGGCGGCATCATCACCGGCTCCGGACATTGGATCATGGAAGAGCAGCCGGCGCAGACCGTGAGCAAGGTGCGCGCTTTCCTCGACGGGAAATGACATCGAGCTGGTCGGCTCGCGCCCGCTTTGTCGTCGCGCTGGGCGCGCCGATCACCTCGCCTTGGCGATGCGCCCGTCCGCCGATCCCGCGCGCAAGTTCTGGAAGAACTTCTCCACTTCCCGCGACAGCGTGTCTGCGGTCTCGGTCAGGCTCCCCGCCGCCGTCAGCACCGAAGATGCGGCGGTATCGGTCTCGCCGATGGCGTCGCGCAGCGAGGTGATGTTGGCGACCAGCGTCTCGTTGCCTTGCGCTGCGCTTTGCGCGTTGGACGAGATCTCGCGCGTGGCGGCGTCCTGCTGGCCGACGGCGCCGGCGATGGCCGTGGTGACCTCGTTGATCTCGCGCACCGCGCCGCCGATCTCGCGCACGGCGTCGACCGCGTTGCGGGTCGAGGACTGGATCATCGCGACGTTCTCGCTGATCTCGGCGGTCGCCTTGGCGGTCTGGCCCGCGAGCGCCTTCACCTCATGCGCGACCACGGCGAAGCCGCGGCCGGCTTCGCCGGCGCGGGCGGCCTCGATGGTGGCGTTGAGCGCCAGGAGATTGGTCTGCTCGGCGATCGCCTGGATCAGATTCAGCACGCCGTCGATGCGCTGCGTGGCCGCGGCAAGGCTCTCGATCTCGGAGATCGACTTCTCGGTGCGCAGGCCGGTCTGCTCGACCGCGCCGGCGCTCTGCCGCACCTGGCGGCCGATCTCCACCACCGAGGCCGACAGCTCCTCGGCCGCGCCAGCCACCGCCGTGACGTTGTGCGAGGCCTGCTCGGTGGCATTCGCCGCCGTGCCGGCGCGGCTGCTCGCATCGGCGGTGACGCGCGTGATGGTCTGCGCGGTCTCGCGCATGACGGAGGCGTTGTCGCTGAGGCCGCGCATGATCGCGCCGATCGCCCCGCGAAATTTCTCGACGGATTGCTCGATGTGGCGGGCGCGCTCCTCGCGTGCGGCGGAGCCCTGCGAGACCTCGGAGGCGAGGTTGCGGTTGCGGCTCATGGCCTCCTGGAACACCTGGATCGCGCGGGCGAGCGCGCCGATCTCGTCGGCGCGGTCGGAGTGCGGCACCACGACACTCTCGGCGCCGTCGGCGACCTGCTTGATGGTCGCGGTGATCGCGGCGAGCGGCCGGGCGACCGAGCGGGCGATGATGACGATGCCGATCACGACCAGGGCCAGCGCCACGCCGCCGAGGCAGGTCAGCACGAAGGACAGGGTGCGATTGGTCTCGGTCTCGTGCGCGATCTGCTTGGCGCGCCCGGCATAGACCTTGGACAGCGCCTCGAGGTCCTTGTTCAGCGCCGAGCGCACTGCGCGGTTGGCGTCGTTGTCGCCCCATTCGCGGCCCGCGGCCGCGTTGATCTCGACGCCGCGTCGCACCAGCTCCTTGCGGAAATCGACGAACTGCTCGATGCGCTTCTTGAAGGTGGCGAACTGCTCGGCATCGTCAGCCTTGACGATGGTCTCCCAGCGTTTCACGACATCAAGGATCTGGGCGTTGAACTTGAGCAGGCCGTCGCCGTATTTCTTCACCACGGCGGGCTCGGTCGACATGTAGACGCCGCGCGATTCCATCACGACCGCGTAGACCAGCGAGTTGACGCGCTCGACGTTCAGCGCGGCGGCGTTCGCCGTCTCGATCGCGCTGGTCAGGTCGGCGCCGCGGCGGCTGTTGTAGTCCGACAGCATCGCGATCGCGGCCGTGAGCAGCGCAAACAGCGCGAAGATCGCATAAAGCTTGGTGGCAAGCGTGAAACGGCCGGCCAGCTTGGCGGCATTCCCAGATCGGTTTGATGTCATGGTGTTCAGGGGCCCGGAATGGCCTGAAGCGGCCGGTGAGCGGGGTCGTTCGAATTTAATGCAAAACTATGCAGAACGAAGATGGACGCGGCGTTAACGCGGGAGCCGCGGGAAGAGACGCCGGTTTTCGGGAATGACCAACTATTTCAAACGGTTGCCGGTGTCTGATCGGTTTTCGGCAGATCGCCCCGTCAATTCGCGGGAGTGCCCCAAAGGTCGGCGTGCATGCGGATCACCAAGCGCGTATTCCTGAGGTCGGGATCGCCTTCAGATCGCTTTGGACTCGGCCACCGACCGACGCACCCCGGAGAGGCCCTTGGTCTACCGCCATACCATCGACGCCACGACCCACACCTTTCCGGACCTGCGCGATCTCCTTGCCAAGGCGACGCCGCCACGCTCCGGCGACCGGCTGGCCGGCATCGCCGCCGGCACCGCCGAGCAGATGATCGCGGCGCGGATGGCGCTCGCCGACGTTCCGCTCGGCCAGTTCCTGCAGGAGGCCGTGATCCCCTATGAGGCCGACGAGGTCACCCGCCTCGTCATCGACAGCCACGACGCCAAGGCCTTCGCGCCGGTGTCATCCCTGACGGTCGGGGGCTTCCGCGATTGGCTGCTCTCGGATGCCGCCACGCCGGAGGTTCTGCGCAAGCTGGCGGGCGGCATCACGCCGGAGATGGCGGCAGCAGTGTCAAAGCTGATGCGCAACCAGGATCTGATCCTGGCAGCGCGGAAATGCGAGGTCGTCACAGCCTTCCGCAACACCATCGGCCTGAAGGGGCGGATGAGCACGCGGCTGCAGCCCAACCATCCGTTCGACGATGCCAGGGGCATCACCGCCTCGATCCTCGATGGCATCCTGCTGGGGGCCGGCGATGCCTGCATCGGCATCAACCCGGCCAGTGACGATCCGGCCGTCATCGCGCAATTGCTGCGGCTGCTCGACGAGATCATCACGCGGCTGAAGATCCCGACGCAAGGCTGCGTGCTGACCCATGTCACCACCACGCTGTCGCTGATCGGGCAGGGCGTGCCGGTCGATCTGGTCTTCCAGTCGGTCGCCGGTACCGAGGCCGCCAACCGCAGTTTCGGCATCGACCTGGCGCTTCTGAAGGAGGCGCAGGAGGCCGGGCTGTCGCTGCGGCGCGGCACCGTCGGGCAGAACGTGATGTATTTCGAGACCGGCCAGGGCTCGGCGCTGTCGGCGGGCGCTCATCACGGCGTCGACCAGCAGACCTGCGAGGCACGTGCCTACGCAGTCGCCCGCGCCTTCGCCCCTCTGCTGGTCAACAGCGTGGTCGGCTTCATCGGCCCGGAATATCTCTATGACGGCAAGGAAATCATCCGCGCCGGGCTGGAGGACCATTTCTGCGGCAAATTGCTCGGCCTGCCGCTCGGAATCGACATCTGCTACACCAACCACGCCGAGGCGGACCAGGACGACATGGACAATCTGCTGACGCTGCTCGCTGCCGCTGGCGTCGCCTTTATCATGGGGGTCCCCGGCGCCGACGACGTCATGCTGAACTACCAGTCGACGTCCTTTCACGACGCGCTCTATGTCCGTGACGTCTTCGGTCTGCGCCGTGCGCCGGAATTCGAGGACTGGCTGGTGCGGTCGGGCATCACGGGCGCCGATCTCCGTCTTGCCGGTGATGCAGGCCTGCTTCCCGATTTTGCCTCGCGGCTGATCGCCTGAGGCGCCAAACCTCACACTTCCAGGAAACCATCGGCGCCTCCCGGAATTATCGTCACGCCACAATATTGAGAAATTTCGGCGACAGCATTACGCTATGTGTCTGGCTGGCAATTTCCGCAACCAGATCGAGTGTGGCGGGGGAGCTTTGATGCGAGCTGCAAGTAACGGAACGTCCCGGCGGATTCTCTGTGTGTTTCCGAGCTACACTTCGTCGTTTGGGACGTTCGAACATTCCTATCCCCTGACCGACGGTGTCCGTGCCTTCATGCCCCCGCAGGGGCTGTTGCTGCTCGCGGCCTATCTGCCTCGAGAGTGGCAGGTCAAATTCGTCGACGAGAACCTGCGTCGCGCGACGAAGGAGGAGTTCGAATGGGCAGAGGCCGTCTTCGTCAGCGGCATGCACATCCAGCGCCAGCAGATGAACGACATCTGCCGCCGCGCTCATGAATTCGATCTGCCGGTCGCGCTCGGCGGTCCGTCCGTCAGCGCCTGTCCCGACTATTATCCGTCGTTCGACTATCTCCATGTCGGCGAGCTCGGCGATGCCACCAACCAGCTGATCGAGATCCTGTCGCACGACACCTCGCGTCCCGAGGCCCAGGTGGTGCTGACCACCAGCGATCGCGTGCCGATGACGGAGTTTCCGATTCCGGCTTACGAACTTGCCGACGTGAAGAAGTATTTTCTGGGCAGCATCCAGTATTCCAGCGGCTGTCCTTATCAGTGCGAGTTCTGCGACATCCCCGGCCTCTATGGCCGCAACCCGCGCATCAAGTCGCCGGAGCAGATCATCGCCGAGCTCGACCGCCTGCGCGAATGCGGCATGACCGATACGGTCTATTTCGTCGACGACAATTTCATCGGCAACCGCAAGGCGGCGATGGATTTGTTGCCGCATCTGATCGAATGGCAGAAGCGGACCGGCTACGTGGTGCGGCTCGCCTGCGAGGCGACGCTCAACATCGCCAAGCGGCCCGAGATCCTCGAGAAGATGCGCGAAGCCTATTTCATCACCATCTTCTGCGGCATCGAGACGCCGGATCCCGACGCGCTGAAGGCGATGCAGAAGGACCACAACATGATGGTCCCGATCCTGGAGGGCGTGCGCACCATCAACTCCTACGGCATGGAGGTCGTGTCCGGCATCATCATGGGGCTCGACACCGACAAGGCGAATACGGCGGAGGCGCTGCTCGGCTTCGTCGAGGAGTCCCGGATTCCGCTGCTCACGATCAACCTGCTCCAGGCGCTGCCGAAGACGCCGCTATGGGACCGGCTGGAGCGCGAGGGACGTCTGATCCACGATGACGGCCGCGATTCCAACGTCGATTTTCTGTTGCCCTACGACGATGTCGTCGCGTCCTGGAAGCATGCGATGGCGGTCGCCTATGCGCCCGAGAAGGTCTATGCGCGCTACCAGCATCAATGCGACAGCGTCTATGTGCACCGCATGAAGATGCCGGTGCCGGACGAGATGAAGACCTGGCCCAACATCCGGCGTGGCCTCGTCATGCTGCGCAACATCTTCTGGAAGGTCGGCGTGCTCGGCGACTACAGACGCGTGTTCTGGAAGTTCGCGCTGGGGCGTATCAGGCGCGGCGATCTCGAGGGCCTGATCGGATGCACCCTGATCGCGCACCACCTCATCACCTTCGCGCGGCACGCTTCCAGCGGCAAGCAGAACGCCTCGAACTACTCGATCCGGCTGCGCGAGGCCGCCGTTCCGGCCGAATGACGCGACATGTCTGATCCGGCCCTGCCGCGGCGCCCGACCCTCGATCTGCGGGCGTTCACGCCCGCCCGCGTCGCGCTCGGGCGCAGCGGCGCGAGCGTGCCGACGAAGGCGCTACTCGATTTCACGCTCGATCATGCCCGCGCCCGCGATGCCGTGCATGCCGCCTTCGATGCGTCGCGTCTGGCCGCCGATCTCGGCGCGCTGGGCCTTGCCGTCACCGGAGTGAGGAGCCAAGCCGTCGACCGCAAGGACTATCTGCGGCGGCCGGATCTGGGACGGCGGCTCGACCCCAGCTCGGCCGAGATCTTGGCGCGCGTGGCCCCGGCGCCTTGCCGACTTGCGCTCGTGATCGGCGACGGCCTGTCCGCGGCGGCGGTCCATGCCCATGCGGCGGCCCTGGTGAGTCGCCTGCTGCCGCGGCTTGCGGAAGGAGACGACGTCGCGATCGACCATGCCGTCGTCGCCTCAGGCGCGCGCGTCGCGCTCGGCGACGAGATCGGCGCCCTTCTCGGCGCGCGCATGGCCCTGATGCTCATCGGCGAGCGGCCGGGCCTGTCCGCACCCGACAGCCTCGGCGCCTATCTGACCTTTGCGCCGAAGCCCGGCCGCAGCGACGCCGAACGCAATTGCGTGTCGAACATCCACCACGCCGGGTTGAGCTACGATGAGGCCGCGTTCAAGATCGCCTGGCTGGTGCGCGAGGGGCTGGCGCGGCAGGTCAGCGGCGTGGCGCTGAAGGACGAGAGCGCGGACCGCGCGCCGCGCCGAATTGGCGCGGCGTTGCCCGAATGACCGGCGCTGCCGGCCCAAATCGCCACTTCTTGATCGATTGGGCCGCACTTCGCCTGCTTGCGAAAAGACCGGTTCACCTGCTAAACCCCTCGCGGCGATTTCCCGCGCATTTTCAAAGGGCAAGCCTCGCATTGGTATGGCGTTTCAAGCCGTTCGCGGGGCGCGCAACAAGCTCTCAGACCGAGCCGATTTAGGAACTGGATTAAGGCATGCTCGAAAAGCACAGCGAGAATGAGGTTCATGTCGACAAGGTCGAGCAGGGACCTGCGTCCTCGATCGCCTTCGGGCTGGAGCGAGTCGGGCTGATCGCCGTCCGGGCGCCGATCGTCTCCTGCATCGTCCTGCTCGTCCTGATCGTCGGCGCCGTGTTCGGCATCCACCGCATCAAGATCGACGATTCGCTGTCGCAGTTGTTTCGCTCCGATACCCGCGAGTTCAAGCAGTACGAAGAGGTGACGAAGAAGTTCCCGGCCGAGGAATTCGACGTTCTCGTCGTGGTCGAGGGCAAGAATCTGCTGGCGCGGAACAACCTGGAGAAGTTGCGCGACTTCGTCACCGACATGCAATTGGTCGAAGGCACGCGGGGTCTGGTCTCGTTGTTCTCGGCACGCCAGGCGCCGGCGCCGGGCAAGCTGCCGGCGGCGCTGTTCCCGGCCGAGCTGCCGGAGGGCGCGGCCTATGACAAGTTCATCGAGACCGTCAAGAACAACGAGATCATCCGCGGCAAGCTGCTGTCCGAAGACGGTACGCTGGCGCTGATCGTGCTCTCGCTCGATCCGGAAGTCGTCGGCTCCAACAAGCTGACCAAGACCATCGCCGACATCCGCGCGTTGATGAAGGAAGACCTCGGCGATACCGGGCTCAACGTGCAGCTCTCCGGCGTGCCGGTGATGCAGTTGGAGATCCGCAACGCGGTCGAGCGCGACGGGCTGACCTACAACATCCTCGGCATTCTTGCCGGCTGCATCATCGCGATCATCTTCTTCCGCAAGGTCTCCTTCATGGTCGCGGCGGCGTTCCCGCCGATGATCGCGATCCTGCTGGCGCTTGGGGCGCTCGGCTGGGCGAATTTCAATCTCAACATGTTCCTGAACGTGATGACGCCGCTCATCATGGTGATCAGCTTCTCGGACTCGATGCAGCTCACCTTTGCCGCGCGCGACCGGCTTATCGCAGGCCAGGACAAGTTCACCGCCTTCAAGAACGCCGTGCTGGTGGTGGGCCCGGCCTGCGTGCTGACCCACGGCACCGCCGGCATTTCCTTCATCGCGCTGCAATTCTCCGACTCCGATTTGATCCGCAAGTTCGGCGAAGCGGGCCTTGCCGCCACCATCATCGCGCTGGTCGCGGTGCTGTCGCTGGTGCCGGTGTTCGGCGTGCTGCTGGTGCGAAACGAGAAGCTGTTCGCGGTCAAGTTCCAGAGCGCGGATGCCGGCGTCCAGGCGCTGCGCAATTTCTGCTACTGGATCGCGGTGCGCATGGTCGGCCGCCCCGGCCTGTTCAGCCTGATCGCGCTGCTGTTCGTCGGCAGTCTCGGCATCGTCTATGCCAATCTGGAGCCGCGCTATCGCCTCGCCGACCAGGTGCCGGACAAGCGCCAGGCCGTCGCCGCCAGCGACCGGCTCGATGCCAAGCTCACCGGCGCCAACCCGGTCAACGTGCTGATCCAGTTCCCCAAGGGTGAATCGCTCTATTCCCCGGAGACGCTGCAGACCATCGCGGACGTGCATTCGACCGTCGAGAAGGCGGCCGGTGTCGGCAATGTCTGGTCGCTCGAGACCCTGCGCCGTTGGCTTGCCGAAAAGGCCGGCAGCGCCGACGTCGCGACGCTGAAGGAATATGTCAGCGTCATTCCCGAGCATCTGGTGCGGCGCTTCATCGACGCCCAGCAGGATGCCGTACTGGTCGCCGGCCGCGTGCCGGACAAGGATTCCAGCCAGCTCCTGCCGATCGTCGACAAGCTCGATGCCGAGCTCGACACGGTCCGCAAGAAGCATCCCGGTTATGAGATCGCGGTGACAGGTCTCGCCGCCATCGCGGCGCGCAACTCGGCCAGCATGATCGAGAAGCTGAACCACGGCCTCACCATCGAATTCGCGCTCGTCGCGATCTTCATCGGATTGGCGTTCCGTTCATGGGTCGTGATGCTCGCCTGCATCCTGCCGGGCATCTTCCCCGTCGTGATGTCGGGAACGGTGCTGTGGGCGATGGGTGAGGGGCTGCAATTCGCCAGCGTCGTCGCGCTCACCGTCTCGTTCGGCCTCGGCTTGAGCGCCACCATCCACTTCCTCAACCGTCTCCGGCTGGAGAGCAAGCCGGGCGTCGGCTCGGCGCTGGCGGTGGAGCGCGCGACGGTGCTGGTCGGCCCGGCGCTGATCCTGACCACGGTGGTGCTGGCCTGCGGCCTCGTCGTCACCGTGTTCTCCGATCTGCCGTCGCTGCGGCTGTTCGGCTGGCTCGGCGCCTTCTCGATGATCATGGCGCTGGTCGCCGACCTCTTCATCCTGCGGCCGACGGCGATGTGGCTGATCAACCTGCACGCCAAGCTGCAGGGGACCGACAAGCCGGCGATCTGACGCGCGACGCAGCCGCTTGCAGGCTATTGAACAGCAAAAAGCCCCCGGCTCGCGAGAACCGGGGGCTTTGATCCGTTCGAAGCGGAAAGGCGTCAGCTCTTCGTCATGGTGATGTTGACGCCGCGGATCTCGCCCTTGGAAGAGATCTGCACCGTCTGCTTGGTGCCGTTGGTGCGCAGCGAGAGGTTGGCGGCGAAGCCGTTGGCCTCGACGAAGACGTCGATCTGGCCGCCGCCGGCGGTGCCCTGGAGATTGCCGAAGATGTTGCGGCTGGACTCGCTCCAATTTCCGGAGATGCGCTCGCCCTGGCTCGTCACGTCGCTGGTGAGGTCGAACTTGTAGCTGTCGGAGGCGCAGTGCAGCGCCTGCTTCAGATTGAGGCCGTGGCCTGCGACCTTGTAGTCGGCCTTGCAGCGAATGCGCTCGGTGGAGCCGTCGGACAGCGACACGGTGCCGGTGCCGGTCCACGCGCCGTCGAAACCGGCAAAGGGGCCGGACGACTGAGCGTGGCCTGCCGAAACCGAGAAGAGCAGCGCTGCCCCGATGCCGGCCGCCTTGATTGCCAGTCCAGATCGCCCAAAGAATTTCATCTCAATTATCCCGTTTTGGAACGACGCCCGCTTACGCGCGATAACGTCTCGCCACATCGAAAGTTTAGTGCTCCGAGCCAGTGTCAGGTTCAAAGCCCGGCCGCCAGAGATGGCGGTTCACGACGCCTCTCGCCAGACCTGGGGCGGCCGATCGGTCCTGTTTCGGCATGTTTCCGGCGGGACGAGCGGGGCGGACAGATGCAGCCCTGCAACAGGTATGCAATAAAACGCAGTGCCTCCGAATTATGACGTAGTATCAACCTGTTACATCTGCCAATGAAGGCGCAGGGAAGACCTGATTTGGTGGACGTGGCGCCAATTTGGCCGCATTTGCCAGTGCTTGTGCCTTCTCTGAGGCCGCACTTTCCGCGGCGACTTGCCATCAGAACAATCCGCTCCGGTCCTCCGCCCTGTGCAGTCCGGGTCCGGTGCGATTCTGCCGTCAGAATGAAGGAATACAATGCGTAAGCTTCTCGTCGCTCTCACCCTGCTGTCGGCTTCTCTTTCGACCCCGTCATTCGCCCAGGCAGGGCGCGGCACGGATTCCGAGCAGAAGGCCTGCACGCGCGACGTGCAGAAGTTCTGCCGTCCGGTCATCGACCAGGGCGATTTCACCATCCTGGCCTGCCTCAAGGAGAACCGGACCAAGATCTCGCAGGCTTGCGACCAGGTCCTGAAGAACCACAACCAGTAAGCTCGGCCATTGGCCCACAAAGGCGGCCCCGGGGCCGCCTTTCGGGCCCGATCCGCAAGGGGCAGCCATCGAGAGACAGGATTGGTTTTGCGGTCGTATTCCCCTATATGGGGGCCGCGGCGGATCGCCGGCATGAGCCCGCGCGAGCGAAGAAGCCCTTCCTGTCCAAACGATTGTAAACCAGCCCTCGATGACCTCTGCGAGCGAATTGCGATCCGGCAAGGGTGACCGCGACGAGAATTTTCCCGTCGCGTCCTGGATCATTCATCCGCGTCATCGCGCCCTGATCCTGGCGTATTACAATTTCGTCCGCACCGCCGACGACATTGCCGATCACGCGACCCTGCCGCCCGATCAGAAGCTTAGCTATCTCGACCTGCTCGAGGCGGAACTGCTGGGCAAGGGCGACACCCAGGCTGAGGCCGTGAACTTGCGACGTGCACTGGCCGAGCGCGGCATGGCGCCGCGCCACGCGCTCGACGTGCTGATCGCGTTCCGCATGGACGTGACCAAGCTGCGCTACGAGAACTGGGACGAGGTCATCCACTATTGCCGTTATTCGGCGATGCCGGTCGGCCGCTTCATGCTCGATGTCCACGGCGAGAGCACCTCGACCTGGGCTGCATCGGATGCGCTCTGCGCAGGCTTGCAGATCAACAATCACCTGCAGGATTGCGGCAAGGATTTCCGCGAGCTCAACCGCGTCTACCTGCCGCGCGATGCGCTGGCAGCACACGGCGCCTCGGTCGAGCAGCTCGGGCTGTCGCAGTCGCCGCCGGCGATGCTGGCCTGCCTGCAAGGGCTGGCCGTTCGCAACGAAGCGCTGCTCGGCGAGGGCAGGGTGCTCGCTGGCGAGATCCGGGATTTCCGTCTCGGCGTCGACGTCGCGGTGATCCAGGCCTATGCCGACCGCATCGTGCGCCTGTTGAAGGTGCGCGATCCCCTGCGCGAGCGGGTGCACCTGAACAAGTTCGAGCTGCTCGTGTTCAGCCTTGCCGGAATGCTGGGCGAAGCCGGCCGCCGCGCGATGGGACGCAAGGCCATTACCAGACCGGGGACTGCACATGACGCTTGAGGCGACCGCGCCCGGCGCCGATTATGGCTCGAGCGCATCCGGCAGTTCGTTCTACGCCGCGATGCGCATCCTGCCGCATGACCAGCGCGAAGCAATGTTCCAGATCTACAGCTTCTGCCGCCAGGTCGACGACATCGCCGATTCCGACGGCCCGCGCGCGGAGCGGCTCGCCGCGCTGCAGGACTGGCGCAACGACATCGACGCGCTCTACCAGGGCAATCCGCCGCCGCGCCTGAAGGACTACGTCGCCTCGGTGAAGACCTTCGGCCTCAAGCGCGAAGACTTCCTCGCCATCGTCGACGGCATGGAGATGGACGTGCCGCAGGACATCCGCGCGCCCGACATGGCGACGCTGGATCTGTATTGCGATCGCGTCGCCAGCGCCGTGGGACGGCTGTCGGTGCGGGTGTTCGGCCTGCCGGAAGCGGACGGCATCGAGCTCGCGCACCATCTTGGCCGCGCGCTCCAGCTCACCAACATCCTGCGCGACATCGACGAGGACGCCGGCCTCGGCCGGCTCTATCTGCCGCGCGAGGCGCTGCTGCATGCCGGCATCACCTCCGACGACCCGAACCGCGTGATCACCGAGCGCGCGCTGCCCAAGGTCTGCGTGCCGCTGGCGCAGCGCGCCAAGGCGTATTTCGAGAAGTCGGACGAGATCATGAACCGCAACAAGCGCCGTACGGTGCGCGCGCCGCGGATCATGTCGAAATACTATCATTCCATTCTGGATCTGCTGATCGCGCGCGGCTTCAACGCGCCGCGCCAGCCGGTGCGTGTGTCGAAGATCACGCGCATCCTGATCCTGCTCCGTTACGCTCTCATCTGATGCAAAACATAGCTCATATCATCGGTGCCGGAATTTCCGGCCTCTCCGCCGCCGTGCGGCTCGCCAATGCCGGCTTCAAGGTGGCCGTGCACGAGGCGACGCACCAGGCCGGCGGCCGCTGCCGCTCCTATTTCGACGGCGCCACCAATCTCACCATCGACAACGGCAATCATCTGCTGCTGTCGGGCAACAGCCATGCCCGCGCTTATGCGCGTGCGATCGGCACCGAGGCCGGCCTCGTCGGCCCCGAGAGCGCGCAGTTTCCCTTCGTCGACATCAAGACCGGGCAGCGCTGGCAGATCGATCTCGGCAGCGGCCGGCTGCCGACCTGGGTGCTCGACGAGAGCCGCCGCGTCCCCGACACCGGCCTCACCGATTATCTGAAGCTGGCGCCGCTGATCTGGGCGTCGGAAGACACATTGGTCGGGAAATCCATCCCTTGTGAAGGTGTGCTCTATCAGCGTCTGGTGCAGCCGCTGCTGCTGGCGGCGCTCAACGTCGATCCGCCCGAGGGCTCGGCTGGGCTTGCCGGCGCCATCGTGCGCGAGACGCTGCTTGCCGGCGGGCAGGCCTGCCGTCCCCTGATCGCGCGCGACGGTCTCAGCGCCGTGCTGATCGAGCCGGCCGTGAAGTTCTTGGGCGACCGTGGCCACACCGTTCAGCTCGGCCACGAGCTGCGGTCCTTCACCAGCACCGACGGCAAGGCCAGTGCGCTGAATTTCGGCGGCGAGGATGTGATCCAGCTGGGCGAGGGCGACGTCGTCGTGATGGCGGTGCCGCCGCGCGCTGCCGCGGGCCTGCTGCCGGGCGTGAAAACCCCGACCGAATTCCGTGCCATCCTGAACGCGCATTTCCGGATCACACCGCCGCCGGGCTCGGCGCCGATCCTCGGCGTGATCGGCAGCCTCGTGGAATGGCTGTTCGCGTTCCCGAACCGGCTGTCCGTCACCATCAGCAATGGCGACCGGCTGGTCGACATGCCGCGCGAGGAACTCGCGCAGGCGATCTGGAACGACGTCTGCAAGGCAGGCGGCGTGTCCGGAGAGCTGCCGCCGTGGCAGATCGTGCGCGAGCGCCGTGCCACATTTGCGGCGACGCCGGCCCAGAATGCCTTGCGTCCGGGGCCGGTCACCGCGCTGAAAAACCTGTTCCTTGCAGGGGATTGGACTGCTACGGGATTGCCTGCAACCATCGAGGGATCGGTCCGGTCGGGTGATCGCGCCGCCGATCTGGTTATCGCCGCCAAAAGATCCTGAAGGCGGCCCTGACGGGCAGACGTCCCGGCCAATTTCAATCGACTATCGGAGCAATCGAGCGAGATGGATTCCGTGAACGCGACCAGCCGCGAAGCCCCTCAGTCGGGCGTTTTGGAATCGAGCATTGCATCGGCGACGCAGGGCGTCATCGGATTCCAGCAGGCCGACGGCCATTGGGTGTTCGAGCTCGAGGCCGACTGCACGATTCCGGCCGAATACGTCCTGTTGCGCCACTATCTCGCCGAGCCCGTCGATGCCGTGCTCGAAGCCAAGATCGCCAATTATCTGCGCCGCATCCAGGGCGCCCATGGCGGCTGGCCGCTGGTGCATGACGGCGAGTTCGACATGAGCGCCAGCGTGAAGGCCTATTTCGCGCTGAAGATGATCGGCGATCCCGTCGATGCCCCGCACATGGTGCGTGCGCGCGAGGCCATTCACGCGCGCGGCGGCGCCATCAACAGCAACGTCTTCACCCGCTTCCTGCTCGCGATGTACGGCGTGGTGACCTGGCGCGCGGTGCCGGTGCTGCCGATCGAGATCGTGCTGCTGCCGTTCTGGTCGCCGTTCCACCTCAACAAGATCTCCTACTGGGCGCGCACCACGATGGTGCCGTTGATGGTGCTCGCCGCGCTGAAGCCGCGCGCGAAGAACCCGAAGGGCGTCGGGATCGACGAGCTGTTCCTGCAGGATCCGCGCGGCATCGGCACGACGGCGCGGGCGCCGCACCAGAGCAGGGCCTGGTTCGCCCTGTTCAGCACACTCGACGCGATCCTGCGTGTGGTCGAGCCGCTGTTCCCGAAGAGCCTTCGCCAGCGCGCGATCGACGCGGCGCTCGCCTTCACCGAGGAGCGGCTCAACGGCGAAGACGGCATGGGCGCGATCTACCCGCCCATGGCCAACATCGTCATGATGTACGACGCGCTCGGCAAGGACGAGAATTATCCGCCGCGCGCCACGACGCGGCGGGGCATCGACAAGCTGCTTGTGATCAAGGACGACGAGGCCTATTGCCAGCCCTGCGTCTCGCCGGTGTGGGACACGACGCTGACGGCGCATGCGCTGCTGGAAGCCGGCGGCGACAAGGCGGTTCCTGCGGCGAGGCAAGGCCTCGACTGGCTGATCCCGAAGCAGGAGCTCGAAGTCAAGGGCGACTGGGCGGTGAAGCGGCCCGACGTGCGTCCGGGCGGCTGGGCCTTCCAGTACAACAACGCGCATTATCCCGATCTCGACGACACCGCCGTGGTGGTGATGTCGATGGACCGCATGCGCCGCGAGCACGGCGTCGCCGGCTACGACGCCGCGATCGCCCGGGGCCGGGAGTGGATCGAGGGCATGCAGAGCGACGACGGCGGCTGGGCCGCCTTCGACGTCAACAATCTCGAATATTACCTCAACAACATCCCGTTCTCGGACCATGGCGCGCTGCTCGATCCGCCGACCGAGGACGTCACGGCCCGCTGCATCTCGATGCTGGCCCAGCTCGGCGAGACCGAGAAGACCAGCAAGCACGTGGCCGACGGGGTCGCCTATCTCAGGAAGACCCAGCACCCCGAGGGCTCCTGGTACGGCCGCTGGGGCATGAACTTCATCTATGGAACCTGGTCGGTGCTCTGCGCCCTCAACATGGCCGGCGTCCGCCACGACGACCCCATGATGCGAAAGGCTGCCGGCTGGCTGGCCTCGATCCAGAACCAGGACGGCGGCTGGGGCGAGGATGCTGTCAGCTACCGGCTGGACTACCGGGGCTGGGAGGCTGCCCCCTCGACCGCCTCGCAAACGGCATGGGCCTTGCTTGCCCTCATGGCGGCAGGCGAGGTTGATCACCCGGCCGTCGCCCGCGGGGTGAAGTACCTGATTGCAACACAAAACAAAAAAGGACTGTGGGACGAGCAGCGGTACACCGCCACAGGCTTCCCCCGCGTGTTCTATTTGCGGTATCATGGTTACCCGAAGTTCTTTCCGTTGTGGGCACTGGCGCGGTATCGGAACTTGCGGAACACCAACAGCAGGGTGGTAGGGGTCGGAATGTGACTTTGGGGACGGGGGACTATCTCAACGCGGGCAATGCCATTGATCCGCGGCCTATACTGATCGTGACTGGATTGGTGCAGGAGGCCCGCATCGCGGCCGGGCCGGGAATGGCCGTCATTTGTTCATCGAGCAGCCCGACCCAGTTGCGGGCGCTGTTGACCGTGGTGGATCCCCAGACGATTCGCGGCGTGATCTCCTTCGGCGTGGCCGGCGGGCTCGACCCGAGCCTGCGCTCCGGCGACGTCGTGCTGGCGACCGAGGTGCTGTCCGGCGACACCCGCTGGGCTGCCGGCCTCTCGCTCGGCAACGATCTGATCGACCGCCTGACCTCCGGCCGCCGCCGCGTGGTGCGCGGCAGCCTCGCCGGTGCCGAGGAAGTGGTCACCAAGCGCGCCTGCAAGGCGGCGCTGCATTCGGAGACCGGCGCTTCCGCCGTCGACATGGAAAGCCACATCGCGGCCGCCTACGCCGCCGAGGCCGGCTTGCCGTTCGCCGCGGTCCGCGTCATCAGCGACCCCGCCCACCGCGCGCTGCCGGCGCTCGCCCGCGCCGCCATCAAGCCGAACGGCCAGATCGACCTCGCCGCCGTCCTGCGTGGCATCGTGCGCAATCCCGCCGCGCTGCACGGGCTGGTCTCGACCGGCATCGACTTCAACCGCGCGCTGCGGTCCTTGCGCGGCTGCCGGGATTATCTGATCGGCACGGAGCTGATCGAGAGCGAAGTGCTGGTGTCGAAGGCGGCTTGAGCCGGTTCGTCGAACTGGACAAATGCGAAAGGCCTGGTCGCCATTGGCGTCCGGGCCTTTTCTTTGATGCGTGGCCGATGGAGTGAAGCCGCGAAACGGCATAGACATCGACGCAACCGCTCACTCACGACGAATGATTTCCAACGGCCGTAACGCTTCCCGCATGGCCATCGTAGAGATCTCTGGGAATGCTTGTCTCGCGTATGTGGACTGCACCCGAGCAACGTTCTCGCTTGCAGCGAGACCGGCCGGGTTCAGTCGGCTTCCTGGTCGGTTGAGACTGCATGCGGAGTTGGGATGAGCAAACAGACCGTTGGAGAGCCTCAGGATTCGGCGCGGCATTCGCTCGAACGGGGAATGCAATTCCATGGCGCCGGCAATTGGGAGCGCGCCGAGCAGCACTATCTGGAGGTGTTGCTAGACGATTATCGCAGCACCGATGTTCTCCCGCTTCTTGCAATCGTCGTTGCGAATCGCGGGCACATAGACCGCGCCATCTATTACTGGGACACGCTGCTTTCGATGGAGCCGCATCACCTCAATGCCTTGGCTGCGAAGGGTGGGCTGCTCTACAGGACCGGGCGTTTGACCGAGGCGCTGAGCTGTTTTGAAATCGTGGCCGGCCTCGCTCCCGACGATGCGCTCATCCGCAACAATCTCGCCGTCGCACTGGCCGATAGCGGGCGAAAGGATGAAGCGATCATCGAGTTCGGCCGAGTGCTACAGCTCCAGCCTGACAATGTGAACGCCTACCACCAGCTGCGCCGGTTGTCGTCCGCTGTCGTTCCCTTCTGGCACATCCCCATGATGAACGACACGCGGCGCAACGACTGTTTCGAACGGGCGATACGTCGGGCGCTGGCGATCCGCGGCTCGAGCGCGCAAGTCCTCGACATCGGCACGGGCAGCGGTCTGCTGTCGATGATGGCGGCGCGCGAAGGCGCCACCAACATCGTCACCTGCGAGACGGTTCCGACCATAGCGCGCGTTGCGCAGGAGATCGTCGCTGACAACGGATATGGCGAGCAGATCAAGGTTATCGGCAGATCCTCGGCGACTCTTTCCGTCGGCGAGGATATTCCGACCAAGGCCGACATCCTGATCTCCGAGATCCTGTCTAGCGATCTCCTGGCCGAGGATGTGTTGAGCACGTTTGAAGATGCGCGGCGCCGGCTGATTGCGGAAGATGCGATCGTCATTCCAAAAGCTGCAACGGCCATCGGCTGCCTTGTGGCAAGCGAAACGCTCGCCGCCTACGGCCATGTCAAAATGGCGTCCGGTTTCGACCTCTCGCGGTTCAACAGCCTCGCGCCGCTGCGTCTTCCCATCCATGGAACGATGACGGAATGGACGAGGCTTTCGAACGATTTCGAGATCGCATCACTGGATTTGACGGCTGCTGCACATGATCCCGAACTGCGGGCCGTCTCGATCCCCGTGATCGCTTCCGGAACCGCCGTCGGCGTTGTTCAATGGATGCATGTCGACCTTATCGACGATGTGGTCTTTATCAATCATCCGGACGGCTACTATGATGGCGGTTGGCTCCAGGTGCTCCATGTCCTGCCGAGTCCGATGCCTGTAGAGGCGGGGGCGGTTGTTCATCTTCTTCTCGGCCATGACAGGTCCACCCTTATCGTGCTGCCGGCAGGCCCACATCCCCCGATCACATGACGACAGATAGAATCATGTCTGCAGCCGGCGCGACGTAAGGCGTCGGGCAAAACAGGCGAAACACCCGTCAATCCCCGTCCGCAAAAATATTCTACTTTCCAGAATTTCGGATTTATGGCATAGAACACTTATCCCGGTCCTGCCAGAGGGGCGCTTCGCGATCGTCACGAGATGCGGGTCGGGGTGCGGTGGACGCGGCAGCGCCGGCGCGCGAGGCGATGACAGGGCGGGCGACCGTGAGTCATGCGCGGCGCGTACGACACGGCGCAGTTACAGCGGTTGGGTCAGTCGTCGGAGGTGAGCACACGCAAGCCCCCGGCGATCAGGTCGAGCCGTCCGCGGACGGAGAAGTCGTGTGGTCCCGACGCCCGCGGTTCTGGCGTCAAACCTCGCGGTGATGTGGCGGCCGACCGGCACGCGCATCGAACAGCTGTGAGGCGACGGGGGCAATAGTGCAACGCTCCCCGAGGAGAGCGCGAAGGACACCGTTAAAACCATCCGCGCAGGGAAGGCCGGGCGACCGGTAACACCTGTGATCCACCCCGTGTGCATTTCTGTTTGCGCACGGATTGCGGGTGCCGCCGGCGCCCGGCCTTCCCTGCGCCCTTTGGTCTTCCATGGCGCGAAACGAACAGCAAAGCTCGGGCGAGAGAAGTCGCGAGAATGCCTAAGTGTGTCTGCGAGGAAGTCCGTTGATGGAGAGCAGGCCGGCACCACGTACGCCGTCATTGCGAGCGCAGCGAAGCAATCCAGAATCTTTCCGCGGAGGCAGTCTGGATTGCTTCGCTGCGCTCGCAATGACGCTGAGGGGACGGCGTGTCTCTAAGCCCGACGAGACTTGCTCGAAAGAAAAAAGCCCGGTCGCGATCGCGGCCGGGCCTTTGTCGTGAAAGTTGATTGCGTCCGCTTTACGCCGCCGTCGAAGCCTTCCGTGCGGCCTTTGCCTGCGCGGCTTCGGCCTCGTCCTTGCGGATCTCCGACAGACGCTTCTGCACTTCCGACGAGAAGATGTACTGCGCCGGACGCTGCTTGCTCATGTCGATCTCGGGCGCCATCGGGCCGGTGGTCCTGATGCCGCGCAGCGACACCCACATCGCCTTCAGCGGGTTGTTGAGAGCGGCGGTCGCCGCCGTCGGCTCGTAGCCGCAATGGGCCATGCAGTCGGCGCACTTCTCGTACTTGCCGGTGCCGTAGGTTTCCCAGTCGGTGGTGTCCATCAGCTCCTTGAAGGTCTTGGCGTAACCTTCACCGAGCAGATAGCAGGGCTTCTGCCAGCCGAAGATGTTGCGCGCGGGCATGCCCCACGGCGTGCACTCGTATTCCTGGTTGCCGGCGAGGAAGTCCAGGAACAGGCCGGAATGCATGAAATTCCACTTCTTGCCCTTGCCCATGGCAAAGACGTCGCGGAACAGCTTCTTGGTCTTGGTGCGGTTGAGGAAGTGCTCCTGGTCCGGCGCGCGCTCATAGGCGTAGCCCGGCGACATCGAGACGCCGACGCCGAGCTCGACGGTGAGGTCGAGGAACTTCGCGATCTCCTCGGCCGGATGGCCGTCGAAGATGGTGGCGTTGACGTTGACGGTGAAGCCGCGCGCCTTGGCCGCCTTGATCGCGGAGACGGCGCGGTCGAACACGCCCTGCTGCGACACGGCCTTGTCGTGATGCTCCTTCAGGCCGTCGAGATGTACGGAGAAGAACAAATACGGCGAGGGCTCAAACAGGTCGAGCTTCTTCTCGAGCAGCAGCGCGTTGGTGCAGAGCGAGACGAATTTCTTGCGCGCGACCAGGCCGCGCACGATCTCGCCGATCTCCTTGTGGATCAGCGGCTCGCCGCCGGGGATCGCGACCATCGGCGCGCCGCACTCGTCGGCCGCGTCCCAGCACTCCTGTGCGGTCATGCGGCGGTTGAGGATCGCATCGGGATAGTCGATCTTGCCGCAGCCGACGCAGGCGAGGTTGCAGCGGAACAGCGGCTCCAGCATCAGCACGAGTGGGTAGCGTTTGCGGCCAAGCATCTTCTGCTTGAGCAGATAGGCGCCGATACGCATTTCCTTGAAGAAGGGGATAGCCATTACAACGTTTCTTTCTGGGCTTGGAATTCGGGTAGGTCAGCTCGCAGCCAATTGGGCCGGAAGCCGGAATTCGATGTTTTCCTCGCGGCCCGGCAATACCTGGACCTTGACCGGTCCGATCCGCCGCATCGCTTCAATCACGTCATCCACGAGTACCTCAGGCGCCGAAGCGCCGGCCGTGATGCCGACGCTTCCCGCATTCTTCAACCACTCCGGATTGAGCTCGCTGCCGTCGGCAATCAAATAACTCGCGACGCCGGCCTCGGTGCCGATTTCGCGAAGCCGGTTCGAATTCGAGCTATTGGCAGCGCCCACCACCAAGATCACGTCGACCAGCTTGCTCAAGTCCCTTACCGCAGATTGGCGGTTCTGTGTCGCATAGCAGATATCCCGGATATCGGGGCCTTGAATATCTGTAAAGCGGGACTGAAGGGCCGAAATGATATCTTTGGTGTCGTCGACCGACAGGGTGGTCTGGGTGATGTAGGCCACTGGCGCATCTGCCGGCAAATCCAGGGTCTTAACCTCTTCGACGCTTTGAACGAGCAGCACGGGGGCGGGAACCTGGCCCATCGTGCCCTCGACCTCGGGGTGGCCGGCATGGCCGATCAGGATCAGCGTGCGGCCTCTGGTGATGTAGCGCTTCCCCTGATTGTGAACTTTCGTGACCAGCGGACAGGTGGCATTGAGCACGGGAAGGTCGCGCGCAGCGGCCTCTTCCTCGACACTGCGGGCGACGCCATGGGCGCTGAAGACGGTCACCGCCTTCGGCGGCACCTCGGACAGTTCCTCGACGAAGATCGCCCCTTTGTCCTTCAAGCTCTCGACGACGTATTTGTTGTGCACGATCTCGTGGCGCACGTAGACGGGCGGGCCATACTTCTCCAGCGCCCGTTCCACGATCTCGATCGCACGCACCACGCCCGCGCAGAAGCCGCGCGGTTGCGCCAGATAAACTTCCATAGGACGCCCATCACGCAAGTTGCACCCATCCGCTTCGCAAGTCCCCGGCGGCACCCGGCGCTGACCAAAGCGTTGCAATATCCGCACCATTGGTCCGCGCACGCGGTAGCCAACCACCCGCGCCGGGGCCGACGCATGGAGGCGCAATACTTTGTGTCAAAAAATCGGCAGCGGGGAAAGGTCGTAAGATCCAGGTTCCCGACCGGAACAATTTTGCGGTATTATAGTAGAGAATCGGGTGTACGCAAGTCAGCGACAGCAGTGACCGGCCCTCCGTCACTTTCCCGCCTCAACTCCCCGGCTATACCGACGCCCCGCATGATTTTGCCACGGTCTTCCGCCGTTACCTCGAACCTTCCGGCGGCGGGTGCCACTCAAAACAGCAATAGGTTTCGCCTGGGAACTCCGATAAACAGCGGGCGTTTCCGGCAAGCTGTTAACCGCAGAAAGAAAAGAAGTGCTGCAAAGCGTCGTCGTTGCCATCGTCAGGGCCTGCACCCGGTTTGCCTCCCTCGTCGTCGTTCTCGGGCTCCTGCTGGCGGTGGGGGCTGGCTATTACGCTGCGCACCATTTCGCCATCAACACCGACATCAACTCGCTGATTTCCCAGAATCTCGACTGGCGCAAGCGCGACCAGCAGTTCGACAAGGCGTTCGATCAAAACGAAACGATCCTCGCTGTGGTCGAGGCCCGGACCCCGGAGATGACGAGTGCGGCGGCGGACGCGCTCTATGCCCGGCTGAAGGACGACAAGACCAATTTCCAGTCCCTGCAGCAACTCGGCAGCGGCGAGTTCTTCGAGAAGAACGGACTGTTGTTCCTGCCGACCGAAGAGGTCGGCAAGATCACCAGCGAGTTCGAATCCGCAGCGCCCCTGATCGAGATCATGGCCGGCGATCCCTCGATCCGCGGCCTGACCGGCGCGCTGGAGACCGGACTTGCCGGCGTCAAGCGCGGCCAGGTCAAGCTCGACAACACCGCGCGTCCGTTCAACCTGATCGCGCAGACGGTCGAGACCGTGCTCAACAAGGGCAATGCAAGCTTCTCCTGGCGCGAACTCGTCAGCGACGAGCCGCTGAAGGATTCCGACAAGCGCGCCTTCATCGAGTTCAAGCCGATCCTCGACTACAACGCGCTGGAGCCCGGCAAGGATGCCACCAACGCGATCCGCAAGGCCGCAGCCGATCTGGATTTCGCGACCAAGTACCAGGCGCAGGTGCGGCTGACCGGTCCTGTCCCGATCGCCAACGAGGAATACGCCACGGTCCAGGAGGGCGCCGTCGTCAACGGCATCGGCACCGTCCTCGTCGTGCTGCTCATCCTGTGGCTGGCGCTGCATTCGGCGAAGATCATCTTCGCGGTGTTCGTCAATCTCTTCGTCGGCCTCGCGCTGACGACCGCGGCCGGCCTGATGATGGTCGGATCGTTCAATCTGCTGTCGATCGCGTTTGCGGTGCTGTTCGTCGGCCTCGGCGTCGATTTCGGCATCCAGTACAGCGTCCGCTACCGCTCGGAGCGCTACAAGCACAACGATCTCACGGGCGCGCTCGTGCTGGCGGCAAAGCGCTCGGCGGTGCCGCTGTCGCTCGCGGCGATGGCGACCGCGGCCGGCTTCCTCTGCTTCATGCCGACCGACTACAAGGGCATCGCAGAGCTCGGCCAGATCGCCGGCGTCGGCATGCTGGTGGCGTTCCTCTCCTCGATCACCATTCTGCCGGCCATGCTGAAGCTGCTCAACCCGCCCGGCGAAAAGGAGCCGGTCGGCTACGCCTTCCTGGCGCCGGTCGATCACTTTCTGGAGAAGCATCGCGTGCTGGTCGTGGGCGGCACGCTGCTGCTGGCAGTCGCCGGCCTGCCGCTGCTTTATTTCATGAAGTTCGACTTCAATCCGATGAACCTGCGCAACCCGAAGGCCGAATCGATCGCGACCTTCCTCGACCTGCGCAAGGACCCCAACACCGGCGCCAATGCCATCAACGTGATGACCACGTCCGAAGAGCAGGCAAAGCAGATCGAGGCCAAGCTGGAGAAGGTGCCTGAGGTGTTGCGGGTGATGTCGCTCAACAGCTTCGTGCCCGAGGACCAGCCGCCGAAGCTGAAGCTGCTGGCGCAGGGCGCCAAGGTGCTGAACCCCGCACTCAACCCCGATCAGATCGATGCGGCGCCGACCGACAAGGAAAACGTCGAATCGCTGAAATCCTCGGTCGACAATCTGCGCCGGACCGCGGGCGAGGCGAAGGGGCCGGGTGCGATTGCCTCGCGCCGTCTGGCGGACGCGCTCGAAAAGCTCGCCAATGGCGACGAGGCCACGCGCAACAAGGCGCAGGACGTGTTCGTCACGCCGATGAAGATCGTGTTCGACCAGCTCAGGAACGCGATGCAGGCCGGGCCCGTCACTCTCGCCTCACTGCCGCCGGACCTCGTCAGCGGCTGGAAGAGCAAGGACGGCATCATCCGCGTCGAGGCGCTGCCCAAGGGCGATCCCAACGACAACGACACGCTGCGCAAATTTGCGGCGGCGGTGCTCGTTGCCGAGCCGACCGCGATCGGCGGGCCGGTTTCGATCCTGAAATCCGGCGACACCGTGGTGCGGGCGTTCATCCATGCCGGCATCTACGCGCTGCTGGTGATCGGGCTCTTGCTGTGGATCACCTTGCGCCGCTTCGTCGACGTGCTGATGACGCTGGTGCCGCTCCTGGTCGCCGGCGCGGTGACGCTCGAAATCTGCGTGTTGGTCGGCCTGCCGCTCAACTTCGCCAATATCGTCGCGTTCCCGCTGCTGCTCGGCGTCGGCGTCGCCTTCAAGATCTATTATGTCGTGGCCTGGCGCTCGGGCAGGACGAACCTGCTCCAGACCAGCCTGACGCGCGCGATCTTCTTCAGCGCGCTGACGACGGCGACCGCGTTCGGCAGCCTGTGGCTGTCGAGCCATCCAGGCACGTCCAGCATGGGCAAGCTGCTGGCACTCTCGCTGGTGACGACGCTCGCCGCCGTGCTGCTGTTTCAGCCGGCCCTAATGGGCAAACCCCGCAATCTCAGGGAGTAGGCAGATGTCGCCGACCGGGTCGGCCGTGCCCTTCTGACCGGGCTTGGCCGCGCCGCCGGCCTTCGGGGCTGCGGGCGCAGGCGCGGCGGCAACGGTCGTGCCTGTTGCGGCCTTCGGCGCCGCGCCGGTGGATTTGGGCGCGCCCTTGGCCATGGCGTTGGCGGGGCTCGAGGGGATCGGCGGGCCGACCCGGGTCCAGGTCTCGCCGCCGCAGAGGAAGCCCATCACGCAGCCCTTGATTTCGAGCTGGTCGGTGCCGGCAGGCGTGATGGTCGCGCTGTAGAGCTGGCCGTCCTTGGCGTTGTAGACCTGCCCTTCCCACTGCTCGGCGCCGGGCTTCTTCTTCATGTCGATCAGGGTCACCATGCCCAGCGTGGGCCTGGTCTTCTTCGAGGCATCCGGATTGTTCTCGTCGCGGCCGCCGGGCTGCTTTTCCCAGGAAACGGCGCCCCACATGCTGCCATTGCATTGGGCGACGCGAATGTTGGCGACGCCGTCGGCAACCCGCCAGTCGCCGGTGGGATCGGCGGCGAGCGCCGGGGTCAGGCAGGTGAAACCGCCAGCCAGTATTAGTCCGGTATAAAGGGCTAAACGCATGAGAGTTCCTTGGCAGTGCAACATGGGCTAAAGCTGTGCTTGCGAAGATGGTCCGAAAAAGGGCAAAAGGCCGCACAGACCGTTTTCAGTCACGGTCCGTTTTCAGTTGACGAGACGGCCCTCAAGCGAAGTATGTAGCGGATGCACAGCCCAAATCCAGACATGTCTCAGCTTTTCGCGGACCGTCAGGCCCAGCGCAGCACCCTGCATAATCGGTATCTGAACGAGCAGTTCGTTCGGGTTCTCAAGACCATCGGCTACGATGTCGGCTTCCAGAAGGGGCAGGGGCAGTATCTCTACGATCGCGACGGCGCGCGCTATCTCGATTTGCTGTCCGGCTTTGGCGTGTTCGCGATCGGGCGCAATCATCCGGTCATGCGCGATGCGCTCAAGAGCGTGCTCGATGCCGACTTGCCCAACCTCGTCCAATTCGACGTCTCGGTACTGGCCGGCGTGCTCGCCGAGCGGCTGCTGAAATATGTCCCGTATCTGGACAAGGTGTTCTTCGCCAATTCCGGCGCCGAATGCGTCGAAGCCGCGATCAAGTTCGCGCGAGGCGCCACCGGCCGCCCCGGTATCGTCTACTGCGCCCACGGCTATCACGGCCTGACCTATGGCGCGCTGTCGCTGACGGGTGATTCGAACTTCCGCACCGGGTTCGAGCCGCTGCTTCCTGGCTGCACCTCGATCCCGTTCAATGATCTGGCCGCGCTGGAAAAGGCGCTGGCCTCGCGCGAGGTCGCAGCCTTCGTGGTCGAGCCGATCCAGGGCAAGGGCGTCAACTTGCCCACAGACGAGTTCCTGCCGGGCGCGGCCGCACTCTGCAAGAAATACGGCACGCTGTTCGTCGCCGACGAAATCCAGACCGGCATGGGCCGCACCGGCCGCTTCCTCGCGGTCGAGCACTGGAACGTCGAGCCCGACATGGTGCTGCTGTCGAAGTCGCTGTCGGGCGGCCACGTGCCTGTCGGTGCGGTGCTGACGCGCAAGGCCATCTTCGACAAGATTTTTAATCAGATGGATCGCGCCGTGGTGCACGGTTCCACCTTCTCCAAGAACGATCTGGCGATGGCCGCGGGCATCGCCACGCTCGATGTCATGGAGTCCGAGAAGCTGATCGAGTCCGCTGCCAAGCGCGGCGCCGAGCTACGCCTGGCGCTGACGCGGATGGTGCCCGGCTACGAGCTGATGAAGGAAGTGCGCGGCAAGGGCCTGATGATCGGGGTCGAGTTCGGTCCGCCCAAGTCGCTGCGGCTGCGCGCCTCCTGGAACGTGCTGGAAGCCGCCAACAAGGGCCTGTTCTGCCAGCTCATCACCGTGCCGCTGTTCAAGGACCACAAGATCCTCACGCAAGTGGCTGGCCACGGCAGCCACACCATCAAGCTGCTGCCGCCGCTCACCATCACCGAGGAGGACTGCAGCTGGATCGAGAAGGCGTTCGACGACGTCATCGCCGGCAGCCACAAGGTCCCCGGCGCGATCTGGTCGCTCGGCAAGACGCTGGTGGACAACGCGGTGCGACGGTCGGCGTAGAGATACCGTAGCCCGGATGGAGCGCAGCGCAATCCGGGATCCTCAAAACAGGCGAGTTCGGCTTTGGATTGCGCTGCGCTCCATCGGGGCGACGCGTCATCGGCTCAGCGAGCAAAGACCGTATTGAACATCGGCAAGACGTCGCCGTTCTTTTCGACCGCGAGAATCGCGCGGCGTTGTGTTGCATAGACAATCGGGATGTCCATCCAGGCTCTGCTTCGGACCAGAAGCGAGTTGTTGGAGGCATCCTGCGGCACAGCCGAGAGGCCGATCAGGAAATGCGTGTCGTCGACTTTTACCGACAGCGCCGCAAGGGGCGCGCCCTTGGCCTGCTCGTTGGCCTTCATCAGAAGTCCCATGACTTGTTTGATCTTGCCAGCCGCCAAACCCGGCGTGACATCGATCTGCACGGTGTGGGTGGCGGGCAATGCGGAGTCGAAATTTCGTCGGATGGCAAGCGTCATTCGCAGCTTTCGCGAGGGTATCTCGACTGTGCCGCGTATCGTGATGTCACCAGATGGAGCGGAGGCATCGGTCGTCGGTTCGACCCGCCAAGTGATCTGCCCCACTGAGCGATTGCCTCTGGGATTGCTCAGGTCCTCCTCGTAGAGGACGGCTCGCATCGTGGTTGCGAGCCCGTCGCGGGCTGCCGCCGGCTCGGGAGCGGCGATCATCCAGGCGAGGGCCGCGGCAAGAAGTAGAGAGCGCATCATAGCGCTGAATTAGCAGCGCTCCTCTGATGTCGCAATCAAAAGTTGTGATCGCGCCTTACCAGCAAATGCGGCTACCCCTCCACATTCGCCTTCATCGCCGCCTCGAACTTGTCGACGAATTCGGCGAGCTCGTCGGCACCGATGTCGCTGACGGCCCAGAAGTTCAGGCCGCGCTCGCCCCAGCGGCGGCAGTTGAAGCCCTGCATGGTCTGCGTTTTCGGCGGCCGATGCTCAGTGCTCGATGTCTGGGCCACGAACAAATTGATCACGTGCTGCCGGCGCTTGTAGACCACCGCGCCGATGGCGCGGGCGTCGATATAGTCGAGCCGGCCGCCGACCAGCGTAAAACCTTGTGCAGTCAGGTCGATCACGGGCGGGGCGACATCGAGCTTGCCGTTGAACCACGGTTTCACCGTGTGCTGGTCGGTCGAGACCACGTCGATGAGATGGCCGGCCTGGAGCGAGCGCAGGTGCGCCGAGACGACTTCCGAGAGGATACGCTGCTGGTCGTCCTGGCGCAGCACCACGGCGACGATTCCGGTTGCGGCGAGAGCCGAGACCGCCGAGCCCATCGCAAAGCCGCGCAGCACGGAGCGGCGGGTCGGCTGCTGGCGCTGCGGCTCCGGCAATGACGCCTCGATCCGGTCGCGCAGGCTGGCGGGCGCGGTGTAACGCAGATTGGTGTCGGCGAGCACGCGCTGCATCTCCCGCTGTGTGGCAAACTCCGCCGCGCAGGCCGGGCAGCTTGCGATATGAGCTTCGACCTCGCGCGCATGGCCGGCGTCGAGCTCGCCGTCGAGCAGCGCGTGAAGCATGATCCTTGCTTCGTCGCAGGTCATCTGGAGTGCTCCTCTTCCGCCGTCCATGCCGCGCGCAACATGGCGCGGGCACGGGCGAGGCGGGACATCACGGTGCCGATGGGCGCGCCGACGGCGTCTGCGATTTCACGATAGGACAGGTTGTTGATCTCTCGCAGCACGAAGGTTTCCTTGAACGGTTCCGCCAGCGCGTCGATCAGTTTGCGGATGGCGCCGGCATCGCGGTTGCGCAGCACCTCGGTCTCCGGGCTCGCCTCGCTCTCCTGCCAAATCGGCGTCTGCTCGGCGGCATTGGGCGTATCCTCGAGTGCGCTTGGCCTGTGTGCGCGCCGCGCGTATTCGGCGTTGCAGACGTTGCGCAGGATAGCGAACAGCCAGGGCTTCATGGCCGGGCCGCGATAGCTGTCGAAATGCTTCAGCGCGCGCAGATAGCACTCCTGCACCGCATCTTCCGCGTCGGAGGCGTCGCGCAGCAGATAGCGCGCGAGCGTGTAGACATCGTCGAGATAGGGCAGCGCCGCCTCGCGAAAACGCCGCGCCTTGTCTGGATGGTCGCTTGTCGCTGGCATCGCCGCTCGCTTTGCCGTTTCGCCGGATGTCGCCGGAGACGCAGGAGCCCGGCCGACGTGGGACCACCGGCCGGGCAGGACGTTGATGCCTTGGTTCGAGACGTTACTCAACCTTGATCATCCCCGTCATGTGCGGGTGCAGCGAACAAAAATATTTGTAGTCGCCCGCATTGGTGAAGGTGAACGAGAACTTGTCGTCGGTGTCCAGGGTCTTGGACCTGAACTTACCGGCCGACACCACGGTGTGCGGGATGTCGTCCCGGTTGGTCCAGGTCACGGTGGTGCCGACCTTGATCTTGAGCTCGGCCGGCTGGAAGACGAAATTGTCGATATGCACTTCCATGCTGGTTTCGTCGGCACGGGCAGTGGTGACGGGGAGCAGGATGGCCGCGGCCACAGCGACCCCGAAGTCGCGGCGATTGAGTGTCTTCATCTGTAAGCTTCCGATCAACCCTGGAGCGGCGTGTCGATGATCGCGAGCCGCTGCTCGTTCTGCTTGAAGTTGATGCTGGCGACGCCGAGCATCGAACGCAGCTTTGCGTCCTCGACCTTCATCGGGCCGGGCGAGGGGGCGGCTCCCGGCGCCGGCTGCGGGAAGGCGGTCGAGCGCGCGGTGTGGAAGGTCACGTTGCCTTCGACCTTCTGCATCACCTGGTGGATGTGCCCGTTGAGCACGGTGACCGAGCCGAAACCCTTGACGTATTCCAGTGCGCGGCCGCCGTCCTCGGTGCCCCAGCCCCATTCCGGATAGACGGTCCAGAGCGGAATATGGGCGAACAGCACGATTGGGGTCGATTTCGATTTGCCGCGGAGATCGTCCTCGAGCCAAGCGAGCTGTTCGGCGCCGAGATTGCCGAGACCGCCACCCTTGAGGTCGACGACGTTGACGAGGCCGACGAAGTGGACGCCGCCGGCGTCGAAGGAGTACCAGCCGGCGCCCTTGGTGCCGCGGCCGTAGCGCTCGCGATAGAACTTCACCTCTTCGTCGAGGAAGTCGTGCTCACCGGGCACGTAATGCACGTCGAGCTTGCTCTGCGAGATGATGCGCTCGGCATTGTCGAACTCGGCGGCCTTGGACAGATGGGTGATGTCGCCGGTGTGGATCATGAACGAGGGCTTGACCGGCATCGCGTTGATCTTGTTGACGGCCTCCTCGAGCGTGCCGAGCGCGTTGGGATTGGCCGGCTTGTCGAAGCCGACATGGCTGTCGCTGATCTGCAGGAAGGTCATGCCGGGCGTCGCCGCGGTCGCAGCCTGCGCGGAATCGATGATGCCGAGCGACCGCGGCACGCCGCCCGTGACGGTCCAGAGCACCCCGGTGCCGGCCCAGGTCATGCATTCCAGCACCTTGCGGCGGCTGACGCCGTCGTCCCCGTGATCGTGTCCGCTCATCCCACGTCTCCTGTCGCCCGGAATTGGGCTTCGAGGAGGTGATTGGGGGAGGAGTGGATTTATTCGTGGATGGCGATGACGTTTTCGTGAGGTGGCTTCGTGTCCGGACGCGCGGCGACGCGTAGCGTTGTCGCGCAGAGCCAGGACCCAAAAGGCGGCGCGACCAGCGGCGAGATGGGCCCCGGCTTAGCGCAGCAGCGTTGCACGCTGCAGCGCGTCCGGGGCACGAGATCTATTCCGCGAATTCCCGCACAGCTTTCACCACGGCCGTCGGCAGTTCCTGCGCCACGCAGTGCCCGGCGTCTTCGAAGACGAGTGTGCTGACCCGCGGAATCAGCGCGACCGCGCGCGCCGCCATCTCCCAATAGATCGGGCCTGACTTTGCGGCGGTCGTGACGCGCACGGGACAGTCGATCTCGGCGAGCCCTGCAAACGGATTGCCGCGGGCGTCGCCGACGTAAACCTGCTCCATCGCTTCGTAGATCGGACGCAGGATCGCCGACTCGATCTCCGGCGTGCAGCAAAGCCGTACCCGGCCATCGTCAAGCGTCGTGAAGCCATAGCGCACATACGCCTGCAGTGAGGTCTCGGTCCAATCCGCAAAGGACGGCGCGGCGCGGTAGCGCGCGAACACGGCGTCGGCACTCTCGAACTCAGCGCGCCGGCGCAAGGTGCCTTGGACACAGACGACGGATTCGTCGTTCAATGCCCCGGCGCGCGCCGCGCGTGGGTCCATCACGGTCGGCTCCATCACGAACAGCCGTGTGAAGCGTCCGGGCAGGAGTTTCGCCGCGAGCAGCAGGTCCGTCGCGCCGGCGCTGTGGCCGATCCCGTAGACGTCATTCAGCTCGAGCGCACCGATCACCCGGCAGACATCCTCGGTGTAGTCCAGGAAGTGATAGGCGCCGGGCTTGTGACTCGCGCCATGGCCGCGGCGATCGAGCGCATAGACGGTGAAGCTCGATGCAAGCTCGCGCGCGACTTCGTCCCAGACCGCGGCGACGAAGCCGGTGCCATGCACGAGCAGGACAGGCGGCCTGCCGCTCTCGCCCCATTGCAGCATGGCGATCTCTGCGCCGGCGGGGCCGATGGAAAAGCGGTGCGGGTTGATCATGGCGGCGGAATGCTACTTCGCATCCTCCAGGATCATCGTCGCGCCCTTCTCGGCGATCATCGCGGTCGGCGTGTTGGTGTTGCCCGACGTGATGGTCGGCATGATCGAGGCATCGACGACGCGAAGCCCGCCCAGGCCGTAGAAGCGCAGGCGCTCGTCGACCACCGCCATCGGATCGCTCACCGCGCCCATCTTCGCGGTGCCGACGGGATGGAAGATGGTGGTGCCGATGTCGCCGGCGGCTTTGGCGAGCGAGGCATCGTCGTCGCCCACGGTGGGGCCGGGCAGATATTCGCTCGGGCGATATTTTGCCAGCGCCTTCTGCTGCATCAGGCGTCGCGTGGTGCGGATCGCATCGGCGCCGACCTGGCGGTCGTCGTCGGTCGACAGATAATTCGGCGCAATGATCGGCTTCTCGTCGGGGCTCGCAGAACGCAGCCGCACGGTGCCGCGCGAGGTCGGCTGCAGATTGCAGGCGCTCACCGTGATCGCGGGGAAGCGGTGCAGGGGATCACCGAACTTGTCGAGTGACAGCGGCTGCACGTGGAACTGGATGTTGGCGCGGGCACGCGTCGCATCCGAGCGCGTGAAGATGCCGAGCTGCGACGGTGCCATCGTCAGCGGACCGCGGCGGCGGAAGGCGTAGTCGAGCCCCATCAGGCCGCGGCGGAACAGATTGTAATAGGTCTCGTTCAGCGTGCGCACGCCCTCGACCTTGTAGATCGCCCGCTGCTGCAGGTGGTCCTGCAGATTGCGGCCGACCCCGGGCTTGTCCATGACGATGTCGATGCCGAGCGGCGACAGCCAATCGGCAGGTCCAATGCCGGAGCGATGCAGCACCTGCACCGAGCCGATGGAGCCTGCCGAGAGCACCACTTCGCGTTTCGCACGCGCTTCGATGATCTCGCCGTTCTGGATGAAGCGCACGCCGACGGCGTGGCCCTGCTCGATGATCAGGCGGTCGACCAGCACATGCTTCTCGAGCCGCAAATTGGGGCGCCTGAGGGCGGGCTTGAGGAAGCCGCGCGCCGAGGACCAGCGTCGGCCGCGCTTCTGGTTGACGTGGAAATAGCTGGTGCCTTCGTTGTCGCCGGTGTTGAAATCCGGGATGCGCTTGATCCCCATCTGCTCGGCGGCATCGCCGACCGCATCGAGAACGTCCCATGACAGCCGCGGCGCCTCGATACGCCAGCCGCCCCCGGCGCCGTGATGCTCGCTCGCCCCCAGGAAGTGATCCTCGAGCCGCCTGAACAGCGGCAGCACATCCTCATAGCCCCAGCCGGTCATGCCGAGCTGGCGCCAGTGATCATAGTCGGCGGCCTGGCCGCGCATCGAGATCATGGCGTTGATCGCCGAGCAGCCGCCGATCACCTTGCCGCGGGGATAGGCCAGCGAACGGCCGTTCAGGCCGGGCTCGGCCTCGGTCTTGAACATCCAGTCCGAGCGCGGATTGCCGATGGCGAAAAGATAGCCGACGGGGATGTGGAACCAGATCCAGTTGTCGTCGCCGCCGGCCTCGAGGATGAGCACGCGCTTGCCGGGATCGGCCGACAGGCGATTGGCGACGATGCAGCCCGCCGTACCTGCCCCCACCACGATGTAGTCAAATTCACCTTCGAGCCGCCTCGGCATCTGCTTCCACCCACAGGCGCGTCACGGCCGGGCCTGTCCCGGCATCCACGCACCTTCCGTCCTAATAGTCAGACGCGGAGGACCGGGACAAGCCCGGCCATGACGAGAGGACAGGGTTACCCTCGGCCCGCGGCAGTTGGGTGGACTGGCGCTTGCATGTTAGACAGTCCTGCATTTTCAACAACGCCTGAGACCCTCCATGCCCATCGTGAACCGCGTCGCCGACCTCCAACCCGATATTCAGGCCTGGCGCCGGGACATCCATGAGCATCCGGAGCTGCTGTACGACGTCCACCGCACCGCAGCATTCGTCGCGGACCGTCTGCGCGAGTTCGGCTGCGATGAGGTCGTCACCGGCCTCGGCCAGACCGGCGTGGTCGGGGTGATCAAGGGCAACAAGCCGGCCGGCGAGGGACTCAAGACCATCGGCCTGCGCGCCGACATGGATGCGCTCCCCGTCGAGGAGCAGACCAACCTGCCTTACGCCTCCAAGATTCCGGGCAAGATGCACGCCTGCGGCCATGACGGCCACACCGCGATGCTGCTCGGGGCCGCCCGCTACCTCGCCGAGACCCGCAACTTCGCCGGCGATGCGATCGTGATCTTTCAGCCCGCCGAGGAAGGCGGCGCCGGCGGCGCGGCCATGGTCAAGGATGGCCTGATGGAGCGCTTCGGCATCGAGCAGGTCTACGGCATGCACAATGGTCCCGGCATTCCGATCGGCTCGTTCGCGATCCGGCCGGGCCCGATCATGGCGGCGACCGACGAGGTCGACATCAACATCGAGGGCCTCGGCGGCCATGCCGCGCGTCCGCACAAATGCATCGATTCCGTGCTGGTCGGCGCACAGGTGATCACGGCGCTGCAGTCGATCGTCGCGCGCAGCGTCGATCCGCTGGAATCGGCCGTGATCTCGATATGCGAATTCCACGCCGGTAACGCCCGCAACGTCATTCCGCAGACCGCGACGCTGAAGGGGACCATCCGCACGCTGTCGCCGGAGGTACGCAAGCTGGTCGAGAAGCGCGTGCATGAGGTGGTGGCGGGCGTCGCGCAGATCACCGGCGCCAAGATCGACCTGCGCTACCAGCGCAACTACCCCGTCGTGAACAACCACGCGGCGGAGACCGAGGTGGCGCGGCGCATTGCCAGGCAAGTCGCGGGCGATGCCAATGTGCACGAGATGCCGCCGCTGATGGGCGGCGAGGATTTCGCCTACATGCTGGAAGCCCGGCCCGGCGCCTTCATCTTCTGCGGTAACGGCGACAGCGCCGGGCTGCATCACCCCGCCTACAATTTCAACGACGAGGCGATCGTGTTCGGCACGTCCTACTGGGTCAAGCTGGTCGAGGAATCGCTCGCGGCGTCGTAAGCGCCTCCGTCGTCATTCCAGGTTCGGCTCTTGGAGCCACCCTCGGAATGACAAACTGACTCGAATGGCCGGACGCAAGCCCGGCCATTCGCATTTCAGTGTCGTCCTTCTCAGAAGATCCGCGAGAAGATCACGTAGAGCGTGGCCGACAGCATGATCGCGCAGGGCAGGGTCAGCACCCAGGCCATCAACAAATTGCGGATGGTCGACCATTGCAGGCCCGAGCCGTTCGCCGCCATGGTGCCGGCGACGCCGGACGACAGCACGTGGGTGGTGGAGACCGGCAGGCCGAACACGTCGGCGGCGCCGATCGTCGCGACGGCCACCAACTCGGCCGAAGCGCCCTGCGCGTAGGTGAGATGGCTCTTGCCGATCTTCTCGCCGACCGTGATCACGATGCGCTTCCAGCCGATCATGGTGCCGAGGCCGAGCGCGATCGCAACGGCGACCTTCACCCAGGTCGGGATGAACTTCGTGGCGCTGTCGAGTCCGCCCTTGTAGGCGTTCAAGGTCGCGACCTCATCCTTGTTGAGGTCGTTTTCCTTGTCCTTCATCAGGAAGCGGATCGCTTCCGAGGTCAGGTACATGTCGTTACGGGTGTTGCCGACCACTTCCGCCGGCACCTTGTTGAGCGAGCCGTATTTCGCGACCTGGTCGCCGACATCCTTCACCAGCACCGACAGCGAGGGGTAGGTGCCTTCGCTGATGTGGTGCGAGGTGATGTACTGCGTCACCGCAGGACGGGGGTCGCCGATGATCGAGTGACCGGCGCCCTTGGCCGCGATCACCCTGGAGGCGGCATCCGAGACCTTCTGGAACTGGGCGACCTGAGATTCCGGCAGCGCGCGGTTGAGCGCATAGGCCGTCGGCACGGTGCCGATCAGGATCAGCATGATCAGGCCCATGCCTTTCTGGCCGTCGTTCGAGCCGTGCGCGAAGCTGACGCCGGTGCAGGTCGCGATCAGCAGGCCGCGGATCCAGAGCGGCGGCGCCTTGTTGCTTTCGGGCGCAGCATACAGGGCCGGGTTGCGTACGATGACCTTGAGCAGCAGCAACAGCACGGCGGCGCAAATGAAGCCGAACAGCGGCGACAGCAGCAGCGCGTAGCCGATCTCGGTGGCCTTGCTCCAGTCCACGCCCGAGGTGCCGTCGCGGCCGCGCATGACGGCGTTGGCGACGCCGACGCCGATGATCGAGCCGATCAGCGTGTGCGAGGAGGAGGCGGGCAGGCCGAAGAACCAGGTGCCGAGATTCCACAGGATCGCGGCGATCAGCAGCGCGAACACCATCGCGAAGCCGGCGCTGGAGCCGACCTGCAGGATCAGCTCGACCGGCAGCAGCGAGACGATGCCGAAGGCGACCGCGCCGGAGGACATGAGCACGCCGAGGAAGTTGAAGAAGCCCGACCACATCACAGCGACTTCGGCCGGCAGCGAATGGGTGTAGATCACGGTCGCCACCGCATTGGCGGTGTCGTGGAAGCCATTGACGAATTCGAATCCGAGCGCGATCAGCAGCGCGACGAACAACAGGATGTAGGGCAGGTAGGTCGTCACCCGCGCGCCGGTCGCGTTGACGTCGACATAGATGCTGTAGGCGACGAACAGCAAGCCCGCGGCAAGGATGCCGAAGAACAGGATCATCGTCAGCGGATTGAAGCCCTTGTCGAGGTTCGGCCGCGAGGCAGGCTGGATCGGCGCGGGATCGGCTACCGCGCGGTCGAATGCAACATCGGTCATGTCTGGACGCCCCTTAACTTTGAAGTAAGGGTATTGTCCGCGATGGATTTGAAGGCCGGATGACAAGCGGCGGTTGATAACCGTTTTCCTGCCAGTATTCAGGCGGCCTGCGCGGCTTTCTTCTGCACGCCGGCAACGATCTTCAAATCGTCGACAAAGCGCTGATATTCCAGCGCCTTGGCTTCCGGATCGGGCAGCCTCAGCAAATAAGACGGGTGCACCGTCACCAGCGCCTTGCGTCCGTCGGGAAGCTCGATGAGCCGGCCGCGGGTCTTGCCGACAGGGGTGATCTTGCCGAACACGCTTTGCGCAGCGGTGGCGCCCATCGCTACGATCAGATCGGGTTGGAGCGTCGCGACTTCCCGCTCATACCATTGCCGGCACGCCTTGATCTCCGGCGTGTTCGGCTTCTGGTGCAGGCGGATCTTTCCGCGCGGCACGAATTTGAAGTGCTTCACCGCGTTGGTGACATAGACCTTCTTGCGATCGACTCCGGCCTCCTCGAGCGCGCGGTCGAGCATCTGGCCGGCCGGGCCGACGAAGGGATGGCCGGCAAGGTCTTCCTTGTCCCCGGGCTGCTCGCCGACCAGCATGATGTTGGCGTTCTTCGGGCCTTCGCCGAACACGGTCTGCGTTGCGTCCTTGTAGAGCGGGCAGGCGCGGCAATGCGCGGCCTCCTCGCGGAGCGCTTCGAGATCGTCGGCGGCGGTCTTGCGTGTCATGGGGACCTCCGGCCGCTTTTGAGGTTTGTGCGGATCGGTTGCAGCATTGGCGATCATAGCACCGGTCATGCGCTCGGCGTCCTCGATCAACGGTTTAATGATCGAAGCCTCGGGCAGGTTCCTCCAATACTTCTTGGGCATCTCGGCCTGCATCGCCTTCACCTTGAGCCGGGCCGGATTGAAGATGCTGGCGTAGTAGCGCCGCCAGGTTTCCTCCAGCCGGTCTTCGCCTGGCGCCTCGCTCTTGCTGACGCCCGGCGTGAATGAGAGCGCATGGCCGTCCCAATGTGCGCAGAGGTCCGGCGTCAGGATCGACCAGGGCATATCGGCGAAGCGTTTGGCGAAAAACGGCGCGGCGAGCTCGACGATGTGATGCTCCGGCTCGAACCAGGCGACATAATGCGCGGCGCGTTCGCGTCCGATCTCGCGAAAGCGGACGAAGGCGTGCATCTTGTGTTCGTCGCGACGGACCGCTTTCGCCATGGTCGTGACCTGCGCGACATCAGGATCGATTGCGACCTCGATGAGGTCGTGATTGTCCTTCAACCGCCAGAGCAGGCGATAGAGGATCGCAAAGCGCTCGGGATCACGATGCAGGATCGCGGCCCTGGCGAGATCGACGAATTTGCCTGATACGTTGAAGCTGCCTTCGTTCACGTCGAGGATCGGAGACGGCGCTTGCGGCGCGAATAACTCCGCTTCGCCGCCCTGCACGGTCCAGGTGACATCGGCGGGCTGCACATGATGAAGCGCGAGGCTGCGCGCGGCTTTGCGCCAGCCGTCGAAATCGGTTTCGGTGTCGAGCGTGACGTACTGCATCAGAAGCCAAATCCCAATTGTGTTGCTTTCGGCTTGAAGCGTTCGATCAGCCCGGCGGCGTCGAGGCGATGCGGCGAGGGGCGGTGGTCGCTGAGGACGATGAACGGCAGCGCCTTGTTGCGGGGCACGTGCAGCCGGGCGAGATCGGCGAGGCGGATCGTGGTGGTGCGTCGTGTCGCGATGATGCGTTCGACCGCCTTGGTGCCGAAACCCGGCACGCGCAGCAGTTCCTCGCGGCTGGCGCGGTTGATGTCGAGCGGGAAGCGGTCGCGATGGCGCAGCGCCCAGGCGAGCTTCGGATCGATGTCGAGCGGCAGCATCGCGCTGTCGTCGACGATCTCGCCGACATCGAAGCCGTAGAACCGCATCAGCCAGTCGGCCTGGTAGAGCCGATGCTCGCGCAGCAGCGGCGGCTGCACCAGAGGCAAGGCGCGGCTGGCGTCGGGGATCGGGCTGAAGGCGGAATAATAAACGCGCCTCAGCTTGTATGAGCCGTAGAGATTGGAACTGGTGTGGAGAATGGTGTGGTCGGAGGCGCTATCTGCGCCGACGATCATTTGCGTGCTCTGGCCTGCCGGGGCGAAGCGCTGCGGCCTCGCTTTCGTCTTCGCTGCCCGGTTCTCCTCGGCCTCGTCCAGCTTCAGCCGGAGTCGGCCCATGGTGCGGCGGATCGCACGCACGTCCTTCTCCGGCGCGAATTGCTGCAGGCTGGTCTCCTCGGGCATCTCGATGTTGATGGAGAGACGGTCGGCATATTTGCCGGCCTCCGCGATCAGCGCGTCGTCGGCCTCGGGAATGGTCTTTAGGTGGATGTAACCGCGGAAGTGGTGCTCCTCGCGTAGTTTCCGCGCGACGCTCACCACCTGCTCCATGGTGTAATCAGGGCTGCGGATGATGCCGGAGGAGAGGAACAGGCCCTCGATGTAATTGCGCCGGTAGAAGTCGAGCGTCAGCTTGACCACTTCGTCGACGGTGAAGCGGGCGCGCGGCACGTTCGAGGAGGCGCGGTTGACGCAATAGAGGCAATCGTAATTGCAGGCGTTGGTCAGCAGCACCTTGAGCAGCGAAATGCAGCGGCCGTCCGGCGCATAGGAATGACAGATGCCCATGCCTGGCGCGGTCGAACCCATACCCTTGCGGTCGCTGGAATCCCGCTTCTCGGTGCCGCTGGAGGCGCAGGACGCATCGTACTTGGCGGCGTCCGCCAGAATTTCCAGCTTGCGTTGCACGTCCATCTTGGAATCCCTTTGATTCAGCTGGCGAATCTGGCGGAGCACCAATTCGATTGACTCCCCGGCCGCCGTTAGCTTTATATTAGAACATATCATGAACAAATGAGCCAGCCGCTGGTTCTTATTTTTAAGAGCCATCGGCAATCACCCCTGAAGGAGCGGCGGGCATGAGCGGCGCACGCATGAGCGCGCTTGCGAGTTTGCGCGGCCAGATCGAGCGCATCGAGACGGCGGCGGTCATGCATCCGCACGATCGCGTTGCACTCGGTCACAGCGAAGCCGACAACGCGCTGAAGGGCGGCCTCGCGCGCGCGGCGCTCCACGAGGTGTTTTGCGAGGGGCGCCAGGGCCCGGCCGCGACTGGCTTCGTCATGGGGCTTGCCGGGCGCGTCTCGGCGCAGCGGCCGCTGCTGTGGATACGACAGGATTTCTCGGAGATAGAGGCAGGCGCGCTGTCGATGAGCGGGCTCGCCGAGCTCGGCCTCGATCCGCGCCGCGTGGTGACGGTGCGCGCCGCCGATGTCGAGAGCGCGCTGCGTAGCTCGGCCGATGCGCTCGCCTGCGATGCGCTCGGCGCCGTCGTGCTCGAGCTCTGGGGCGATGTCGGGCAGTTCGATCTGGTGGCGAGCCGCAAGCTGACGCTGGCCGCGCAAGGCTCCGGCGTCACCGGGCTGATGCTGCGGATGGCGGCGCAGCCGCTGCCCTCGACCGCGGAGACCAGGTGGATGCTGCGCGCGGCGCATTCGCCGCCGGGGCCGGTGTGGGCCGCGTGGGGCGCGCCGCGCTTCGATGCCGAGCTGTTGCGCAATCGTCATGGCCCATGCGGCCGGTGGATCATGGAATGGAATTGTGATGAGTGCCAGTTCAGTGAACCGTCGGCGTATTCTCAGCCTGTGGCTGCCACGCCTGCCGATCGACAGGATCCAGCGTTTCTTCAACAGCGCCGGGCTGGGTAAAACCAATCATGAGCCGAGCATCGTCGTCGTCAAGGACAACAATGCACTGGTGATCCATGCGCTGGATGAATCTGCCGAGCGTCTGGGGCTATACATCGGCCAGCCCTTGGCGAATGCCCGGGCGATGTGTCCGGACTTAAAGGTTTTCGACGCCGATATCGTCGCCGATGCGAAGACGCTCAGCGATATCGCCGACTGGTGCGACCGCTTCACGCCGCTGGTCGCGCTCGATCCGCCGCACGGGCTGTTCCTCGACATCACCGGCTGCGCACATCTGTTCGGCGGCGAGGCCGCGTTGTTGCAGACGCTGGTTCGTGCGCTCGGCCGACAAGGCTTTGCCGTCAGCGCGGCGATCGCCGGCACCTCGGTCTGTGCGCGCACGCTGACGCGGCAGGCATCTCACAGCATCGTTGCCGATGGCGGGGAGGCGGCGGCGATCGACCGGTTTCCGGTATCCGCGCTCGGTGCGGGCGAAGCCATCAGCACCGGCCTGCGCCGCGCCGGGCTGAAGACCATCGGCGATGTCGCCTCCCGTTCGCCGAGCGAGATCACGGCGCGGTTCGGGGCGCGGTTCTCAACCTTGCTCGCGCATGCGCTGGGGCAGGGCGATGCGCCGATCAGCCCGCGCAAGCCGCTGCCGGATTACATCGTCGAGAAGCGCTTTGCCGAGCCGATCGCGACCGACACAATGATCGCGATGACGCTGTCGCGGCTGGCGGACACGCTGATCGCCTCCATGGAGAAGCAGGGCAAGGGCGCGCGCCGGCTGGAAGCCGCCTTCTTCCGCACCGACGGCGTGGTCCGCGCGATCATGGTCGAGGCCGGGCGGCCGGTGACGCAAAGTAAAGTCATCGACCGGCTGTTCCGCGAGCGGCTCGATGCGCTCGCCGATCCCCTCGATCCCGGTTTCGGCTTCGACATGGTGCGCCTGTCGGCGAGCCGCACCGAGATCGTGGTGCAGGAGCAGCGCGATCTCGACGCCCATGTCCACGACAATGACGAGCTCTCTGCCCTGATCGACCGGATCGCCGCGCGCATCGGCGGAAAACGCGTCGTCGTGCACCTGCCCGAGGAGACCCATATCCCCGAATGCGCGGTGATGGCGGCGCCAGCGCAGCATTATCTCGCTGCCGCCATGCAGGCCGAATGGCCCGTTCGCACCGAGAGCGAGCCGCCGCTGCGTCCCTTGCGGCTGTTCGACAAGCCGGAGCCGATCAAGGTGCCGTTCGCGGCCGTGCCGGATGGTCCGCCGCATCAATTCACCTGGCGCCGCGCGCTGCATGCCGTGGTGCGGGTGGAGGGGCCCGAGCGTATCGCCATGGAATGGTGGAGGCAGGACGGCAAGCAGCTGACGCGGGATTACTTTCGCATCGAGGACACCGAAGGCCTGCGCTTCTGGATCTTTCGCGACGGACTTTACGAGGGAGAATGCTTCGATGCCGATGGCAAGCCCACTCCTCCCGGCTGGTATGTGCACGGTCTCTTCGCATGAGTACGCCCGCTTATGCCGAGATCGGCATCACCACGAACTTCTCCTTCCTGCGCGGCGGCTCGGATCCGCGCGCCTATGTGCATCAGGCGAGCAAGCTCGGCCTTCCCGCGATCGGCATCGCCGATCACAATACGCTCGCCGGCGTGGTGCGGGCCTGGAATGAGCTCGACAACGACAAGGTGGTGCACAAGCCGAAACTGCTGATCGGCGCGCGCATCGTCTTCAGCGACGGCACGCCCGACATCCTGGTCTACCCGCGCGACCGCGCCGCCTATGGCCGGCTGTGCCAGCTCCTGACCCGGGGCAAGCGTGGCGACGACATCACGCGGATCGAGAAGGGCGAGTGCCGTCTCGCCTTCGCCGATCTCCTGGAGTTTTCGCAAGGCCAGCTGCTGATTCTGACGCTGCCGCATCGTTTCGAGCCGGCGCAGGCGCTGGATGTGCTTGCAAAGCTGAAGGCGAGCTGCGCCGAGGGCGTATGGCTGGCAGCGAGCCTGGTCTATCGCGGCGACGACCGCCGTCGCCTGGCCCGGCTCGATGACCTCGCGGCCAAAGCAAAGGTGCCGCTGCTCGCGACCAACGAGGTGCTCTATCACGATGCCGGCCGCCGTCCGCTGCAGGACGTGCTGACCTGCATCCGGGAAAAGACCACGATCGAGGCGATCGGGCGGAAGCTGGAAGCCAATGCCGAGCGGTTCCTGAAGACACCGCGAGAAATGGCGCGGCTGTTCCGCGATTTCCCTGAAGCGATCGCGGAGACCATGCGTTTTGCGGGGAAGATCGACTTCTCGCTCGACCAGCTCAAATATCAGTATCCGGACGAGCCGGTGCCGCCGGGCAAGACCGCGCAAGGGCATCTGGAGGATCTGACCTGGGCGGGCGTCGACAAATATTTCGGCGGCAAAATCGACGACAAGCTGCGCGCGACCTTGAACAAGGAGCTCGCGCTGATCGCCGAGCTGAAATACGCGCATTACTTCCTCACCGTGCACGACATCGTGCAATACGCGCGCAGCCAGAACATTCTGTGCCAAGGCCGCGGCTCGGCGGCGAATTCGGCCGTATGCTACCTGCTCGGCATCACCTCGGTCGACCCGACCAAGGTCGATCTGTTGTTCGAGCGCTTCATCTCCAAGGAGCGGCTGGAGCCGCCCGACATCGACGTCGATTTCGAGCATTCGCGCCGCGAGGAGGTGATGCAATATGTCTATCGCCGCTACGGCCGCCACCGCGCCGCGATCATCGCCACCGTCATTCACTACCGCCCGCGCAGCGCCATCCGCGACGTCGGCAAAGCGCTGGGTCTGACCGAGGACGTCACCGCCGCGCTGGCCGACACCGTCTGGGGCAGCTGGGGCAAGGGTCTCAATGACATGCAGGTCCGCCAGGCCGGGCTCGATCCCGGCAATCCCATGATCAACCTCGCGGTCGAGCTTGCGACCGAGCTGATCGAATTCCCGCGCCATCTCTCCCAGCATGTTGGCGGCTACGTGCTGACCCAGGACCGGCTCGATACCTATGTGCCGATCGGCAATGCCGCGATGGACGACCGCACCTTCATCGAATGGGACAAGGACGACGTCGACGCGCTCAACATGATGAAGGTCGACGTGCTCGCGCTGGGCATGCTGACCTGCATCAGGAAGTGTTTCGATCTGATCGACCAGCACAAGGGCGAGCGTTTTGTGTTGGCGAGCGTTCCGCAGGACGACAAGGAGGTTTACGACATGCTGTGTGCCGGGGAGTCGCTCGGCGTGTTCCAGGTCGAGAGCCGCGCCCAGATGAACATGCTGCCGCGCCTGAAGCCGCGAACCTTCTACGATCTCGTCATCGAAGTCGCGATCGTGCGGCCGGGCCCGATCCAGGGCGACATGGTGCATCCGTATCTGCGCCGGCGGAAAATGAACCCGGAGGATATCGAGTATCCCTATCCCAGGGGTGGCAACAAGAACGAGCTTCGCGAGGTTCTTCACAAGACGCTCGGCGTGCCCTTGTTTCAGGAGCAGGCGATGCGGATCGCGATCGTGGCCGCGGAGTTTTCCTCGGAGGAGGCCAATGGATTGCGGCGTGCCATGGCGACGTTTCGCAATGTCGGGACCATCGGCAATTTCGAAGAGAAAATGATCGGCAACATGATCCGCCGAGGGTACGATCCTCAATTCGCGCGAAACTGCTTTGACCAGATCAAGGGCTTCGGCTCCTACGGTTTTCCCGAGAGCCACGCCGCAAGCTTCGCTCAGCTCGTCTACATCTCGTCATGGCTGAAATACCATCACCCCGACGCCTTCTGCTGCGGCCTGCTGAATTCGCAGCCGATGGGCTTTTACGCGCCGGCACAGATCGTCAGCGACGCCCGCAAGAATGGCGTCGAGGTGCGCGACATCGACGTGTCCTATAGCTTTGCGCAGAACACGCTGGAGCGGGGAAGCGGCAAATACTGCGCGGTCCGTCTCGGCTTCCGCCAGATCGACGGCTTTCATTGGCTCGATGAAGATGAGGAGCGGCTGAAGAGGGATCGGCTGTCATTCCGGGGCGCGCGCAGCGCGAGCCCGGAATCCATCGGGCCGCATGGGCCTGGCGGAATGGATTCTCAGATGCGCAATTGCGCATCAGAGCTCGACGCTGACGCGTCGCCCCGGAATGACAACGCGGAGAAATCACAAGACTGGGCCGACCGCATCGTTGCCGCGCGCAACCGGCGTCTTTTCACCTCGCTCGAGGATTTTGCCCGCGATACCGGCTTGCCCAAGCGCGCGCTGATCCTGCTCGCCGATGCCGATGCTTTCCGTTCGCTCGGGCTCGATCGCCGCGAAGCGCTGTGGCAGGTGCGGCGGCTGCCCGACGACGTCGCTCTGCCGCTGTTCGAGGCGGCGACCGCGCGCGAGCAGCCGGACGAGCATGCCAAGCCGCTCCCTGTGATGCCGCGCGCCGAGCAGGTGGTCGCGGATTACCAGACCATCCGGTTGTCGCTGAAGGGCCACCCGATGGAATTCCTGCGCGAGATGTTTTCTCGTGAGCGCATCGTCGCCTGCAGGGAGATCAGTCACGAGAACGAGCGGCGGCGGGTCCGTTGCGCCGGCGTGGTGCTGGTGCGGCAACGGCCGGGCAGCGCCAGCGGCGTCGTGTTCATGACGCTGGAGGACGAAACCGGCATCGCCAATGTCGTGGTCTGGCCCAAGATCATGGAGCAGTACCGCAAAGAGGTGATGGGCGCGCGCCTCATCGAGGTTCAGGGCTATATCCAGAGCAGCCCCGAGAAGGTGACGCATCTCATCGCCCAGCGCATGATCGATCGTTCGTACGATCTGGTCGGTCTCGCCAACGATGCGCTGAGCCGCAAGCATCCACTGCCGCTCGAGGCAGGCGGCGAGCTCAACGACGACCGCCGCGATCTCTCCGACATGCCCGCACAGAAGATCCGCCATCCCCGCAACGTCCGCATCCTGCCGCCGTCGCGGGATTTTCATTGAGGAGCACGGGGACCTGCCGCACCCTCAACTGCCGTAGGGTGGGCAAAGGGGCGTAAGCGCCGTGCCCACCACCTTTTGCGGCTCCCCGCAAAGGCGTGGGCACGCTTCGCTTTGCCCACCCTACGAGTTCTGCGCGGATGATGCCGCCCCCTAAAAATTCACCCGGTTCGAGATCGCGCCGTCCACGACGAGATTCGATCCCGTGGTGAACCCCGACACCGGGCTTGCCAGAAACACCGCCGCGCTCGCGATCTCCTGCGGCGTTGCCATGCGTCCCGTCGGATTGCGCTTCATGGCGTCGTTATAGCGTTCGGGCATGTTTTTTTCGACCATCTCCCAGACCCCGCCCTTGAAATAGACCGTGCCGGGCGACACGACATTCACGCGGATCTTCTTCTTCGCATGTTGCCGCGCCAGTCCCTTGGCCATGTGGATCAGCGCCGCCTTGATCGGGCCGTAGGAGCTGGCCGTGTCGGCTTGCGCCGCCGAGATCGAGGAGATGATGACGAAGGCGGCGTCGCCGCTTCTTTCTCCGCTGGCTTCGAGGAACGGCCGCGCGGCATCGAACGCATGCACGGCACCGAGCAGATCGAGCCTGAAATTCTGCTCCCAGGATGCGGCATCGTGGCCTTGCGCCATCGCGCCGGCGTTGGAGAACAGCATGTCGATGCCGCCAAGGTCTTTAGCCGCACCCTCGATCCAGGATTTCAGCGCCGCACCGTCGGTCACGTCGACCGGGCCGCCGGTGGCGTTGACGCCCTGCGCCTTCAACTCGGCGACGGCGGCTGCAACCTGATCGGCATTGCGCGCGCACACCGCGACATTGGCGCCTTCACCGGCCAGCGTCGCCGCAATCGCCCGCCCGATGCCGCGCGTGCCGCCGAGCACGATGGCGTTCTTGCCTTTGAGACCGAGATCCATTGTTGGTTCCTTTTTTGTTGGTGTGGAGAGTGTAGCTGTTTCCGAAGATATCCTGAACTCTCCAATTCGTCATTGCGAGCCAACGGGTCCGCGCGAAGCGCGGCCCGATGACAGGCTCCGCGAAGCAATCCAGAAATGCATTCGTGAAAAGTCTGGATTGCTTCGTCGCGAGGGCTCCTCGCAATGACGCGGATGGGCCTCCTCACTCCGGCGCCGCGCCGACCGGCGGGCCGCCGGGCGGGCGGTGCAGGAACGTGAGCGAGGCATAGGCGCCGGCCCAGGAGCCGATTGCGGCGAAGGCAACGTAAAAGGCGTTTTCGGTATAGCTGATCACGGCGTAGGAGGAGAGCAGGTACCAGACCGCGCTCCAGTTCGCGGCCGGCACGCGTTTTCGCGCGATCACGGCCGAAGTGAACATGACATAGACCGCGTCTGTGGCCGCCGTTGCGATGAACACGGCTCCTGCGGTAAGGGGGTCGATGACGGCCATTGCAATTCCTCATGTGCTGATGGATTGTCGCGGAAAAATTAGGGGAGAGAAGCGGCCATGCAAAGTCCTGCCGACATTCTCAAGGACATCTGGACCTCCGCCGGTGGCGATGTGCCGGCGCTCGGATGCGTCCGGCTGAGCGGCGAGGAGCCTCAGCTTCCCTCCTCGTTTCGCGTCGCAATTGCCGGACAGACGACCATTGCCGCGGCCGGCCTTGCCGCCGCTGAAATCTGGCGGCTGCGCAGCGGGCAGACGCAGGACGTCAGCGTCGATCTGCGCCACGCCGTCGCCGAATGCCGCTCCGAGCGTTATCTCCGCGTCGACGACAGGCCACCGCCGCCGGCCTGGGACGCCATCGCCGGCGTCTACCGAACCGGCGACAATCGCTTCGTTCGCTGCCACACCAACTTCCCGCATCACCGCGACGCCGTCTGCAAGGTACTGGCTTGCGAGGCGGAGCGCGACAAGGTGCAGGCGGCGCTGATGCAATGGAGGGGCGAGGATTTCGAGACTGCGGCCTATGCCGCGGGCGGCGTGGTCGCTCTGATGCGGAGCTACGACGAATGGTCCGCGCTGCCGCAGGCGCGCGCACTCGCGCAATTGCCGCTGATCTCGATCGAGAAGATCGGCGAAGCCCCGCCAAAGCCATGGCCGGAAGGCGACCGTCCGCTTGCGGGCCTCCGCGTGCTCGATCTCTCCCGCGTCATCGCAGGCCCCGTCGCCGGCCGCACGCTCGCCGCGCATGGTGCGGATGTGCTGCTCGTCTCGGGACCGGAGCTGCCCGCGATTGACTGGCTCGCCATCGATACCGGGCGCGGCAAGCTCACCACCTTCATCGAATTGAAGGGCGAGGCGGGCCGGGCGCAGTTGCGCGAACTCCTGATGGACGCCGACATCTTCTCGCAAGGCTATCGGCCGCGTGCGCTTGCCGCCCTCGGCTTTTCGCCGGAGGACGCAGCGAAAATCAGTCCCGGTATCGTCTACGTGACGCTGTCGGCCTATGGCCACACCGGCCCCTGGGCCGAGCGGCGCGGCTTCGATTCCCTCGTGCAAACCACCACCGGCTTCAACGATGCGGAAGGGAAGGCCGCCGGCATCGACGGCCCGAAGGAATTGCCGGCGCAGATGCTCGACCACGCCACCGGCTATCTGATGGCGTTCGGCGCGATGATGGCGAAGATGCGCCAGGTGCGTGAAGGCGGCAGCTGGCACGTGCGCGTGTCACTGGCGCAGACCGGGCGATGGCTGTGGAATCTCGGCCGCCTCGATGGCGGACTGAACACTCCGGATCTTACGGGCGAGGCCGTACATGCTGCGTTCATCGAGAGCATGCCATCTGGCTTTGGTATGTTGAAGGCGGTGCGTCATGCGGCGCTGCTGTCGGCGACGCCGGCGCGATGGAGCCGGCCGGCAATGCCGCTCGGCAGTCATCCGGCGCAGTGGCCGTCGCGAAGCTGACGTGAAGCTGACATGTCGCAAAATTTTAATGCAAACCGAAAGGCGCGCAGCGTTTTTTAGGTTGTTTGAAATCTCAATTCGGCACTATTAGCGCGACCGATGAGGCAAGCATCTGCCAAGATCGTCGCAGACACGACCGGGCTCTATGGTAGTTGAAAATACCAAGCGATTGCAGGTGCTTACAAAGCAACGGGTGATCACATCCGTAGTTCTACTAGCCCTTGCCGGCGCCGGTGCCTACGGCTTCCTCGCTTCGGGATCCAAGGACAAGAAGCACTCCGAGATCTCCAGCCAGTCGCGCAGGAATGCGCAGAACTTCACGCCGACACCGTCGGAATGGGCATCGCTGACGATCGAGCCGGTCAAGGCGAGAGCCTTCCGCGCCGAATATGTCACTGAAGGCAAGGTCGCCGTCGATGAGGACCGTTCGACGCCGGTGTTCTCGCCCTATGCCGGCCGGGTCACCAAGCTCCTCGCCAAGCCCGGCGAGACGTTGAAGCAGGGTCAACCGCTGTTCACGATCGAGGCCGCCGACACGGTGCAGGCCCAGAACGATTTCATCGCCGCGATGACCGCGCAGAACAAGGCGAAGTCGGCAATCGACCTTGCCGATATCCAATTCAGGCGCGCCAAGGATCTCTACGAAGGCCACGCCATTCCGCTGAAGGATTATCAGCAGGCGGAGGCGACGCAGGTCCAGGCACAGAACGACATGCGCTCCTCGGCCACCGCGCTTGAAGCCGCACGCAGCAAGCTCCGCATCCTCGGCTTCACCGACGAGACCATCAAGGCGTTCCAGGACAAGGGCGTCATCGATCGGGAGATCACGATCTACTCGCCGATTTCAGGCACGGTCGTGCAGCGCAAGATCGGCCCCGGCCAATATGTCAATTCCGGCGCCAGCGATCCGGTCTTCGTGGTCGGCGATCTCTCCACGGTCTGGCTCACCGCCTTCGTGCGCGAGAGCGATGCCGCTGCGGTCTGCATCGGCCAGGACATCACCGTCAACGTGATGGCGCTGCCGGGCCGTCCCTTGACTGCCAAGATCAACTACGTCGCCGCCGCGATCGACCCCAACACCCGCCGCCTGCTGGTCCGCGCAACCATCGACAACAAGGACGGGCTGCTCAAGCCCGAGATGTTCGCCAACGTCACGATCTATTCGGCGGGCGACCGCGCCGCGCCCGCGGTGCCGAAGCAGGCGCTGATCTATGAGGCCGACAAGGTCCGCCTCTGGGTCGCACGCGAGGACAAGTCGGTCGAGCTGCGCGAGATCAAGATCGGCCTGATCAACGGCAACCTCGTCGAGGTCACCCGCAATCTGAATCCAGGCGAGCAGATCGTCGTCAAAGGCAGCCTGTTCATCGACCGCGCGGCGTCCGGCAGCTGATCGACGACCCAAGAAAATTGAATACCTGAATGGATCGTCTCGTCGCCCTTGCCGTCAACCGGCGCTTCCTGATGGTCGGGATGTTCGTCGCCGTGTTCATCGGCGGCCTGATCGCGTTCAATCAGCTCAACATCGAAGCCTATCCCGACCCGACCCCGCCGATGGTCGACATCGTGACGCAGTCACCGGGACTGTCGGCGGAGGAGATCGAGCGCTACATCACGATCCCGATCGAGACCCAGGTCGCAGGTCTGAAGAACATCACGACCATCCGCACCATCTCGCTGTACGGTCTCTCCGACGTCAAGATTCAGTTCTCGTTCGCCTACACCTATGACGAGGCGTTGCAGCAGGTTTTGAACCGCCTGGCGCAGCTCGCGCCGCTCCCCGGCAACGTGCAGCCGCAGATCTCGCCGCTCAGCCCGATTGGCGAAATCTTCCGCTACCGTCTCGTGGGTCCGCCAAACTACAGCGTGCTCGATCTCAAGACCATCCAGGACTGGATCCTGCAGCGCCGCTTCCGCGCCGTGCCGGGAGTCATCGACGTCACCGGCTGGGGCGGCAAGAGCAAGACCTACGAGCTCCAGGTCGACTTCAACAAGCTGGTCGCCAACGGCCTGACGCTGCCGCAATTGCTCCAGGCGGTCGGCAATTCCAACGTCAATGTCGGCGGCAATACCGTCAATATCGGCCAGCAATCGGCCGTCGTGCGCGGCGTCGGCCTGATCCGGTCGATCGACGATCTCGCCAATACCATGGTGGCGCAGACCGGCGGCAATCCGGTGCTGGTCAAGGACGTCGCCACCGTCACCGTCGGCCAGAAGCCTCGTCTCGGCATTGCCGGCCTCGACGAGTCCGACGACATCGTGCAGGGCATCGTGCTGATGCGCCGCGGCGAGCAGAGCTCGCCGACCATCAAGCGTGTCCACCAGCTCGTTCAGACCATCAACAATTCCAGCATCCTGCCGCCCGGCGTGCGCATCGAGCGCATCTACGATCGCGGCGACCTGATCGAACTCACCACCCACACGGTGCTGCACAACATGGTGGTCGGCATTCTGCTGATCGTGCTGTTGCAGTGGATCTTCCTCGGTGATTTGCGCAGCGCGCTGATCGTCGGCGCCACCATTCCGTTCGCGTTGTTCTTTGCCGTCATCATTCTGGTGTTGCGCGGGGAATCGGCCAATCTGCTGTCGGTCGGTGCGATCGATTTCGGCCTGATCGTCGATGCCACTGTCATCATGGTGGAGGCGATCTTCCGCCGGCTGACCCAGACGACGCCGATGTCCGAGACCGAGCATATGTCCCATGAGACGCTGTTCGGCATGAAGAGCCACGCCATCCTCAGTGCGGCCGCCGACGTCTCGCGCTCGATCTTCTTCGCCGCGGCGATCATCATCGCGGCCTTCCTGCCGCTGTTCACGCTGTCGGGCGTCGAGGGCAACATCTTCGGGCCGATGGCCCGCACCTATGCCTATGCGCTGGCCGGCGGGCTCCTTGCGACCTTCACCGTCACGCCGGCACTGTCCGCGATCATCCTGCCCGCGCATGTCGAGGAAACCGAGACCAGGGTGATGCGGATCCTGCACCGGTTGTACTCGCCGTTGCTGCAATGGGCGGTCGCCAACCGCAACATCGTGCTCGGGGGTGCGGTCGGTCTCGTGCTGATGACGGTGGCGCTGAGCCGGCTGCTCGGCCTCGAATTCCTGCCGAAGCTGGAAGAGGGCAATCTCTGGATTCGCGCCACGCTGCCGCCGACCATCTCGCTCCAGGAAGGCAACAGCTACGTCAACGAGATGCGCAAGGTGATCCGAGCCCGGCCCGAGGTCGAGTCGGTGGTGTCGCAGCACGGCCGTCCCGACGACGGCACCGACGCCGCCGGCTTTTTCAACGCCGAGTTCTTCGCGCCGCTCAAGCCGATCAGCCAATGGCCGGGTACCCGCGACAAGGAAGAGCTGACCGCGCAACTGCTCAAGCAGCTCGATGATCGCTTTCCCGGCGTCGAGTTCAACTTCTCGCAATATCTCCAGGACAACGTCTCCGAAGCCGTCTCCGGCGTGAAGGGCGAGAACTCGATCAAGTTGTTCGGCAGCGACCTTCAGGCGCTTACCGACACCGCCAACAAGATCAAGTCGGTGCTGGCCACGGTGCAGGGCGTCACCGACCTTGCTGTGTTCACCTCGCTTGGGCAGCCGACCGTCCAGATCGACATCGACCGCGCCAAGGCTGCGCGCTACGGCCTTGCGCCGGGCGACATCAACGCCACCATCAAGGTCGCGATCGGCGGCGACACGGCGGGCGATCTCTACGAGCCAGGCTCCGATCGTCACTTCCCGATCATCGTCCGCCTCGCGCCGGAGTACCGCCGCAGTGCCGAGGCGATCCAGAATCTGCGCATCGGCGCGCCCGGGCCGAACGGCACCGTCACGCAGATTCCGCTGAGCGAGGTCGCCACCATCAGCCTCGTCTCGGGCGCGGCCTACATCTATCGCGAGCAGCAGGAACGCTATCTGCCGATCAAGTTCTCGGTGCGCGAGCGCGACCTCGGCAGCGCCATCAGCGAGGCCCAGCAGAAGATCGCCGAACAGGTGCAGCTGCCGCCGGGCTCACGCATGGAATGGGTCGGCGAGTTCGGCAATCTCCAGGACGCGATCCGGCGGCTGTCGATCGTGGTACCCATCTCGCTGGCGCTGATCGGCGTGCTGCTCTGGTTCAATTTCGGCTCGATGACCGATACGCTGCTCGCGATGAGCGTGATCCCGATGGCGATCTTCGGCGGCGTGCTAGGGCTGTTGATATCAGGCACGGCATTCAGCGTTTCCGCGGCGATCGGGTTCATCGCGCTGTTCGGCATCGCCGTGATGGACGGCATCATCATCCTGTCGCAGTACAATCAGCTGATCGAAGAGGGCATGGACCGCATGAGCGCCGTAGTGCGGACCGGCGAGCTTCAACTCCGGCCGGTGCTGATGACCTGCGTCGTCGCCGGCGTCGGGCTGCTGCCGGCGGCGCTGTCCGAGGGTATCGGCTCGCAGGTGCAGAAGCCGCTCGCGGTCGTCGTCGTCACCGGCATGATGCTGGCGCCGATCGTGATCCTGGTGACCTTGCCGGTCCTGATCTCGTTCTTCTCGCGCCGCGCGCGCTGACCGTCAAAATCCGTAGAGTCGTGCCGGGTTGTCGACCAGGATCTTCTTGCGCACACCGGCATCCGGTGCCCACACCGGAAGCTGGTTGAGCAGGCGGCCGTCGTCGATCTGGTAGAGCGGCGCGATGTCGGTGGGCTTGCGTCCCTCGACATGGCTGGAATCCGGATGCGGCCAGTCGGTGCCCCAGACGACGCGGTCCGCATTCGCCGCGATCAGGGCCCGTGCATAGGGCACCATGTCCTGGTAGTCGGGCGCGAGCTTCGACGAGCGATAGGCGCCGGAGATCTTCACATAGGCCTTGCCGGATTTGACGAGCGCGACCAGGTCGGCAAATCCCGGCTGCTCCAGCCCGAGCGAGGCCTCGAGCCCGCCGAAATGGTCGAACACGGCGGGCACGGGCGCGGCCAGCACGAGCTCCTTGATCGCGGAAATCATCGGCAGGGTCGTATAGAGCTGCACGTGCCAGCCGCGCGCCTTCATGCGCTCGACGGCGGCGGTGAAGCGGGCGCGGCCGACATCGGGATCGCTGATGCCGCCGGTCGCCAGATTGATGCGGATGCCGCGGAAGCCGTCCTGCTGCATCGTGTCGAGCTGCGCCTCGGTGGTCTTGTCGTCGATCACGGCCACTCCGCGCGCGGTCGCGCCGCGCGCCTTCATGCCGAACAGGGTGGAGGAATTGTCGGTGCCGTAGACGCTCGGGGTGACGATCACCACGCGCTCGATATGCAGGGCCTTGTGCAGGGCGGCCATTTCTTCCGGGCTCGCCGGCTCCGGCGTATAGACGCGCCCTGCGAAGAACGGAAACTTGTCGACGTCGCCATGGACGTGGGTGTGACAGTCGCAGGCGTGCGGCGGGACGTCGAAATCGACCGGCGTTGCGGGCTGCGAGGCACGTGCGTGGGCTTTGTTGGTCATGGCTGCTCCGGCGGCAAGGGAGGCGAACAGGACGCCGCGTCGGCTGAGCATGGTTTCTCTCCCTGCTTCGTTATTGAACGACGATGCCGAGACACTATCACATCAGCCTGGCAACCGCCTCACTTCGCTGCATAGCTGCTCGACGAGGTCCGCAAGCGGGCGTGAGCCGTCGACGCGCAACGTCGGGCAGGGCAGGCCCGCGAGCCAGGCTTCCTGCTTTGCGAGGCTGCGGCCGTCGCGGTCACCGGCTTCGTAATGCGACGCCCATTCGACGAAGGCTTCAGTCTCCGCATGACGCCAGCCGCCGGGCGCAACGGCGTCAGCACCGAAATGCGCGGCCTCGCGGGCCCGCAAGCGCTCCAATCGCAGCTCGCGCGGCGTCACCACGAAAACGACGAGGTCGAAATAAGCGACGAGTTCGTCGCCCCAGCCGGTGGCGGTTCCGCTCAGCACCCAATCGGGACGCGGCAGAAACATCTCGCGCATCAGGCGCAGGCGATCTGCGGCAGGTCGCGTCGTCTGGTAGGGCGGCACGGTCGGCAGCCAGAAGTAGTCGTCGGTGTCGTGATGAGGCAGCGCAAGGCGGCCGGCCAGCGCGCGCCCCAGCGTCGTCACGCCGCAGCCGGAAGCGCCCGTCAGATGGATGCGGCGGCTTTTCATCGGCAACCCGCCCAACGATTTGAAGCTACTGCCCCGACGGCGTGCGCAGCCCGTGCCAGGCGTCGCGGACCTGGTGGTAGTGCACCTCGGGCAGATAGTCCGGCGTGTTCAGGCTGAGCGTCTTGACGTCGAGATGGCCGACTGCGCTGAGCAGCGTGTAGGAGGCGATGACGCGGTCGCGGTTGGCGCCGATCAGGCGGGCCTTGGCCTGGATCAGATCGGCCTGCGAGTTCAAGACATCGACAGTGGTGCGTTGTCCACCGGCGGCCTCGCGCTGCACGCCCTGGAGCGCGACGGTCGCGGCCTTCACTTCGGATTCCGAGGCCGACACGGTGATTTTGGCGCCTTCATTGGCGACCCAGGCGCTCACGGCCGCCGTGCGCGCCTGGTTGCGGACCTGGTCGAGCACGAGCCGGCTCTGCGCCGTGATCTCCTTGGCCTGCCGGGTCTGCGCGGCGGCCTGGCCGCCGTCGTAGATCGGCGCGGTGATATTGGCGACGATCGAGGCTTGGTCCTCGGCGAAGGTGCCAAGCGTCGGATCGTTATTGCGGCTCTTGCTGGCGCTGCCCTGGATGGTGGCGCTCGGCAGCAGGGTGCCTTCGGCGATACGGATGTTGGTGGAGGCGACATCGACGTCGAAGCTGGCAGCCATCACCGCCGGATGCTGGCGGATTGCCATCGTCATCGCGTCGTCGCGGCTCTTCGGCAGATAGCGGTCGACCGCCTCGGCGGGCCGTAGCTGCGACGGCGCATTGCCGATCACCTGCGCATAGGTCGCCTGGCTGATGGCAAGCGCGACTTCGGCGGCGTTGAGATCGGCAAGGCCGCGGTTGAGGCGCGCTTCGGCCTGCGCGCTGTCGGTCGGCGTGACATCGCCGGCGTTGAGGCGGCGCTGGGTGACCGAGAGCGTCTCGCGCAGGAAGGCGACGTTGGAACGCTGCGCCTCGACCAGCGACTGGTTGGCGAGCACGTTGGTGTAGGCGGTAACCGCGTCGAGCAGCACGCCCTGGCCGACATTGCGCAGCGCCTCGCGGCCCGACTGTACCTGGAGCTCGGCTGCCCGCACGTTGTTGGCGGTGCGGAAGCCGTTGAACAGGGTCTGCGTCACGGTGACGCCGATGATCCACGGCTTCAGATTGCCGGTCTGGATGGTGTTGTCGGGCAGCAGATTGCGCACCGATTGCAGGCCGGCGCTGAGGCTCGCCACGATCTGCGGCCGGTAACCAGCGAGGGCCTGCGGCACGTTCTCGTCCGTGGCGCGTTGTCGCGCACGTTCGGCATTGAGCTGTGGATTGGTCTGGTAGGCCTTGGCGAGCGCTTCCGGCAGGGCTTCGGCCGAGGCGGCGGAGGGCAGGGCGCAGCACAGAACCAGCGCGGTCCACGTCGCAAGCGCAGGACCCACGCCTGATCGATGCCGCGTCATCTCGCGACCAGCTCTGGCGGTACGCCCAATCATGTAATCTCGCTTAACCCGGCTGTCCGCCCCCGCCGACGGTGGCCTCTTAACTGTTTAACCAGCCGAGGTCCCGCAGGCAAACTGCCGCGGGGAAAACCCCCATGAAATCCGTGCTTGTTGCAGCTTCGTCACAGGGATTCTGCGGGAACGCGGTGCAGCCTTACACCAGCCTGACCGTGCGCCGGGATTACCTGTTCTTGTTCACCGGCTTGCGCTTCTCGATGAACGCCGCCATGCCCTCGGAGCGGTCTTCCAGCGCGAAGGTCGAGTGGAACAGGTTGCGCTCGACGCTCATGCCCTCACTGAGCGTAGTCTCGAAGGCGCGGTTCACCGCTTCCTTGGCCATCGCGGTCGCGGGGCGCGACATTGCGGCGATCTTCTCGGCCGCCGCCATCGCCTCGTCCATCAGCTTGTCGGCTGGCACGATGCGGCTGACGAGGCCGCTTCGCTCGGCTTCCGCCGCATCCATCATGCGCCCGGTGAGGCACAGGTCCATCGCCTTGGACTTGCCGATCGCGCGCGTCAGGCGCTGGGTACCGCCGATGCCGGGAATGGTGCCGAGCGTGATCTCGGGCTGGCCGAACTTGGCGGTGTCGGCGGCGATGATGAAATCGCACATCATGGCGAGCTCGCAGCCGCCGCCGAGCGCATAGCCGGAAACCGCCGCGATAGTCGGCTTGCGGCAACGCGCGAGGCGGTCGCCGCCGATTGCGGCAAAGTCCTCGGAGAACATGTCGATGAAGCCCTTCGGCTGCATCTCCTTGATGTCGGCGCCGGCGGCAAAGGCCTTCTCGCTGCCGGTCACGACGATGCAGCCGATGGCCTCATCGGCCTCGAGGTCGTCGACGGCAGCTGCGATCTCGCGGAAGACGCCGAAGGAGAGCGCGTTGAGCAGCTTCGGCCGGTTCAGCTTGATGATGCCGACCGCGCCTTTGCTTTCGACGATGATGTGTTCGAACGTGCTCATGCTCCACCCACGCTTTTGATCCGGCGGGCAATGTGCCCGCTGGCGCGATGGGCTTCAAGGGGCTAAGGGCCGCCGGAACATGCAGCGGGCTGCGCGTTCCGGTGGCGGTCTCTCTAGCCGGGCAGTCAGGCCAGGAATTCAGCCTAAGAATTCAGCCTGGGAATTCAGGCCAGCGATCACGCCATGAACATGCGCGCGGCGGACGCCAGCGTCAGCAGCGTGCCGACGCCGATGAAGATCTTGCCGATCAGGGAGCTCTGGTCCCAGGCCGAGCTCTGCTGGCTGCTCGCCATCACCGGCGCCGGCCGGGGCTGCGCCTCGGTTGCGGCAATCACCGCCTTCTGCGCCGGCGGGCTGTCCTGTTGCGCGGCACGGTCGATGTCGTTGAGCTGATCGGGGGCGACGACCTGATTCTCGACGTTCTGGCTCTCGACATTCGCAGCGTTGGTATTATCGGCTGCTGCCTGGACATTGCCGTTGGCGCGGTCCGTCATCGCGGAGGCCGCTGCCGCAGTCGGTGTATCGGCGGTGGCGAGCTGCGCATTGGCGTTGGCGATTGCCGGCGGCATCTGGCTCGAGGCCGCCGCGTCGGCGTCGGCCTTGCTGTCGGCTTTCGGCTCGTCCTTTGCCGGAGCATCAGTCTTGTCAGCGGATTTCTGCGCCGTCTTGCTGCTGCCGTTGCGGCGTGACTCGTGGCGTCGGTGCTTGCTCGGCCTGGCCGCATCGGCCTGCTTGCCCGCGCTGTCCGATTTACTTGCGGCTGAGGCTGGTGCCGCCTGTGCAAGGCTTCCCTGTGCAAGGCTGCTGAACAGTAACAAAAGCCCGGCCAGAACAATCAGGGCCGCGCGCCCGCTGGCTTTCATCATGGTGATGATCTCCCCAATTCCGCCCGTCCCGGGAGCGAACAGAGACCCTGGGGCGTGACGACAGCGGGGCAGAAAATGGGAATCTTCGGGCTACACCGGGCAAAACCGGGGCAAGTCGGCATCCATGGAGCCAGCCGCCGGGTGCGGGAGGCGCCAATCTCTGTTATGAGCCGTCGCAGACGTTGACGGACGGATCGGTCGCGAGGCCCGAGGTTGATCACGAATTCGTGATTTCGTCGGGCTGGCGTAACAAATTGAACGAACGGCCGAATTGCTTTGTGAGGGGCGCGCGTGCGCGGACGTGAGGACGAATGGACCGGCCTGATGCGGTCGGCCATGGCTGGCGATGATGCGGCGTATCATCGCCTGTTGAGGGCGGTCACGCCCGTGCTGCGCGCGGCCGCGAGGCGAGGCCTGGCGCGGGCAGGCCAGCCTCCCGATCAGGCAGAGGATATCGTGCAGGAGATTCTGTTGGCGGTGCATCTGAAGCGGCACACTTGGGACAGCGAAGCCCCCTTCGCGCCCTGGCTGTTTGCCATCGGCCGCAACAAGCTGATCGACGCGCTGCGCCGGCGCGGCAGACGCGTCTTCGTCAACATCGACGATTTCGCCGAAACCCTGCCGGGCGAGGCGCCCGAGCAAACGGCCTCCGCGGGCGAGGTCGCAGCCCAGCTCAACACCCTGCCGCAGCGCCAGCGCGACGTGCTGCAGTCGATCGCGGTCGAGAGCGCCTCGATCAAGGACACGGCGACGAAGTTTTCGATGAGCGAGGGCGCGGTGCGGGTCGCACTCCATCGCGGACTTGCGGCGCTGACGACCAAACTGCGGAACCCCTAGTCATGGACACTGATCAACTCATCCGCTCGCTCGCAGCCGACAACACTCATCGCACGCCGCGCGTCGGCTCCATGCTGACCATGGCGCTGCTGGTGGCCGCGCCCTTGTCGATCACGATCTTCGCGACGTTCCTCGGCGTGCGGCCGGACGTGATGACGGCCATGCACAACCCGTTCTTCGACATGAAGTTCGCGGTAACGCTGTCGCTCGCGATCCCCGCGATCATCGTCAGCCTGCATCTGTCGCGTCCCGAAGCTCTGCTGCGTGGCTGGGGCTGGCTGCTGCTGCTTCCCGTCGGGTTGCTCGCGGTCGCGATCGGCAGTGAGGCGATGATGGCGCCGGCCATGCCGATGACGATGCGCTTGATGGGCAAGAACTCCAGGGTGTGCCTGGTCGCGATTCCGGCGATGTCGCTGCCGCTGCTTGCGGGGGCGCTGTTCGGCCTGCGCCATGGCGCGCCGTCGCGCCCGGCGCTTGCCGGAGCGCTCGCCGGCCTGGTGTCGGCCGGGCTTGCCGCGACGCTCTATGCCTCGCATTGCACCGACGATTCGCCGCTGTTCGTCGCGACCTGGTATACGCTCGCGGCGGCGCTGGTGACGGCGATCGGCGCGGCGGTCGGGTCGAAAGTCCTGAGATACTGACCGCGCCAGCCAGGCCGCGCGGTCCGTCGTCAGCGCTCCAACTACCCGCGCGAGCTTGGCGTCATGACTTCCTGCGATAGAGGATGAACCGGGTCGACTCTTCGGAGTGCTCGAACTGCTCCTGCAAGATCTGGTCGACCATCTCCTTCAACCAATCATATTGGTTGGTCGCGCCGCGTTCCAAAAAGAAATAGTCGGCTCCGGCAAAGCTCCTGATCACCTGGTCTCGGCTGAACATGTCCCGGAAGGGCATGAAGTCGCTCTTGGGGGCACGGCCGAGAGCGGGAAGAACGAGCCAATCCTGGTCCGACAACAGCAGCATGCGGCCGCCGGGGGGCAGGACCCTGTTGACCAGTTCGACGTCGCTGGCGTCGAGTGCGACCTTGATTGGGCCCGCGCTTGGTTTCCATCTGAAGCTGGCGATGCTCGGATACTGCAAATACGACCGCAGCCCGATCGTCACATGCTGTCGCCGATCCTGCGCGCTCAGAAGCACGGCGACCGAGACGACGGCGACCGCTCCTAGCGACATTGCCGGCACCAATTGCGACTTTGTTCGGCCGACAGCGGCGCGAAATGCCGATCGGCCCCACCACGCGCCAACGGCAAGATAAGCAAACGCGTTCTGCTGCCACACCGCATCGAGCGACCGGTTCACCCACTTGGTCATGAAAACCAGCGCGACGAGAGACAGAACCAGCAGGTAAGCGCGCTCGACGGTGCGTGAGCCGGTCCACGCGCCGGCGACGCTCACCGCCGTGCCGATGGCGATCGCGGGCATGACGATCTGGTAGACCGTTCCGAAGCCGGGCTGCCAGATCAGGGTTACCGATACCCAGTTCGAGAAGCTGTGCAGACCGAGCGGGGTGAGGAAGACGTACAGGAAGTCCTTTGAAAGGACCGCCGGGCCGAATGCGGCAACGAACAATCCCAGCAGGAACACGATCGACATGCCGGTGAAAGCCGCGACCTCCCAAAAACGGCGCCGCTCCAGCAACCGCACGCATAGCGCCGCGCAAGCCACGGCCCAGGTATAGATCCCGGTTTCGGTGTTCCAAAAGATCGAGACGCCGCAGACGGCGGACAGCGCCACCAGCAACCAACCGGACGGTTTCACCATGAGACGCGCCAGGATGCCCACGGCGATGAACACGAACATGTACCGGATCGCGAGCGCGGACGGCCCGCCGAAAGCATCGCCGTCGGCGTACTGGCACAAGGCGAGAAACACGAACGCCAGGACGAAAGGCATCGCCCGGTTCTGGAAGAAGTCCCGCAGCACCCAATAGGCCGACACGTGGAAGATCACGAGACTTCCGGCAATCAACCTGATGTAGAGGCAATACAGGGCATTGGCGTCCGCGGTGAGGAACCTGCTCAACAAGTAAGGCGGGCCATATCCGTAGAACGCCAGGAAGTCGCGGCCGGGCACCAGGCCCTTTGCGAAATGATAGAGCGCCGGCCCTGTCAGATAGGAGACCGGATGATTGCCGCCGGCCGCCCGCGTGGCCATGCCCTGCACGTCCATGGGCAGGATCAGGGCCAGCAGTGCAGCGATCAGCACTGCATCGACCCATCCAAATTCGAATAGCCCGATCGGTCTGGCTTCGGCATCGCCATTGATGTGAATGCGGGTCGGGAAGCGCTTCACGAACGGGATGAAGCCGGCGGCGACCATGGCGGTCAGCGCGAGCGCTTGAAATCTCGGCTCGAACGTGGCCCGCAGGAACGGATGCAGTTCTGTGATGATGATCACAGACGAGAGGTAGAACGGAACGAGCGACCTCCCTTCGAAGAACTTTCGCAGCTTGAGGGCAGCAAACGCTGCGGCGGCGCCGAAACCGTAGAACAGGAGATAGAAGATTTTCTCGGCGCGTTTGACGGCTTCGCCGTTCGGAACAGCTGATTGAACGACTGGAAAGTCCAGTGCCAGGTTTACGGCAAGGTCCGGCTTGGCGGCATTCAGGATCAGATAGGCCGAGAGGCCAGCTGCCACGGCGCCAACGCACGCTCCCCACAATGCCAAACTCTGAAAACGCCAAAGCTCAAGTTCTGACCGTGTTATCGGTTTGACAAAATGCAACGGGCCCCCCCGGGACGAAATCCTCCGGAACGCTAAAACAAAAAAATCGCCGACGCCATAAGCGCTGCGCCATAGATGGCATGCCCCTGGGAAGAAGGCCATGGAGCATGATCCCGCACGCGCCAGCTCTTCGCGAGGGAGCGTCGTGCGTTTCACAAAAAGGTCACGCTCGAGGGGCGAGCCGCGTGACGCTTGCTCAGTCGCGCCTCACGCTACCGGCGTTGCACCCAGCTGCATGCGGTGGAAGCGCAGCACCTGCTGCGCGGTCGAGCTGCGCAGGGCCTCGTAGGCGTCGCGCAGCGTCAGCATGTCGGTCTGCGAGCCGCCGGAGAGCTTCTCGCGCATGGCGATGATGGCGCGCACGCTGGGCCAGGACATGCCCGCGACCTTGGCGAGGACCATCACGCCCTCGGTGCGGCTTTCGATCATCATGGTCTCGGCAGTCTCGACCGCGACGCCCGCGAGCGCCGCGAGCCCCGCATTGGTTTCGTCGAATTTGCCCTGCTCGGCGAAAGCGGTGACCTGGAATTCGTTGAGACGGCCGTCCTCGTGCAGCGACTTCACCAGCGCGCGCGCCATCTCGGTCTGCTTGGTCATGGCGGCGGCGCGGACCCGCTGAGCCACTTCCTGGACCACGCTCGACACCTCGTTCACGAGCTCCGGATGCGCGGCCTCGAGCTTGCGGCGCACGCTCAGGGACGCCTTCGCGATCAGCTTCAGATAGTGATGGCGCGGCAGATCGGGCCTCAACCCAATGCAGGTGGCGAGGTCATCGTCGCGTTCGGCGCGGCTGACGAGGTCGGTGAGGCTTCCCTCGGAAAGCTGCGCGCCCGGATTGCTGATGGTCGACTGCACCACGTCCTCGTTGCCGCGCGTTACCAGCACGTCGGTCAGCGCTTCCGACAGCACCCGCCGCAGCGAGATCGCCTTGAGATGCGCCTGGCCTCGCGTGCGCGCGATCTCGATCAAGGTGGTCTCGTCCAGCCGTTCCGATCTCGACAGCACGGGGCCGGAGACTTCGATGACCTCGTCGAGCGCGAGCGTGCGGATGATTTTCGGCGGCGCGGCCGCGATCGGCGCGAGGCGGTCGGCGAGCAGCGCCCTGGCCGAGGTCTCGATCTGCTCGATCAGGCACTGGAATACGTCGTCGAACACGCGGATGTGGTCGTCGGAATAGTCCACCGCGTTGCCCACGAACAGATCGGTGACGCGGCGCAGCGTCTCGACCCGGCGCGCGACGGTGCCGTGCGACAGCGCGGTCTGCAGTTCCTCGAGCAAATTCTCGGATGTCTTTGCGGATCTGGATCTCATGGCCCTGTCCTGGAGCGCTCGGTCCGGCGGCGGCTTCTGTCGCAGCGGGAAAAAATGGATCGGTCAGCTCGTTGCAATGCGGTTGCGCCCTTGCGCCTTGGCGGAATAGAGCGCGCGATCGGCGCGCGCGAGAAACGTGTCGGCAGTATCGACGTCGCGCAGCGTCACGACGCCCGCGGAAATGGTCAGGTGCATATTCAGGGAGAATGCGCTCCAGTCGAGATCGGCGACGATGCAGCGCAAGCGCTCGAGCATGCGCTGTGCGGCGTCACCCGAGGTGTCCGGCAGCAGCAGCAGGAATTCCTCGCCGCCATAGCGGCCGAAGCAATCGGCCGGACGGATGTTGGCGAACATGGTGATCGCGAAGGTGCGCAGCACCTCGTCCCCGACGGGGTGGCCATGGGCGTCGTTGATGCGCTTGAACCAGTCGAGATCGATCAGCGCGATCGCGCATGGCGTCGATGCCTGCCGCGACTTTTCGATCTCGGCGTCGAGAAGCCGCATGATGCAGCGGCGGTTGTAGGAACCGGTGAGTTCGTCGAGCTCGGCCAATTCCTCGATGCGCTGATAGGCGGCCTTCAGCTCGATGCTGCGCCGGTAGAGGATCTTGCGCAGGGTGGCGCCGAACAGGCCGAGGAAGGCGCACTGGCCGATTACCAGCACGAAGCAGAGCATCGAGGCGGTTCGCTCGAGGCGGGTCGCAACCGGAAGTCCGATCGGCAGGTCCGAGCCCAGGAAGACCAGGGCGAGCCCGCCGGTGGCAAGGCCCCAGGTAAGCATCGCCTGGCGCGAGGTCATCCGCAGCGTGCCGAACGCGAAAATCAGAAACAGCACGGCGATGAACGTGACCCCGACCGTGGGCACGGCGAGCAGGAACACCAGCTGCAGCGCCATATGCGCCGAGATCTGAAAGACGGTGAGGTAATGATCCTCGAACCGGTCGCCGAAGCCGGCTTCCGACAGCACGGTGAACGTACCGATAATCAGGAGGCCGCCGAGCCAGAACAGCGACGGAACGGCCATGGCGACCGCGCCGGCATAGGCGTAGAGCAACAGGACCGAGGCGCCCAGCGAATAGCTCGCCACCTGGCCGATATACATCTGGCGGCGCTGCCGGGCCCGGCGCGCCAGCACTTCGGGGGCCGCCACCTCGGGCGAGAGCACGAGATCCGCGACCTCAGCGGCATTCCTCTCGGGAAAGGACGTCGCGGCCGTGCTCATGGTCCCGCCAATGGTGATGTCAGCGTAAAAATCTACGTGGCAAGCCTTTATGTTTGGTATCCTCTGAAACCGAATCCGAACCGTGCAGCGCAGAACAAGGTGGCAGGCTCGGGGGAGAAATTTTGCTGGCGATCGGGCGTCCTTTTGCGATGCGATCGAGCCTAAGCCGGGCTTGGCGAGACATATGTCGTGCAGGACTGCTATGGAACCGGACGAGGTCGGCCTGTGCCGGACAGGCGTTCCGCTGGGAAGTATTACAGTATTATGTTACCGATCTGGATGAAAGCGGCCGATGGCTGCGGGTGGGACAAGAAAAATACGCGTATGTGGGGTGGATCACACAGGCGCCCGTATGACTGCGGTACCCTGAACAATTTTGCCCCCTCTGTCGAACCGTCCGCCGCGCCGACCCGACCAACTTTGCGAGACGGGCATTGAGCGTGACACAGGCGGCTTCGGACGAGGTCCTGATCGCCAGGATCGCTCAAGGTGACCGGCTCGCCATGCAGGTGCTGTACGGGCGGCACCATGTCAGGGTGTATCGTTTCGGGCTAAGGCTCGTGCGGGACGAGCAGGCGGCGGAAGACCTCATCAGCGAGGTGTTTCTCGACGTTTGGCGTCAAGCCGGCAAGTTCGAGGGCCGATCCGCCGTTTCTACCTGGCTGCTGGCAATCACCCGCTTCAAGGCCCTGTCTGCGCTCCGGCGCAGGAAGGATTTTGAACTGGACGAAGACGCCGCCAACGCGATCGAGGATACGTCCGACAATCCGGAAACGGCGGTGCAGAAGAAGGATACCAGTGCTGCGTTGCGGGAGTGTCTGACGGGCCTCTCGCCGGACCACCGGGAAATCGTCGATCTCGTCTACTACCACGAGAAGTCCGTGGAAGAGGTGGCCGAAATCGTCGGGATACCGGAGAACACCGTGAAGACGCGCTTGTTCTATGCGCGCAAGAAATTGGCCGAACTGCTGAAGGCAGCCGGCGTTGAGCGAGGCTGGCCATGATGGCTTTGAGCAAGAAGATGCTGGAGCAAGAGCCCGGTGAAATTGAATTGCTGCTGCCGTGGCACGCTGCCGGCACGCTGAACGCGCGCGATGCGCGGCGGGTCGAGGAAGCGCTGGCGCGCGATCCCGAACTTGCCAGGCAATATGCCGCGATCCGCGGTGAGTACGAAGAGACCATCCATCTGAACGAGAGCCTCGGGGCTCCCTCGGCGCGCGCGATGCAGAAATTGTTCGCCGCGATCGACGCCGAGCCGGCGCGGGCGAGCGGCTCGCTGCCGTTGTCGGCGCGCATTTCGACCTTCTTCGCGAGCCTGTCGCCGCGCACGCTGGCGTGGTCGGCGAGCCTCGGTGCCATCGCGCTGATGCTGCAGGCCGGAATCATCGGCGCCGTGCTGATGAAGAACCAGCCCGCGACCTTCCAGACCGCTTCGGTCTCGACCAGCGGTCCGATCACACGCGAACTCGGCACGACCGTTCCGCCGGCGCGCGCGCTGGTGCGCTTCACGCCCGAGGCCCGCGTCGGCGACATCACCGCACTGCTCGACAGCTACCAGGCCTCGATCATCGGCGATGCCAAGGGCGGCATGTTCCGCCTCCAGTTCGACAAGGCGATGAGCCAGGACGAGCTCGCTTCGCTGCTCGGCAGGATGCAGCGCGAGAAGTTCGTCAACCTCGCCGTCGCGGCGCCCTAGTCGCGCCGCTGATCCGATGACAGGCAAGTCCGAGAGCAGGGTGCGCGCCGGGGCCTACGCTTCATCGGCCGGCGCCGCGCTTCTGATCGCCGCCTGTCTCGGCGTCGAGGTTGCGCAGGCGCAGGCGATCATGCGCACGCCGACGATCAGCGTGCCCACGCGAACGCCGACCATCTCTCCGAGCATCGCCTCGCGCGTCGGTCCGACGGTCTCGGCCAGGGCGGTGTCCGTCGATCGCGGCCCGCGCACGATCGCGACCATTCCCCACACCACGACGGCGCGCCTGCGGCCGACGACGGTGCTGCCCTATGCACGCTACTCGCCGAACCTGTATCCGGCCTGCACCGCGCCCTATCGCGATGCCGGCGGCGAATGCCTGGCGCAGCCGAATGCCGGCGGCGGTGACCCTGGCAAACCCGGCAAGAAGAGCGCCGGCAAGGGCCGCGGCAACGCCACGCCGGTTGCCGCCAATCTGCGCAGCTTCGCCAACGAATTCGTGGCCGAGATCGACGGGACGTTGTCACCCGGTGACGCCGACGCGCTGGCCCGGCGGCACGGCTTGACGCGGATCTCGTCGGAGAGCTTCCCGCTGATCGGGGCGACGTTCGGTCTGTTCCGCATCACGGATGGCCGGCCGTACGAGACGGTGCGGCGCGAATTCGCGACTGATGGCAGCGTGCGCTCGGTCCAGCCGAACTTCCGCTATGTGCTGCAGGATCAGAAATCGACGCCCCCGAGCGAAGGCGATCCTGCGCAATATGCCCTGACGAAACTTCGCCTGCCGCAGGCGCATACGCTGGCGCACGGCGCCAACGTCACGGTTGCCGTGATCGACTCCGGCATCGACACCAGGCATCCCGAACTCGCCAATTCCATCGCCGACAATTTCGATGCGCTCGGCAGCGCGGAGGGGCCGCACGTCCACGGCACCGGCATTGCCGGCGCGATCGTGGCGCATGACCGGCTGATGGGCAGCGCGCCCGAGGCCCGCATCATCGCGATCCGCGCGTTCGGCGGTGCCAATGACGGCGCCGAGAGCTCGTCCTACATCATCCTGCGGTCGCTAAATTACGCCGCCGAGCACGGCGCGCAGATCGTCAATATGAGCTTCGCCGGTCCAAAGGACGCGGTGATCGAACGGGCCATCGCGGCGACCGCCGCGCGCGGCCTCGTGCTGATCGCGGCTGCCGGCAATGCCGGCGCGAAATCGCCGCCGCTCTATCCAGCCGCCAATCCCAACGTGATCGCGGTCAGCGCGACCGACCAGCAGGACAGGCTGTTCCCCGCGTCCAACCGCGGCAATTACGTCGCCATTGCAGCGCCCGGGGTCGACATCTTCCTGCCGGCGCCGGACGGCAAGTACCAGATGACGTCGGGAACCTCGTTCTCGGCCGCCTACGTCTCGGGCGTCGCGGCGTTGCTGCTCGAACGCAACTACGCCTTGAAGCCGGAAGCACTGCGCATGACGCTGGCGAAGACCGCGCGCGACCTCGGCTCTCCCGGGCGCGACGAGCTTTTCGGCGACGGTCAGGCCGATGCGTTTGCCGCGGTCTTGGCTGTTCCCGCCGACAGCGCCACGCCCGTTGCGGCTGCGTCGGGTACAACAAAACGTGAAGATGCCGCGAAGCGTCGCGACGAGCCCAACAGCCGCGCGATCGAACAACCCTCGTTGTCGAGCGCGGACGATAAAGCCACGGTTTCTCAGGCGGATAGGCCGGCGACGCGATAGCGCTTGCGACAAAGATGCGCGCGTTGCGAAGGTCAAAAAATCGAACGCGGCATTGAACGTTCAGCTAGCTGCCACGACCAAATTATGTGGGAGCGGTCATCCCTCCCCATCAGTCATATTAGGCGCGAGCGCCCATCCACCCCAAGCGCCCATATGGCTCGACCCGTCCGGTTGTCCCCCCGGACGGGTCTTTTCTTTTCAGAGCGGTTTCCAGCGAAGTGGATTCCGGTTCGCGGGAAGAAAACGCGTCAGAACGAGAAGCCAGGCTTTGGTCCTGATTCAATCAGAACCAAAGCGCTGGGCATCCGATTCTCTGCAACCACTTCCACGTTCAGCTTTCGGTTGAGAGGTCGCGCCCTCACTGATGGCCGCCGCTCGCGCAACTCGCCGCAAGCCGGCTATGCTTGCGCGAAGCTTGACTCGAAAACACGGCAAATCTCCGCACGACTACGGTGATTGACGGCCAGTGCCGTGTCGTTGCTGGACAAGTTAAAACTTTTCCACAAAATATTCATGTCGCCTCTAAATTGATTCGTGTGCGTTGCGTCCCCCGCGTCCGTGTTTTCCTCTGACGGGCTGGTTAATGACACATCGCCAAGAGTCTAACTGCGCGTCTGCGCGTGCCGTGGTTGCTGGCTGCGACGTCGCGGCGCGCTGGTGCGCTCTCGCCGAGCAGCGGCTGCAACATCTCTCCGAAATGTTCGAGACCGGCCGCTGGCGTCGTTATCATTCCGAGATCGCATTCCTCGAAAACATCCAGGAAGCCAAGCGCGCCGTCCAGACCTGGCGCGCGCTGGCGACCGGTGCCGATGTCGCCGAGGCCGCTGCAAGCGTGACACCGGCATTCGGCTGGTCGCCGGCGACCATGCCCCGTGTGTTTCCGCGCGAGCAGCAGGCGGAGATCGTGCTGCCCAAGACTCTGGAGCCCAACACTCTGGAGCCCAACACTCTGGAGCCCCAGACCCTGCAGCCAAAGGCCGTCCACATCGCCCCCGAGACCGCCGTGCCGGTCAGGCTCGATCCCCAGCCGGACGTTCTCGCCGAGATCACCGAAGCCCCGATCGCGCCGCTCGCCGCGCCCGCAGCGGTGGCATCGTTTACCGCGCCTACCGAAATGCCGCCGCTCAAGGCCCCCGCGGCGAGGGCGCCCTTCGTCGCACCTGCCGTGAGGTCACCGCTCGCGCCGGCCGCAGTCGCGCCATTCACCGCGCCTGAAGTGAGGCCGCCGCTCCCTGTGTCTGCCGCGAAGCCGCCGAAGACCGCGCCTGCCGCGATGGCAGCGCTCCTGCCGCAGTTCACGCCGCCGGCCGAGGAAATCGTCGCAGCCCCCAAACGCGTCGTCGAATTCACCTTCAGCCTCGACGGCCTGGAAGCCAAGTACCCACTGCTGAGGAACGCGTTCTAGCGTCTGGCCCCAGAGGCGAGGAGGCGGCTTTCAGCGCCGCACCGCATTGCCGCCGACCATCACCTGCGCGAATCGCTGCGCGCCGTCGGCTGACAGATCCGACGTCACCGCACGCGCATGGTCGAGGCCGACGACGGCGCCGCGCGGGGTTTCGGAGATCATGTTGTTGTTGACCAGCGCGATGCCCGCGCCCGGCACGACGGAGACGCCGACGCCAGCGAGGGCCTTGCGGATGACGTTGCCCGTGATTGCGACGTCGCGCAGATATTTGCCCCAGCCGGCGACGATGCCGTAGGATGGCGCGTTCTCGATCACATTGCCGGTCACGGCTGAATCCGCCTCGATGTAGATGCCGACGCCCGCGTCGTCGTCGGGCGCGGTGCCGACCGGGCGCTTCGGGATCAGGTTGCGGATGATGTTGCCCTGGACCACCGCGATGCGGCCACCCTCGTTGAAATTGCAGACGGAGACGCCGACCGCCGCGCCATCCACAATGTTGTTGGCGATCACCGCGGCCTCGAAAGCGAACTCGGAATAGAGCGCGACCTCGCGCACGTCGCTGACGCTGTTGCCGGATATGTGGATGTTCGAGGCCGAATTGCCGCGCACCGCCGAGTAATCGCAGTTTCTGATGCGGTTGCCGCGCACGATCACGTTGCCGGCGCGGAACGCGTTGATGGCGTTGCCGTACTGACCGGAGCCGCCGGGACCGGCCTTGATGTTCTCGATGCGGTTGTCGGCGACCAGCGTGCCGTCGTCGCCGATCGCGCTGCGCAGGATCTCGATGCCGTTGTCGTTGGTGCCGATGATGGTGTTGCGGGACACGCTGAGGCCTTTGGCGTCGAACGAGACCACCGCGGTGACCGCGATGTCAGTGAAGATGTTGCCCGAGATGTCGCCGGACACCTGTTCGAGCCAGATGCCGCTGCCGCCTGAGTTCGTGATCTCGCAATCGGCGATGCGGATGTCGCGTCCGCCGAGCACATGGATCAGCCCGCGACGCGTCGGCAGCGGAATGCCGCCGCCGTCGAAGGTGATACCGGTGAGGCCGATTGCATCGGCACCGTCAGCCTGGATCGCCGAGGCGCCGCCGGTGAAGACGAGTTTCGTCGCGCCGCGTACGCCGATCAATTGTGCGCCGTTCGGCAGCCGCAACAGCCCGGTGCGATAGACGCCGGGTGGTAGTGCCAGCGGCAGCTGTGCGCGTGCAACCTCGTCGATCGCGCGTTGCAGCGCGCGGGTCTGATCTTCGCTGCTGCCGGGCCGTATGCCGTATTGCGTGGCGTCGCGGCCGAGCAGGGATGTCAGTGGCGCCGCGCGCGCGGCGTCGGCCGGCATGGCCAGCGCGCCGGCGATGCCTGCGGTCGAAGCTCCGATGAGATGACGGCGATTGAGGTCCATGACGCGTCCTCCGGCGGAAGCGGGAGGGCATCCGCGCCGACTAGGTAGCGCAGGGCGGCCGGGCTCGCGAGGATTGTTCGCGGTAGGGTTAAGTGTTTACCGCAGCGGAGGTGTCGTAGGGTGGGTTAGCGGTAGGCGTAACCCACCATGTCACCGCGCGTACGGAACACGTTGATGCAGAAGAGGTGGATTACGCTGCGCTAATCCACCCTATGAGGCTGTGTTCCGCGCTTTCCTCGCGAGCCCCACCATCTCGATCAGCATGGCTTCGCCCGCATCCACCAGTTCCTCCAGCGTGATCCGGGCTGCGCCCTTGCGCCGCACCGCGCCGCCGCGCGCGAGCAGGGGAATGTGGATGAAGGCCGCAAGCTGCGGCCCGCCCGCGCGTACATTCTCGATCGCGCGCCAGCTCAGATAGTTGCAGAGATAGGCGCCGGCATCGCGCGAGGGCCGCGCATCGATGCCGGTGAGGCGCGCGGCGCGCAGCAGCCTTGCGGTGTGCGGACCGAAATTCATGGCGTCGGCGGTGCCTGCGATGCCGCGCTTGCGCGATCGGGTGTTGGCGGCATCGGGCCAGAGCATGGTGACGGCGTTGCGCGCGCGGGTCTCGATGCGTAGGTAGGGCGTGCGCGCGGCGAGGCCAAACATCAAAAGCGCGTCCGGTTTCACCTTCGCGAGCACCTCGGGCAATTGCCGGTCGACCGCGGCATAGGTGACCGGGAAGATGTGGCTCGACAGCTCGACATCGTCGAGGGCCGGCCGGCGCAATTGCGCGAGCCGCGCGACCAGCGGCTGGGTCGGGTTATAGGGCGCGCCGGGGAACGGCCCGAAGCCGGTGAGGAGAATACGGAGCTTCTCGCTCATTTCAGCAACTCCAATATCTGCTCGGCGGCGAGCGCCGGGGTGAGATGGCCGTCGGCGACTTCAGCCTCGATCTTCCGGACCCTGCTGCGAACCGAGGCCTCGCTGCGCAGCCGCGCCAGCATGCGCTGCTCCAGCATCGACCACATCCATTTCACCTGCTGCTCACGCCGCCGCGCGGCGAAATCGCCCGATGCGTTCATCGCCTTGCGGTGATCGAGAACCTTCTGCCAGAGCTCGGCGATGCCGGTGCCGGCCAGCGCCGAATAGGTGAGGACGGGCGGATGCCAATGCTCGGACCTCGGCGCCAGAATATGCAGCGCGCCGCGATAATCGGCGGCGGTGATGTTGGCGCGCTTGAGATTGTCGCCGTCGGCCTTGTTGATGGCGATCATGTCGGCGAGCTCGACCAGGCCCTTCTTGATGCCCTGCAATTCGTCGCCGCCGCCCGGCAGCATCAATGCGAGGAAGAAGTCGGTCATGTCGCAGACGGCAGTCTCGGACTGGCCGATGCCGACGGTCTCGACCAGCACGACGTCGAAGCCGGCAGCCTCGCAGAGCAGCATCGCCTCGCGTGTTTTCGCGGCGACGCCGCCGAGCGTGCCGGACGACGGCGAGGGCCGGATGAAGGCATGGTCCGAGGCCGACAGCCGCGCCATTCGCGTCTTGTCGCCGAGGATCGAGCCGCCGCTGCGCGCCGATGACGGATCGACCGCAAGCACCGCGACCTTGTTGCCTTGCTCGATCAGATAGGTGCCGAGCACATCGATGGTGGTGGACTTGCCGACGCCGGGCGAGCCGGTGATGCCGACGCGGAACGCCTTGCCGGTGTCGGGCAGGAGCATCTGCACCAGCTCTCGCGCCAGCGCCTGGTGGTCGCCGCGCCGGCTTTCCACCAGCGTGATGGCGCGAGCGAGCGCTGCGCGATGGCCGGAACGGAGGTCGCGGGCGAGGGAGGGGATGTCGAGCGAGGCCTTCTTCTCAGTCATGCCCTGCTTTACAACGCCGAGGCCGGGCAGGCGAGGGCCGCCCGCCCCATATCACCTGCCCGTTGCCGCCGCCGTCTGCGCCGGTTTCAACTTGCGCCAGACCCAGACCATCACCGGCCAGAGCAGGGCGCCGATCGCCATCGCGGCGAGGATGGCGGCAACCGGGCGCTCGAAGAATGGCAGGATACTGCCGTCGGACTTGATCAGTGAGGTGACGAAGGCCTGCTCGACCATGGTCCCCATGACGATGCCGAGTACCATCGCGGCGACGGGATAGCCGTTCGCCTCCATGACGTAGCCGATCACGCCGAAGGCGGCGACGGTGACGACGCCGAACATGTTGTTGCCGATCGCGAACGAGCCGACCGCGCAGCACAGCATGATGATCGGCATGATGGCTGAGCGAGGCGCCAGCAGGATGTAGGCGGCGATCCGGATCATGGCGATGCCGAGCGGGATCATCAGGATGTTCGCGATGATGAACATCAAATAGATCGCGTACATGCTCGACGCTTTCTCGGTGAACAGCGTCGGGCCCGGATTGAGCCCCTTCATGTAGAGCACGCCGATCGCGATCGCGGCAATGGTGTCGCCGGGGATGCCGAACAGCAGCGAGGGCACCCAGCCCGAGGCGATGCTGGCATTGTTGCTCGCGCCGGCCTCGACCAGGCCTTCGACATGGCCGGTGCCGAATTTTTCCGGTTCTTTGGAGAAACGCTTCGACATCGCGTAGGAGACCCAGGCGGCCATGTCGGCACCGGCGCCGGGGAGCACGCCGATGATGATGCCGACGATGTTTCCGCGCGTCATCTGCCAGTGATACTTTTTGGTCAGCTTCCATTGACCGGCCATGATGCTTCCGAATTTCCGCCGCGGCAGCGGCGGCGGCTCGGGCGTCAGCATCGCACGCATCACCTGCGCCACCGCGAACACGCCGACCAGCGCCGGGATTGGCTCGATGCCGCCGAACAGATCGGTGAGGCCGAAAGTGAAGCGCGGAACGCCGCCGGGGTTCTCGATGCCGACGCAGGAGACCAGCAGGCCGAGGAACATGCCGGCGATCGCCTTCACCGGCGAAGAGCGCGCCACCAGGGTGGCGCACATCAGGCCGAGCAGCGCCAGCCAGAAATATTCGAAGGTCGAGAACGACAGCGCGATCTCGGCGAGCGGCGGCGCCAGGATCATCAAGGACAGCACGCCGGCGATGCCGCCGACGGCGGAGAACCACACGCCGGCACCTAACGCCAGCTCGGCCTGGCCCTTCCGCGTCATCGCATAGGCCTCGTCGGCATAGGCCGCGGAGGCGGGCGTGCCGGGAATGCGCAGCAGTGCACCCGGAATGTCTCCGGAGAAGATTGCCATCGAGGACGCCGCGACGATGGTCGCGATCGCCGCGATCGGTGAGAGGTAGAAGGTGACGGGAACGAGCAGGGCGGTTGCCATCGTCGCCGACAGGCCGGGCAGCGAGCCGATCACGAGGCCGTACACGGAGGCCGCGACCATCGCGATGATGACCTCCCAGGTGGAGATCAGGGCGAAGGCTTCAATCAGGGTCTTCAGCATGGGGAATTACCAGGGCGTCGGCAGCAGGCCGGCAGGAAGCGGCACGCGCAACAGCTTGCCGAAGATGAGGTGAATGGCGAACGGCGACAGCGCCGCTAGCGGCAGGGCCAGCTTCCACTTCGCACCGAGCGCGGTCGAGGTGACGTAGACCATAAGCGCCGCGGTGATGATGAAGCCGAGCCGGTCGGCGGCGACGACGTAGAACAGCAGCAACCCCGGCGGCAGCAAGGCGCGCAGGCCGTAGAGCTTGCCCTGCGGGGGTGGAATGGCTGCCGTCTGGCCATCCTCCAGAGGGATCAGCTCTTCCTCCTCCTCGAAAGAGTGGCCGATTCCGAACACGATCGCGAGGCCGCACAGAGCGAGGCCCGTCCCGATCACCAGCGGAAACACATTGGGGCCGACCGGCTGGCCGGGCACCGGCGGCAGGATATAGCCGCCATAGGCAGCCGCCGCGCCAAGCACGACGAGAAACGATCCCGTAACGGAGTCGGGAAGACGCATGGGAGGAGTCCTATGAAAGAAGTTCTCCCCTCCCCGCGCGCGGGGAGAGGCCATCAGACGTAGTTGCCGAGGTCACCGGCCGAAATCGGATCAGGCTTTCGAAAGGCCGGCCGCCTTCATCGCTTCGCCCATCTGGGCATCGCCCTTGTCCATGAAGCCAGTGAACTGGCCTGCATCGCCCCAGACTGTGCCGAACCCGCGATTGGTCATGAAGTCCTTGAACTCGGCGGAGTCGTAGACCTTCTTCAGCGCAGCGGTCAGCTTGCTCGCGATCTCCGGCGGAAGGTTCTTCGGTCCGGCAATGCCGCGCCAGGCGCCGGTTGCGTAGTCGATGCCCATCGCTTCCTTCAGCGTCGGCACGTCCTTGAAGACCGGGTTGCGCGCGGGGGCCATGATGGCGAGGCTCCTGGCCTTGCCCGCCTCGATGATCGCGCGTGCCTCCGGCACCGAGCACGTCGTGAGGTCGAGGCCGCCGGCGGCGAGATCCTGCATCGCGGGCGCCGCGCCGTTCGAGGGCACCCAGGCGACCTGGTTGGCGGGCAGGCCCATTGCCTGCATCCAGCCGACCAGCGCGAGATGCCAGATGCCGCCCTGGCCGGTACCGGAAGCCTTGAACTTGCCGGGAGGTGCCGCCTTGATGGCCTCGGCGAGCTCCTTGACCGTCTTGTATGGCGAGGAGGAGGAGACCTGGATCCCCGGGGGATCCTCGTTCATCAGCGCCAGCGGGGTGTAGCTCCTCGGCGTCAGCTCGGTGAGGCCCTGCCAGTGCATCATCGAGATTTCGACGGTGAGCATGCCGATGGTGTAGCCGTCGGGTTGTGCGGTCGCGATCGCGCTATGGCCGACCACGCCGGAGCCGCCGGTGCGGTTGATCACGTTGAAGGGCTGGCCGAGATCCTTTTCCAGCAGCGCTGCGACAATGCGCGCGGTGGCGTCGGTTCCGCCGCCCGCGCCCCACGGCACGATCACGGTGACCGGCCGACCCGGATAGGCTTGTGCGCGTGCGGGCTTGAAGCCGAAAGCGGCGGATGCGGCAACCGCAGCCGTTGAAGCCGCAAAAGTGCGGCGCGAAATCCTGGACATTGAATGCCTCCCAACGGCGCCCGTGATGTCGGGCGCTCTTCTCAATGGCGACATTCTAGTCGGCTTTGCAGCGTCGCCGCAAGATAGCGCTACCAAGGAGATGCAGATGTTGTGCGAAAGGCATGCCCATCGGACGGGCAGTCGGAAACCGGGTGGGTCTTGCCGGTGCAACGCGCCAACCTCTGCGCGTAACGAGAACCGGAGGCAAGCCGATGACCCAAGCCTATTACAGCGCGGTGCTCGACCGCCCCTTGGACGAGGTCTGGTCGCTGATCCGCGATTTCAACAACTATCCCGCTTACATCGAGGGCGTCAGCGAGAGCGTGATCGAAGACGACAAGCGCGGCGATGAGGTCGGCGCCATCAGGCGGTTCTGCTATCTTGGAAACTGGATCCGCCAGCGCCTGGTCGATCACTCGGACCGGCAGCACACCCTGACCTATGCCGGTCTCGAAGCGCTGCCGTATCCGCGGGATGACGGAAGCCGGGCGCCGGCGCCGACGCGCTATCAAGGCACCCTGCAATTGCGCCCGATCATCGAGGGTAACCGCACCCTCATCGAATGGTCGGTCGCGCTCGAGACCGAGCCTGCGGATGCCGATCGCTGGCAGGCGCTATTCGCGTCCTGAATTCCCGACTGGACGAACTCACTTGCGCGGACGCTGGGGCGATCCGGTTAGCGACCGCTCAGGGCTCCTGCGCGTCGTCCTTCGGCCGCGCGCCGCCAAAGATGCGGGTGCCATCTGCGGTCAAGTAAGGCTTCAACGTTTCCCACGGCACGAAGGCGACATATTCGCCCTCGGCGTACGGGCCGACGGCGTAAGGCGGATAGTGGAAGGTGAGGCCGGAGCTCTTCCCCGCTTCGGTCGAGGGCGCCAGCGTCACCGCGCCGACCTTGAGCAGGCTCGGTTTCAGCTCCTTGAACCATTCGTCGGTGGCGGTCTCGCCGGCATCCCGCTTCTTCTTCTCAACTTTGAGCGAGGCGATGATCGCTTTCACCACCGCCTTCATGGTCGCGCCGTTGTCGGCGGTCTCGCTGAAGAACGGGCGGATCGAGATGCGCTTGTTGTCGGCCTTGTCCCACAGGATCGTGTTCACGTCCGAATTGGGATGCGCGCCGTGAGTGTCCATGTAGTCGTTGCGGAGAACGCTGACATAGCGGTCGGCCACGACGGAGCGGATCTCATATTTGCGCTCGAAATCCCAGCCGCCGTCCTTGAAGAACTGCGGGTCGGCCTTGCGCGCGGCGGCAGCCTCTGCGGAATTCTTGTCGAGCCACTTTTTACCTTCGGTGAGGCAATCTGCCGCCAGCGCTGCATCCGCCTTGATCTTGTGGTCGAGGAAGACGCGCGCCTCGATGCTCCTCGTCTTGACGACGGCGTCGGGTTTGGGGTCTGTGGCGTGGACCGGACCGAACAGCGCGCTGAAAAACGCGGCGACGGCGAGCGCACGCATCGACGTTGGCGCGAAATACATCACGCAAAATCCTTCTTGTCGGGAAATCGACGGCGATGCTACTCCGCCGCCTCGCTATGCCCGAGCCGCGCATTCAGCTTGCGGATCAACTCCTCGGCCGCCTCCGCGATCACGGTGCCCGGCGGGAAGATCGCTTCGGCGCCCGCGGCATAGAGTGCATCGTAATCCTGCGGCGGCACCACGCCGCCGACGATGATCATGATGTCGTCGCGGCCCTGCTTCTTCAGCGCGGCCTTCAATTCGGGCACGGCGGTGAGATGGGCGGCGGCTAGCGAAGAGACGCCGAGGATATGCACGTCGTTCTCGACGGCCTGCCGCGCAGCCTCGTCGGCGGTCGCAAACAGCGGTCCGATGTCGACGTCGAAGCCGATATCGGCAAACGCCGAGGCGATCACCTTCTGGCCGCGGTCGTGGCCGTCCTGGCCGATCTTGGCGACCAGGATGCGCGGGCGGCGGCCTTCCGCTTCCTCGAAGGCGTCGATCAGCGCCTGAACCTTCTCGACCTGGTTGCCCATGCTGGACGCCTCCCGCTTGTAGACGCCGGTGATGGATTTGATCTCGGCGCGGTGCCGGCCGAACACCTTCTCCATCGCGTCCGAAATTTCGCCGACGGTCGCCTTGGCCCGCGCCGCGTCGATTGCGAGCGCCAAGAGATTGCCGTTGCCTTCGCCGGCCGAGCGCGTGATTGCCGCGAGCGCGGCATCGACGTCCTTCTGGCTGCGCTCGCTCTTCAGCCGCGTCAGCTTGTCGATCTGCAGGCGGCGGACATTGGTGTTGTCGACCTTGAGAATGTCGATCGCTGCCTCGTCGGTCGGCTTGTACTTGTTGACGCCGATCACCGCCTGCTTGCCGGCATCGATCCGCGCCTGCGTCTTGGCGGAGGCTTCCTCGATGCGCAGCTTCGGCAGGCCGGCCTCGATCGCCTTGGCCATGCCGCCGAGCTCCTCGACCTCCTGGATGTGGGCCCAGGCCTTCGCCGCGAGGTCGCGCGTGAGCCGCTCGACGTAATACGAGCCGCCCCAGGGATCGATGATGCGGGTGGTGCCGCTCTCCTGCTGCAGGAACAACTGGGTGTTGCGGGCGATGCGCGCCGAGAAATCCGTCGGCAACGCCAAGGCCTCGTCGAGCGCGTTGGTGTGCAGTGACTGGGTGTGGCCTTGAGTTGCCGCCATCGCCTCCACGGTGGTCCGCATCACGTTGTTGAAGACGTCCTGCGCGGTCAGCGACCAGCCCGAGGTCTGGCTATGCGTGCGCAGCGAAAGCGAGCGCGGGTCCTTCGGGTTGAACGGCTTCAGGAGCTTCGCCCAGAGCAGCCGCGCGGCGCGCAGCTTGGCGACCTCCATGAAGAAGTTCATGCCGATCGCCCAGAAGAACGACAGTCGCGGGGCAAAGCGGTCGACGTCGAGGCCGGCAGCAAGTCCGGCACGCAGATATTCGACGCCGTCGGCGAGCGTATAGGCGAGCTCGAGGTCCTGCGTCGCGCCGGCCTCCTGCATGTGATAGCCGGAGATGGAAATGGAGTTGTATTTCGGCATCTTCTGCGAGGTGTACGCAAAAATGTCGGAGATGATCCGCATCGAGGGCGCGGGCGGATAGATGTAGGTGTTGCGCACCATGAACTCTTTCAGAATGTCGTTCTGAATGGTGCCCGACAGCTTCTCCGACGGCACGCCCTGTTCCTCGGCCGCGGCGACATAGAGCGCGAGGATCGGCAGCACCGCGCCGTTCATGGTCATGGACACGCTCATCTGGTCGAGCGGAATGCCCGCAAACAGCGTGCGCATGTCGTAGATGGAATCGATGGCCACGCCGGCCATGCCGACGTCGCCGCCGACGCGCGGATGATCAGAGTCATAGCCGCGATGGGTGGCAAGGTCGAAGGCGACCGAAAGGCCCTTCTGTCCGGCAGCCAGGTTGCGGCGGTAGAACGCGTTGGAATCCTCCGCCGTGGAGAAGCCGGCATATTGCCTGACGGTCCAGGGCTGGTTGACATACATGGTCGGGTAGGGGCCGCGCAGATAGGGCGCGATGCCCGGATAGGTCTCGAGGAAATCGAGCCCGGCGAGATCAGCCTCGCCATAGGCGGGTTTCACCAGAATGCCCTCGGGCGTCAGCCACGGTTCGGCGCTGCCTGACAGCGCGGCGGTGGGGGAGCGCTCGAAGGCGACGTTTGCGAAATTGGGAATGCGGCTCATGGCTTCAACCATTTCATCAATCATGATCCGGGTGCTGATGGCTGACGATCGTCGCCATCTTCTCCGGTCCGTAATTCTGCTGCGTGGTCTGGCTCGGAAGATTGGCGATGCCGACCACCCAGCCGAGGCGGGATTCGGTGCCGAACTGGCGCGTCGGGATCACCCGGTCGGGGCGGTCGAACGCGCCGGTCATGATCTCGATCCGGTCGCCGTCGATGCGGCCAAAGCTCAGCGGCGTGCCGCAGGCGGGGCAGAAGCCGCGCTCGGCGATGGTGGAGGAGCGGAAGAACGACGGCTGTCCCTTGGTCCAGGCGAAGTCGGTCCTGTTGATGTCGGCAAAGGAGGCGAACGGCGCGCCGGCCGCCTTCTGGCACATCCGGCAGTGGCAGATCGAGACCCGGTTCGGCGCCGTCGTGACGCCGAAGCGCACCGCCCCGCATTGGCAGCCGCCGGTGAGAACGGGTTTGCTGGTGTCGGTCATGCCTGCTCCATCCGTCGGTAGGCGTCTTGCAGGGTCGCAAGCGCATCGCCTCCGGCGAAGACGAAACCGGTGACGCCGGCCGCGCGCAGCACCGCCTCAGCCTCGGTGGGGCGGCCCGCCAGAAAGATATGTCGGCCTCCCGCCATTTGCAGGGCCTTCGCTGCCGGTTCCGCCTGATCGGCATAAACCTTGTCGCTGGAACAAAGGCAGGCAAGCTCGGCGCCGGAGGCTTTGAAGGCGGCGGCAAGGCTGACCGGATCGGCAAAGCCCTCGTTGCCCATGGCCTCGATGCCGCCGGCCTCGAAGAAGCTCTTGGCGAAGGTCGCCCGCGCCGTGAAATCGGCGGGCGTGCCGAGATTGGCCAGGAACACTTTCGGCCGGGAGCCGCGCGCCTTCAGCGCTGCGTCGGATTTGTCACGCAGCGCCTCGAAAGGCTCCGCGAGCCGGATCGGCGGCAGCGCCTCGAACTTGTATTTCTGCTCGCCGTAAGGCGCGAGCGCGATTGGCGTCGCCGTCAGCACCGCCGTTTCGCGCTCGTGAAGGTTTGGAAATTCGCTGGCGCCCGTCAGCACGTCGCGGCGCTTGGCGATGTTGGCGTCACGTGCTTTTCGTGTCGCCGAAACCTTGCTCTGGAACAGATCCTGCTGAAGCGCGGCAAAGGCGCCGCCGGTTGTCTCGCTCTGCTGGAACAGCGCCCAGGCGGCGTCGCAAAGCTGCGCCGTCAGCGTCTCGATGCCGCCGGCGCCCGCAGCGGGATCGCTGACCTTGCCGAGGTTGCTTTCCTCCAGCAGCAACAGTTGCGTGTTGCGCGCGACGCGGCGCGCGAACGGGTCGGGCAGCCCGAGCGCGAGCGTATGCGGCAGCACGGTGATCGCATTGGCGCCGGCAAGCCCTGCCGCGAATGTCGCGATGGTCGCGCGCAGCATGTTCACATAAGGATCGCGCTGCGTCAGCATGCGCCAGGCGGTGTCGGCAGCGATGAACAATGGTTGGGGCGTCAGCCCGCACGATGTTTCGATGCGTGCCCACAGCAGCCGCAACGCGCGGAATTTGGCCATGGTCAGGAACTGGTCGGCGTCCGCGGCGAGTCGCGCATAGACCATGCCGCGCGCGGCTTCCAGCGCAATGCCGGCGCCTTCGATCGCGCGCAGATAAGCGACGCCGCAGGCGAGAACGAAGGCGAGCTCCTGCACCTCCGAGCCGCCGGCATCGTGGATGACGCGTCCGTCGGCGGACGCAAACGGTCCCTTGAAGCCGAGCGCGGCGAGGCCCTTGATCGCGCCGGTGACGGCGGGGGCGATCTCGTCCCATGTATAGGGACTGTGGCCCCACACCGCGCTCGCCGCGAGCGGATCCAGCCCGAAGCGGATGTTGCAGGCTGCGGGATCGAGGCCGTTGCTCTTCACAAATTCCGCGACATGGATCGCGGCCATCCGCGATTGAGGTCCGATCTCGAGCTCGATGCCGATGCCGGCGTCGAGATGGACGTCCTTCAACAGCTTTGCGACCGCCTTGGCCGAAGGTTCCAGGCCGAAACCGCGTGCGCCGTTGGCTCCCGCGAACACCAGCGCGAGCCCGGTCGCGCCGTTCTCCAGGTCCTGCAACGCCTGCGCATTCGCCAGCGCCGCATCGGGATGGTCGATCCGCTGCACGATCTGCCACGGCGCGGCCGCAGGCCGTCCCATCACGGGCGCAACGCCCTTGGCGCGCGGATAGAGCGGATCGATCTTGAGCCCGTCATAGGTCTTGCCGACCAGCTTCTCGAACGGCGCGCCCTTGAGCACGCCGTCGACCAGCTTGCGCCAGTCTTCGACGGTTGCCTGGGGAAAATCGGCCGCCAGCTTCAGGTCGTCAGTCACGGAGGTCATGCGGCCAAGGGCTCCCAAGAATATCGTTATTCGCGAGGCGAATTTGCCACGGCCGACCGTCCCTGCAAACGGTCGATTTTGGTTAACCGGTATCCGGGAGCCGCTCAATGCCTTGCGTCGAGACGCTGGCGAGCCCGTCACGCACTGGGATGCCCGAGATGACGCGGTCGGGCGCGATCTCGGCCAACGGCACCAGCACGAAAGCGCGCTCGAACAGGCGCGGATGCGGCAAGGTCAGGTCCGGCTTCTGCAAGGAAATGTCGTCATAGGCGATCATGTCGAGATCGATCGTGCGCGGGCCCCAGCGCCGCTCCTTGTCCCGGGTGCGGCCGAATTTCTGCTCGACCTTCTGCAGCACGAACAGAAGTGCGTGCGGATCGAGATCGGTCTCGATCTCGACGCAGGCGTTGATGAAGGGGTCCTGCGCCTCGTCGCCCCAGGGCGGGGTGGCATAGTCCGAGGAGCGCGCGATCAGGGCGCCTTGCGCGATGCCGCAGATATGCGCGATCGCCTTGCGGAACGTCGCGCGGACATCGCCGACATTGCCGCCGAGCGCGATCAGCACGCTTGCCATCAGGGGTGCCGCGAGCGGGTCAGCATGATGCCGACATCGTCGAAGATCGCGGCGATCGGCGCATGCGGCTTGTGCACGGTGATCTTCACGGCGCGGATGCGCGGGAAGTTCGACAGGATTGCGTCGGCGACCGCACCGGCCGCGCGCTCCAGCAGCTTGTAATTAGCGGTCTTGAACGCCGCCGTCGTCGTCGCCACGACGTCGGCGTAGGACACCGTGTCGGCGAGCCGGTCGCTGCGCGAGGGCTCCGACAAATCGGTATAGAGTTCGAGATCGATGACGAAGCGCTGGCCGACTTCCGTCTCGTGATCCATCACGCCGTGGCGGGCATGGATCGACAGCCCGGTGATGAAGATCGTATCGGTCATTGCTTGCCCTCGATTGCGTTCGCCACGAGCAGCGCCTGCAAGGTCTCGGCGACGTCATGGGTCCGGATGATCTTCGCGCCGCGCTGCGCGGCGAGCAGATGCGCGGCGATCGAGCCGGCGAGCCGCTCCTTCGGCTCCGACGGCGACACCGAGGCGATGAAGCGTTTGCGCGAGGCACCGACTAGGATCGGAAGGCCGAACATCTCGAATTCGCGCAACCGCGCCAGCGCGGTCAGGCTCTGCTCGGCGGTCTTGCCGAAGCCGATGCCGGGATCGAGCACGATCTTGTCGCGCGCGATGCCGGCCTTTGCGGCGATGTCGAGCGAACGCAGGAAGAACGTCTTCATGTCCGTGATGATGTCGATGGCGGGATCGGCGTCGTCGCGGTTGTGCATGACGATGACGGGGACGCCTCTTGCGGCCACCAGCGGCGCCATCGCGGCATCGCGTTGCAGGCCCCAGACGTCGTTGGCGATCGCCGCGCCCTGGTCGAGCGCGTAGGCCACCACCTCCGCCTTCATGCTGTCGATCGAAACAGGCACGCCGAGCGCCACGACGCCTGAAAGCACCGGCTTGAGCCGAGCAAGCTCGTCGTCCGCCGTGATCGCCTTCGCGCCCTTATAGGGCCGGGTGGATTCGGCGCCGATATCGATGATGTCGACGCCATCGGCGATCATCGCCCGCGCCCGTGCGAGCGCCTGCTGGGGCGCTATGAACTCGCCGCCATCGGAAAATGAGTCCGGAGTGATGTTGAGCACGCCCATCACCGCCGGGATCGGCCGATCCAGCAGTGTCCGCAGCACATCTGGCCTGGCCGAGCCGGCCGGCGGGACGGATGGGGAGGGCGAGGCATTCATGGCCGTGGCTTTAGCGGTCGGGGAAGGGGAGTTCAAGACCAGCCGCTCGCTGTCATTGCCCGCGAAAGCGGGCAATCCAGGACTCCGAAGGCAGTGCGGCGACACGGAGGAGCGCGGCGTACTGGATACCCCGCCTTCGCGGGGTATGACGGCGGTGTTTGTAGCCGTGGCCGTGCATCCTTCGAGTTTCGCCGAAGAGGCGAGCACCCTCAGCGACGACCGCTGCGCGGTTGCGTCGGGATGACGAAGAGGAACGTGAACTAATACGTGATCTTCGGCTGCAGCTTCTTCGCCTTGGCGATGATGTCGCCGACCGACTTCTCCGTGGGCAGGATGCGCAGCAGCTTCTTCTTCTCGTTGGCGTCGCGCATGCTCTGGGCGAGCCTTGCCGGATTCCGATAGGCGAGCTCGCGCACGGTGGTGACACCGGCGGCGCGCACCAGGCCGACCTTGGCCCGGCCCATGCCGGGGATACGCATGTAGTCGGAGACGTTGGCCCATTCCAGCAGCAGCTGCTCGCTGATGCCGGTCTTGGCGGACAGCGCCTTGCGGCCCTTCACCGTGCCGGCTGCTTCGAGCAGCCCATCGGTGGTGCGGATACCCTGCGCCTTCAGCTTGTTGGCGGCAAAGACCGACAGGCCTTCAATCTCGGAGATCGGATATGTCATGATACTCGATATGAAATGCGACAGCTTCAGGCGAACTGGCTGAGGCCCGGCGTCCCCGCAACGATCTTGCCCATCTGATCCGCTCCGATTTTGTCTCGGCCGTAGCGGAAAAGTTCACGGGCGACGTTTTGAATCTCCGACATGCCAAGTCCGAGGCTCATCAGGCGCGTGCCGACCGCCATCAGGCCGCCGCCCATCAGCCGCGACAGTCCGCCGCCGCTCCTGGATGCCTCGATCGCGGCTTCCGCTCCGGGAATCTGATCGATCAGGGCCTGCACGCTGTCGGAGGGACCCTCGTTGCGGAGGAAGCCCAGGATAATGCCGACGGACTTTTCAGCCACAGCACTATCTATGCTGGCGTTTGTCGCCAGCCGCCCGATCAGTTCGTCCATAAGGCCCGCCCCTCAGCCGGTTTGCTTGCCGGAGTATTTCTTTCGAAAATGATCTTGAGCCGGTGTGATGTGAAATTCAAGCGATGAACGCACGCGTCGTCGCGATTCATCTTCGAACGCGCGAAAAGTGTTGCAGCGGTGCAAGAGCGGAGATCGAATCGGCGAAAAATTGCCGCGTTGCGAACGCCTCGTTCCTACTTTCGGCTGATGTCGTCCATCCGTATCCGGCAAGTTCGCATGGTCGAGTGCGTTGAACCGTTTTAATCGGCGCTTGACATGCGTTAAGCTCCGGAATTGGTGCATTTGAGTTTCAATAGGCGAAACCCGGCAGAGAGATCAGAGAGAATAATGACCGCACAGGACAGCAAGCTCGGCGATACCGACGAAAAGATCTTCGTCGGCAAGGGAGACGAGCAGGCATGGCTGACGCTGGCGCTCGCCAATCGCCACGGCCTCGTCACGGGTGCAACCGGAACCGGTAAGACCGTGTCGCTGCAAGTGATGGCGGAAGGATTTGCGCGCGCCGGTGTTCCAGTCTTCGCCGCCGACATCAAGGGCGACCTCTCCGGTATCTCCGAGGTCGGCGAAGCCAAGGACTTCATCGTCAAGCGTGCCTCCGAGATCGGGCTGAATTTCCAGCCCGACCAGTTCTCGACGGTGTTCTGGGACGTGTTCGGCGAGCAGGGCCATCCGGTGCGCGCGACCGTCACGGAAATGGGGCCGCTTCTGCTCGCGCGCATGCTCGACCTCAACGACGTGCAGGAAGGCGTGCTCAACGTCGCCTTCCGCGTCGCCGACGACAACGGCCTGACCCTGATCGACATGAAGGATCTGCGCGCGCTGCTCGACGCCATCGTGCCCGATAGCGGCAAGAAGGCGGCGGACGCAGCAGAGGATCCGCTCGCGGCGATCCGCAAGGCCGCGCAGGGGTTCGGCAACGTCACCAAGGCCACCGTCGGCACCATCCAGCGCCAGCTCCTGGTGCTGGAGAACCAGGGCGGCACCAAATTCTTCGGCGAGCCCGCGCTGACGCTGAAGGACTTCATGAAGACCGACCGCGACGGCCGCGGCATGGTCAACATCCTGGTCGCCGACAAGCTGATGCAGAACCCCAGGCTTTACGCGACATTTCTGCTGTGGATGTTGTCGGAGCTGTTCGAGGAGCTGCCCGAGGCCGGCGATCTGCCCAAGCCCAAGCTCGTGTTCTTCTTCGATGAAGCGCATCTGTTGTTCAACGATGCACCCAAGGCGCTGATGGACAAGATCGAGCAGGTGGTCCGCCTGATCCGTTCCAAGGCCGTCGGCGTCTACTTCGTGACGCAAAACCCGGTCGACGTCCCCGACCGCGTGCTCGGACAGCTCGGCAACCGGGTGCAACACGCGCTGCGCGCCTTCACCCCGCGCGACCAGAAGGCGGTCGCCGCTGCGGCCCAGACCTTCCGGCCCAACCCGAAGCTCGACACCGCCAAGGTCATCATGGAGCTCGGCAAGGGCGAGGCGCTGGTGTCCTTCCTCGAGGGCAACGGCACGCCTGCGATGGTCGAGCGGGTGCTGATCCGGCCGCCCTCGGCCCGCATCGGGCCGATCACGCCGGACGAGCGCAAGGCCATCATGGATGCAAGCCCGGTGAAGGGCAAATACGACACCGCGGTCGACGAAGAATCCGCTTACGAGATGATCCAGAAGCGCATCGCCGGCACGGCGGCCACCGCGGACGGCCAGGTGAGCGGAAATGGCGGCGGTCTTCTCGGCCAGATCGGATCGATCGTCGGCAGCATCTTCGGCACCAACGTCAAGCGCGGACGCCTGTCAGCCGGCCAGGTCATTGCGCGTGACGTGACGCGATCGGTCACCAACCAGGTGATCGGCGGGATGGCCGCCAATATCGGCAAGTCGGTTGGCGGCCAACTCGGCGGCTCGATCGGCCGCACGCTGGTCCGCGGCGCTCTCGGCGGATTGCTGCGGCGTTAGGCAGTTCAAGACTTCGTTTCAGGCAATCCGTTTCCGGCTGGTGCGTCGACCTCGCTTCGCTCGCGGGGAGTCCGATTGCCACCGTACAATTTCAGGTGAGGGGCTCTCCAAGCCTGCACCGGTCTGCTACGCCCTGTTCGCCGCCGCACAGGACCAGTCCGTGACCCCGTCCGCCCCGTTAGCCAAGCCCGACGCGCCCAGACATCCGTCGCTGCGCGCGCCGCTGGACCTGCTGTTTCTGCTTTGCTGCGTCCTGCTCACCGCCGACGTGCTCGTCCCGGAAGTCTTCGGCAGTGGCAAGACCAAGGATTATCTGCTGTGGTTCTGGGCCGGGCAGCAGGTCTTGCAGGGTGAGCCGCTCTATCCCGCCACGGCCGTCGAATATTTCGACTTCATCTATCCGCCGCTGCCGGCGATCATGCTGGCGATCCCGAGCTGGTTCGGCAAAATTCCGCTCTATGTCGTCCTGTCGATCCTGAATGCCGTGGCGTGGTGGTACGCCGGGACGTTCTCCCAGGTCATGACCGGCTCGGGGCACAGCCCCGGCCGCTGGCTGGAGGCGCTGCCCGCTGTCGTCACCGTGCCGTTCGTGTTCGACATGTTCGACCTTGGCCAGCCGAACCTCGTCCTGCTGGCCATGATGCTCTACGGTTTCTGGAGCTTGCGGCATCAACGCCCCTGGCTTGCTGGCTTCATGTTCGCACTCGCCGCTGCCATCAAGGTGTTTCCCATTGCGGTCCTGCCCTATCTGGTCTGGCGGCGGAAATGGACGGCGGCCGCCGCTACGGTCGCCTTCGCAGGCGTCCTGCTCTATGTCGTGCCGGCCCCTATCCGCGGCTTCGAGCGCAACGCGGCCGAGCTCAAGATCTGGTATCAGGGCATGGTCGGAACGAGCTCGGAAAAGGGCTTCGGCCAGCGTGACGAGCAGAACTGGTCGTGGGTCAACCAGTCCCTCATCGCCGTCACGCACCGCCTGGTCCGTCCGATCAACTACAATCAGGACGATCCCAAGAAGCCGCCGCGTACGATGAACATCATCGACGTCGACTACAGGACGGCGAACTGGATCGTGCTGGCGCTGTCGGCCTTGCTCGGGCTCGGCTTCCTCGCGGTCATGCCGCGGCAAGCACGGCGAACGGAGCGCTCCGATGCCGAGGAGCTCGCCATCCTGTTCTGTCTGATCACGGTGGCCTCGCCTTTGGCGCGGCAATACTACTTCATGTGGCTGTTCTTCCCGATGACGGTGCTGATGCATCGCGCCGCCTTCGACGAACGGGCGAAGGTGCGCCTCGGAACCTGGCTCGCCCTCGGCGCGAGCGGCCTCCTCATGCTGCTGGCGCTGCCGTGGTTTCCCCATGTGCTCCAGGCCTGCGGCAATAATCTTCTGGCGACCGCGGTTCTTGCAGGTACCCTCGCATGGCACATCCGGCATCCGCCCGTTGCCGCTGGCTCCGAGCCTGCGACGGCGCTAAAAGCCGGTACCCCTTGAGACTCGAAAGTCAGGAATCCGATCATGGCCAATCCGCAGCTTCAATCCGTGCTCGACCACATCGACGGGGATTTCGACAACAGCCTGGAGCGTCTGTTCGCGCTGCTGCGGATCAAGTCGATCTCCGCCGATCCGGCCTTCGCCGGAGATTGCAAGGCGGCGGCCGAGCATCTCGCCAAGGACATCGCGAGCCTCGGTGTTGCCACTGAAGTGCGGCCGACGGCCGGGCATCCCGCCATCGTCGGCAAGACCGGGGGCGGCGGACGGCCGCACGTGATCTTTTACGGTCATTACGACGTGCAGCCGGTCGACCCGCTCGATCTCTGGCACCGTCCGCCGTTCGAGCCCGTCGTCACCGATCATGCCGATGGCCGCAAGATCATCGTCGCGCGCGGGGCCGAGGACGACAAGGGCCAGGTGATGACCTTCGTCGAGGCCTGCCGCGCCTGGAAAAAGGTGACGGGCTCGCTGCCGATCGACGTCACCTTCCTGATCGAAGGCGAGGAAGAAGTCGGCTCGAAGAACTTCGTGCCCTTCATCGAGGCCAACAAGGACGAATTCAAAGCCGACTACGTGCTGGTCTGCGACACCGGCATGTGGGATCGCAACACGCCGGCGATCACGACCTCGCTGCGCGGCCTGCTTTATGAAGAGTTGAAGATCACTGCCGCCAATCGCGACCTGCATTCCGGCGTGTTCGGCGGCAGCGCCATGAATCCGATCCGCGTACTCACCAAGATTCTCGGCGGGCTGTTCGATGACGACAACCGCATCACCATTCCGGGCTTCTATGACGGCGTGAAGGACACGCCTGCGGATATCCTGGCGCAGTGGAAGAAGCTCGACTTCACGCCCAAGACGTTCCTCGAGCCGATCGGACTGTCGATCCCGGCGGGCGAGAAGGGCCGGCTCCTGATCGAGCAGGCCTCGACGCGTCCAACCTGCGACGTCAACGGCATCTGGGGCGGCTATATCGGCGAGGGCTCCAAGACGGTGATCCCGTCGCATGCTTCAGCCAAGGTCTCGTTCCGCCTGGTCGAGGGCCAGGATCCCCAGAAGATCCGCAAAGCCTTCCGCGACTACGTGACCGCGCGGCTTCCCGGCGACTGCAAGGTCGAGTTCGGCGACCATTCCGCCGGTCCCGCGATCGCGCTCGACTGGAACATGAAGCCGCTCGCCGCTGCCAGCAAAGCGCTGACCGAGGAATGGGGCAAGGAGACCGTGCTGATGGGCTCCGGCGCCTCGATCCCGATCGTCGCCGACTTCAAGCGTACGCTCGGCCTGGACTCGCTGCTGGTCGGCTTCGGCCTGGACGACGACAACATCCATTCACCGAACGAGAAGTATGATTTGCGCAGCTTCCAGAAGGGTATTCGTTCATGGGCGCGAATTCTCGCTGCGCTGGCAGAGGTGAAGTAGGCACGATGCCGTAGGGTGGATTAGCCGCAGGCGTAATCCACCAACTTCGTTCCGCAAGCGCGGATGCATGGTGGATTACGCTTCGCTAATCCACCCTACGAAACTCTCCAAAATAAAAACGCCGCCCGGGATTGGGCGGCGTTTCATTCCGGAAGGCGTAGAGGTTAGTTAATACAAACCTTACGCCAAATTCGTGAAAATCTCAAGACCGGTAGCCCGGAAGCTCGCGGTCTAGCTTGCGCAGCAGCGGCGGCCACACGAGCTTGGTGGCGCGCAGTTCGGCGCGGTCGCGGTTGGCGAGCAGCTCGGTGTTCTTCTCGATCGCGATCTCCTCGACCGGGTAGATCGGCGTGCCGAGCGCGCGCGTGCGCACCTGCATCGAGCAGGCGCGCTCGAGGTGGTACATGCGCTCGAAGGCGGAGGCAACCGAGCGGCCTACCGTGAGCGTGCCGTGATTGCGCAGCAGCATGTGGTTGTGGTCGCCGAGATCCTTCTGCAGCCGCGGCCGTTCGTCATGGTCGAGCGCGATGCCTTCATAGTCGTGATAGGCGAGGTCGTGGGTGACGAGCTGGGCGGTCTGGTTCAGCGGCAGCAGGCCTTCCGCGCTGCTCGACACCGCGGTGCCGTCGAGGGTGTGGAGATGCAGCACGCAGATCGCGTCCTCGCGCACCTCGTGGATCGCCGAATGGATGGTGAAGCCCGCCGGGTTGATGCTGTACTCGCTCTCGGAGAGCTGGTTGCCGTGCAGGTCGACCTTGACGAGGCTCGACGCCGTGATCTCGTCGAACATCAGCCCGTAGGGGTTGATCAGGAAGTGATGGTCGGGGCCGGGCACGCGTGCGGAGATGTGGGTGTCGACCAGATCGTCCCAGCCGTACAGCGCGACCAGGCGATAGCAGGCGGCGAGATCGACCCGTTGCTGCCACTCGGCCTCCGTCATATCAGACGGTACTTCCTTCAGGCGCGCTTCCGCTGGCGACATGGCTGGTCTCTCCGAACATCGTTGTTGCGGGGAGGGAGCGTAAACTTGGTGGAAGCTGGCGGCAAGGCGCGCGGAGCGTAGCTGTCGCGCGTAGCCCGCATGAGCGAAGCGACATGCGGGACTGCTCTGCGAGGAACCCCGGATGTCGCTTCGCGCATCCGGGCTACGGTTTCGGAGAAGGTTATTACGGCGCCGGGATCGACAGCAGGCTGGAAATGCTGCGGCCGCGGATGTCGTAGACGCGGGCGAACACCACGTCGTCGCGCTTGATCTCGACCATCACGGGCGCGGTGAGGCCCTTGCAGTAGAACTCGCCGAGTGTCATCGCGAAATCGGCCGCATTGGAATCCCAGCCGATGGTGAAGTCGGGCCCGAGCGCGACCTGAGCGGGGCGCTGCGGTCCGCACACCGCGACCTTCCATTTACGGCCGGCCGGCGGCACTTCCTGGCGCTCGACCAACTGCTCGCGCAATTCGTCGGAGGCCTGCTTCAGCGCCAGACCCCAATAGTCCAGCATGAAGCGGTCGTCGGCGCCGCGCACTGTACCGGCGATGTGATTGAAGTGGGTGTATTGATAGGGGTGCAGCCGGATCATCTCGGACAGCGACAAAGCAAGACCGAAGCAGAAGGTCGCGAGCACGACCGGCTGCCAGGTGCGGTGATTGGCGCGCAGACGCTCCATGAGCCAGGCCAATGCGACGCCGCCGAGCACCGCCATCGGCGGGATCACGAACACGAAATGGCGGATGCCGTTGTACAGCGCCGGCCGCTTCACCATTGCGATCGCCAGCGGCAGGGTCGCTGCCAGCGTCAGCATCAGCATGATGGTCTTGCGGCGTGCCGGAACCTCGCGGCGCGGCAGCATGGCGAAAGTGCTGAACACGGCGCCGCCCATCAGCACCAGCATGACCTCGGGCAGCTGCAGCGCGAACAGCGTCGGCAGATACGACCAGGGCATGTCGGGCACGGACACGATCGCGCCGTCGAACATCTCTTTCCACGGCTTCTCGAAGAAATGCGAGAAGTAGGTCAGCGCCTCGAAGGGATTCCTTGGCTCCAGGATCGACCACGGCCAGATCAGGCCCATCACGAGATAGCCGAACACGAGGCCGGGCAGCAGCACATAGACGACATGGGCGAAGCGGCGGACCGATTCGCGCAGTCCTTCGGTGCGCAGTTCCGCCAGGAACAGCGGGATGAAGCCGAACGCGGCATAGACCAGCGCGAGCCCGCCGAGAATGCGGCAGCCGATCGAGAGGCCGGCACCAAGGCCGACGATCAGGATCGTGCGCGGCGAGGGCTTGGGATATTCCTCGGCGAGCCGGACCAGGCCAAGCATCAGGATGATCATGGCCACCGCGAAGGGCGCGTCCTTCGGATTCATGAACATGTGGCCGTAGAAGATCGGGCACAGCGCGAGCAGCAGCAGCGAGGCAAGCCCGGCAAGGGGGCCGCCGACGCGGCGGCCGAGCCGCCAGGTCACCGCAAGTCCGATCACGCCGACGATCGCGCCGAGCAGGCGTCGCGTCTCGAACAGCTCGAGCGGAATGATCTTGTGCAGGAGGGCCGCGACCATGTCGAAGCCGCCGCCATACATGTAGAGATTGGCGAAGGAGAGCGCGGCGGTGTCCCTGAAGCCGGAACCGAACATGCGCAGCAGCAGATCGGCATATTCGGCGTGGGTGTAGTCGTCCCAGCCGAGGCCGTAGTCGCGGAAGGTCAGGCCTGCAACGATGGCGACCGCAGCCAGCACCAGCATGGCGAGATCGTCGCAGGTCCGCTCGACCGAGCGCCGTTGAGGCGTGTCGATCGCCGAAGTCGTGATGGATGTCATGGCTATCGGTGCCCCGGAATCCCCTCTTGGCCCGGCTGGTGCGCGCGGGCCTGCTCCCCGGACTCCCTATAGCGCAGTTCCATTACCAAGTAATTGGGCATTATAGATAAATTCCTGATGCGACGCAGCAATTCCGGATATTGACAGCAGCCTAGCAGTAGCGAGCCGTAGCTGAAGGGAATGTGAATAAGTCCCTGATTTCCTTCCCTTTAGGAACGCCGCCTGCAATTCGCCGTTGGCGTGGAACATCGTATGACGGTATCGTGCGTGACGGGTCGTGTGTGGATGCGCGGCCGGGGGTGAGTTCGATGACCTTGGCATTGTTGATCGCGGGGATTTTCGCCATCGTGGCGGGCCTCCTTTCGATCCTGTTCGGCTTCTCCGTCAGGGAGTTCAGCCTCGGCAGCCCCCTGATAGTCTCGGGCACGATCGCCGTCTGCTCCGGGATGTTACTGGCCGGCCTCTATGTCGTGGCCATGGAGCTGAAGGGTATCGCGCGCCGGCTGGCCGGTGCACCGTCCGAGGTTCGGGTCAGGCCCGTGCTGCCGGGCCTCGCCGCATCCGGGCCGGCCGTTGCCGTGCCGGGTGCTGCTGCGCCCGAGCCGATGCCCGCCGCGGCCGCAGGGATGGAGGGAAGGATCGAGCCGCCAACCCCCGCCGCGGGCCCGCCGCCGTGGCAGAGCGAAGCTGCCGCGCGCGAGCGTCCGCGTGTCGAGACGCCGCCGGAGCTGGAAGCGCCGCCGCCGGAAGCTCCGCGCCGCCGCAACCTGATGTTTGCCTCGACCTCACGCAAGGAGCGCGAGCGCGCGGAGGCAAAGACCACCGACGGCGCGCCGCCACCTCATGCGGAGCCCGGTGAGGCCGCGGATAGTCCGCCGGCAAGCTTTGACGATGCCTGGCCGAAGCCGGACCGCATGCGCCCGCCGGAGCCGCCGGCCGCCGCGCGCCGGCCCCCGCCGCGTTCTCCCTCGACCTTTGCGGAGACAGCTCCGCCTGCACCCGAACCGCCGCCACCTGTCGAGCAACCGCCCGTCACCGTGCTCAAATCCGGAATCGTCGACGGCATGGCCTATTCGCTCTACTCCGACGGCTCGATCGAAGCGCAGATGCCGGAGGGCATGATGCGCTTTGCCTCGATCGACGAGTTGCGCGCCCATCTCGACCAGCGGCCCTGAGCTCCGCTGCGCGGCAGTCAAGCGTCGTCGGTCGTCTTGTTTCGGCCGAACGTATTGTTGACAGGGAATAGTTCGCGTCGTCTATCCCGTGAGGCGCAAGTGCAGAGAGGGCGGGCTCATGTCGGATGCCGGGGCTAAGAATTTCATCGAGCTGACGGCGAGCATCGTATCGGCCTATCTCAGCAACAATCCGACGCCGTCTGCGGAGATTCCGAACCTGATCAGCCAAGTGCACGGCGCCCTGGTGCGGGTGTCGTCAGGACGCACCGAGACCGCGCCGCTCGAGCCGGCCAAGCCGGCGGTCCCGCTGAAGAAGTCGATCGCGCCCGATTATCTGGTCTGCCTGGAAGACGGCAAGCGCTTCAAGTCGCTGAAGCGCCATCTGCGCACGCAGTACAACATGACGCCGGAGCAATACCGCGAGAAATGGGGTCTGCCGGCCGACTATCCCATGGTCGCGCCGAACTATGCGGTGGCGCGCTCGCAATTGGCCAAGCAGATGGGTTTGGGCCAGCAGCAGCGGAAGAAGGGAAAATAGTCCAGAGCGCGGCCTCGTTGGGTGGGTTAGCGCAGTGTAACCCACCAATTCCGTTTCCGCGGCTAGAGAAGCGGTGGGTTACGGCTTCGCCTAACCACCCTTCGAGTCTCTTCTACGACGCTTCCGCGAGCGCCTCTCTCGCATCGGTCTTGATGCGCTCGACCATCGAGCGCAGGCCGTTGGAGCGCTGCGGCGTCAGATGATCGCGAAAGCCGAACTCGTCGAACACCGCGATCGCGTCGGTATCGAGAATCTCCCGCGGCGTGCGTCCCGAATAGAGCGAGAGCACGATCGCGACCAGCCCGCGCACGATATGCGCGTCGCTGTCGCCGCGATATTTCAGGATCGGTGCGCCACCATCGCGGTCGACCAGCTTCTGCAGCCAGACCTGGCTGACGCAGCCGTTGACCTTGTTCGCGGCGGAATGCTCGGCCTCCGGCATCGGTTCCAGGGTACGGCCGAGCTCGATGACGTACCGGTAGCGGTCGTCCCACTCGTCCAGAAGCTCGAAATTGTCCCTGATTTCGTCGATCGTCGTCATGCTGGCCCGTGTTCCCGTTGGGGCCAATATAAGGATGCGAGGAGATGAAATCGATAGGGTTTGGGCGCTAATTCGCAGCCGAGGGGCCGCGCCATTCCAGCGCGAGGTCGTCTTGGCTCAGGGTGTCGTGCGGCGCTTCGCTCGAGACGGCATTGTCTTCGCCGGCCATCGCGATCGAGCCGGTATGGTCGGGCGCCTTCTTGTCGTTCTTCTCGTTCCTGTCGTTGCCGATGTGCTCCTTCTTGTCGTTGATGATCTGGTAGATCTTGCGCGCGCCATCCTGGGCGCGCTGGCCGATGATGGTCGCGGCCTGTCCGCCGACCTCGCAGGCCGCAGGCTGGCGCTTGCAGAATTGGGTCATGTCGGAGACGGCCGCGGTCGCAGCCTGAACCGCGTCGGCGGCGCCGATCTGGGGCAGCTTCTCCGATTCGGGCGTCTTGTCCCGGGGCAGGAGCACCAGCACCAGCCCGAGCCAGAATGTGATGCGGAGCAGAAAGCGCATCTTGTCGACCTGTACGTTAGATCCCGTCCGCGGCGATGGTCCGCGCGCGTTTCGACCTAGCAACTCTCGATAAATCGCAAGTGATTGCCTTGAGCTTAATTCGCGGAAAATTTGCCCAAAATTCTTCGAGATCGACGGTGTCGTAAATTTTCGATTGACGCCGGCGCCCGTGATTTTGCCGGCACGCATGTCCACCACTTCGAAACCATGCCGGGATGCGTGAAACCCTGTGTTCACCATCCTCGCCGAAGACGTCGCCAAATCGTCTAAAAGGCCCCGCGATGTGCCGGCGTCCGGCCGCGCACCGAGCCGCCTTAGCACTCGTTTAAGGTCGCTCTGACACGGTGGCTCAACGATAAGGAGGCGTTGCGGCACGTCTTCCAAAGACGAGTGAGCCGAAGCGCGAGACCCGTGACAGTTTTGAGTATCATCCGCGATTGTCTCGATGCACTGCTGCATCCCTCCGCGCGTTACGATGCGCTGATGCGGGCACGTCATCGTGCGTTCATGGCGCCGCGGCTGCTCGGCAGCCTGGCCGCCTTTGCCGCATTCCCTGTCTATCTCGCCATGCGCGGCGCGCCGAGCGCGGTCGAGGTCGCCGCGTTCGCCTGGCTGATCGCGCCGATCCTGCTGTCCTGGTTCCTGTCGCGCACCGGCCGCTATGAAGGCGCGCATGTGCTGTCGTCGCTGGCGCTCGCCGGCCTGATCATGGCGGTCGCGGGCAGCACGGGCGGCATCGAATCATTCGCCGCGGTCTGGCTCGTCGTGGTTCCCCTCGAAGCCGCGCTGTCGGCCTCGCGCCGCGTCGCGGCCTTCGCATCCCTGCTGGCGCTGTCCTGTGCGGGACTCCTGATCCTCGCCGGCCAGCTCGGCTGGTTGCCGGTTGCAGACACCAGCGCCGCAGAACGCGGCGTGCTGATGGCGTGCGGCGTCGTCTCGGCGACGCTCTATGCCGCCGGCCTTGCCTTCGGCGCGGAGTCGCTCGCGCGTACCAGCGTTGCCCTGCTGTCGCGCGAGGAGGAGCGCTATCGCCTGCTCGCCCGCAACATGAGCGACGTCGTCTCGCGGCACCGGCGCAACGGTGCGGTGCAATTCATCTCGCCGGCGGCGGAGGCCATGCTCGGCATGCCGGTGGCGCAATTGCTGGGGCATGGCCTGTTCGACCGCGTCCATGTCGCCGATCGCCCGGCCTATCTCACCGCGCTCTCCGATGCCGCGCGCGGCGACGTGCGCAGCATCGAGTTCCGGCTGCGGCGTGAGCCTGACGGTTCGGAGCGCGGCCAGGTCGATTTCCTCTGGGTCGAGATGCGCTGCCGCCCGCTCGACCAGGATATCGGCCAGAATCCTCGTAATGACGTCACGCGCGACGCCGAGATCGTCGCCGTGATGCGCGACATCACCGACCACAGGCTGTCCGAGCAGGCGCTGGACCAGGCGCGCAGCGCCGCGGAAGCTGCCGATGCCGCCAAGACGCGCTTCCTCGCCACGATGAGCCACGAGTTGCGCACGCCGTTGAACGCCATCATCGGCTTCTCCGAGATGATCGCGCAGGAGCAGACTTTGATGCTGGGCGCGGCGCAGCGCCGGGAATACGCCCAGCTCATCAACGATTCCGGCCAGCATCTGTTGTCGGTCGTCAACGGCATCCTGGACATGTCCAAGATGGAGTCGGGCAATTTCGAGATCGCGTCCGAGCCGTTCGCGCCGCGCGCCTCGCTGCTGCATTGCTGCAATCTGCTGGCGCTGAAGGCGCGCGAGAACGGCATCGACCTCATCACCGATGCGCCGCAGGATCTGCCGGTCATGACCGGCGATCCAAGGGCGTTCAAGCAGATCGTGCTCAATCTCGTCGCCAACGCCATCAAGTTCACCGAGCGCGGCGGTCAGGTTTCGGTGACTGCTTCGGTGTCGGGTTCGCAGCTGACGCTGCGCATCGATGACACCGGCGTCGGCATCGCGGCCGACGACCTCAAGCGCATCGGCGCGCCGTTCTTCCAGGCGGGCAAGACCTATCAGCGCCGTCACGAGGGAACCGGCCTCGGACTTTCCATCGTGAAGAGCCTCGTGGCGTTGCATCTCGGCGAATTGACGGTACAAAGCAGATTAGGAGAGGGCACTGTCGTCATCGTCAGGCTGCCGCTCGTCTACACGCCGCCGCAAGTCAGGGAGAGCAAGGTCGCGACGCTGACGCCGGCGCTGCGCCACGACCTTCAAGACCAAGCTCGCGACCAGTCTCAGGACCAACCCGCTCTGGTGAAGAAAAGTGCCTAGGAAGTCTGCCAAGGACCAAGCCGCTCCGCGCCGCCGTGGCGCCAAGGCCGCGGTTGTCGATGTCGAGACCGAGCGCAACCTCGTGATGCGCGTGCTGCTGCACAGCCCCAAGGACACGCTCGCCGGCCTCGTCGCGGTCGCTGCGATCAGCGCGATCGTTGCCAACGCGCTGTTCCTGCAGACCGGCCGGCATCCGGCGCCGATGTTCGGCACTGTGATCAATCTTCCGGCGCCGTCCTCCGTGGCGCTGTCGAACCCCTTGCCGCGTCCGCGCCCCGTCGGGGCCGACACCTCGCCGCTGGAGCCGCGCGCGACGGAGTTCCGCGCCGAGCCCAAGCCTGTGGAGCGAGCCGCCGAGAAGCCGCCGGAGAAACCGGTCGAGGCGACCGCATCGACGCGCTCGAACGATCCGATGACCAATCTGGTCAAGCAAACGACGTCGACGGCGCCGTCCGCCATGCGTCCGCCGGCGCCGATTCCCATGCCGCAGAGCCCGGCCGCACGGCGCATCGCCGGGGTGCAGCGCGCGCTGTCCGAATATGGCTACGGCAATTTGAAGATCACGGGCACGATGAGTGGCGAAACCCAGTCCGCGATCCAGAAGTTCGAGCGCGAGCACAGGATGCAGGTGACAGGCCAGCTGTCCGACCGGCTGCTGCGCGAGCTTGGCGCTGCGATCGGCCATCCGGTCGAATAGCGCGCATCCGCTGTCATTGACGCCGATCAATTCCCGCCATGCCGCTCCGGCAAGACTGGCCGCGCCCGTGCGCGGGCAATTTGCTCGGGATCAATGACGGCCGACAGCTTCGGGGAACATGATCGCTCGTCTTCAAGGAAGAAGAGAGGTTGTCATGTTCAAGGTCTCGGTTCTGGTCTGGATCATGCTGGGTACGGTGCTCGCGGGCGTCAGCATGATCGTCGTGCTGATGGTGCCGAGCTTCGCCGCCGACGCAATCAGGAACATCCCCTATGCGGTCGCCGTGGGATTCGCGCTTGCGATGCCGCTGTCATACCTCGTGGCACGCCAGATCAACGGCGGGCAAGGTGTAAGCAAGGCGTGACATTCGGACACTGACACTGGCGGCGCGCGTCACGCTGGCCTATCGTTCGACTCATGCGTTTGAAATCCAACATATGGGTCGCGGCCTATTTGCGCCGGTGCCAGACCGAGGGCGTGTACGGCGCTGTGGTTCGTCGCGGTGCCGAGGAGGCGGGCGCGGTGTTCGTCAAGGTCACGCTGCTCGACGGGAATGCGATGCTCTACGCGCCGGCGCCGCAGACCTCTTACGACGACGACCGCCCGGTCGATCGCTTCTTCGTGCCGGTCGCACCGCAGCCTTTGCCGGAGCACACGGTCGAGGAACGTCTGGCCAAGGAAATCCGCTTCGATCCGGACGCCTGGATCGTCGAGACCGAGGACCGCGCGGGCCGGCATTTTCTCGAACTGGCGAAGACGTAATTGCTCCGCCGTTATTGCAAGCTGGTTGCGTGCCCGGGCTACCCGCTAAACCGTCTGCGCTACCGCTCCGACGATCCGTCGGTACCGGTGCGGCGCGGCATCGCGCCGGGCTGCACGCCCGGCCGGGTCTGGCTTGCGCCGGCGCGGGCGCGCTGACGTTCACCGTCATGTAGGGACGGCTGGTATTTTGCGCGGGTGACGGCGAGTGTCGAGCCGCGCCACGCTGCCAGCATCACCAGCGCCGAACGGTCGCTGAGGCGGTCGTAGAGCCGCGACAGCCGGTACACCTCGTTCACGGAGGTGCCGATCGCCGGCTTGAAGAACAGCAGGATGCGCTGGAAGTTCGGGCTCGGCATGTCGAGCGCGCGCGCGGCGACCGCCAGCGCCTCGCCGCCGGCATCGTCGACGATCTGGGCTGCGACGCGCGAGGGCAGGATCAGGCTATCGCCGAGCTCGAGGGTGAAATTCTCGACATCGCCCGCGATCGCCGCCATCTCCAGGATCTGCCATGCGCGCCTGGCTCGCGCGGTCGGAATGCGGGGCGCGGCCTTCAGTGGGGTCTGCGCCAGATTGTGCAGGATCAGCGCGCGTTCTGAGGAGCCGGCGCGGAAGAACATGTCGTGGATCTCGGCGGCGTCCGTCGGCTGCATCGCCATGTTGGCGGCCATGCGCCGCTCGGCGTCGGTCGGCGTGCGGACCGGCGCGGGGGCGGGGGCGGGTGCGGGCGTCGGGATCTCGCGCGCCAACGGAACCCTGCGGCCTTCCTGCGCCGCGACCAGCCCGAGCTTCTGGAGAACCGGGATCGGCGCCTGCGGATAGATTGCCAGCCGCGCCTTGACCGCTGCGCGCGTGGCATCGTCGACCTGATCGATCAACCGCGTCGCAAGCTCGACGAATTGCCGCTGTTCGTCGTCGCTGTGGGTGCTCTTCTGGACGTAAAGGTCGGTCAGCACGCGCAGCAGCGTCGGCCGAACATCGACGCCTTCGCGACGGGAGAGCGACATCAGCCCGTCGAATCCGGGAAACAGCGACTTGGTCATGGAGGATACGCGACCTGGAAGAGATACTCGTCGCCAGCCTATCGCAGGCTCCTTTAAAGGCTCGTTAAGGAAAACGAGGCGTGAAGCCGAACGCTCGAATTGAAGCGAGTTCGTTCCGTAACGGGACGTCGCAGCCGGCCCGTGCAGTTACGGTTCCATTGCGACGTTTACACCCCGTTAACCATGAACTGATCTTAATGAATGCATGTTGCACGGGCGCGCATGATCGCGCGGCAATCAAGAGAGCTGACATGGGGACCATCATTGAATTTCCGGCCGGTCGCCGGGTGGGCTCGTCGGGGGATGTCGCTCCGCGCGCGGACATGGGGACGATCCTGATCCTCCCCGTCATCCGTATCGAGCGCGAGGCAGACGAAACCAGCGGCGATCACGGCCCGGAGCAGGGCACAGCGCCGGGGCGCCGTCGTCGTCGTCGCTGATACCGGCTTTGCAGTGCCGGACACTATCCGCCAGATCCGATCTGTCCTGTCGGCTGCGATGCTCACGCTGCTGGCTGTGAGCCTCGGCGCGTGCAGCGGCGGCGATTTCGGCCGCACCCGCGCCGACATGCGCAGCGACGACATGCATGCCTGGCTCGGCGCCGAGGTCACCGGCAGCGTCGGCCTGAAGCCGTCGCAATTTCAACTGACCGACGAGGAGCGCCAGCTGCGCGACCTCGCTTATCCCATGATCGAGCCGCCGCTGTCGCGCCCCGCCTGGAAGAGCGTATTCGGCGACTACAAGGCGATGCCCTCGCCGTGGCGGCAGAAGATCGTATTCGACCGCACCATGTACGGGCGCACGCTGATCGACGAGCCGCACCGCTCGCATTCCTCGCGCTATGCGCAGCTGATGGAGGACGTGCGCAACGACATCACCCGCTTCGAGCCGTTCTTCGCCAGCGCGATCCGCGTCATCGACCTCGACCGGAAGCGCAATGCCAGCATGGCCCGCGTCTCGGCCCTCTCGCCGAGGGAGAGGGACGACGCGGTCGCGCGCATGCAGGAGAACTCGCTGATCGTGCAGTGGGTGCAGCAATGCCTGGAGCAGCGCATCTCGTCTTACCGCTGGGCGCTGGAGCGCCTGGTGATCCAGGCCCCCGACGGCATGGCCGCCGACGCCGACCGCCTGATCGGCGAGCTCGCCGCCCAGACCGCCAACCCGCCGGTCCAGGCACAGCCGCGCTACGGCCGAGCGGTCATCTCGAAGGGCTGACGCACAAGGACCGTGGCCAGCGCAGCGCGGCACTCTCCGTGCAAATCGCCGCGACCAGGTCGGCCTCCATTCGCGTTCGCAATTCCAAGCCGCCCCTGCCTGGCAAGCTTCATCCCGGTTAAGACACCGCGCGGGAACCCGGATTTAGCTTGTCCTTCCGGTCCGGATTGCTAGGATTATCCTGTTTTCATCAAGTCATTTGCCCAAAGGTCCTTAGCGATGCGCCACGACGCCCTGCGTCCTTTTGCGAGCCGTCCGGACGTTTCCCACCGCATTCTGCTGCCGCTTGCCATCCTGCTCGGAACCACTGGCTCGGCCGCCGCGCTGAGCAAGGAAGCGGCGGTCGAGAATTGCCGGATGACCATCGGCAAGCCGATCGTGCAGGCCTGCATGCGCGCCGGTGGCGGCGCCAATCTCGAAGCCTGCCGTGCCAAGGCATCGCCCCAGGTCAGGGCCTGCGTGATGGCGGCGCTGAACGCAGCCAATGGCCGCGCCAATGTGGCTGTCGACATCCCCAAGGAAAGTGCGCCAAAGCTCGAGGCTGGCACGGCGCTTCCGAAGGACTTCGTCGCGCCGCCCCGCAGCATCGCCGACATCACCGCGGTTCTCGACGGCGACAAGCCCGACGAGAAAATGATCGCGGAACTCAAGTCGGATGCGGACGCCGTTCCGACCGGGAAGGAATCTCGCGCCGATCTCGCCCAGCTCTATTTCGACCGCGCCAACGCACGCGCCCAGCTTGGCCGGCTCGCTGAAGCGATGGCGGATGCCGACAAGGCCGCAGAGGTCGGGCGCGGCGCGGTTAGTCCGAACCTGCTGGGTCGTATCCTGCAACTCCAATCCCTGCAGCATGCGCTCGCGGGCGATCCGAAGCGCTCGCTCGAAATCATGCAGAGGCTGCTGCGCGAATCCGCCAGCATGCCCGGGGCCAAGGGATTGCAGTTCAACACCAACCGCGGCATCGCCAGCGTTCTCATCCAGATGGGCGACGTCGCGCAGGCCGAGGGTTATCTGCGCCGCAGCCAGACCGCGATCCAGGAGGCCCGCACCAGCGGTCATCCCAATTGGCGAGCGTCCTACGCCAAATTCGGCCAGAGCTGGGAAGGCGAGCTGGAGCTCGGCCGTGCGTTGATCTTCGAGGCGCGAGGACAGTTTGCCGACGCCGAGATGGCCTATCGCAACGCCGAGCTGCGCAAGCGCGCGAGCACCAAGCCGATCCTGGAAGCCGACAATCCGCCCGCGGAAACCATCCTGTTGCAGGCGATCGACGGCATCATCCTGAACCAGGCGCGCATGAAGGCGAAGCAGGGCAGGCTCGCCGAGGCCGAGGTGGATGCGCGCCGTGCGCTGTTGTCGCGCCTGAAGGATACCGGCAAGTACAATTCCGTCACACCGCGCTTCGTGATGGGGCTTGCGGGCATCCTTGTCGACCAGGGCCGCTACGAAGAGGCCGAAAAGCTCGGACGCGTCGCCCTCGAAATCAACCACAAGGTGGGCGTCCCGGAAGACTCGCAGGCGACGGTGCAATTGCTGTCGCAGCTCGCCGGCATCCTCACACTTCGCCGTCAGAACGCTGAAGCCGGCGCGATGTTCGCGCGGATCGACAAGGCCGTTGCCGGCTGGGATCCCCAGCGCCGCCAGGTGTTCGAGCTCAATCCGTCCCGCATCCTGTCGCTCTATGGTTCGGGGCAATTGGACGCCGGCATCGCCGCCGCCGAGCAACTCGTGAAAAAGCAGATCGCGCGGGTCGGCGAGAATCATTTCGACGCCGCGTCGGCGCGCGGCACCCTGGCCATGGGCTTGATGCGCGCCGGACGCGACGCCGAGGCGATCCGCGAATACAAGGCCGCCATCCCGGTCATGATGGCGGGCGCCAACGAGAACGCCGACGACGAGAACACGACCGTGGTCGCCGCGCGCAGCCAGCGCCTGCAGGCCATCGTCGAGAGCTATCTGGTGCTGCTGGCCAGGGCCGAGGGGACCAACAAGGATGTCGGCGAAGAGACGTTCAGTCTCGCCGACGCCATCCGCGGCCGTTCGGTGCAGCAGGCCCTCGCCGCCTCGAGCGCGCGCGCGGCCGCAAAGGATCCCGCGCTCGCCGAGCTCGTGCGCAAGGAGCAGGATCTGACCAAGCAGGTCAACGCTCAGCTCGGCACGCTCAACAACGTGCTCTCCCTTCCAGCGGCGGAGCGCGACGACAAGGGTGTTGCACAGACCCAGGCCTCGATCGCGGCGTTGCGTGGGCAGCGCGACAAGGCACGGCAAGAGATCAAGCAGAAGTTCCCGATCTACGCCGATCTGGTTTCGCCCCGGCCGCCTGCTGTCGGCGAAATCCGCGCCACGCTGGCCGACGACGAGGCCATGCTGTCATTCTATTTCGGCCAGAACGCCAGCTTCGTCTGGGCTGTGTCGAAATCGGGGCCGGTGGCGTTCGCCGCCGTGCCGGCCAGGATCGGCGACATCGAGAGCAAGATCCGCAAGCTGCGCGAAGCGCTCGAGCCGCAGGCCGCGATGATCTCGGACATTCCGCCGTTCGACCTCGCGCTCGGCCATGAGCTCTACGAACTCCTGCTCAAGCCTGTCGAGAGCGGATGGAAGCCGGCCAAGAAGCTGATCGTCGTCACCAATGGCGCGCTCGGGCTATTGCCGCTGTCGCTGTTGCCGACCGCGAAGGTCGAGGTGGCGGCCGACGAGGACCCGCTGTTCACAGGCTACCGCAACGTGCCGTGGCTGGCGCGGACCCATGCCGTGTCGACGGTGCCGTCGGCGGCAGCGCTGCGCACGCTGCGGCAATTGCCGCCGGGCAAGCCCGGCCGCGGCGACCTCGTCGCCTTCGGCGATCCCTATTTCAACAGGGATCAGCAGGCCGAGGCGGACGTCGCCGGGGAGAAGGTGCAGGTCGCCGATGCCGGCGGCAATGTCACGCGCGGCGGCCCGTTGAAGCGGCGCAACAGTCCCAAGCTCGAAGGCGTTGACAGTGCCGAGCTCGGTCTGCTGCCGCGCCTTCCCGACACCGCGGACGAACTGAAGTCGATCGCGCTGGCGCTGCAGGCCGATCCCTCGAAGGTGCTGTTCCTCGGCAAGGATGCCACCGAGAGCGCGGTGAAGACCATGAATCTGTCCGGCTTCAGAATTCTGGCCTTCGCCACCCACGGCCTCGTTCCGGGCGAGCTGAACGGGCTGACGCAGCCGGCGCTCGCGCTGTCGTCGCCTGCGGTGACAGGCGAGGGCGGCGACGGTCTCCTGACCATGGAGGAGATTCTCGGCCTCAAGCTCGATGCGGACTGGGTGATCCTTTCGGCCTGCAACACCGGCGCGGGAGCCGGTGCCGGCGCCGAGGCGGCGTCAGGACTCGGCCGCGCCTTCTTCTATGCCGGAACGCGTGCGTTGCTGGTGACGAACTGGTCGGTGCATTCGCAGTCGGCGCGGCAATTGGTGACGGATCTGTTCAAGCGGCAGGCCGACGATCCCAAGCTCTCGCGCAGCGAAGCGCTGCGGCAGGCGGCAATGGCCCTCGTCGACGGTCCCGGCTATCTCAACAGCGAGGGCAAGACCGAGTTTGCGTATGCGCATCCGCTGTTCTGGGCGCCTTACACGATCATCGGCGATGGCGGCTTGCGGTGACGAGCAGGCGACAAGGGGTGAAAAGACGATGAAGCGGACTGTTCTGTTGGGCGTTTTGGCGGCAGCTTTGTTGCTTTCGGCACCCTCGCGCGCCACGCAATTGATCACTGAGGAAGAAGCCAAGCTGCCGCCTCCGAAAGGCGCGGTCGCGGCCGACCGACGCGGCATCCTGCGCGGCCCGAAGGTCGAATTCATCTCGCCCGGCGAGTCGGTCAGTTCTCCCATGCCGCTGGTGCTGAAGTTCGAATCGTTCGGCGGCGCGAAGATCGACCCGGACTCGGTCAAGATGCTCTTCCTCCGGACGCCGAATGTGGATCTTACTGCGCGGGTGAAGCCGTTCGTGAAGGCCGAGGGCATCAACATGCAGGACGCCGAGCTGCCGCCGGGCGAATACACGGTGCGGGTCGACGTCAAGGACAGCGACGGCCGGCCCGGCACGACCGTATTTACGCTGAAAGTCAAACCCAAGTGAGCTGTCCCTATTGCTGCGCCGGGACTGCGGAGGGCGCGCTGGTTTGCAGCGCCTGCGGGCGCGACATCGCCGTTCCCGCGACGTTGATCGCGGAGCGGGACGATCTGCTGCGCAAGCGCGAGGAATTGCGCGATGAGTTGAGACGGGCGAGAGACGAGGTCGAAGCCATCACCAGGCGAAGGAAGTCGCGCTAGCGATGGAATGTCCGTTCTGCGCCGAGACGATCAAGGACGAGGCGATCGCGTGCAAGCATTGCTCGCGGGACCTGCGCATCGTGCGGCCGATGCTGGCCGAAATCGACGACATCGTCGCCGACCTGGACAAGCTCAGGCGCGATCTCGACCGCGTCCATGTCCGGCTCGAACGCTACAAGAACCCGCTGCGCTATTACGGGACGCATGCGGTATTTTACGTCGCCGTTCCATCCCTGTTGCTGGTGGTCGCGCATGTGCTCGTGACCATCACCTTCAATGTCTCGCCGATCCCGCTGCGGATCGCCTCGATCGCCATACCGCTCCTGTTCGGCTTCGTGGCTTATCCCCTGCACCGTGTCTCCACTCTGACGGCGCTCGTGCTGGCTTTCCTGATGGCGCTGGTCAGCATCTCGGCGATGCTGACAGTGACCGGCGTTCACGATCACGTTCCGATCTTGCCGGAAGCCTGGATCGAATGGCGCGAAGTGTTCGAATATGGCGCCAGCATCCTGCTGGCTTTCGTCTCCGGAAACATCCTGAGTGTGGTGATCTTCCAGGTACTGCCCCGCGTGTTGACGCAGGGCGGCAAGCCGAACGCGTTCGCCTTCCGCGTCGCACGCCTGTTGGGGCAGCACGTCGGCGAAGAGCAGTTGCGCCGCCGCGCCCGCCTGATCCAGGACCTCATGCAGACCATCGGCCCGTTGGCTGGCGTCGCAGCCACAGGCGTCGGCTCCATCTATGCAGGCTTGAAAGGCCTTGTCGGATAGAGGTTGCGCGAAGCCTTTCGCCGCCGCTTTCGCTCACCTTGCGGGTGGGCCGCAGCGGCCTCGCTCGCAACGACAGCCGCCGGTGATGGTGCTCATGCGTTTGTCCGATCGACGATGGAGTTCGTAGATCGATAGCGCCCGTGATGCGCGCCTTCAACTGCGCAAGCCTGTTGAAACTGCGTCCTACTGTCGCCTGACAGCTGTTGCCATCGAGGTCCGTCTAACCTGCTTCGACGACTTCGCCGTCTTCCTTGACGAACCGGCCGACCGGATGATCCAGGAGGTCGACGACCGCTTCGGAAGGCCGGCACAAGCGCGCCCCCTTGTCCGTGATCACGATCGGCCGGTTGATGAGGATGGGATGTGCGAGCATCTGGTCGATCAACTCGTCGTCGGACCATTTGGGATCGTCGAGGCCGAGCTCTCGAAACGGCGTGCCCTTTTCGCGCAGCAGCGCACGGACCGGGATCCCCATGGCCTTGACGAGCGCGATCAGTCTGTCGCGCGAGGGCGGCGTCTTCAGATACTCGATCACGACGGGCTCGACGCCGCTCTGGCGGATCATCGCCAGCGTGTTGCGCGAGGTGCCGCAATCGGGGTTGTGATAGATCGTGACACTCATGGTCGGGTCTCCACGCTTCACTGGCGCACTTCCAAGGCTGTGGTGGACTTGCTCGCGCCCGCTTCGTACCAGCCCCGCGTCGCCTTGACGATGCGGACGACCGACAGCATCACCGGCACCTCGACGAGCACGCCGACCACGGTCGCCAGCGCGGCGCCGGAATCCAGGCCGAACAGGCTGATCGCGGCGGCGACCGCCAGCTCGAAGAAATTGCTCGCGCCGATGAGGGCGGCCGGGGCGGCGACGCACCAGGCCACGCCGAATCGTCGGCTCAGCCAGTAAGCCAAGCCCGCATTGAGATAGACCTGGACGAGGATCGGCACGGCGAGAATGGCGATGACGAGCGGTTGCCGGACGATCTGCTCGCCCTGGAAACCGAACAGCAGCACCAATGTGGCGAGCAGCGCGACCAGCGACAGGGGCTGCAGCGCCCGCATGACGCGGTCGAAGCCGGCGACGCTGCCTCGAAGCAGCATTTTGCGCCACAGCTGCGCGACGATCACGGGAACCACGATGTACAGCAGGACGGAGAGCAGCAGCGTGCCCCAGGGGACGCTGATCGAGGCCACACCGAGCAACAATCCCACCAGCGGCGCGAACAGGAACACCATGATCAAATCGTTCAACGCGACCTGGCTCAGCGTGTAGTGAGGCTCTCCCTCGCACAAGTTCGACCACACGAACACCATCGCGGTGCAGGGCGCGGCCGCCAGCAGAATCAGGCCGGCGATGTAGGACGAGATCTGGCCGGCCGGCAGCAGCGGCGCAAAGAGGTGTCCGATGAAGAAGGAGCCAAGCAGCGCCATCGAGAACGGCTTCACGGCCCAATTGATGAAGAGGGTGACGCCAACGCCGCGCCAGTGCTCCCGGACCTGACCGAGCGAGCCGAAGTCGATCTTCAACAACATGGGCACGATCATGAGCCAGATCAGGATTGCGACCGGCAGATTGACCTTGGCGACCTCGGCGGCCGCGACCGCGCCGAAGAAGCCGGGCATGACGTGCCCCAGCGCGACGCCGACGACGATGCAGAGCGCAACCCACAGCGTGAGATATCGTTCGAAGATGCCCATGGTCACGCCACGTCGCCTCGGTTGGACGTCGCGCCGTCGGAGCGGCCGATCTCGCGCAGCCTGGTGCCGAGCGAGAGCTTGTCGATGCTCCTCAGTGGCAGGTTGACGAAGGTGTCGATCCGATTCTTGAGATAGCGGAAGGCCGTGACGAAGGCCGCCTGCTTCTCCAACTCGGAGCCGTCGGCAGCAGCAGGGTCTTCGATACCCCAATGGGCGGTCATCGGTTGGCCTGGCCAGATCGGGCAGGCTTCTCCGGCGGCGTTGTCGCAGACGGTGAAGACGAAATCCATCACCGGTGCATCAGGCGCGGCGAACTCCAGCCAGCTTTTCGAGCGCATCCGATCAACCGGATAATCCATGGCGTCGAGCGTGCGCAGCGCGAGCGGATGCACTGCGCCTTTCGGCGTACTGCCGGCGGAGAAAGCTCGAAAGCGATCGGCGCCGTCCTTGCGAAGGATTGACTCGGCCAGGATGGATCGCGCCGAATTACCGGTACACAGGAACAGCACGTTGTAGATCTGGTCAGGCACGGCTTCGCTCCTTCCGTTTCGGCGCGCAGCAGGATTGCAGCGTCTCGACGACGGGGTTGCAGACCTCGGGGCGGCCGCCGCAGCAATCGCGCAGCAGGAAAAGCGCGACGTCGCGGAATTCATCGAGATTGACGCGGTAGACGATCGAGCGGCTGTGCCGTTCGGAGGACACGAGCCGCGCCCGGCTCAGGATCGCCAGATGCGCGGAGAGCGTGTTCTGCGGGACCTCCAGCAGGCGGGCGAGATCGCCGGCAGCAAGGCCGTCGGGCTCATGCCGGACCAGCGTCCGGAAGGCCTCGAGGCGGGTCGGCTGCGCGAGCGCGGCAAGGGCGAGGACTGCTTCTTCGTTTTCCATATATCCAGATATACAGAATAGTGATGCGCGGTCAATCTTGTTCTCGGCCCGGCTGGTCGATAATTCGAATATTCTAGAAATATCGTTTGACGGGATGGATGAGCGGGTGCACCGAGTACGTCATGAAGATCGACGACGCAGCAGCACGTATGGAAGCTCTCGGCAATCGAACCCGGCTCCAGATCTACCGGGCCCTGGTCCGGGCCGGACATGCGGGCATGCCCGTCGGGCGGTTGCAGGAGAAGCTGAAGATCCCGGCCTCCACGCTGTCGCATCACATCAAGACGCTTGTCGCGGTTGGCCTCGTCAGCCAGGTCAGGGAATCGACCACCCTGATCTGCCACGCCAACTTTGACGCGATGCGCGGCTTGGTCGACTTCCTGGCGGCGGAATGTTGTGCCGACGAAGCCGGATGCAAGGGAGCGCAAACGGCGGCCTGATCTTTTGGCAATTTATTCGATGATTCTAGAAAGATGGGAGAAACGAGGATGAATGCCAGCACAGTCGCCATCATCGGGGCAGGGCCCGTCGGCCTTGCTGCAGCCGCGCACGTTCTCGAACGCGGCATGTCTCCGGTCGTGCTCGAGGCCGGGCCGGACGCCGCGCATGCGGTCCGCCAGTGGCAGCACGTGCAGCTGTTCTCGCCTTGGGAATACAATGTCGACAAGGCGGCGGCGCGGCTGCTCGCGCCGACGGGATGGAATTCGCCGGACCCTCAGGCTTATCCGACCGGCGGCGAACTGATCGACCGGTATCTCGCGCCGCTCGCCACGCGTACGCGGCTCCGCGACACCATCCGCACCTCGAGCCGGGTCACGGCGATCAGCCGCGCCGGCTTCGACAAGGCGACGACGAAGGGCAGGGCGCAGGCACCGTTCGAAATCCGCTATCAGAACGGCAGGGGGCCCGAGGTGCTGCGCGCCGATGCAGTCATCGACGTCTCGGGCACGTGGTTCTCTCCCAATCCCGCCGGCAGCAATGGTTTGCCCGCGATCGGCGAACGCGAGCAGGCAAACCGCATCGCCTATGGCATGCCGGACGCAAGAGGCGCCGGGCGTGCCAGATATGCGGGCAAGACCGTCGCCGTCCTTGGTGGCGGCCATTCCGCGCTGGGCACCCTGATCGATCTCGTTCAGCTCGCAGGTGAGGCGCCCGGCACGCAAGCGATCTGGCTGTTGCGCGGCACCGATCCCGCCAAGGCGTTCGGCGGCGGCAGCAACGACAAGCTGGCTGCGCGCGGCGCCCTCGGAGCCACCTTCGCGGCGCTCGTCGCCGCCGGCAAGATCAGGGTGGAGAGCGGTTTTGGCGTGACCCATGTCTCGGAGTCGGAAGGCCGCCTCCGGATCTCGGCAGGCAGCGGCTGTGGTGCGCGCAGCGTGATTGCCGACGAACTCGTCGTCTCCACCGGCTTCCGTCCCGATCTGTCGTTCCTGTCCGAGCTGCGGCTGCGGCTCGATCCGGCGATCGAAGCGCCAGTCGCGCTCGCGCCGCTGATCGACCCCAACGAGCACAGCTGCGGCACGGTTCGTCCGCATGGCGCGCGAGAGTTGGCCCATGACGAACCCGGCTTTTATCTCGCCGGCATGAAGTCCTATGGCCGCGCGCCGACCTTCCTGATGATGACCGGCTACGAGCAGGTCCGCTCCATCGTGGCCGACATCGCCGGCGACAAGCAGGCCGCCGCGCGCGTCGAGCTGGTGCTGCCGGAGACCGGCGTCTGCACGCGCGGCGGCGTCGAGACGGCAGATGCGGGGTGCTGTGGCGGTCCGGCGAAGGCGGAGATCTCGGCCTGCTGTGCGGCCGATGAGATCGCCATGAAGGAAGGTCGCGCGGGGTGCGGCTGCTCATGACGCGCGCTGTCGCGAGGCCGCTTGCTCTTGCCACGGAGCCCGCGCGGGAAAAGGTCTCACCAAACGGGAGGCGAGCATTCGGGGCTTGAGCGGAGGGCCGCTGATCGCGGCGATGTGCATCGGCCAGCTCGGCAATCTGCTGCCGCATGTCACGCTGTCGGCGAACCTTGCGCAGCATCTCATGCCGGCGTGGGGGTTGTCCGCTGCCGAAGGCGGTTTGATGGCGAGCGGCTACGCATTCGGCTACATGCTTGCCGTGCCGTTGCTGACGACGCTGACCGATCGCATCGATGCGCGGATCGTGCTGCTGTGCGGCTCCATCGTCAGCGGCCTTGCGACCCTGGCCTTCGGGATCTTCGCCGACGGATTCTGGTCGGGCACCATCATCTGGTCGCTCGCAGGGCTGGGCTTTGCCGGCGCCTACATGCCGGGACTGAAGGCGCTGACGGACAGGTTGCCCGCCGGCGACACATCGCGCGCGGTGACGCTGTACACGTCGAGCTTCTCGGTCGGCGTCGGCTTGTCATTCCTGTTCGCGCAGATCCTCGCCGATCGCTGGGGCTGGCGGAGCGCGTTCTACGCCACCGGCGTCGGCCCGATCGCGATGGTCGGCGCGTGTCTTCTGATGGAGCGCCGGACGCCTGCTCCGAAAGCGGGGCGGCTGCTCGATTTCGCTCCCGTGTTCGCCAATCGCGAGGCGCTCGGCTGCATCCTCGGTTACGGCGCCCATTGCTTCGAGCTCTACGGCATCCGCACCTGGCTGGTCGGGTTCTGGACCTTCGTCGCCGCGCATCAGGACGGGCCGCCTTGGATGACGCCGGTCCTGATGAGCTTCTGCTTCGCGGTGATCTCGATGCCTGCGAGCATCCTCGGCAACGAGGCCGCGCTGAGATTCGGGCGGCATCGCGCGATAACGGTGGTGATGATCGCTTCGGCATGCGTCGCGCTGGTGATCGGGCTCAACGCGACGGCTCCGGCCTGGGTGCTCGCGCTGTTGCTGATGATCTACGGCCTGACGGTGCCGGCGGACTCAGGCGCGTTGACCGCGGGCATGTCGGCTGCGGCCGTCTCCGAACATCGCGGCGCCACGCTGGCCCTGCATTCGACGGTCGGCTTCGGCCTGTCGGCGGTGGGTGCCTGGGGCACTGGCGTTGCACTCGACATCGCCGGCGGACCGCAGAGTGCGACCGGCTGGCTGATGGTGTTCGTCGTGCTGGCGGCTGGAATCGCGCTGGGGCCGCTGGCGCTGCTGTGGGCGCGACGAGCCGGTGCAGAGGGCGTCGCGCGGCAGACGCGATGACGTCGCCGCGCGATGTTCGACGTGTTCAGAAGCCGACCCCGAGTCGCGCGTTGAACGAGCGGCCTTGTCCCTTGACGTTGTAGCCGTAGGCGGCCGGAGAGCCCATCAGGCCTGCGCACGCTCCTGGCCAAGACCGGCGGAAGCCTGTTTGACGTCGGCCTCATACCGGTTGCCTTCGCGTTCGGGTCGCTCGCGATTGGCACGAGGGAGTTCCTCATCGACAATTGATGCCGACCTGCGGGACTTTGACGTAGCGCAATGCGTTCAGGGGCAAAATCGGCCAATTGCTTCGCAATGTTCGATTTCGACCAGCCGCTGTTTCTCGCCGGGCTCCTGCTTGGCTTCTCCTCCAGCCTGCATTGCTTCGGCATGTGCGCAGGCATTGCGTCGTCGTTGCACTTCGCCGCCGACTTCGGGTCGAACCGGCCGCGGCAAGGTCTGTGGACCACGACGGTCCTGATCAATGCCGGACGGATCTCGGCCTACATGCTGGCGGGCGCCATCGTCGGCGCGGTCGGTTCGAGCGTGTTCGGAACGTTCGATCATACATTCGCCCATGCCGTCCTGCGCTGGGCTGCGGCCGCCGCGCTCGCCTGGATTGGTCTCTCGATGCTTGACGTGCTGTCATTGCCGGCGAGTCTCTATCGGCTGGGACATGCGGTCAGCGGCGCAATCGGCGCGGCCGCTCGGACTGCACACCTCCCGCCGGCGCTGGGATTGTTCGTCAGCGGTGCGGTCTGGGGCTTCCTGCCATGCGCCATGGTCTACGCGGCGCTCTTTTACGCCATGCTGTCCGGCTCGTGGCTGGGCGGCGCGCTCGCAATGAGCGGCTTTGGCCTCGGCACTCTGCCAGTGCTGCTCGGTGCCGGGCTGGGGCTTCCGATGTTGCGGCGCCGCGCCACGGCAGGGTGGTTACGGAACACGGTTGCGCTCGCCATCATCGCGGTCGGGATCGTCAGCGCCGGCATTTCACCGTCGACCTTGGCAGTGTGGTGCCGGTCCTGATCGGCCTGTCGTCTCGCCAACCAGGTCGGCAACTTCGACAGCGGCGTGGGGGCTGGCGTTCGCGCTATTGCCTCGCGGTCACGTTGAACCACAGTGTGGCGTTATAGAGGTCAGCGGTAGCCTGATCGGGCGTGGTCGACGGTGACGCGCGATGATCGATCACCAGCAGATGGGCGCCGGACTTCGTGATCGGGATCGAAGCAATTCCGTCGGAGACCGTCTTGAACTTCGGGATGTCTTTTTCCGCAATCGCCGTCTTGCCGTCGCCACGTTCGACCTCCGCGTCGGGCAGAGGCTTGCCACGAAACAGGACCCTGACCTTGAGTGGCTCGCCCGGCTTCGCCTTGGCAGGATCGGACAGCGGCACGAGCTCGAGATCGTGTCCCAACACCTCCTGCCAGGGTGCGTCGGCACCTGTTATCGCCTTGGCGAACTTTCCGGACCAGAGGCTTTCGGCGGCGTCGGGCATCAGCCGCCGCGTGGCGTTGCGATAGCCGCCATCCGCCGTCTTGACCCAGAAGCCGTTGTCGTAACGCGCCGCAAGCAGCGTATGGCCGCCGTCGTCAAACGGCTTTGTCCGCGCGATCTGCACGCCGTTCTCCGATGCAGCCGCCAGGCCGTCGAGCAGAGAGCTGCGTCCCTGCGCCGTGATCGCGAAGAGGTCCACGACCTTGTCCGCGAAGGCGGGCGGCCGGTCGTCGGGATGACCGTAGTTCACGACGGCGCGCCGGGCTTTCGCGGTGCCTGACAGAGTGAGCCAGACATCATGAGCCGAGGCAGACCCGATCGATGCGTGAACGAAGCCGGTCGCGAGCAGCGCGGCGAAAAGACGAGGGACGGCACGGCTCATTTGGTCACCAGCTTTGGTGCTGCCGCGGCCATCACGGTCGGGAAGCGATAGGTCAGGCCCGCGAGCACGGCAAGTGTCGGCTGCGCGCTGACGAAGATGTCGGCCGAACTCGCGTTGACCGGGTTGCCGAAATTGATCGCGATCTCGCTGAGGCGATCACCCGGATACCAGGTCGCCTGGGTGAACGCCGTCCACCCCTCGGGCCAGGAATAGGCAAGCTTCCCCGTGACGCGGGAGTAGGGCGAGGTCGTGATGAGGCCGTCCTGCGTCAGGTTCTTCCTGCCGACGAAAGTCACATAGGCCGAGCCGGACAGCATTTGCGCATTGACGGTCGCGACGTTGAAGTCGATGCCGACATTGGCGACGTAGCTCGGCACGTTCGGCACGAAATAGGACGGCGCCGCATCGACGAGGCGCGCCGAAACGCCGCCGTAATTGGCGAACAGCGACACGCTATTGACGGGATCCTGAACCACGAACCAGCGTGCGTCGACGTCGTATCCGTTGCGCTGGGCCTTGCCAAGGAACGTCACCGGCAGACCGGCGTCTGCCTGAAACGCCTCGTTCGCGGAGTCCGTCGTCCAATAGCTCGCAAGAAACCTGAAGCGGTCGAAGGTGAGCTGGAACCCGCCTTCGCGGCTGACGATCTTGAACGGCTGGATGCCGGGATTGCCGATCAGCTCCGCGGGCACGTCGATGCTGCGAAAACCCTGGCCGTAATTGGCGAACAGCTCGAGCCATTTCACCGGCGTGATGGCGACGCCGACCTTCGGGCTCGCGATGCCATTCGAGATGTTCGGCGTTCCGCCGGGCGTGATGCGGTCGTTGATGTCGTAGATGAACTGGTCATAGCGCGAGCCCGCAGTGAACTTGAGCCAGGGCAGCGGCTTGATCTGCACCTGTCCGAAGCCGGCGACGTTGGTCTGGGTCAGCCCGACATTGACTACGGCCGGCGCCGACACGGCACGGCCGACGGTCGGCGCCTGGAACGCCTCGATGACATCGGTGCGCCAGTTGCTGCCGAGCAGAACCTGCACGGGAATGTCGTCGCCGATGGCGCCGCTCCAGACCTTGCTGACGCGGCCGCCGACCATCGTGCGGTCCTCGTGCTGCACGCGCTGGCCGCCGCCGAAATCCGCAAAGCGGTTCGAGAACTGGTGGCTGACGAACAGTGTGCCCTTCAGTTCCTGATCCAGCGCGCCGGAGCTGTAATTGGTGACGAAGTTTTCGAGTTGCTTGTTGCCGCCGTCGGTCGGATTGGTCGCTGAACGCTCGGAGATCGCGCCGGCGGTGATTGCGTCGCGACTGGCATAGCCGGGCGAGCCATATTCCGTGCCATAGGCCTGCGCGCGGAACGAGACGGTCGCGCCATCAGGCAGCGTCGTCGTCACCTTGTTGAACGAGTTGTAGCGGTTGATGAAGCTGTTATCGCGATAGCCGTCGGTGTGATAGCCCTCGAACGCGAGATAGGGCAGCCACGCACCCTGTGTCGTGCTGTAGGTCGCAACGCCCCGCGCCGTGCCTTGCGTGCCGCCGGAGACGCCGACGCTGGCAAACGGCTCGGCCTGCTTGGTCGTGATGTTGACCGAGCCGCCCATGTTGGAATCGCCGTATTCGACCGAGAACGGCCCGCGCACGATCTCGATGCTCTTGACCGTTTCCGGCAGCAGCACGTTGAGATCGGCGTAGTTCGGCGTGTGCAGCGAGGAGACCTCGTTGAGCGGGACACCGTCGATGGAATAGGCGATGTCGCGGCCGTGCTCGGCGTCGGTATAGCCGCGCAGCGACAGCCCGTAGCCGATGCCGCCCTGGCCGTAGTTGGACACGTTGAAGCCGGGGAGCGAACGGAACAGGTCGCCATAGGTCGAAACCGCGAGCCGGCTGATCGCCGGCGCGTCCATCACCGTCACGGCCGCCGGCAGCGCGGTCACCGCGCTCGACACCTCGCCGCGCCCCGGCGTCGCACCGGAGGAGAGGCCCGCGCCCGATTGCAGAGCGGCAGATTGCGTGACGGGCGATCGCTGCGCACGGCGGGTGGCGCTCGCCCGTGACGACGGCTCGGCTCGCCGCGCGCGTCTGGCTGCCGCCTCGGGCGCGGTAACCGTGACGGGCGGCAAAGGGCTGGCCGCCGATCCGCCCGGTGCCGTCTGCGCGTGAACTGAATCTTCGGCCGCAGCGCCCGATAACGCGATGCCGGCCAAAGCCAGGCGCCAGGAAATTCTACGCAACTTACTCCCCCGTTGACATCGACGGTCGCGATGGCCCCCGGCGACCAGTATGATATTTGATATAAATCATCATACGCAAGTATGACGACTAGAGTCCATCATCATACTTGCATGAGCAAGTTGCGGGCCAATCGTCGGGGCGGGGATGCGTGCTCCGGGAAAACTGACGGCCCGACCGAGGAGCGTCAGTCATGCGCGGCGACGGCGAGGCGCGCGGGTGACTGCATCAGTTTGAACCCCCCGCTCGATGTTGACGACCAAGAGCCGAGCTTCTGACCAATCGCTGCGCCGAATGGCCCGAAAGACAGGGTAAGTCGGAAGCGCTTTGGAAGCCGATCGGATAGAGATCATATGTTCGACGTTCTGGTGAACCTTCTGGTCGGTCTGTCCTTCGGCTTTCCCGTCGTGCCTTGGCTCTTTGGTATGCGATGGGGAAGACGAGGCGTTTGGCTCAGTACAGGATCTGCCGTCGTCATCCTGCTATGTCTTTTTCCCATCTTGTTCGGGTTTGGGTGCGGCGACTGCGGGCAGGGCGCAATCGCCCTCTTCGTGCTGGTGCCGATCTGGATTACTGCGGCATTGCTGACGGTCGCGTCGGCAGCGTTCGCTCACTTCAAATTCGCGCGCTGACGTCCTCGGGCGCTGGAATCAGCGAGCCGCCGATGCGGGGCATCGCAGATGACCCCGAGCCAGATGTTCATTCTCGCCTTGGTGTCGGCTGTTCAGCAGGGCTGGCGCCTAACCCTTTGTGGCGGGTAGAGGCGGAACCGGCAGGATGATTTCGGAAGCGATCTTCCAGTCCTGCCCGATACGGAGCCAGTTGATGATCATGAGAAATGGTCTGGGTGTTCCAGACTGTCCTGCATAAGAAACCGTGATACTCATCGGCACATAGGACTCGGCGACATCGCGCGTCAGCCCGACAACCCTGAGCTTCGAATAGTCGGGTTCAAGTACCACCGGGCCGGAGCTACCGATGTCATGGAGCTTCCGATCAACCGCCTCGTTGCCCCAGAAGCCGGCCCAGTTACCCTCGGATGGGATCGCGCTCTTCGCCACCAGCAGGGTCGAGGGCGACTGCCAGAACATATCATGCAACGCGGCGAAATCGTGCCTGTTGGCCAATTCCATGAGCGTGCCGAATTTTGCTTTGATCGTAGTCAGCTCGGCCGAATCCAGGGGCTCCGTCCTGATCTCCGACGATGCGGCCACGGCGCCGGTGGAGAGAGCCGAGGCCACGAGAACGGCAGGAAGCAATTGACTCACGCTCGATATTCCTTCGCTTGATGGGTCTTCGTCGGCGACGCATCCCGGCGCGCGCGGTGTTGTGGAAACGGTATGGAACCTCACATTCAATCGACATGAGGGTCGTCAGAATGTTTCAGCCCCGCGCATTCGCGCAGCAAGGCTGTTACCTTCGCATCCAGATTCCGGGCGACGGCGAGAGCTTTCGCGTTGCCATAACGCAGCAGATAGCTTTCCATCAGGTCGTAAGAGAGATGCACCCCGCCGGGGCGTTCATCGATGAGGACGGTGACTGGAGCGTAAGAACCGGCATCGGGCACGTGCTTGACCATCTCTTTCATGATCAGTGGATTGCCGATGACAAATCGTATGATCCTGGGAGTAAGGGATCCTGTTTCACGGCGCAGAATGTCGCCCAGCTCGAATTCCGCGAAGAGCATGAGGCCTGTGCGGCCGAGGCCGTTTTGCACGATGCGCTCCAGATCCCGGAAGTCGTTCGTCGCTCGCGTTTCCCTGAAAAAGTCGATCATGTCCGGCTGTCCAACCGCCGCCTTCAGCGCGGCTACGACCGCATCGAACGGTTTCGAGCTTGTGATGCTGAAGCGTTCCACCTCGACTTTCACGATTGTCATTTTGTCCTCCGCAAAACTCTCACGGGATCACGCAGCCATGGCTCGCGCGTCGAGGAAAGCCCGGACCTGATTGACGAACAGCGCGTGATGCTGAAACAGGGCTCCGTGCCCCGAATCGGGATAAAGGGCCAGCTGCGCATTGCTGAGTTGCTTGAACATCGCGTAGGCGTTGTCCGCGGGCAGCATGGTGTCGTGACTGCCGCTGACCACAAGAACGGGCTGACGGATCGCGCGAAGAATCCCATGATCGGGATCGGATGTGGCGCACCAGCTGATCAGCGCCTTGGCCTGCGGGTCAGTGACCGCATTGCCGTTATCAGTGTCCCGATCGTCCTTGCGCACCTTGGTCCGCTTCAGGAACGCCAACCCGGACGATTGACTGGCGTCGGACGCCGTGAAGAACAGCGGCAAGCGCGGGTCCGGGACATCGGTCTGAGAGAACGCCTGCTGCAGAACCGCCAGGAGGTGCTCCTCTCCGCCTTTCGGCGCGGTGCCGACCAGGATGAGCTTGCGGACCAGCCGTCCGTACTCGGAGGCAATCTGCTGGGCGACACAGCCGCCGAGAGAAAAGCCCAGCAGATCCACTTCGGACAGGCCGAGCGCGTTGATGAAATCGACCGCGTCCCTTGCCATCGCTTCAACGTTGTCGGGCGTTTGGCCGCTGGAGCGACCGACCCCGGCGTTGTCGAAGGCGATCACCGGGCGATCGGCCGCGAGAGCATTGACGACGGCGGGATCCCACGCGTCGATATTGCCGGAGAAGTGCTGCAGCAGAACCAGCGGCGTTCCGGGCGCCGGGCCCAGTCGACGATAGGCGAACCGGATTGTGCGGCTTTCGATGTAACGGGTGGGCGCGGTTTCAAGCGTCGTGTCGAGTTCAGTCATCTCGTCCTCGATGAAGAAATTGCAGTTGGGCGACGGGGATGGCGAAGCCTTGCTCGCTCCCGGCACGCGTGTGCCGGGAGCGGTGTTGTCACTTCGCGAGCGAGGCCTTTTCGATCACTGCGGCGACTTCCTTGGCATGGACGACGAGCGAAGCATGACTGCCAGCGACCTCGGTCGTCTGCGCCTTCATACCGGCAGCGAAAAGCTTCTGAACCTCGGGTGCGATCACCTTGTCCTTGGTGCTGATCACGTAGAACGTCGGCTTGTCGCGCCAGGCGGCCGTGTCGACCGGTGCCTCGAACGCCGTGTGGTTCAACGGAAGCTGATGGTTCGCCAGCGATTCCGCGATCTTCGGGGGAAGGTCAGCCGCAACCGCGGAAGGAAACACCTTGGGATCGATGTAAAGGTTGCCCTTGTCGTCGGGATGAATCGCCGCGGTGCCTTCGGTCGCCGGACCGCTCTTTGCGAGCGTCGCCAGGGATTGGCCCACGTCGGGTGCGAAGGCGGAGACGTAGACGAGCGCCGAGACCTTGGGGTCGTTACCGGCCTGCGTGATCACCACGCCACCCCAGGAGTGGCCGACGAGGACGGTCTTGCCCTCGTGCTTCGCCAGCGCCTGCTTGGTGGCATCGACGTCAGCGGCAAGCGAGGTGAGCGGATTTTCGACCAGCATGACGTTGTAACCTTTCTTCGTGAGAATTTCGGCTACGGGCTGCCAGCTCGTCTGGTCCACGAAAGCGCCGTGCACGAGCACGATGTTGTGGGCTGCGCCTTTCGGCAGTTCGGCGGAATGCACGGAGCCGACCAATGTCGTTCCGGCCAGGAGTGCGGTGGCAGCAGAAAGGAGAATATTTCGCATTGAATGGTCCTGTTGGCTTGTCGGACGGAACACAGTCCGGCGGCATGGACAGGCGTTTCCAGCAAGGTCGCGGTTCTTCCATCAGCCGTTGGCAAAATGGTCGCCGCTCGTAACGTCGGCCCGCCGCGCCATGACCTAGGGCGCGCGCCATCCGGACGGTAGAGATCAATCGTCCGGATGTTGTGTCCAATCGTCCACCGGTCTAATCTCGGCGGCATGGACATCCTCGCCCAGGTGCTCGATCGGGTTCGTCTCGGCGGGACGCTGCTGTTTCATTTCGAGCTCGGCCATCCCTGGCATCTCGAATTGCCGGCGCGACCGTATGCGCTGTTTCATTATCTGAGCGAGGGCTCGGCGACTCTCGCCCTCGACCAGGGACGGCAGATCCAGATGTCCGAGGGCGACTTTGTCGTCATCACGCGGGGAGAGCCCCATGTGTTCTATTCGGATCGCCGGGCCAAGCCTTTGCAGATCATGGATATCGACCGATCGTCGCCGCGTCTCGGTGTGGTCCGCCACGGCAAAGGTGCGAAGCCGCATTCGACCATGATTTGCGGCAATTTCACTGTATCGCGGCCGCTGTTCGGCAGTGTGCTGGAGCTGCTTCCGCCGGTGCTCCTGCTGAAGCGGACGACCGACGGCGGTTGGCTGGAAGCCATCCTGCGGCGCATGGTCAGCGAGTCCGCGCTCGAGCGCCCTGGCCAGCGCGTTGCGCTTTCGAGATTGACCGAGGTGCTCTTTGTCGAGGTGCTCCGAAGTTGGATCGCCTCTCTCAGTCCCGGACAGGGCGGCTGGCTCGGGGCCATATCCGACCCTCATATCGGACCGGCGCTCAAGCTTATTCACGAAAACCCGGAGCGGCCCTGGACCCTGAGTGCCCTTGGACAAAGCGTAGGACTCGGCCGCTCGGTCTTTTCGGCGCGCTTCACCAAGCTCGTCGGCCAGTCCATGCACCGTTATGTGATCGAGCGCCGGATGGCTGAAGCCGCGTTCCTGCTGGAAACCAGCGACGAGCCAATTGCCCGGATTGCCAGCCGGGTCGGTTACGAGACAGCGGCGGCATTCTCCAAGCTGTTTCTTCGGCATCACGGTCTATCGCCTGGTCGGTACCGAGCGGCCAGACGATCCGACAGCGACGAAAGGCACGCGGCCATTGCGGAAGAAGCTGCCGATTGACCATCGGAACCGTGCTTCTCGGCTGGACTCAGTCACATCATAGCTGAGCGACGTCTTGAACCCCGACGAGAACGTGATGCCGCCCAAAGGTGGGCCGCCTGCATCGAGTGACGGCATCGCCTCAGGACCGGCGGCCAAACACGGAGGCCAGTTCGGCGGGCATACCTCCGAGCCGACCTTCTCTGACCGAAACCACGATCACGCATATCACGCTGGCGACGTAAGGCAGGCAGGAGATGAGATAGGGCGACAAGGTCAGCCCCGTCGCTTGCAAACGAAGGGTAGCAGCTTCACAGACGCCGAACAGCAACGTGACCGGCAAGACCAAGAAGGGATTCCAGCGCGCCACGATCACGAGCCCGACAGCAACGAAGCCGCGGCCCTTCGTCATTTCATCGGCCCAGGTCTGGGTGTAGTCCACGGAGAGAATGGCGCCTGCGAAGCCGGAAAGCAGACCCCCGGCCAGGATGCCCTGGGTTTGGATCAGCATGGGCCTGATCCCGAGCGCGCGTGCGGTCTGGAAGGATTCTCCGACAATCCGCCAATTGAGACCGGTACGCGTGCGATAGAGCCAGGCGCCTGCAACCAGCACGATGACGATGGCGAGCGGAGCGATCGGCGTGAGCTGGGTCAGGATCGGACCGACCAATGGGACGTCAACATAGCCGCTGCCGGCGAGAGGATCGAGACCCGTCACCTTGCCGCCGATCGCCCCGCGTCCGAAGAAGGAACTGAGCCCAAGCCCGAGTGTGAAGACGGCGATGCCGCTGCCGATCTGGTTGGCGTTGCACCCAAGACACAGCGCTGCATGCACGAGTGACAGCAGGAGACCTGCGGCAGCTCCGGCGGCAAAGCCGAGTACCGGGCTGCCTGTTGCCGCTGCCGCGGAGAAACCGACACAGGCGCCGCCGAGCATCTGGCCCTCGACGCCGAGATTGACGATGCCGACGCGCTGGGTGAGCGTCTCGCCGAGCGTCACCATCATCAGCGGCGTCGATGAGCGCAGCATCGCCGCGACCCATGAGCCTGCCACCGCGAGAACTTCGGCCTCAGCCATGACGTGCCGTCCTTCGGCCGGCGAGGCCGCTTGCGGCGAGAGCAGCGATGAAAAGCAGGCCTTGCAGGATCGTGGCGCTCGCACTTGGAATCTTTGAATAGAGCTGCAGGGCATCGCCCGCGGCGATCAACCCGCCGATCAGGATCGCGATCGGCACCGCGCGCAGGAAGTTCTGTCCCGAGAGCCAGGCGACGAGAAATCCGGTGAGGCCATACCCCACCGAGATGCCCGCCTGCAGGCGGCCCTGGATCGCCGAGGTCTCGCAGATACCGGCAAAACCAGCGAGGGCGCCGCCCATCGCCATCACCATAATCGTCTGCTTGACGAAGCCGAAGCCTGCCATGGCCGCGACCTTCCGGTTACCGGCGATGACACGCAACGCGATGCCCCAGCGCGTATAGGTAACGGCGATGTGGAGCAGGATGGCTGCCATGATGCCCACGATCAGGCCAGCATGGACGCGGGTGCCAAACACGCTCGGTACGATCGCGGCCGGCGGAAACATCATCGTTGCCGGCCAGCCGAGACTTGCCGGGTCCTTCCAGGCGCCGTAGGTGACGTAATTCACCAGCAGCACGGCCACATAGTTCATCAGCAGAGTCGAGATGGTCTCGTTGACGTTGCAGTGCGCACGCAGCAGCCCCGCGAAGCCGCTCCACGCCGCTCCACCGGCCGCGCCGGCGAGTATCATCACGGGTAACAGGACGAGCATCGGTGCGGTGGGGAAACCCACAACGATCGCCGTGCCGGTCAGCGCCCCGAAATAGAGCTGGCCTTCGCCGCCGACCGTGATCAGGCCGAGGCGCGCGGGCAGGATCACGGCAAGCGCACAGAGCAGGATCGGCGTTGCCTTGACCAGGCTTTCCGACAGCGAATAGCTATCCCCGAAGGCGTAGTAGACCATCTGCGACAGCGTCGTCAGAGGAGGCTTGCCGATGGTCGCAAGGAAGATCGAGGCGCTGATCAGGAATGCCGTGCTACCGCCGATGAAGGCAATGAACCGGATGTTGCTCGCACTCATGCGGCGTGGTCCATGGCATGTCCCGCCATCCAGCGGCCAAGCGTTTGGCGGTCGGCACTCCCGCGCCGAACGATCCCCATGATCTCGCCGTCATGGATGACGGCGATGCGATGGGCATAACTGACGAGATCGTCGAGCTCCTCGGAAATCCAGACCACGCAAGCGCCCTCCGCGGCCTGACGAAACATCTCGCGATAGACGGCCTGGGTTGCCAGCACGTCCAGTCCCATCGTCGGATAGCAGGCAATCACGAGGCGAGACCTGCCGGACAACTCGCGCGCGATCACGAGCTTTTGCAGATTGCCGCCTGAGAGCGCCGATGCTGCGAGCGTCGGCTGCGGCGGTCGTACGTCGTAGCGCGATATCAACTCCTGCGCGCGGCGTAGGAGTGCCTCACGATCGGGGAACAAGGCGAGATGGCGCGCCTCGCGCAAGGCCAGATTGAGCGCAAGATCGAGATCGGAGACGACGGCATTGTCGAGCGGACGCTCCGGGATATAGGCGACGTGGCTGGATATCGCGCCATCCTGCACGCGGCCTGCAATGCTGATGCCGTCGAGGATAACGTCGCCGGCAATCGCGGGAATCAGGCCGGCCAGGCTCTCGGCCAGCGTGAACTGGCCGTTGCCGGAGACGCCGGCAAAGCCGAGAATCTCGCCTGACGAAAGCTCGAAAGAGACATCGCGGATCGTTCGTCCTTGAACATCGGCGCAAAGTCCGCGGACCTGGAGCAATGGAACGTTGGTCGCAGGTGGCTCCGGAGGCGGCAGCGCGCCGACAGCGCCGCGTCCAACCATGGCGTCGACCAGATCTTCCGGTGTGCGGTCGCAACTGAGGGCCTCATCCACCAACTTGCCGCCGCGCATGACCACGATGCGATCGGCGCAGGCGGCGATGTCGGCGAGCTTGTGCGTGATCAGCACGACCGCCTTGCCTTCGGACGTCAGCGTCTTGATGAACCCGTAGAGCCGCTCGGTTTCCGCAGGAGTCAGCACCGAGGTCGGTTCGTCCAGGATGACGACCCGGGCGTCCAGGTTGAGCACCTTCGCGAGTTCGACAAGCTGCCGTTCACCGACACTCAAGGTTCGCACGGCACGGTTGGGATCCATGTCCGGTGCGAGGCGGGTGAGCCAGCGAAGCGCCGCCTGAACCTTTGCTCCGCGGCGCGGCTGCAGCCAGGGCGCGTTCGGCAAGACCGCCAACAGATTCTCAAGCACCGAGAGGGCGGGGACGAGCGAGAATTGCTGAAACACCATGCCGATTCCCGCCGCCATCGCGTCCCTCGGCGACGAGAGAGTGACCGTCCGGCCCGCGATGGCGATCGTCCCCTCGTCGGCGGGATAGAAGCCGTAGAGGATCTTCATCAGCGTGCTCTTGCCCGCGCCGTTCTCGCCGAGCAGCGCCAGGACTTCCCCGGCATGGATGGTGATCCCGACGTCGTCGTTGGCAAGCACCGATCCGAACCGCTTCCGGATCGCAGACATGGTGACCAGCGGCTCAGCCATGTCTCACCCGAGTGCGAAGATGGCGTCGACCTCGACTGCCGCGCCGCGTGGAAGGTTGGCAACGCCGACAGCGGTGCGCGCGTGATGGCCGCGCGGACCGAACAGTTCGTGCATCAGATCGGATGCTCCGTTGATCACCTGCGGAATGTTCGGGTAGTTCGGCGTGCAGTTGACGAACCCGCCGAGCCGCAGGCAGCAGGAGACGCCGTCGAGCGAGCCACCGCAGGCAAGCTTGAGCGCCGCGATCAGGTTGAGGCCGCAGACGCGTGCTGCGGCTTGCGCCTGCGCCAGATCGAACGCCTCGCCGACTTTGCCGACGAATCGCACGTCTCCGTTCCACTCGCAGACCTGCCCGGCGAGATAGACGAAGTCGCCATGGCGGCGGAAGGGAATGAAATTCGCGATCGGCTGCGGCACCTGCGGCAGCTCGATGCCGAGCGAGGCGAGGCGCTGGTCGGCGGACTCGGTAGCGGTCATCGTGTTCCCAGCGCCTTCAGAATTGCGGCCGACTGCGTGACGAAGCCGAACAGGAGCTTGACGTTGTAGAGCACGGCCTGAACGCAATAGTCCGGGGACGTCGTCGCGGTGCCGTCCTCGATCAGGATGGTGTCGTAGCCGAGGAAGCTCGCATCCTCGAGCGTGGTCATCACGCACTGGTCCATGTTCACCCCTCCGATGAACAACGTCTTGATTCCCATGTTGCGCAGCACAGCGTCGGTCTCCGTGTCCCAGAACGCGCTGAAACGATGCTTGGCGATCTGGACATCGCGGCTTCCGGGATTGATCTCGTCGACGACTTCGGCTCCCCAGCTTCCGGCTGCGATCACCTCCGAACGGGTCCCCGGGACGGGCTGCGCAATCCCTGGCTCATCGCCGCGCGGACTGTGAGCGTGCTGCAGCGACGGGAAGATGTTGAGCAGGTCCTTGCGCACACCCCAGTTGACCCAGACCACGGGAATATCCTGCGCCCGGAAGGCCTCGATCAGGGCGGCCAGTGGCTTGATCGGCTTGCGGTTCGGCGAGACGTCGATGCCGCGGGAGTCGAGCCAGCCGCCTTTGGTGCAGAAATCGTTCTGCATGTCGACGATCAACAGCGCGGATTTGGCGGAATCGACGGTGATGTTCTGCGGTTCGGCCGCGATGGCCAACGGCCGAACCGGTGGTGCCGGACGCGTCATGTCGACAGCGTCAGGCGTGACGATCCAGGCCTGACCGCGGCTGGGTCCCATGACTACGGGAACGGTGGGTTTTGCGCTGACGTTCATGAGATGCCTCCTGCGGCAAACGTTATTTCGTGGCGCCGGTGATTCCCTTGACCAGATAGTCCATGGTCTCGACCTGCTCCATCGTGAGCTTTTGGTCGGCCGCTACAACAACCGTGCCATCCTGCTTGGCGATCGGGCCTACCCAGATCGATTTCTTGCCGGCGTTGATGTCGTCCTTCAGCTTCAGGATGCTTTCCTGGACGGCAGCGGGCACCATGGCGCCGAACGGGTCGAGCACAACATTCCCGCTGGCGAGATCGCCACGTACGTGCGAGGCCTTCCAGGTGCCGGCCTTGATCTGCTTGATCTGCTCGACCATCATCGGCCCCCAATTCCAGGAGACGCCGGTGAGCCACGACTTTGGCGCACGGTCGTGAATGTCGAGGTCCTTTCCGATCATCAGGATGCCTCGCTTCTCGGCGACCTGGGCGATGGTGATCGGGCTGTCGACCTGTTCGGCGACGACGTCGATGCCGGCATCCGCAAAGGCGTTGGTCGCCTCCGTTTCCTTCTGAGGCTCCCACCAGCCGCCGTTCCACACCACCGTCGTCACGGCCTTGGGATTGACCGACTGGGCACCGAGCGTGAATGCGTTGACCGAGCGCATCAGCTGCGGAATCTGGAAGCCGCCCTGAAAGCCGAGCTTGCCGGTCTTGCTGAGATGGCCGGCTGCGACGCCGGCGAGATACATGCCCGCATCGCTGTCGGCCCAGTACGTGCCGACGTTCTTGGAGGTCTTCAGGCCGCCAGCATGCAGGATGGTCACGTCGGGGTGTTTCTCACCGACCTTGATGGCGTAGTCGAGATAGCCGTAGGAGGTGGCGAAGATGATCTTGTGGCCGCTGGAGATCAGCCGTTCCATCACGCGCTCGACTTCGGCGGTTTCCGGTATCAGCTCGAACGAGGTGGTGGTGGTGCCGGGCAGGGCCTTCTCGACGAATTTGCGCCCGTCATCCATCGACTGATTGTAGCCGGCATCGGCGGCCGGGCCGACATAGATGAACCCGACCTTGTCTTCAGCCAGAACTGGCGAGGCGAGCGCGGCGGCGAATGCAAGCGCGATAAACAGCGTGGGCTTTCTCAAGGCTAGCTCCTTTTGCTATGAAACGAGCGTAAGTAAACGTTTATTTACTAAGCAAGTGGTGTGCCAGCACGTCCCGGCAAGCGGCGTCCCGATGGGAGCGCAGGCTAAGTGTTTTATTGACCACCGGAAATCGCATCGCTTGCAGCAATGCGGCCGTCCTGCGGCGGGTGGCGGGAGGACTGGCCTGCTGAAAAGTCGGGCAGGGTTGGCTAAGTTTTGTGAGGTGCCGGCCCGAGGAAGCCCAGCATCATTTCCTTGGCGTAGCGTTTGTGCTCGGCCTGCCAGTCATCCCCGAGAACGTCTGATTGGAATATCACCGACAGGGTGTGCGCGTTGGAACGATGGAAATAGGCAAAGCCTACCATCGCCACATACAATTGGAGCGGATCGATCCCCCGACGGAAAAGCTTTGCCTTTTCGCCTCGGGCAAGAAGCTCGGCGATCATCGCGATGAGCGGGGAAGCGACGACCGGCGTCCGAGAGCTCTTCTTCAGGAATCGGGCGCGCAACAAATTCTCGCCGCTGAGAATGTGGATCAATTCAGGGTGCTGGCCGAAATGGTCGTAGGTGAAGTCGAACAGCTGCATCATCCCTTCGACTGGGCCGACGTGCTCGAAGTCCAGCTTCAGCTCTTCAGCGCGCAGTTGACCGAGAACGTGCTCGAGGACGGCAACATAAAGCTGATCCTTGCCGCCGAAATAGTGGTAGATCATCCGGGGATTGGCGCGCGATTTCCGGCAAATGGCCTGGATTCTCGCTCCGCTATATCCGCGTTGCGAGAACTCGGCGATGGCAGCATGCAGGATCCGATCACGCGTGCCTTCCGAAGAGGAAGTCCTCTTGAGCATGTTTCGTCAGCTCTGCCTCATGTCCGTACCAAGCTAGTCTTAGCGTCAGGCTGGTCACAAGGCGATACCAAACTGGATCGATGGTCACGCAGCCATAGGATTGGTCCCGAACCCGTTAAAAGCGCACGACACAAGGCCAACGATATCAACGCCCTCGCTACTGTGCATGGGGTTGTTTTCGCACTTTTGTGGTGTCGGCTGCCTGAACCGGCCTCGCTTCAGCGCCGGCCGCGCGGGGCCTCGGCCTTGGCGGGCGGCTCCGTCTGCGGGCCGCAGCTCGCGGCCTGAAGCGTGGCCTGCGCCTGCGGCATCAGGCCGGGCTCGGGGGCAAGCGCCTTCATCACGATCAGGCCGGTGGTGCTGGGGGAATCGATGATCAGGCGGTCGGCCGCGGTGATCTCTTCATCCTCCGGCAGCTCGCTGTGCTGCGCCTCAGTCATCAGGTCGAGCTCGATCACCTTGCGACCCGCCGAGCGGTCGTTGATGGCGTAATAGGCGATCTCGTTGCGGGTGTAGAACGACACCGAAGTGTAGGCCTGGCTCACCGGCACCGTCAGCTTGATCGGCCCGCTCGTGAGGTCGTAGCGGCAGATCGCCAGCGCAAAGGCCGGGTCCATGAACGGCATCGGCGACGTCTGCGGATCGGCGAGGGGAAGCTGGCTGACGCCGTTGAGCTTGGTCATCGGCGTCAGCCGCGAATAGGCGTCCTGCGTCGCGATCCGCGGCAGCGCCAGCACGCTGACGAGGTGGACCACGAGGCCCAGCACCACGCCGGCAACGATGGTGAACAACAGGCGGATCATGAGCAGCCCACCGTGCTGATGGTGGGCATCGGCGCGTCACGCTGGGTACGCGTGGCAACGCCGACCGGGGTGTCGTAGAGGCGCAGCATCAGCGCGTAGCGCTCGATGCCGCCGGTCGGCAGCCAGTTGCCGGCGCGCGAGCGCGAGGCGATGCGGATCTCGAACGAGCCGTCGGATTGCCGCACGATCTCTTGGCTGGTGAAGCCGTAGCGCTGGAGCGAATTGGCGACGAGATGGCCCTTGCGATCGTACAACGTCAGCGTCCAGAACCGCGCCGGCGGCGTCACGCCGGAGACGATCACGTCACAGCGGCCGTCGAGCGCCTTCTTCTTGTCGTCGGTGGTGGCGGTGAAGGCGACGCCGTCGCCGGTACCGATCGGCAGCTCGCCATTGCGCACGATGGTGGCGCGCGAATAGGGATCGACGTCGGCGGTGCCGGTGCGCGGCCGCGCCGTCCAGGGACCGATGGTCAGCGCGCCGATCTCGGTGCCGCGCGTCGTCGTCATCCAGGTCGCACCCAGGCCGACCACCGTCGCGAGCAGAAGGGCCGTCAATGTGATCAGGATCAGCCGCACTTGTTTCGATCAGTTCTTGCGCGGGGCAGAGGTGTTGGCATTTTCTTCCGCATAATTCTGCGGGAAGGCGAGGGCGCTCGTCGTCGAGGACGGCCTCGCCGGCTTGGTGTCGGCATCCGCCGATTTCTTGGCGGTCCTGCCCGCGTCATCCAGCAGCTTTTCGACGCGCACCAGGATGTCGGCGCCGCGCTTGGTCAACACCGGCGGCGGACCCGGCTTGGTCTCCAGCACCTTCGGCGCCGCGTTGGCCTGCGCGTTGCTGATATGCTGTGGCGGCAGCTTCTGGCCCATGCCGATGCCGGGAATCTCCCGGACCTCGATGCCCTGATGGGCCGCGACCATGATGTCGTGCCAGGTCTGCGCCGGCAGCGAGCCGCCGGTCATGCGGTTGGTCGGCGAGTAGTCGTCGTTGCCGTACCAGACCGCGCAGGTGAAATTGCCGGTGTAGCCGACGAACCAGGCGTCGCGATACGCATTGGTCGTGCCGGTCTTGCCCGCGGTCGGAATGCCGTCGAGCGCGGCACGGCGCGCGGTGCCTTCGCTGACGACGTGGCTCATCATGCCCGCCATGTCGGCGGCGACGGAGGCGGGTATCGCCTGCCGAGGCTTCGGCCCGTCGCGGTCCCAGCGCCAGACCAGGTCGCCGGCGCCGGTGCGCACTTCGAGCACCGAATGCGGCGTCACCGCCTTGCCGCGGTTGGGGAAGGTCGCGTAGGCGACCGCGTGCTCGAGCACGGTGACCTCGTCCGAGCCGATCGGCATCGACGGCGTGTCGGGCAGCGGCGCTTTCAGGCCGAAGCGGCGCGCGACCTCGACGATCTTGGCGCGGCCGACCTTGGCCGGGTTCTGCGCCTTGGGCTCGTTCCTCTGGCCGATCGCGATCGACAGCTTCACCGGCACGACGTTGATCGAGCGCGTGATCGCCTGCGTCAGCGTCACCGATCCGGAATAGGAATGGCCATAGTTCTGCGGGCACCAATTGCCGATGCAAACGGGGCCGTCGACCACGATCGAGTTCGGCGTGAAACCGTTCAGCAGCGCGGTGGTGTAGACGTAGGGCTTGAACGAGGAGCCCGGCTGGCGATAGGCGTCGACGGCGCGGTTGAACTGGCTGGCGCCGTAGTCGCGGCCGCCGACCATGGCGCGGATGCCGCCGTCGAGGTCGGACACCACGGTCGCGGCCTGCGTCGCGTGATAGTCGCGGCCGAACTGGCGCAGCTGGTTCTCGATCGCGTCTTCCGCCGCCTTCTGCACGTTGGTGTCGATCGCGAGGCGCACCACGAAGACGCGCTCGGTGTAGGACTTCGGGAAGGTGTCGACCAGCTTGCGCATCTCGTCGAAGGCGTAGTCGAGATAGTAGTTCGGCGAGGCTTCGTCGCGGCGGTCGACGGCGAAGGCCGGGTTGCGGCGGGCGCCGAACACCTGGCCCTCGGTCATGAAGCCGGCATCGACGAGGTTGTCGAGCACGACGTTGGCGCGGGCGCGGGCGGCGGGCAGGTTGATGTGGGGGGCGTATTTGGTCGGCGCCTTGAACAGGCCGGCCAGCATCGCGGCCTCGGCAAGCGTCACGTCGCGCGCGGATTTGTTGAAGTAGAAATGCGCGGCGCCATCGACGCCGAAAGTGCCGCCGCCCATATAGGCGCGGTCCAGATACAGCTTGAGGATCTCGTTCTTTGTCAGGCGCCATTCCAGCCAGACCGCGAGGAAGGCCTCGTTGACCTTGCGCTCGATGGTGCGCTCGTTGCTCAGGAACAGGTTTTTCGCGAGCTGCTGGGTAATCGAGGAGCCGCCCTGGCGGACGCCGCCGGCCTGGGCGTTGGTGACGAGCGCGCGCGCGGTGCCGGCGATGTCGATGCCGAAATGCTCGTAGAAGCGGCGGTCCTCCGTCGCCAGCGTCGCCTTGATCAGCACGTCCGGAAAATCTTCCAGCGGGATCGAGTCGTTGTGCTTGATGCCGCGGCTGCCGATCGGGGTGCCGTAGCGGTCGAGGAAGGTCACCGCGAGGTCGGACTTCTTCAGCCAGTCCTCGTCCGCCGTTTCGCGGAAGGCGGGGATGGCGAGGGTGAGCATCACGACCAGGCCGCCGAGCCCGAGCGTCGCGGCCTCCGACAACGGCTCGATGAACACCCAGCGCTTCCAGCGCCCGACATAGAAGCGGTCCATGAAGGTCGAGTAGCGCTCGTAGAGCTCGCGGATGCCCTTGGCCGAGGAGAACAGCGAGGAGTCGATGCGCGCATCGAGGTCCAGGAAGAAATTCCGGACCTTCTGCTTCCAATGCGATGGTATGATCTGGCGCACCTAGAACCCTTGAGGCTCGCTTCAAAAGCGTTCAAGCACCCGGCCGGGGGCGGCATCGAGACGTCTTGAGGGAATGTTGCGGCAAACCCAAGGCGCCCGGCCAGCATCCGAGGGACTTGCTGTTCCTTCTAGCCGAGCGGGGCCCATAAACCAATGGTCACGCTGGCGATTTTGAACAACAGGCTGAATTGACCCCCGGGTCATTACGGGCCTCGAAGGCGCCTTGCTTGCACCACCCCGGCCGCACGCCCTAGATGGCTTGAGCCGTAGCTCTTTCGAATCTGTGTTGAGGCGCATGACCGCAGTTCCCAAACGACCTTCAGGCCAGGAAGGATTCTTCTGGAAAACCAAGACGTTGGAAGAGATGTCGGCGGGCGAATGGGAAAGCCTGTGCGACGGCTGCGGGCGCTGCTGCCTGAACAAGCTCGAGGACGAGGACACCGGGCAGATCTATTTCACCCATGTCGGCTGCAAGCTGCTCGATGGCGCCAGCTGCGCCTGCAAGGACTATCCGAATCGCTCCGACAAGGTCCCGGACTGCGTCCGCCTGACCCCGGGCAATGTTCGCACCCTGAACTGGCTGCCGCCGAGCTGCGGCTACAAGCTCGTCGCCGAAGGGCGCGATCTCTATTGGTGGCATCCGCTGGTCTCCGGTGATCCCAACACCGTGCATGACGCCGGCGTCTCCGTCCGCGGCCGGGTCGAGGGCAGCGAGGAGCAGATCCCGGACGAGGAGCTCGAGGACCACATCGTGCAATGGCCGGCCCTGCTGCCGAAGCGGGCCCGCCTGAAGCGACGCCCGAAGGACTGAGCCGCCGCGGACTCTGGATCACGTCTTCGGGATGGCCCGGGGGCGGGATGCACCCATGCGCCGCGACGCCTGCCTGGGGTAAACTTTGCTGTCTACATTGGGCTGCATAGAACGAATCCTTTGCGGCGTTGCGCCGCCACACGGCATCCGAGCGAGATGAACAAGTTCGACCGGCGGAGCAGTTCTGCCGACATCCAGACTTTGCCCGACGACCTCGCCGAGGAGCTGTCCCGGCTTCCGAGCGAAGTCATCAGCGTCGATGATGCGCCCTCCATCGCGCCGCCGGTGCCGTTGTCACAGGACGAGGTCCGCACCATCGTCATCAGCCTGATGCTGACGATGTTCCTGGCCGCGCTCGACCAGACCATCGTGGCGACCGCGCTGCCGACCATCGGGCGCCAGTTCCAGGACGTCTCCAACCTGTCCTGGGTCATCACCGCCTATCTGCTCGCCTCGACCGCGGTCGCGCCGGTGTTCGGCACGCTCAGCGACATCTATGGCCGCCGCGCGATGATCATCATCTCGCTCAGCCTGTTCGTGGCGGGCTCGGTGCTGTGCGCGATCGCACCGAGCATGCCGATGCTGATCCTGGCGCGCGGCCTTCAGGGGCTCGGCGGCGGCGGCATCATGCCCGTGGTGCAGACCGTGATCTCCGACGTCGTCTCACCCCGTGAACGCGGGCAATATCAGGCCTATTTCTCCAGCGTCTGGATGGTCGGCGGCATCCTCGGTCCGGTCATCGGCGGCGTTTTCGCCGAGCATCTGCACTGGTCGATGATCTTCTGGATCAATCTGCCGCTGACGGCCGCGGCGCTCGCGCTGCTGCTGCCGAAGATGAAGAAGATCCCGGTGTTCCACCGCAAGCGCAAGGTCGACTGGCTCGGCGGCGTGCTGCTGATGGCCTCCGCCGTCGTGTTCATGCTGGTGCTGACCTGGGGCGGCACGCGCTATCCCTGGCTGTCGCCGACCGTGCTGGCGATGGTGGGTGGCGCGGTCGCGCTTGCCGTCAGCTTCGTCTGGCACGCGCGTCGCGCGGACGAGCCGTTCCTGCCGCTGCCGTTGCTCGGCGGAAGCGTCGTGCCGTTCGGGCTGATGGCCGGCGGTTGTGCGCTCGGTGCGATCACGGGGCTCACGGTCCAGCTCCCGCTCTACTACGAATCCGTCTATCATCTCAGCGCGAGCGAGGCGGGTCTTGCGCTGATTCCGCTGGCTGCCGTTTCGACCATCGGCGCCGCCGTCGCCGGCCGCACCATGGCGCGGGCCAAACACTACAAGCGCGTCGCCATCGTCGGCACGTCCTGGGCTGCGCTGTGCGGCCTCGGCCTCACGCTGGCGACGCTGCCGCTATGGGGCCTGCTGACGCTGATGGCGGCGTTTGCGCTCGGCCTCGGCACGACCTTCCCGGTCTGCGTGGTCTCGGTGCAGAATTCGGTCGCGCGGCCGCAGGTCGGCACCATCACCGGCGCCTTGAATTTCTTCCGCTCGCTGATGTCGTCCTTTACGGTTGCGGCGTTCGCGGCCATCCTGCTGATCGCGCTCGGTGCCGACATTCCCCTCGGTGAGCATCACGCTGCAGGCAGCGTCGCGATCCCCGCCGACGACATGCGGCACGCGTTCCGCTACGTGTTCGGCGCCGCTACCGCGCTGATGACCACGGCGGCGCTGTGCCTGATCTCGATGGAGGAGCGGCCGCTGGCCGGTCCCTCGGCGAAGCAGCCCGTCGAGATGGCGGAGTAGGGCTCAGCCCGCGCCGTTCGGGAAGCTGCTCTTGCGGGGCAGCAGGATCGTGAATTCGGTGAACTCGCCAGGCTTGGTCGCGACGTCGATCGTGCCGCCATGCTGCTTCACCACGATGTCGTGGCTCATCGACAGGCCGAGGCCGGTGCCTTCACCGGCCGGCTTGGTGGTGAAGAACGGATTGAACATTTTCTCCTTCACCTCGTCCGGGATGCCGGTGCCGTTGTCGCGGATGCGGATCTCGACGTGGTCGCCGCGGTCGCGGGTCGCGGCGGTCACGACCGGCTCGTAACCGGCCGTCTCGGTCTCCGCCTTGCGGCTGGCGACCGCGTGGAAGCCGTTCGAAATCAGGTTGAGCAGCACCCGCGTGATCTCCTGCGGGAACAATTCGGCCGCGCCTGCGGCCTTATCGAGCTCGCGTTTCAGCGTCACGTCGAACTGCGGCTGCTCGGCGCGGGCGCCGTGATAGGCGAGATTGAGGCTCTCTTCCACCAGCGCGTTGACGTCGCTCGACCGATGCTCGCCGCCGCCCTCGCGCGAATGCAGCAGCATGTTCTTGACGATGGAATCGGCGCGCCGTCCGTGCTGCACGATCTTGCCGAGATTGTCCTTCAGCAGTCCCGTGAGCTCGTCGACTTCGCTGCGAACGTCGTCCGCGAGCGTCACGGGCGCGAGCACCTCGTTCAGCTCGTCGGTCAATTCGGCGGAGAGCGAGGCAAAATTGTTGACGAAGTTGAGCGGGTTCTTGATCTCATGCGCAATGCCGGCGGTGAGCTGGCCGAGCGATGCCAGCTTCTCGGTCTGGACGAGCCGATCCTGCGCCGCGCGCAGATCGTCGAGCGACTTTGCTAGCTCCCGCGTGCGGTCCTGCACTTCATTGAACAGCCGCGTGTTCTCGATCGCGATCACGGCCTGGTCGGCGAAGGTCTTGAGCAGGCTGATGGCCTTGTCCGGGAAATAGCCGGCTTGCGGCCGCGTCACCGCAATGGTGCCGATCGCGACGCCGTCGCGCAGCATCGGCACCACGAGGATGCTGCGATAGCCGCGCGTCCGCGCCAGCTTCTTCATGGCCTCGGTGAGATCGGGCTCGTTCTGCATGTCGTTGCGGAAGGCATATTCTCCGCTCGTCGCCACCCGGCTGTGGATGCCCGGCGACGAAAGCGCTGCCGGGAACGAGCCGAGCAGGTCGGCATTGCCGGCTTCATTGTCGGTCGTGAAGGCGGCCAGATGCAGCATGCCGTCGATGACGCGGGTGACGGTGGACGAATGTCCGCCGATCAGCGTCTTGGCGCTATCGGAGATGGCCTGGAACACCGGCGTGACGTCGGCAGGCGACGCCGCGATCACCTTGAGGATGTCGGCCGTCGCGGTCTGACGCTCCAGCGCCTCCCGCGTCGCATTGAACAGGCTGACATTCTTGATCGCGATCACCGCCTGGTCGGCAAAGGTCTGCAGCAGCCGCACATGATGCTCGGCAAACGCGCCGGTCGCCCGGCGCGTGACGATGATGATGCCGATCGCCTCGTCCCCGCTCATCAAGGGCACGAACAGCATGCTGCGATAGCCGCGGGCGCGGGCGATGTCGCGCGCCGCTGGCTCGAACTCGGTATCGGGCAATTGCGCCGCGGTGCCCTTGGCCACGAGCGAATAGGGCGGGAACTGCACGAACGGCACCGGAAACGACGCCTGCAGCACGTGATCACCGGCCGGATCGGTCGGTGTGAATGCGGCAAGGTGCGCGGCACCGTCGACATAGCGCAGCACGGCCGTGGAGAAGCCGCCGATCAGCCGGTTGGCGTTGGCGGCGATGGCGTCGAACACCGGCTGCACGTCGGACGGCGAAGCCGCCATCACCTTCAGGATGTCAGCGGTTGCGGTCTGGCGTTCCAGCGTCTCTTTCGTCTCGTTGAACAGCCGCGCATTCTCGATCGCGATCACGGCCTGGTCGGCAAAGGTCTGCAGCAACTGCACGAGGTCGGGCGCGAACGCGCCCGTTACGGTGCGCGTGACGCTGATCATGCCGACCGGCGTGCCCCGGTTCATCAGCGGCATGAACAGCACGCTGCGGAAGCCGCGCAGCCGGGCCAGATCGCGGTTCAGCTGCGGCACGTCAGCGGCTTCGCTGTCGGGAAACTGGATCGTCTCGCCGCCACGCACCAGTGCAAAAGTCGGAAACTCGGCGATCTTGCGCGGAAACGACGCCTTCAGCCCTTCGTCGGCCTCCGGGCTGGTCGGCGTGTAGGCCACGAGGTGCAACTCGTCCCCGATGAACTGGAGCACGGTGGCGGAGAAGCCGTCGAGCAGGCGCCTGGAACTCGACGCAATCGCCTCGAATACCGGCCGCGCATCGGAGGGCGAGGCCGCGATGGTGCGCAGGATCTCGGCGCTGGCGCTTTGGCGATCCCGTGCAGTCGCGAGCGCACTGCGCAGCTGCGCATTCTCGGCTGCGAGCTCATCGGCGACATCATGGGAAGGGTCGGTCATTTGCAATCCGGCTTGATGCCGCGACGGGCGCGGCACCGGGGCGGATTATCACATTCCCTGCGGCCGGAGCCAGCGTCCGGCTTGCCTCACGTGCCCGGCCGCGACACCTCCGTCTCCTTGCTGGTGATGAACTCCAGCAGCACCGGCACGCCCTCTTTCGTCTTCTGGATGCCGCGCTTGATCGCGGGGATGATGTCCTCCGGCCTCGTCACCCGCTCGCCATGGCCGCCGAAGGCGCGCGCCATTGCGGCATAGTCGCCGGAAATGTCGGTCGAGCGATATTTTTCGGTCGAGACCGGCATCACCTTCAATTCGATCGCCATCGAGAAATTGTTCAAAAGGATGGACATGATCGGGATGCGCTCGCGCACCGCGGTCTCGAAATCCATGCCGGTGAACCCGATCGCCGCATCGCCCCAGACGTTGATGCAAAGCTTGTCGGGCTTTGCGAGCTTCGCGCCCATCGCAAGGCCGAGACCGTAGCCGAGTTGCGTGGTCTTGCCCCAGCCGAGATAGGTGAGGGGCTTTGTCGATTTCCAGAACGGCGAGAGCTGGTCGCGCGGGCTGCCGGCGTCGTGCGTGATGATGGTGTTGTCGATGTCGACGGTGTGCTGCAAATCCCACAGCACGCGATAGGGGCTGAGCGGCGCGTCGTTGCTCGTGAGCTTCGGCATCCATTTCGCCAGCCATTCCTTGTGCGAGGCCGCGATCTCGGCCGCGACGGCGGAGGCATCGCGGTCCGCAGTGACGGTCTTGCCGATCTCCTCCAGCAGCGCGTCGAGCACGAGGCCGGCGTCGCCGACCAGGCCGATTTTCGCTTCCACGTCCTTGTTGAGATGATTGGGATCCAGCGTGGAGTGGATGATGGTCTTGCCCTTCGGCATCGCGATGCCGAAATTTGTTTCCGTGAACGAGCAGCCGATGCCGAAGATGACATCGGCCTCGCCGAGGAAATTCGGCACCGCGCGCGGCACCGCGAGGCCGCCAGAGCCGAGCGAGAGCGGATGCGTTTCCGGAAACGAGGATTTGCCGCCGAGGCTGGTGGTCACCGGGATCGCCAGCCGCTCGGCAAGCCGCTTCAATTGCGGCCAGGCCTGCGCGTAATGCACGCCCTGGCCGGCATAGATCACCGCACGCTTGGCATTGACGAGCAGGTGGGCTGCCTCCTTCACATGGACGGGGTCGGCGCCGTAGCGGGTGCGAAGCACCGGCGTGTAGTCGAGCGGCTCCGGCACCTCCTCGTTCCACATGTCCGAGGGAATCTCGACGATCACGGGCCCGCCGCGGCCGTTCTTCAGTTTTGTAAATGCGCGGCGAAAGATGTTGCAGACTTCGGCCGCCAGGATGATCGGCTCGGAGGATTTCGAAAACGGCTTCATCGCCTCGCTGGAATTGAAGTTCGGCTCGATATGCGCAAGCCGGCGCTGATAGCCCATCGGCAGCACCAGCACGGGAACGGATTCGCCATAGCACTGTGCGACGCCGCCCATCGCGTTCTCCGCGCCGGGCCCATGCTGCATGCAGAATGCGCCGATCGAGCGCCCCGACGTCACCCGCGAGATCGCATCCGCCATGTGGATGCCGACGCGCTCCTGCCGCACCATGACGGGGCGGATATCGGCCTTGGCAGCGTGCTCGATCAGATGGTTGACGGGATAGCCGCAGAGGATCTCGATCCCCTCGCGCCGCATGATTTCCGCAATGGCGGTGCCGAGCTTCATGGCGTCTCTCTCCCTGACGAGGCTTGGCCGGTTGATCCGGCCGGTTGGATGAGAGAGGATCAGGAATCCGGGGGGCGGTAAAGTGCGGCTCGACGCGCAGGCGGCGGGGCTGCCATGCGGGATGCTTCACGACACGTCCTGTCGCGCACATGGCGCGATCTGAAGGCTGGAGATTGACTTGAATCAACGAGCGCGTCGCGATTTCGGCAATGTTTTGGATCGGTTCCGGGCAGCTGAAGACGGGAAGCGTCGACCTATCCGAGCGGCGGCGGCAAACGTATTTGGCGTGTGATCACGTGATCGATAGTCAGCAAGCGACACGGTTGTTCTTCGGGCCACCCGTCTCATCGACGCCCGCCGGCTCATTCGTCGGGGATGCCACGCTGATTTCGCGCCGTGCGCCGCTGACGCTTCTGTTAATATCTCTTGTCATATCTCTCGGCGCCATCGCGGCTGTCTGGTGGTGGCTTGGCCTGCCGGCGGACCTCGCGCGCGCACCGATCGATCCGAACGACAAGGTGCAGTGCATATCCTACGCTCCCTTCCGCAGTCACCAAACCTCGCTGTCGCCGGCGACGCAGGTGTCGCGGGAGCAGATCGCGGAGGACCTCGCCCAGCTCGCGAAGGTCACCGATTGCATCCGTACCTATGCGACCGATCTCGGTCTCGACCAGATCCCCGGGCTTGCGGCCGAGGCGGGCCTGAAAGTCATTCAGGGCATTTTTCTCGACAGGGACCGACGCAAGAATTCAGAACAGATCGCGGCGGGCATTCGCCTTGCCCGGGATTATCCCGGGACCGTCATCGCACTCGTCGTCGGCAACGAGGTCTTGCTGCGCAAGGAGATGGCGGCATCCGAACTCGCTGCCGCGATCCGGACCGTCAAGGCGCAGGCCGGCGTCCCCGTGACCTATGCCGACGTCTGGGAGTTCTGGCTGGGCAACCGCGAACTCGACGATGCCGTCGACTTCGTCACGATCCACATCCTGCCCTATTGGGAGAACGTGCCAATTCCGGCAGAACGTGCCGCGGCGCATGCCGGCGAGATTCGGCGGCGGGTCGCGTCGGCCTTTCCAGGAAAGGAAATCTTGATCGGAGAGTTCGGCTGGCCCAGCGCCGGGCGGATGCGGGAGTCGGCCCTGCCGTCACGCATCAACCAGGCCCGGGCGGTTTCCGAGGTTCTCGACCTGGCCCGGCGCGAAAATTTCCGCGTCAACCTGTTCGAGGCCTATGATGAAGGGTGGAAGCAGGAGCTCGAGGGCACGGTCGGCGGATCCTGGGGGCTGTTCGATTCCCTGTGGCGCACGCTGAAATATCCGCCCGGCGTTCCCGTCAGGAATTATCCGCTCTGGAAACTGCAGATGTGCAGCGGGCTGGCGCTGGCCATCCTCGTGTTCAGCGCAGCGTGGCTGAGGTCGCGCCGCACGCCGACGCAGCCCAGGGCGGTGGTGTGGGTCGCGGTCGGCGTATCGGCAACCACGGCCGGAATCCTGTTCGGCGTTTCCGCGCAGAAGATGTTCTATGAAAGCTCCGGCGTGGGCGGCTGGCTGCTGTGGGGCTCGTTTCTGGCGGCGGCAACGGCGTCGCCGTTGTTTGGCGCAAACGCCTTGATGTCGGGTCGCGGGTTGCCCGGTCTTCTCGATGTGCTGGGCCCCAAGCAGGGGCGGGTCCGATCGGCACTGGAAATTCTGCACGGCCTGGTTCTGATCGTGACGCTCGTCATCGGCACGGCCACAGCCATCGGCCTCGTCTTCGATCCACGCAACATCGACTTTCCGTTCTCCTCTCTTACCATGGCGGCAGTGCCGTTCGCGGCCATCGCGCTGCTCAACCCGGCCGGCGAGGGCAGCCGTCCGCTGGCCGAGTCCATCTTTGCCGGTGTGTTCCTGGCTGCGGCGATTTACGTCGGGTTCAACGAAGGGCCGTCCAACTGGCAATCGCTCTGGACGTGCGCGGCCTTTGTGCTGCTCGCCCTGACGCTGTTACGGGTGCGAGCGTCCGATCATTCTGTGGGCGAAACAGCCGCGGTCAAGAATTGAGTTGCAGTTCGGCCAAAAGGCGCGAGGCGGCAATGAGGTCCGAGGCTTCAAAGCCCTCGGTAAAATTGCCATGGATGGGGGCGAGCAAGCGCGCGGCCTTTCGTCGGCGGCCGGTCGCAATCCAATGCGCGGCCAGATCGACGGCGATCCGCAGTTCGAAGGTTTTGGCCCCTATGCTGCGCGCCTCGGCAAGCGCCTGCTGCAGCCGCTTTTCGGCACGCAATGGCTCGCCTGCATGGAACAGGACGGATGCATCGACGCGCACAAGCTCCGAGCGGCACCAGCGTTCGCCCTGCCGCTCCTGGTAATCGAGGGCTTCCGCGATGGTGCGCTGCGCTTCATTGATGCGGCCTTGCCTGAGAAGCGCGCGGGCGAACACCGCGAGATAGCTGCCTATCCTCATCAGGAAGCGGCATTCGATCAGCTCGTCGATCGCGGCCCGGATATCGTCGACCGCGCGCGCATCGCCCCTGAGATCCCTCAGGCAGGCCGAGAAATAGCGCTCCACCGGAACCCAGCGGGAGATGCGCTCCCGTTCGAGATTTCCACGCAGCCGTTCCGCGTAGCTTTCGAGCGCATCCAGATTGCCGGTTTCGAGGGCAATTGGGAGTGCGGCAAGCCCCAGCGCATTCGACTGGGATACCCATTGACCGCTGCGATCCGCCGCATCGACGGCATCGCGGGCCAGCCTGGCCGCGGTGTCGGGTTGTCCCTGCATCCACGCAACGAAGGGCAGGTTGAACCGGACGGTGATGAACCGGTAGACCTCGTTGGCATCCTTGCGAGACCTGCCCGCGGCCAGCGAATGGGTTGCCGCGAGACGATCGAGAACCGCACGGCTCGTGCCCAATTCACCCGCAAACGCTTGCGCCCAGGCCAGTGCCCGATCGGCTTCCGACGTCGATGTCAGGTTGGGGTCGCGGTCCGCGAGCCCGGTCGCTTCCTCGAGACAGAGGATGGCGCGCGGGATATGACCGATCTGCAGCAGGTAGAAGGCGAAGCCGACCAGTGCGCGTTGCTGATAGTCGATGTCCTTGGCGCGTTTTGCAAAGGCGATCGCATCGAGCCACGCAATCTCGTTTTCGTTGGATAGTTTGCGCGCGTAGAAAAGGCTCCATCCGAGCGCGCAGGCGAGCTTCGCCCGCAGCAGATCGTCGCAATCGGTGGTCTTGGCCAGCGCGAGTGCCGAGGACAGCCGCGCCTGCGCCTCCGACAGGATGGCCGTCTCCGACCACAAGGTGATCCCCGCAACCGTCAGCCTGATGCCGAGCACGGGATCGCCGTCCTCGCCAAAGGCCCACGACAATGCGGCTCGGAGATCGCCGATGCGCCAAAGGTAACGTTGGGTCCAGTCGGCCGGCTCACGCCAGCTCCACTCGTCCTCGGACTGTTCGAACAGGGCAAGAATGCGCTGCGCATGGCGGTTGAGGGCTTGCGCGCAGGTGGGATCGGCGCGCCGCCGGTCGGTCGCATAACGCCGCGTACTGTCCAGCAGGCGGTAACGCAGACCACGCTCGCTGGCCTGCGCGCTCAAAAGGGATTTTGCAACGAGATTGCCGAGCCCGGTCACGACGTCGACCAGATCGAGGCCGGCCGCTTCGGCCACGAAAATCGCGTCCTCGGCTTCGAACGCGTCGCTGAACACGGAGAGCAGGGCGAACAGCCTGGCTTCCTTGAAAGGCAGCAGCCTGAAGCTCCAGTCGATCGTAGCCATCAAGGTCTCATGACGCGGCGAGGCGCTTGTCGCCCTTGGTGCGCGAAAACTCAGGTTCTGATCGAGCGCATCCAGCAGTTCGCGCGGGCCGAACGTTCGGATCTGGGCAGCCGCCAGTTCGATTGCCAGCGGGAGGCCGTCCAGTGAATGGCATATCGAGGCGATGGCCGCGTAGTCGTCATCGACGAACTCGTAGTCCGACCATTCCGCCGCGCGGCGAACGAACAATTGAATTGCCGGAAACTCGACCGCCCGTTCCGTTGTCGGCGCCTGGCCCGGGCCCGGCGCGGGGAGCGATCCGAGCCGCACGACGTGCTCGGTCGCATTGCCCAGCGGTTCGCGGCTGGTCGCGAGCAGCTTCGAAGGCGAAGTGTCCGCCAGGAATTGCCCGGTAAAGATGGCGGCGGCCGGCAGCACATGCTCGCAATTGTCCAAAATAAGGAGTATCTGGCGCAGCCGCAAATAGTCGAGCACCGCGGTCAGGCCGTTGTCCGGATTGCCCCTGATGCCCAGCGCCGTGACCATCGCCGCGCCGAACAGGGTCGGGTCCGAGATCGTGGCGAGATCGACGAAGCAGACGCCGTCGCGATATTGCGACGCGACGACCTGCGCCACGGCGACGGCAACTGTCGTCTTGCCGATTCCTCCCGCGCCGGCCAGGGTCAGGTGGCGGTTGTCGACCAGCAGACGGGCGATATCGGCGATCTCGACCTCGCGCCCGACGATGCCGCGCCGGGATGGCGGCGCGGAGGGGATCGGTTCCGCCTGCGCCTCCTCGATTTCACCGATGCTGGTCTGCACGTCCGCGACGAACCTGTAGCCCCGACGCGCCACCGTCGCGATGTAGGCAGGCTCGGTCCGGGTATCGCCCAGCGAACGCCGCAAGCTCCACATGTTGACCTTGAGATTGCTGTCGTGGAGGAATGTGCCCGGCCAGGCCGCCTCCATCAGTTCGTCCTTGCTGACCAGCTCGCCGCGACGCTGTATCAGCAGGTGCAACAGCTCGAACGCGCGTCCGCCGAGTTTCACCGCGCGCCCATCGAGGAGAAGCAATTGGCGGCGGGGAACCAGTTGGAACGGGCCGAAGGAGAAGGTGAGTTCCTGTCGGCGCGTGCCCCGTTGCCGTGTCTCCGTGGCAGTCCGCATTGCCCATTGCCAATCGATCGAACAGATCGGCTTGCAATTATCATGCGCTGCAAACTTGTTGAAGTGAGCGGTTCTGAATTCGCACGATTGCCCCGCGCGGCTCCCTCCTCGGGTGCTGCGACAAAATCACTCGCGCGTCGCTTCTTGACTGGGTCGCTATTGCTTGGGCTTGCCGAGAACCGCCATACGCAGGACTTCGACACCGCCGTCGGCAAGTTCCGGCAGCCTGGCGAACCAGTCCTTCACATAAGGCGTCGCATTATGCGCGTCGAAATCGGCCTGGCTGGCGAAGACCTCGTAGAAGACGAAATGACCGGGCTTGGCGCGGTCTTCCTGAAGGAAATAGACGAGGTTCTTGGGATCGCCGCGCACCAGCTCGATCAGCGGCAGCGTCGCGGCGCGCAGCATGTCTTCTTTCCCGGGCTTGGCGCGGACCTGCGCCACGACGGAATAGGCGCCTTCCGGAATCTCCTGGTAGCGCACGCGCGGCGCTTCCTGGGCGATGATGGGTGCGGCGGGCAAAGTCGACGCGACGGCGAAGAGCAGGGCGACGCGCGCATTGCGGGCGAGAGCGTGCATGACAAGATCCTTCTTGTGTCGGTTCAGCGCACGATGCTTTGCTGGCGCCTGGCCAGGGCGTCGGCGAAGCGCGTCTTGACCGGGTCGAGCGCCTTGACGAATTCGAGCTGCTCGCCCTCCGGCCCCTTGCAATAGATCAGCTCCCAGCCATTGGAAGGCTCCGCGGTCACCTTGTTGGTGTTGGTGTCGCGGGGCGCGGCCTTGCGGTCCGCCTCCGTCATGACGCGAACGGTTCGGTTGGCCCGCACCTGGGTCATGCCGCGGCGCGCCGATTCCGCTTCGAGGTCGGCGATGAACTTGTTGAAGTCGACCTCGTCGCGCACATGGAAGCAGATGTGCATCATGCGCGGAAACGCCGGGCTCATGTGCTCCACCGGTTCGGCAAAGCTCTTGGCGCTGCCCATGGGCTGGTCGGCCTCGCGATATTGCAGCAGTTCGAGCACCATGTTGTCGAACTGGATGAAACGGACGTCGAGCCGCTGGGCTCCGCTGCGCAGGTCGGGCACGCCGATGGTCCGCGGATTGACCCCGCGGGCATTGGCCTCAATCTCCTGGTCGGCCAGCAGCGTGTTCTGCACGCCGTCGCCCTGGAAATCGCCATGACGGAACACCTCACTGCCGCCGAGCACCTCGGTGTAGAACTGATAGGCCCGCTCCATGTTCTGGACGGTCAGCCCGAAATGCTGGACGCCCTGGAGCCGGGCGCCGAGCGGCGCCTCGTTGCGTTCGGCCGATGACATGTTGTCGCCCTTCTGTGCCGCGGCCCGTGCGTCGGTCGCGGTGCCGGCGAGGCCCATGACGACGGCGGCGCCGGTCGTCTGCAACAGGGCGCGGCGGCCCATGCGCGTGGTGTTGTCTGACTGGTCCGTCATGTCGCTCTCCTTGCTTGTCAGGCGTGCTGTCGGCGCTCGAGCGCCACGCTCTCGTCGGCTGCGGACGTGCCTGCGCTTCTGATCCCGTTCACTAGCGCAAACGCGCATTGCGCGATTTCCCATTCCTGCGCGATGACGCACGCATCTTGCTTTGAATGGCTGGAGATTTCGAAATCGCACGCGTGCGGCGAAGCCTTTGCCTTGCCGCCGTTTTACCTCTTTTAACCGCGCGCCCTCTGGACTTCGGGAACGCCGCTTGTGAGACATTCGTTTCACGGTGGCGCTGCAATGCCGCGGCTCACCACCGAATGGGAATGGTCGCTCGCTCGCGACAAGGGGGCCGGAAATTGCCGCAAGCAAAGCGGAGGTCGTGATGGCGCTCGTGACGCATGGCGATGAGAAATACCGGACCAGCGAGAAGCTCGCGGAGGCCCGCGACTGGCCGGGGCTCAGCATCGAGCATCGCAAGTTCGAAGCGGGCCGCCAGGCCACGCCCGTTCCCGTTTGCAACGAGGTCGTCATGGTGTTGTCGGGCGGCGGGATGGTGTGCCGCGAAGGCAATGGCGAAGTCCAGAAGAGTCTCGCGCGGCCCGGCATGAGCTACCTCGTGCCGGTCGGCATGCAGGAGACTGGTCTGGAGCTTTCGGACCGGATGGAATGTCTGCATGTCTATCTGCCGCCGGCGCTGCTCGACGAGAGTGCTCTCGCCGATTTCGACATCGATCCGGCGAAGGTCGAGATCGCGTATGCGCACGGTGTTGCCGATCAGGTCCTGTTCCATATCTGCGCGCCGCTTCGCGACTTGCTGCATCGACCGCGACAGCCGACGGACGCGTTGTTCGTGGAGGGCATCCGGGTTGCGCTGGCGGCGCATCTTCTGGCGCACTACACGACCGACCGCTGGCGGGCGCCCGGCAAGTCGCTGTCGCTCGATCCGCGGCGCCTCCAGCGCGTGCTCGACTACATCGAGAGCTCGCTCGGCGGCGACATCAGGCTCGAGGCTCTCGCCGCGCAGGCCTGTCTCAGCCCTTACCATTTTTCGCGGTTGTTCCGCGAAGCCACCGGCCTGTCACCCCACCGCTATGTCACCGACCGGCGTGTCCAGGCAGCGCGCCACGAACTCGCAAGGGGCCGCATGTCCCTGGTCGACATCGCCCTGGAATTCGGTTTCGGCTCGCAGGCGAATTTCACGCGCGTGTTCCGCAAGGCCGCAAGCCTCACGCCCGGACAGTATCGCGAATTGTGCGGCGGCCCGGCCGTGGCATTGCGCAGGGATTGCGCATGATGCCGCAGGAATCGGAAATACGGCCCGGCGTGGTTGCGCTGTGCTGTCGTAGCGACTCGTTACCTCTGGAGGATGGACCGACATGATCGAGCTCACCGTCAACGGCACCAGGCACCGCGTCGACGTCGTTCCCGAGATGCCCTTGTTGTGGGTGCTGCGCGACGAGCTCGGCATCACCAGTGCAAAATACGGTTGCGGGGTCGCGCAATGCGGCGCCTGCACCGTTCACATCGACGGCAAGGCGGTGCGGTCCTGCCAGTCGCATATCGGCGAGGTCGCCGGCAAATCGGTCGTTACGCTCGAAGGCCTGGGCAACAAGGACCAGCACCCGGTGTTGCAGGCCTGGATCGAACACCAGGTCCCGCAATGCGGCTACTGCCAGACCGGCCAGATCATGCAGGCGATCTCGCTGCTCACGAAGATTTCCAAACCGACGGACGAGCAGATCAATCAGGTGATGTCGGGAAATCTCTGCCGCTGCGGCACCTATCCGCGCATCCGCGCGGCAATCCACGCGGCCGCGGCCAAGAAAATGGCGGAGAAGTGATATGGGCCATATGCAGGACCTCTCACGCCGCGCGTTTGTCTTCGGCTCTGCCGCGATGGCCGGCGGCATCGCTTTCGGTTCCTACAACGCTGCCGAAGCCGCCGCACCGGCCGCCGCCGACAATCCCTTGACCGCCGGCCTCGGGCCCAATTCCGTGACGTTCAACCCCTGGGTCGAGATCAGCCCGGAGAAGATCACGCTGATCGCCCAGCACGCCGACATCGGTCAGGGCGTCGGCTCGGTGCAGCCGATCATGATAGCCGAGGAGATGGACCTCGATCCCGGCCAGTTCGAAGTTCGCTTCGCTGGTCCCAGTCCCGCCTATTTCAACACCGGGTTCAAGGAGGAGCAGGCGCCGTTCCTCGCCGCAGATCAGAGCCCTGCGGCCGAAGCGGGTCGCGCCGCGGCGCTCGAAGGACTTCGAAAGTCCGGCCTTCAGATGACGGGCGGCTCGAGCACGATCCCGGACACCTATGAGAAGCTGCGCAAGGCCGGCGCCATCGCGCGTGAAACGTTGAAGGCGGCCGCTGCCAAGCGGTCGGGCGTCGCGGTGGCCGACATCCGCACCCAATCCGGGCACGTGATCCTGCCCGATGGCAAGACGATTCCCTATGTCGAGCTCGCGGCGGACGCCGCGGGGATTCCTCCGGTGCTCGATGCGCAGACGCGCGATCCCTCCAGCTGGCGCTTGATTGGCAAGCCGATGATGCGCCTTGACGTGCGCGCCAAGGTTCTTGGCGAGCTGAAGTTCGGCATCGACATGAAGATGGAGGGCATGCTGTACGCCTCCGTCAAGCTGAACCCCAACAAGGGGCAGCCGCTGAAATCCTATGACGCGAGCAAGGCGCAATCGATGCCGGGGGTCAGGAAGATCCTCGAAATCAAAAATGGCGTTGCGGTGATCGCCACCAACAGCTGGTACGCGATGAGGGCCGCCGATGCCGTCAAGTGCGAGTGGGCGCCTTCAGTGTACCCCGCCGACCAGGCCGACCATTGGAAGGTGCTGCAATCCTCGTTCAAGCCGGAGTTCCTGGGCAAGGAATGGCGCAAGATCGGCGATGTCGAAGCCGGCCTGAAGACGGGCAAGCGCATCGAGGCGGAGTATCGCGCGCCCTACGTCGCCCATCAGCCGCTCGAACCCCTCAACGGCATCGGCCTCGTTACCGACAGGGGGATGGAGATCTGGGTCGGCCACCAGAGCCCTCAATTCGTGCAGCATATCGCGGCGACCGCGATCGGCCTGAAGCCGGAGCAGGTCACGTTCCAAAATCAGTGGACCGGCGGGAGTTTTGGCCACCGTCTCGAATACGAGAACGTACGTGTGCTGGCCGAGATCGCAAACCAGATGCGCGGCACGCCGATCAAGCTGGTGTTCTCGCGCGAGGAGGATTTCCTCCAGGACATTCCGCGGCAGATCGCGCTCGCCCGGCATAGAGGCAGCATCGACAAGGGCAAGATCGTTGCGGCCGATCTGCAACTGGCCTCGACGGCGCCGCTCAAGGGGCTGCTCGAACGTTCGGGCGCCCCCTCGAAGGATCCCGACGCTCAATTGGCGGCCGGCCTCTGGAACGTCTACTACGACATCCCCAATTTCCGGGCCACGACTTACGAGGCGCAGGGGCTGTCGCCGAGCACCACGTGGCGGTCCGTGGGTGCCTCGACGGCCGGCTTCTTCACCGAGAGCTTCATCGACGAGTTGATCCACGCCGCCGGACTCGATCCGATGAAGGCGCGGATCGCGATGTGCAACGTGCCGCACTATCGCAAGTTGCTTGAGACGCTGGCGGAGATGTCGAACTGGAAGGGACCGCTCGGCAACGGCCGAGGCCGAGGCGTTGCCTTCGTCGAGTCCTTCGGCACACCGACAGCCGAAGTCGTCGAGGTCACCAAGACCGCCCGCGGCATCCGGGTCGACAAGGTCTGGGTCGCCGTCGACGTCGGCAAGGTAATCGATCCCGTCAATTTCGAGAACCAGGTGCAGGGCGGGGTGGTCTGGGGCCTCGGCCACGCCATCAACTGCGAACTGACTTACGCGAAGGGCGCGGCGCAGCAGACCAATTACAACCACCACGAAGCCATGCGCATGTACCAATGCCCGGTGATCGAAGTGCGCGGGCTGGAGAACGATCCCAAGGTGAGGGGCGTCGGAGAGCCGCCCGTTCCGCCGGCGGCGCCCGCTCTCGCCAACGCGATCTTCGCCGCGACCGGGCTGCGCATCCGCGAAATGCCCTTCAACAAGTTCATCGATTTCGTGTGAGGCAGGCCATGAAGATCTCTCTCATTGCATGGGTCCTCGCCGGCGTCGCTATATCTGCCGTCACGGGCATTGTCGCGGCCAAAGACGAGGTCAAGCTGGCGGCGAAGGATCTGCTTCCTCCCGGAAGCGTCAATCGCACCGACGGGCTTGCAGCCTGGAAGCGGATCGAGGCCGTCGTCACGCATCCACGTTGTGCCAATTGCCATGTCGATGCCAAGGCCATTCCGATCTGGACCCCGGCCGGCGAGACCAAGCCGCGCGTGCACGGCATGAACATCCACGGCGGGGAGAGCCGCATCGGCACGGAGGCCGTGCCGTGCTCGACCTGTCACATGACGTCGACCCAGGCGAACGAGCCTGCGCCGTCGCCGCCGCGCGCCGGCATCGACTGGCAACTCGCGCCCGTCGCCTTCATCTGGTTCGGCAAGAGCGGCAAGGAAATCTGCGCGCAGATGAAGGATCCCAAGCGCAATGGCGGTCGCGATGCCGCCGGCCTCGTCGAGCATCTGCGGCACGATGCCTCGCTGAACGGCTTCATTCCACGGGGCTGGGCGCCAGGAGAGGGACGGTCGACGCCGCCGGGCACCTTCGAGGACCACGTCAAGGACATGGCGAGGTGGGCAGCAGCCGGGCAACCCTGTCCGAATTGAACGACCGCGCGCCTTGATTGCGCGCGATCGCGTCGGCCACGCGATCGCGTGTTCAGACCAGCGTGCCCGCGTGGAAGTTCGCGTGGGCGAGCAACGACTGGATCACGACGTTGTCGCCGGGCCCTCCGTCCAGCACGTCGAGGCCGCCGCCGCCGATCAGCACATCGTCGCCAAGCCCGCCGAGCAGCGTATCGTTGCCCGCGCTGCCGATCAGCACGTCGTCGCCGGCGCCGCCGTCGAACACGAGATGCGGTCCGCCCGGGCCGACGCCGGACGCCTCGATCACGTCGTCGCCGCCGAGGCCGTTGATGGTGATGGTGTCGTTGAAGTCGAAATTCTCGATCACGACCTGACTGGCCAGGCCGTCGATCACCAGCGCGCCATGGCTGTTGAGGGACAGCGTGATGACGTCGTCCCCGCCGGTGCCGTTGATCACGATGTTGTCGACCGCGCCGTCGCCGCCGGGGCTGCCGGGGTTGCCGCCGAGGTCGATCTTCACCTGCGTCACGTCGGTGCCGGTCATGTCGCCGACCGTGATCTTGTCGGCGCCGCCGCGGGCATTGAATGTGATCGTCTCGACGCCGCCGGTGTCCATCGTGATGTTGGCGACATCGCGCGTCAGCTCGGCACGGGATCCGTTGGCGAAGATGTTGATGTTCTCAGCGATGTTGGCGCCGTTGAACAGCAGGGTGTCGCTGCCGGCCTGGCCCTCGATCGTGTCGTTGTCGTCGCCGGGATTCCAGACGAAGGTGTCGTTGCCGGCACCCATCAACGCGACGTCGTTGCCGTCGCCACCGCTGATCAGGTCGTCGCCCTGGCTGCCGTGGATGGTGTCGTTGCCAATTCCGCCGTTGATCGTCAGCTGCAGCACGCCGGCGGCGAGCCCGCTCGCGTCGATGACGTCGTCGCCGCCGAGGCCATTGAGCGTCAGTTGATCTGTCGCGTCCACGGACGTCAGGTGGGTGCTCGCGTGCAGGCCGAACACCGTTACGCCGCCGGCATTGCCGCTGACACCGAACGTGTCAACGCCCTGGGTGGCATCGACCGCCACGGTATCGACGGCGCCGTCCGGCGTTCCGGCCGGGCCGCCGAGGTCGATGTTGACCCGCGTGACTTCGGTCGCGGTCAGATCGCCCACCGTGATGTGGTCGGTGCCGCCCAGCGCGTGGATGTCGACGTGCTCGACCCCGTGCAGGTCCATCGTGATGTTGGCGACGTCGCGCGTCAGCAGGGCGCGGTCGCCGTTCGCCAAGACGGCCATGGTTTCCGCAATGCTGGCGCCGAAGAACCGCAGCGTGTCGACGCCGGTGCCGCCCTCGACCGTGTCGCTGCCGTCGCCCGGATTCCACTGGAAGATGTCGTTGCCGGCGCCCAGTAGCGCGGTGTCGTTGCCCTGGTTTCCGTCGATGAAATCATTGCCGTCGCCGCCGATCAGGGTGTCGTTGCCTCCGCTGCCGAGGATGGTGTCGTTGCCGGCGCCGCCGTCGATGGTCAGGTGCACGACTCCGGCGGCCAGCATGGCGGCCGATATCGTGTCGTTGCCGCCGAGGCCTTCGATCACGAGTGCATCGTTTGCGCCTTCCGCATCGGTGATGGTGACGGCGGCCGGCAGTCCCGCGACCGCAACCGACGTGCCCGAGCCGGAGATCTGGATCGCATTGGCGCCGTTCGTGCCCACCAGCGTCACCGTGTCGGCCGCGCCGTCACCGGCGCCGGCTGATCCGAGATCGACATTGACCTGCTTGACATCGGTTCCAGCAAGGTTGTTGACGACGATGTTGTCGCTGCCGCCGCGCGCATCGATGGTGATGGTCTCGATGCTGTCGAGATCCATCGTGATGTTGGCGATGTCGCGGGTCAGCAGCACGTGTCCGCTATTGGCGGCGGACAGGGTGACGTGCTCGGCGATGTTCGAGCCGTTGAACAGCAGGGTGTCGCTCCCGGCCTGTCCGTCGACCTTGTCGCTGCCGTCGCCGGGGTCCCACTGGAAGGTGTCGTCACCGGCGCCCAGCAGTGCGGTGTCGTTGCCCTGGTTGCCGTCGATGAAATCGTTGCCTTCGCCGCCCAGCAGACGGTCCGCGCCATTGCCGCCGAGGATCGTGTCATTGCCCGCTCCACCGTCGAGCGTCAGATTGATCAGTGCAGCGAGATTGCCTGTTGCGGTGATGACGTCGTCGCCGCCACCCGCATTGACCACGAGATTCTCGGTGGTGCCGATGTCCAGCGAGAACGGCGCCGGATCGACCCTGTCAAAGCGCACGCGCGCCCCATTGGCCGTGATGGCGAAGGTCTCGCTGCCGTTGCCGCCGTTCACCTCCGCGGTGTCGATGCCTTCGCCGCCCTCCATCAGGTCGCTGTCGTCACCGGGGTTCCAGATCATGCGGTCGTTGCCGGCTTCGCCGAACATCTGGTCGTTGCCGTCGCCGCCCACCAGCACGTCATTGCCGGAGCCGCCGAACAGCAGGTCGTTGCCACCCTTGCCGAGCAGCGTGTCGTTCCCAGCCTGGCCGAACAGCATGTCGCCGCCGGACCCGCCGGTCAGCGTATCATTGCCGGCGCCGCCGAACAGATTCGCCGCAGGCATCGCGCCGTTGCTCTCGTCGATGGTGATGATGTCGTTGCCGTCCTGGCCGAAGCCCTGGATCAATTTGGTGTTGGCGACCGTGGCGGGGCCGCCTTTGATCGCGATCGCGCCGCCGTTGACGACGATGGTCCCCGCCGCATTGCGGCCTAACACGACCGAATTGTTGTGACCGTTGCCAAGGACGGTGAGGATTCCGGCGGAAAAATTTGTTGTGACGGCCATGTGTGCTTCTCGCTCTACGTGATCGAAATGGGCCGTGCGGCGGTATCGTGACGCATTTCGCGATGCCAGGGCGAACGGCAGGCGATCTCAGCTGTAGGCCGGGATGCCAGTTCCGGCTTCGCTGAAGTCTTGGGACGTGCTCCTGTTTTCCTTGAGAGCAGCTTGATTTTCAGGATGGGCGGTCGCGCCGGCCGGTTTTCGTAGCGGCTTGGACCATTCCACCCACAATCCCTTGTGCTGCCCGACGGGCAAAACACGCCAGCGCTGGGTCGATCCTCCCACGTCAAAATATTCGTACTTACAGAAGTTCGGCTTTACCGTACAAGCTGCGTCATCCCGCCCGCCACAAGGGGCGTTTCGCGATCGTCACGAGACGCGGGCCGGGATGCGGTGGCCGCGACGGCGTCGGCGCGCGATGGAGCTGCAGGGCGGGAAACCGTGAGCAGCGGCAGGCGTGGTACGACACGGCGCTGACAGCGTCTCTGTCCGGTCTCGATGGCGAGCGCACGCCAGCAATCGGGAACGCGGATGGAGACGTGCGCGGACGGAGAAGTCGTGTGGTCCTGACGCCCGAGGTCTGGCGTCAAGGCTTGCGGTGATGTCGCGGCCAACCGGCAAGCGCATCGATCAACCGCAAGGCGACGGGGGCAATAGTGCATCGCTCCCCGAGGAGAGCGCGAAGGACACCGTAAAAACCATCGCGCAGGGAAGGCCGGGCGACCGGCACACCTGTCGTCCAACCCCGTGCGCGTTTTTCGCACACGCGGGACTTCGGGTGCCAGCCGGCGCCCGGCCTTCCCTGCGCCCTTGCTTTCGAAGAGGGTGCAAGACGCAAGCAAAGCTCGGGCGAGATTCGCCGCGAGGATGGGAAGCTATGTCCATCGCCAGAAATCAGTCCCGGGCCCCGGACGCGCCGCAGCACTCTCGGCGATGCGAAGCATCGTCCGGTGTGATGCGGCGCAGAGCCGGGCCCATGCATCAGCGGAGGTGAAGCAAGCTGGGTCCCGGCTCTGCGCAGCAGCGTAAACACGCTGCAGCGCGTCCGGGACACGAGAGAGGCGCGTTGAGGCGATGTCATCGCCCCGCACTCCGTCATTGCGAGGAGCTCTTGCGACGAAGCAATCCAGAGTCTAACCGCCGAGGGATTCTGGATTGCTTCGCTGCGCTCGCAATGACGGAGTCTGGTGACGTTGATGCCCAATACGCCAACGCTTTACGCCTTGTCCTCCAGCGCGCGGCGCAGCCGGCGGATGATGACGCCGCGGGCGCGATCGTCGGCGGCGGCGCCGACCGCATCGTTGATGTCGAGTACCAGCGCGGACATCTCGTTGTGCCAGTCGAGGCGGGTCACGGCCTCCGGTGCGAGACGCCGGCGGTGATCGACGTCGAGCACGCGCGGTTCGGGCGCGGCGAGCTCGTAGATGTCGTCCAGCAGCGGCTGATAGACCCTGGCCGCCGGAACGATGCGCTCGGCGACGCGTTCGGCGAGCCCTGCGATCGCCGCTTCCTCGCCATGGACCAAGAACAGTCCGCGGGCGATGGGCCGGCGCGCGGCGATCCAGCCGGCGATGCCGGCGGCGTCGGCATGGCCGGAATATTCGTCGATCATGCGGATGCGGGCCGCGACCTTGATCTCCTCGCCCTGGATCCGTACGGCCTTGGTCCCGTTCTGCAGGAAGCGGCCGAGCGTGCCGTTGGCCTGGAAGCCGGCGAGCAGCACGGTCGCGCGCTCGTTCCACAGCCAGCGCTTCAGATGATGACGGATTCGGCCGGCATCGCACATGCCGCTCGCGGCAATGATGATATGGAATCCGGACAGACGCATGATCGCCTTGCTCTCGTCCGCGGTCTCGGTGAATTTGAGATGCGGCGAGTTGAGCAGGCGGGCGGCATTGACGGACGGGTCGAGGCTGTCGGCATGGCGGCGAAACACTTCGGTGGCACGGATCGCGAGCGGCGAATCGAGGAAGATCGGCGCGGTCGGAATCTCGCCGTGCTCCATCAGGTCGACCAGATCGACGATCAGCTCCTGGGTGCGCTCGACCGCGAAGGCCGGCATCAGCAGTGCGCCGCCGGCCGCCGCGGCGTCGCGTACTTCGGCTGCGAGGTGCTTGCGGCGGAGCGCAGGTGTCGTGGCCTCGCGCAGGCGGTCGCCATAGGTCGATTCCGAGATGACGTAGTCGAAATCGGTCGGCGCTTCGGGATCGGGCTGCAGCAGCCTGGCCTCCGGCCCGACGTCGCCGGAGAGCAGGACGCGCATCGGACGCGAAGCGCCCGGCTCGGCGATTTCGAGCTCGATCGAGGCCGAGCCGAGCAGATGGCCGGCGTTCCAGTAGCGCGCGCGAACGCCCGGGATCACGTCGGCCCAGCGTTCATAGTCGACCGTGCGAAACGATTGCAGCGATGCGATCGCATCGGCCTGCGTGTAGATCGGCTGCACCTCCTTGCGGCCGCGCGAGGCGTTGCGCCGGTTGAGCTGGGCGACTTCCGATTCCTGGATGCTGCCGGCGTCGGGCAGCATGTAGGAGCAGAGGTCGATGGTGCCGCGCGTCGCCAGGATCGGTCCTTCGAAGCCTCCTCGCACGAGCTTCGGCAACAGGCCGCTATGGTCGATATGGGCGTGCGTGAGCAGCACGGCATCGATATCGGAGGGACGGAACGGAAAGGCGCCGTAGTTGAGCTCCTTCAGCGTCTTCTGGCCCTGGAACAGGCCGCAATCGACCAGGAAGCGGCCGGTCGCGGTCTGGAACAGGTAGCTCGAACCGGTCACGGTGCGGGCGGCGCCGCAAAATCGAACGGTGATGCTCATGGCGTCGTCTCCGGAAGATGTGTCGTCGTCAGCTCGGACCGCAACGCGGCTGCGAGACTTTCGTCGAGCGCAATCGCGTTGGTCGGATGCGGCACGCTGTCGGTCGAGCGGACCGAGCGCATGCCGGCCTCGGCGAATGCACCGATCATCGCAGGCGGAAACAGCGCGTGCGTGATGACCGCGTCGACGGCGGTCGCGCCCATCGCAATCAGCGCCTTCGCCGCGGCCATCAACGTGGTTCCGGACGAGACAATGTCGTCCACCAGCAGCGCCGGTCGTCCCGCGAGCAGGCCGGGATCGGCAAAGCTGATGGCCACGGAACGATCGCCGTGCCGCGTCTTTCGCGCCACCGTGTGCTGCAATCGCAGCCGGCTCGCGATGTCGCTGACCCAAGGTTCGGACTCCATGTCGGGTCCAACCACGATGGTTGCGGGGTCGATGCCGCCGCTTGCGAGTGCGGTCGCGATGACAGGCATGGCGGACAGGTTCTCCGCTTCGATACCCGGAAAGACCGACCGGATGTCGGCCGTGCGATGCAAATGCGCATCGACCGTGATGATGCGATCCACGGTCGTCGCAAGCAGCTTGCCCATGGCACGCTGGCTGACGGCCTCGCCTTCATGAAACGCAGCATCCTGCCGCATATAGCAGAGATAGGGCGCGACCAGCACCAGCCGCGTCGCGCCGTTGCGTCGCAACGCCTCTGCCGCGAACAGCAGGGCGATCAGCTTGTCGTTGGGCTGATCGAGCGGGGCATAGAGGATGGTGGTGTCGGTCGCCGGCGCGATGGCGACGCGTAACTCGTCGTCGGGAAAGCGGTGCACGGCGATCTCGCCGCAGGCAAGCCTGAGCCTTACCGCGAGACGCTTCGCCGCATCGCTGCCGCCGGGCAGGGTCTGGAGCGCGATCGTGCTCACGGCGCCGGCTTGCCCGGGAGGGGCTCGTGACCATTGACGACGTAACCGCTCTCCTCGGTGGCGGCATCGGCAGCCAGATCGTGCTCGGGGTGGTCGAACGTGTAGACGCGATAGAGCGGCTCGCCCTGCTCGACGCGATCGCCGATCTTCTTGAACAGGCGGATGCCGGCGCCCTTGTCGAGCGGCGCGCCGGCGGTGCGGGCGAGGCGGTTCAGGCGCAGGCAGTCGATCGCGGACACGATGCCGTCACGCGCCGCCTTGACGTCGAAGCTGAGCGAGCCGAGCTCGCTGCTGCAGGTCGACGGGCCCTGGGCGTCGATGATCTTCTGCATCTGCTTCAGCGCCGCGCCGCTGTCGAGCAGTTCGCGCGCCCTCGCATAGCCGGCGCCGCCGCGCAGCTTCGGATCGTATTCGAGGAGATGGGCGGCGAGGCGGAGCGATTTCTCGCGCAGGTCGCGCGGCGCATCCTTGTCGTTGCCGAGCACCGCCATGACGTCATTGGCCTCGAGCACCGGCCCGATGCCGTTGCCGATCGGCTGGCTTCCGTCGGTCGTGATCACCTCGACGGTGCGGCCGAAGCGGTCGCCGACGAATTCGAACAGCTTGCGCAGCCGCATCGCCTCGACGCCATTGGTGACCTTCGCGGTCGGCCCGACCGGAATGTCGATCAACAGATGCGTCGAGCCCGCCGCGATCTTCTTGGACATGATGGAGGCGACCATCTGCTCGCGGGTATCGAGGCTCAGCGGGCGCTCGACCGAGATCAGCACGTCGTCGGCCGGCGACAGGTTCACATGCCCGCCCCAGATCAGGCAGCCGTTGCAGGCCGAGACGATCGCCTTCATCTCCTCGACGCCGACATTGACCCGCGCCAGGACCTCCATCGTGTCGGCGGTGCCGGCAGGCGAGGTGATGGCGCGCGAGGAGGTCTTCGGGATCGGCAGGCCGTGCGCCGCGACGATCGGCACCACCACCATCGAGGTGCGATTGCCGGGGATGCCACCGATGCAATGCTTGTCGACCACGACAGGGGCCGGCCACACCAATTGCGTGCCGGCCTGCGCCATCGCCCCTGTGAGGGCGAGCAACTCGTCGCTGGTGATGAAGCTCGCCGAACCGATCAGGAAGGCGGCGATCTCCATGTCCGAATAGCGGTAATGCGCGAGGTCGTTGATGATCGCGCTGATCTCGGCCTGGCTCAGGGTTCGCCCGCGAATCTTCGCGCGCACCGCCTCCAGGCTCTCCGGCGGCGCGGCGGGCCTGACCGTGACCAGCGTGCCCACGCCTTGCCCGAAGCGCCGGAACGCGGGTTCAGAGAGACCGATCTCATCCCGGGCTGCCAGCGTGTCGTCGTCCGTGATCAGCAAGGTCGCCAGCAGGACCTTGTCGCCATGTCGCAGCTCGACGCGGCTGAAGCCGCGGAAGATCTCGGCGCGCAGCGCCTTCGATTCTCGGGAGACGACGACCACGTTCTCGCGGCCGGTATCGAGCCGGACGCGGCGGATCTTCAGTTGAGAGCGCGGAAGGTCTGGATGCATGGACAGGCCGGCAGGGAGGAAACGCGGCCTCCATGCTTAGACGGCGCGGCTGTGTTGCTGTTGACCCAGATCATGGCCCGGGCGAGGGACATGGGTGGGCTGTGGCGGGCCGTCACGCAGGCGCGCTGCTGCAGGCGCGTCGGTCTGGAAATGACAGGGGAAGCCGAATGCCGTGGCGATAGTGCCGGTGTTGGCCGGCCAAATCGGGGACCGGGCTACTGATTTATCCCCGTGCTGATCGCGACAAACTTGTTGTTGAGAAGGGCGCCGCCCATGGTGTTCACGGCCGTTATGATCGCCAGCGCGATGCCTGCGGCAATGAGGCCGTACTCGATCGCGGTTGCACCATTCTCATCGGCAAGGAAGGACCTAAGCAAACGCATTGCCAACTCCCGTTCATCCGATCCAACGTATGGCGGCGTCATTGTCGGACTTGCAAATAGATCGAATAAGTCTTTATGCGCGCCAAAAGAATTAAGCCCGGGCGGACGCGCCTCTGCTCATACGACGGCATTCATTAAATTAAGGTTCCATCGATCCGTCCAAATGAATTCATCTCGGCAGGGGCTCGGCCGGGCTGCGCGTCCGCTGCGCCCGTCAGGGCACCATCGTGCGACCGCTTAACCGATTGTTGAGCCTGTTCGTCAGGCGCTCAATCGCGCCGGTCCGCATTCAGCGCCCGCAACATCGCGATGCGGGCGAACATCACCCAGCCGCCGCCCGTTTCGGCCGCATTGATCAGGGTCTCGACGGCGGTCTGCCAGCGCGGCTCGTGCTGGGCGTCCTCGGGCAGCTGCATGATGTAGTCGGCCGCCTCCTGAAGCGTGAGCAATTGCAATTTGCTGCTCACGCGAACGGGGTCGTCGAACGCCGTCGACCAGGGCATGTCAGGCCGCCTGACCGGCGAGGGGTGGCATCACGGCGCGATCGCGGGGCGACGCGGCTAGCCGGCCTTCTTCGCCCGCGCCGGCGCGCGCACCGGCTTGTCGGCCTTCTTCGGCGTGGTCGCTGCCTTGGCCGCGGCTTCCTTGCCGCCCTTGCCCGATATCGGCAACAGCATCTCGCGCTGGCCCTCGACGCGCTTCTTCGGCTTCTTGGCCTTGACTGCTTCCTTGGCAACCTTCGCCGCGGGGACGTCCTTCTCGTTCGCGATGCTCTTCTTCAGCGCGTCCATCAGGTTGATGACGTTGCCGCCGCCCTTCGGCGCGGCCTTGGCGGTGATCGGGGCGCCGCTGCGCTTCTTGTTGATGAGATCGATCAGCGCGGTCTCGTAATGGTCCTCGAACAGCTCGGGCTCGAATGCGCCGGACTTCTTCTCGACGATGTGCTTGGCGAGGTCGAGCATGTCCCTGGTCAGCTTGACGTCCTGGATGTCGTCGAAATATTCGGTCTCGCTGCGGACCTCGTAGGGATAGCGCAGCAGCGTGCCCATCAGTCCGCTCTCGAGCGGCTCGAGCGCGATGATGTGCTCGCGGTTGGTCAGCACCACGCGGCCGATCGCGACCTTGTCCATGCTGCGGATGGTCTCGCGGATCACCGCATAGGCGTCATGGCCGACCTTGCCGTCGGGCACGAGATAATAGGGGCGGATCAGATAGCGGTTGTCGATGTCGGCCTTCGGCACGAACTCGTCGATATCGATCGTGTGGGTCGAGTCGAGGGCGATGTCGTCGAGCTCGTCCTTGGTGACCTCGATATAGGTGTCGGTGTCGACCTTGTAGCCCTTGACGATGTCCTCGGAGGTCACCTCGTCGCCGGTCTCGGCGTCGACCTTGAGGTACTTGATCCGGTGGCCGGTCTTGCGGTTGATCTGGTTGAAGGAGACCTTCTCGGTATCCGAAGTGGCCGGATAGAGCGCGACCGGACAGGTCACGAGCGACAAACGCAGAAAACCCTTCCAATTGGCGCGGGGGGCCATGGGCTACTCCAAACGCAACAGAGGACAACGTCCCAGAATACCATCGGGGACCAACGAATCATAGCGAGGTCGATGGTTGAATTCGCCAACTGCGTTAACCGGCCGCCGGGCGGCAGGTTGCGGTCTGATCGCACTGCAAATTCGGAACATCATATCGGATCGGGCGTTGGCTCCGGACATACGGCTGCGATGAGGTCGCGGTCACCGGGGGCGACACGCAGGGATCGAGGGCATCATGGCCATCAAGCGAGAGCAGCAACAGATCGTCGAAACGGCAACCGAAGCGCGCCAGGGCGAGCCCGGGCCGTCCGTCGCCGCACTGCTCGCCATCTCGACCGGGCTTGCGATCCTGATCCTCGCCGTCGTCTGGTTCGTGTTCTTCCGGACCTGACGAATTCACGGGAAGGGCGGACTTTCCAGCTCGCCGCGGAACGCGGCACATTGCGCCCGTCATGCTGCCGGCTCGTCCGGTCGCATGGCGGGCGCAGTCGCGTGGGCTGCAGACTCGTCGTATATGACCAAAAAGTAACGCGGCGGGTTCCCCGCGTTCATATTCAGTTCACGCCGGAATTGCTCATCTGGCGCGGTGTTGATGCGGCCTATGTCTGGAGAGAAACGTGCGCCTGCTCGTTGTTGAGGACGACCCCGATCTCAATCGCCAGCTCACCAAGGCCCTGACCGACGCCGGCTATGTCGTCGATCGCGCCTTCGACGGTGAGGAGGGACACTATCTCGGCGACAACGAGCCTTATGACGCAGTCGTGCTCGACATCGGCCTGCCGAAGAAGGACGGCATCTCGGTGCTGGAGGCCTGGCGCCGCAACGGCCGCACCATGCCGGTTCTGATCCTCACCGCACGCGACCGCTGGAGCGACAAGGTGCAGGGCTTCGATGCCGGTGCCGACGACTATGTCGCAAAGCCGTTCCATCTGGAGGAAGTGCTGGCGCGCATCCGTGCGTTGCTGCGCCGCTCGACCGGCCATGCCCAGAGCGAGCTCAGCTGCGGTCCGGTCACGCTCGACACCCGGACCGGCCGCGTCAGCGTCTCCGGCAATCCGATCAAGATGACCTCGCACGAATATCGGCTTCTGGCCTACCTGATGCACCATTCCGGCCGCGTCGTGTCGCGCACCGAGCTGGTCGAGCACCTCTACGACCAGGATTTCGACCGCGACTCCAACACCATCGAGGTGTTCGTCGGCCGCATCCGCAAGAAGCTCGACGTCGACATCATCCAGACCGTGCGCGGCCTCGGCTATCTCCTGACCCCGCCGCCTCAAGGGGCTTGACGAGCGGTCTGACTGGGGCCTTGGTCCGGTTATGACCGCCGACGCCATGCCACCACCTCGCGCCTCCGGGATCATTCCGATGCCCGCCAGCTCGCTTGCGAACCGACTGTTCCTGTCGGCGACCGCCTGGCTCGTGGTGATCCTGGCCATCACCGGCGTGGTGCTGTCGTCGGTCTACAAGAACGCCACCGAGCGCGCCTTCGATCGTCGGCTCAATCTCTATCTCCGCACCCTGATCGCGGAGGTCGCGACCCCCGACGAGCCGCCGGATCGCCAGTTCCAGTCGCTGGGCGAGCCGCTGTTCGAGCTGCCGCTGTCGGGCTGGTACTGGCAGATCACGCGGACCGATACCGAAAAGCCGGAGGTGCGCTCCTCGCGCTCGCTCTGGGACAAGAAGCTGCCGAAGCTGGAAGAGCAGGGCACCGAGCTCACCGCCGCCGGCATCCGGCTCGCTTACGTCGATGGTCCCGAGGGGCAGAACCTGCGCATGGTCGAGCGTCCCGTCGATCTCGGCGCCGACGGCAAGTTTCTCGTCAGCGTCGCCGGCGACGACACCGAGATTTTCGACGAGACCCGCAGCTTCGACTATTATCTCGGCGGCACCTTCACCGCGCTCGGCATCGTGCTGCTGCTGACGACCGTGTTCCAGGTCCGCTTCGGCCTGGCGCCGCTCAAGCGCATCTCCGAATCGATCGCCGACATCCGTTCCGGGCGGGCGGAACGGCTGGAGGGCGAATTCCCGGTCGAGATCGCGCCCTTGGCGCGCGAGACCAACGCGCTGATCGATGCCAATCGCGAGATCGTCGAGCGCGCGCGCACTCATGTCGGCAATCTCGCCCATGCGATCAAGACGCCGCTCTCGGTTATCGTCAACGAGGCCGGCGCCCACGCCGCGGAACCGTTCGCGGCCAAGGTGATGGAGCAAGCCGACGTGATGCGCGACCAGCTCGCGCACCATCTGGAGCGCGCGCGCATCGCAGCGCGGGTCTCGGTGGTCGCGACCGTGACGGAGGTGGCGCCCGCCATCGAGGCACTGCGGCGGACCATGGAGAAGATCCATCGCGACCGCGGCATCGCGGTCGAAGCCAAGGCCGATCCCTCGGCAAAATTTCGCGGCGAGCGCCAGGACCTCGAGGAGATGGTCGGCAATCTCGTCGACAACGCCTGCAAATGGGCGGCCTCGCGCGTTTTCATAGAGGTTCTGGTGGAGACGCCGCCGCAGGCGGTGGTGGGCCCGCGGCTGCGGATCATCGTCGATGACGACGGCCGCGGCCTGTCGGAAGCCGAGCGCGCGCAGGTCTCGCGGCGCGGCCAGCGGCTCGACGAGTCCAAGCCCGGGTCGGGGCTGGGGCTGTCGATCGTGACCGACCTCGCGGCGCTCTATGGCGGCAGCCTCACGCTCGGCGCAGCGCCGACCGGCGGCCTGCGCGCCGAACTGGTCCTTCCGGGCATATAGTCCATTGTTTCAGCGAGATTATTCGTCCCCGCCGATGCCCGGCCGCAGCAAACCGGCGGGATTTGGCCACACTTGCTAAACGGCTTCTTAAGTGGGGGCCTCCTATGATCGCGCCGGACGCATCCCATGTCCGCCATTTTACCGTGCATAACCCGGGCGTATGAGCCAGACATCGATCGAGCGGCTGAGGGAATATCTCGCGCAGCTCCCGCCGCAGGCACAGGCGCTGCTGATGCGGGAGTTCGAGCGCGCGCTGGAGCGCGGCCAGGACACGGCTGTCGCGACCCTGGTGCTCGAGCAGTTGCGCAAGATCGTCCGCAAGTCGGAAGCCGATGAAGCCCCGCCGCCGCGCACGGACGATCTGTCACGGCTGCTGTTCCAGGCGCTGGAACCGTTCCTGATCGAGGCCGGCGTCCCGCTGCGGGTCGGCCAGATCCGTCGCACCTCGCTCCAGCCGATCTGGCAATGGCTGGGCCGCGATGGTGCGCCGGACAAGGTGAACGAGTTCGAGGCGGCGCTGGCGCGCATGCCCGCCGATAATGCGGGGCAGGTCGAGGCCTTGGCGCAGAAGCTCCAGGCGGTCGCGGCAGACGCCATTTTCGAGCTGACCGGTCCCGGCGGCGGCGACAAGTCGCGTGCGCTCGCCCGCGTCGGCCCGCCCAACGTGATCGAGGATCTCTATTCGATCGGAGCGGTGCTCCAGGTCCGGGAGGCCATCGCAAGCCTGAACGAGAAATTGCCGCGCACTCTGCGCGCCTTCGGCGATTCCCAGATCGCCTCGGTGACGTCGGCGCTCAACATTCCGGTCCTGCAGACGCCGCAGATGCTGCCGTTCGCGCTGTCGATCGTGGTGCAGCGGATGACCGCGCCGTGGCAGATCATCCGCCTCGCCATCAAGATTGCCGCGTCCGACGACGAGATCCGTGTCGCGGCGACGCCCTACGGCGCTGCCGTCACGATCGCGCTGCACGATCTGTCCTGTGTTGCCGCCGCCCTGCGCATGGACATCAAGCGCGGCCATTTCGACAACGTTGCCGGCAACCTCAAGGCGTTGCACGACGGCGTGCGCGGTCTGCGCACCGAGCTCGACCTGCGTAACGATTCCGCCTGGGGCAAGCAGTTGACCTCGATCCGGGCCGACATCTCCAATGCGCTGCAATCGGAGATCGACAGCGTTCCAGGCCGCGTTCGCCGCATCCTGCGCCAGCGCCCCGAGAAGGACATCCCGCCGGGGGCGCGGATCGACAGCACCGAGGTGGAGGAAACCGCGGCGCTGATTGATTTCGTCGCGACCTGCCGCAACTACGCCAGCGAGCTTGCGATCAACGAGGTCACGCTGCGCACCTATTCCGACCTCCAGCAATATGTCGAGCGCTCGACCGAGCAGCTGGTGCAGTCGCTGCGCGCCGCCGATCACAAGGTCCGCACCTACAGGCAGCAGCAGGTGCAGGCCGCGATTCGCTTCTGCCAGGTGCTGTTTGGCGATGATTACGCTTCGCTGATGAGCCGGGCCGCGGAGAACGCAGCGACCGGCGAGCGCAAATCGTCGCGCGCAGGCTGATTTAAGAGTATTTTTCGTGATCGCAATTTATGGTTGACCGCACAGGCGGCGCGCCGTACGGTCCCCGTGCAAGTCCGGGGAATTTCTATTTGTGGGCGCATGAAACCCGTTATCAGCTCCATCGAAATCGAGAACCGCGTCATCGTTGCCAAGTATCAAAGACTGATGGTCGGTGCCAAAGTGGTGCTGGTCGAGAAGACAAGCGGTCGGCAACTGTCCGAGACGATCACGAGGGTTGCCTCTCCGGTTCCGGTCGGAGCGCTGCGCATCAGATTGCCTGATGCGATCAAGCCAGGAACATACTTCCTGAAGGCCTTCAACGGGCATGGCGAGGACGCTGCGCAAAGCACGGACTTCGAAATCGGCTAAGCCGTTGGATTTTCACCGTTTCGAGCCGCGCGCGGTCGCGCTAAATTGACAATTGTCAATTGCCGCGGCGTCCGGCCGTGGTGTAAAGCCACCTATGGGCGCGGTTCGAGCGCTGCCGGAAGCTTGCCAGATGATGCTATGGTTCGTGTTCGCGCTGATGACGGTCGCGGCGATTTTCGCCGTGCTCTGGCCGCTTGGGCGCAATGGACGCGCGCAAGACCAGGGCAGCGAGGTCGCCGTTTACAAGGACCAGTTGGCCGAGGTCGAGCGTGATCTCGCCGCAGGCATGATTCCCGCGCCGGATGCCGAGGCTGCGCGCGTCGAGATCAGCCGCAGGCTGCTTGCCGCGGCCGCCAGCGAGCCCGCCATCGAGCTTGCCGTGGCGCCGAAATCGAATCTCAAATGGCGCCGCGCGGCGGCTGTGCTGGCGCTCGCCGGCCTGCCGCTCGTTGCGATCGGCGTCTACATGCCACTTGGCTCGCCTCGGCTTCAGGATTTTCCCCTGGCGGAGCGCGAGCGCGGATCCGGGTCCGGTGTGGCGCAGTCGCTCGAGAATCTCGTGGTTCAGGTCCAGCAACATCTGGAGAAGAATCCCACCGACGGACGCGGCTGGAACGTGCTCGCGCCGGTGCTGGAACGGCTCGGCCGTTTCGACGACGCGGTGCGCGCCTATCGCAACTCGCTCACCTACAATGGCGAGAGCGCGGAGCGCCGGTCCGATCTCGGCGAAGCGATCTCGGCTGCCGCCGGCGGTGTGGTGACCGTCGAGGCCAAGACGGAATTCGAGCGTGCACGCGCGCTGAACGCGGACGATCCCAAGGCGAACTACTTCCTCGGCCTCGCCGCCGAGCAGGACGGCCGCAAGGACGATGCAGCCACGATCTGGCGCGCGCTGCTCGCGAAGGCGCCCTCGGACGCGCCGTGGCGTGCCCTGGTGCAGTCCTCGCTGGTGCGGGTCGGCGGCGGGACGATGCCGGCGCTGTCGGACGAGACGATCGCCGCTTCCAGAGACATGGCCGAGGGCGATCGCAACGCGATGGTGCGCGGCATGGTCGACCGTCTCGCCACCCGTTTGAAGCAGAACGGCGACGACGTCGATGGATGGCTGCGCCTGGTGCGCGCCTATCTCGTGATGGGCGAGCGCGACAAGGCCATGGGGGCATCGTCCGATGCCCGGCAGGCGGTTGCCCGCGACGCCGAGCGACTGCGCCAGCTCAACGACGGCCTCAGGACTCTCGGGCTCGGCGGATGACGATGTCGGGACGAGAGCAGCGGAGAACGGATACGCCATGACGCGCAAGCAGCGACGTATGACCATCATCGGCGGCTCGCTCGCCGTGCTCGCGCTCGCGGCCGCATTGGTGCTCAACGCGCTTCGTGACTCCATCGTGTTCTTCTCGACGCCGAGCATGGTCGCCGAGAAGCACGTCGAACCAGGCAAGCGGTTTCGCCTCGGCGGGCTGGTGCAGCCCGGATCGCTCCAGCGCGGTGACAATCTCGCGGTGACCTTCGAGGTCGCCGACGGCAATGCCAAGCTGCCGGTGGCCTACAAGGGCATCCTGCCCGACCTGTTCCGCGAGGGGCAGGGCGTCGTCGCCGAAGGCGCGCTCGATGCCCATGGCGTGTTCAAGGCCGATACGGTCCTCGCCAAGCACGACGAGACCTACATGCCCAAGGACGTCGCCGATGCCCTGAAGAAACAGGGGCACTGGAAGGACGATTACGGCGGCAAGCCTTCTAACAGCGACAAGCCGTCCGACGCGGGCAAGACGTCTGATGCAGGCAAGCCAGCGGCGACGACCGCGCAGGGCAATCCGCAAGGAGCAATCCGGTGATCGCAGAATCCGGACATTACGCGCTGGTGCTGGCGCTTGCGCTCGCACTTATTCAGTCAATCGTGCCCCTGATCGGCGCGCGCCTGAACGACGTCGCGCTGATGAATGTGGCGCGCTCCACGGCGTTGGCACAGCTGCTGTTCGTCGGTGCGTCGTTCATAGCTCTCGTGATGCTGCACGTGAACTCGGACTTCTCCGTCGCCAACGTCTACGAGAACTCCCATTCGATGAAGCCGCTGCTCTACAAGATCACCGGCGTGTGGGGAAACCATGAAGGCTCGATGCTGTTGTGGGTGTCGATCCTCGCGCTGTTCGGCGGGCTGGTCGCCGCGTTCGGCAACAATCTGCCGCTGTCGCTGCGTGCGCACGTGCTTGCCGTACAGGCCTGGGTCGCCAGCGCCTTCTACCTCTTCATCCTCGTGACATCGAACCCGTTCCTGCGCATCGCGAATCCGCCGATCGAGGGGCGCGATCTCAATCCAGTGCTGCAGGACATCGGGCTCGCCGTGCATCCGCCGATGCTCTATCTCGGCTATGTCGGATTCTCGATCTCGTTCTCCTTCGCGATCGCGGCGCTGATGGAGGGCCGGATCGATGCGGCCTGGGCGCGCTGGGTGCGGCCGTGGACGCTGGTCGCCTGGATATTCCTGACGCTCGGCATCGCCATGGGCTCGTACTGGGCCTATTACGAGCTCGGCTGGGGCGGCTGGTGGTTCTGGGATCCGGTCGAGAACGCCTCGCTGATGCCGTGGCTCTCCGGCACCGCGCTGCTGCATTCGGCCCTGGTAATGGAGAAGCGCAACGCGCTGAAGGTCTGGACCATCCTGCTCTCGATCCTGACCTTCTCGCTGTCGCTGCTCGGCACCTTCCTGGTGCGCTCGGGCGTCATCACCTCGGTGCACGCCTTCGCCACCGATCCCACCCGCGGCGTGTTCATCCTGCTCATCCTCTGCGTTTTCATCGGCGGCAGCCTGTCGCTGTTCGCGGGCCGTGCCACGTCGCTGAAGCAGGGCGGCCTGTTCGCGCCGATCTCGCGCGAGGGGGCGCTGGTGCTGAACAACCTGCTGCTCACGGTGGCCTGCGCGGTCGTGCTGTTCGGCACGCTCTATCCGCTGGCGATGGAGATGCTGGCCGATTTCAAGATGTCGGTCGGTGCGCCCTTCTACAACCTCACCTTCGCACCGCTATTCGTTTTGTTGCTGCTTGCGGTGCCGTTCGGGCCGATGCTGGCGTGGAAGCGCGGCGATCTGCTCGGCGTGACGCAGCGTCTGCTCGCTGCGGGCGTCGCCGGGCTCGTCGCCGTCGCCATCGCCTGGGGCTGGGCGAGCGGCGGCAGCACGCTGGCGCCGCTCGCGATCGGGCTCGGAATCTTCGTCATCGCCGGCGCGGTCACCGATCTCGTCGAGCGGACCGGCCTCGTGCGGCTGCCGTTCGCAACCGTGCTGCACCGGGCGCGCGGCCTGCCGCGCTCGGCCTGGGGCGCAGCGCTTGCGCATGCCGGCCTCGGCGTGGCGCTGATCGGGATCGTCTGCGAGACCACCTGGAACAGCGAATACATCGCGACGATGAAGCAGAACGACGTCGCCCACATCGCCGGCTTTGACGCGAAGCTCGACGGGTTGCTGCAGCGTCAGGGTCCGAACTTTCGCGAGATGATCGCCGAGTTCAACGTCAGCCTCGACGGCAAGCCGATCAGTGTCATGACGCCCTCCAAGCGCAGCTTCACCACCCGCGGCTCGTCGACCACCGAGGCCGCGCTGCTGACGCGCGGCGCGAGCCAACTCTACATTTCGCTCGGCGAGGCCAATGCCGAGGGCGCCATCGCCGTGCGCATCTATTACAAGCCGATGGTGCTCATGATCTGGTGGGGGCCGGTGCTGATGGCGTTCGGCGGCGTGTTGTCGCTGTCCGACCGGCGCCTGCGGGTCGGCGCGCCGAAGCCGGCGCGGGCCAAGCAGCGCCTCCAGCCGGCGGAGTGATCCGATGCGCCGGATGATGGCCGCGTTCACCCTGCTGATGCTGCTGGCCTTGCCTGCGGCCCACGCCGTGCAGCCCGACGAGATCATGCCGGATCCCGCCAAGGAAGCCCGTGCGCGGGAGCTGTCGCGCGAGCTGCGCTGCATGGTCTGCCAGAACCAGTCGATCGATGATTCCGATGCGCCGCTGGCGCGCGATCTGCGACTCCTGGTGCGCGAGCGCATCGGCGCCGGCGACAGCAACGCGCAGGTGCTCGATTTCCTGGTCGCGCGCTATGGCGAGTTCGTGTTGCTGAAGCCACGCTTCGAGCGTCAAACCCTGTTGCTGTGGCTGCTCGGGCCGTTGCTGCTGATCGGCGGTGGCCTGGCGCTGTGGCTGCAAATCCGGCGCCGCTCGCGGAGCGGTGCGGATGTACCAGCCCCGCCGCTGACATCCGATGAGCAGGCGCGGCTCGCGGCTCTGATGTCGGACGAGCCCAAATCTGTAAGCGAAATGACGTCGCCCTGATCCCGTAGTGCTACCGCCGCGGCCGCGCGGTTCATGCAATTTTGACCTTTGTCTGGAAGCTTGTCGCGAGCCCCGTTTCCTGACTCTGAGTCCCCTGATGTTTGCGAACAGCAATCTGACGATCCGCTTCCTGGTCGGCGCCGTCGTCGCTGCATTATTGTTTCTGCTGGGCATCGGCGGCGGCACCGGCTTCGTCGCGGTGCTCTATCTCAACAACGAAATCACCAGCCTGTCGTCGGACTTCGCCGCGCTGAGCGGCCCCGCGCGCGATCACGCCATGCAGATCTATCATCAGGCGCAGGCCGCGTTCTCCTATTTCCTGATGGCCTGCGGCTTGATCGCCATCGTCGCCGTCGCGATCTGCCTCGCCACCTGGTTCGCCGTGCGCAACGGCATCCTCAATCCGCTGGCGGCGATCGTGCACGCCATGCGCGAGGTCGCCGACCAGAAATTCCAGACACCGGTTCCTGGGCTCGGCCGTACCAACGAGATCGGCCTGCTCGCCGGTGCGCTGGAAGTCTTCAAGACCAACGGGGTCGAGCGTCGCCGGCTCACCGAGCAGCAGTTGCAGGAATCCCAGCACCAGGCCGAACGGTCGAAATTCCTGGACGAGCGGATCAAGCGCTTCAACGATCTCGTCGCCAGCGTCGTCGACAGCGTGGCCTCATCGGCGGTGCATCTGAAGAGCAACGCCGAGACGCTGTCGCGGACGGCCAACGACACCAGCACCAAGGCCAATGCGGTCGCGAGCGCCGCGAGCCAGGCCAGCGCCAGCGTGCAGACGGTTGCAGCTTCTGCCGGGGAGATGACGAATTCGATCGGCACGATCAGCCGCCGCGTCACCGACGCGACCCAGCGCGCCGAGGGCGCGGCGTCCCAGGCGGAGAGGAGCCGCGACACCATCCACACGCTGTCGGATGCCGGCGACAAGATCGGCGAGGTCGTGCAGCTGGTGCAGGCGATCGCATCGCAGACCAATCTCCTGGCGCTGAACGCCACCATCGAGGCGGCGCGGGCCGGCGAAGCCGGTAAGGGGTTTGCGGTGGTCGCCTCCGAGGTGAAGAATCTGGCGCATCAGACCAGCAAGGCGACGGAGGAGATCACCTCCCATGTCGCCAGCATTCAGGGCATCACCGCGGAGACGCGCGGCGCGATCGACGGCATTTCCAAGACGCTGTCGGAGATCTCGTCCATCATGTCCGGCATCGAGGTCGACACCGCCCAGCAGCGCAATGCCACGCAGGAGATCACCAGCAGCGCCCAGAACGCCGCGCACGGCACCCTCGACGTCTCCAACCATATCGTCCAGATCACCTCGACCTCCGCGGAGACTGGCCGCATGGCCGCCGAAGCGCGGGATTCCGCGGTCGACCTGTCGCAGCAGGCCGCGACCTTGAAGCGAGAAGTCGACGAGTTCATCGTCAGCGTCAGGGCGAGCTGAGCGCGCAAAAAGGGCGCCTGCCACGCCGTTAGGGAACTGTGGTTAAGTTCCTGAAAGGCCACGATTTTCGTCTGCGCTAAACTGCCGCATCCGCAGCCCCCTTCATTACAAAAGTTTAACCCCGCCGCCAGCGCACGGTAAGGCGCGAGTCCCCATCTTCAGGACCGTAAGGTGCCGCCCTCAGGCACCACATGGATTTCAAGGCCCTGGAGAATCTCTGCATGTCCGACCGTATCGACCCCTCGAACCTTCCGTCCTACCGGCAGCCGCGCCGGTCGGTGTTTTCCGCGCGCAGGTTCGCGCTGATGGCCTCGGTCGTCGCCGGTCTCGGCGCGGCTGTCTATGGCTTCAGCCCGTCGACCTCGCCGGCGAACCTGTTCTCGACCCCGGCGCATGCGCAGGTCAACAACGAGGTTCGCAAGGTCGAGCGTCCGGTCGGGTTCGCCGACATCGTCGAGCGCGTGAAGCCGTCGGTGATCTCGGTGAAGGTCAACATCAAGGAGAAGACCGCGAGCAACGATGACGGCGATGACGCCCAGTCGCCGTTCCAGCCGGGCTCGCCGATGGAGCGCTTCTTCCGCCGCTTCGGCGGTCCGGACGGCTTCCCTGGCGCGAAGGGCGGCCGTGGCCGCGTCGTGCAGGGCCAGGGCTCCGGCTTCTTCATCTCGGCTGACGGGTTTGCCGTGACCAACAACCACGTGGTCGACGGCGCCGACAAGGTCGAGGTCACCACCGACGACGGCAAGACCTACAGCGCCAAGGTGATCGGCACCGACCAGCGCACCGACCTTGCGCTGATCAAGGTCGAGGGCGGCTCGAACTTCCCGTTCGCCAAGCTTGCCGACGCCAAGCCGCGGATCGGCGACTGGGTGCTCGCGGTCGGCAATCCGTTCGGCCTCGGCGGCACCGTGACCGCCGGCATCGTCTCGGCCAGCGGCCGCGACATCGGTAACGGTCCCTATGACGATTTCATCCAGATCGACGCGCCCGTGAACAAGGGCAATTCCGGCGGTCCGGCTTTCGACACCAATGGCGAAGTGATGGGCGTCAACACCGCGATCTACTCGCCCTCCGGCGGCAGCGTCGGCATCGCGTTCTCGATTCCCGCAAGCACCGTGAAGAGCGTGGTCGCCCAGCTCAAGGACAAGGGCTCCGTCAGCCGCGGCTGGATCGGCGTGCAGATCCAGCCCGTGACCTCCGACATCGCCGACAGCCTCGGCATGAAGAAGGCCGAAGGCGCGCTGGTGGCGGAGCCGCAGGCCAACGGTCCGGCCGCGAAGGCCGGCATCGAGTCCGGCGACGTGATCACCGCGGTCAACGGCGAAGCGGTCAAGGATGCCCGCGAGCTCGCCCGCACCATCGGCGGCATGGCGCCCGGCGCGACTGTGAAGCTTAACGTGCTGCACAAGGGCCAGGACAAGGTCGTGAACATGACGCTCGGCCAGCTGCCGAACACGGTCGAGGCCAAGGCCGATAACGACAATGACAGCGGCAAGGGTGCGAGCAAGGGCACCGACGTGCCCAAGCTCGGCATGACCGTTGCCCCCGCCAATTCGGTGGCCGGCGCCGGCAAGGAAGGCGTCGTGGTGACCGAAGTCGATCCGAAGAGCGCCGCGGCCGAACGCGGTTTCAAGGAAGGCGACGTGATTCTCGAAGTCGGCGGCAAGAGCGTGGCCACCGCCGGCGACGTCCGCGAGGCCATCACCGCGGCGCGGACCGACAACAAGAACAGCGTCCTGATGCGCGTGAAGAGCGGCGGCCAGTCGCGCTTCGTCGCGGTGCCCCTCGCCAAGGGCTGACAAGGGCCGAGGCTTCAGGAGGCCTACGAGATGAAGGGTGTTGCCGGCATCAGTCGCCCCCGCCGGCGGCGCCCTTCGGGGAAGCAACGCAACGTTCGCTTCCCCTGTCTACCTTCCGGTGGAATTACGCCCCCCTCCGTCGGAAGGCCTAGGGCGGTGAAGTCCCCCCAGCTTCACCGCCCGCCCTTTTTCTCGATGCCCGAGTCTCGCACTCGGCTTGCATGCGATTGCCGCTCGCGCCATGTTTAGAGAAGGTTGACCTCCTTGACCGCCGCCGAACGCACGATGCGCCTCCTCATCATTGAAGACGACCGCGAATCCGCCGATTACCTCGTGAAGGCATTTCGCGAAGTCGGACACATTGCCGACCACGCCGCCGACGGCGAGGAAGGCCTCGCCATGGCCGAAAACGGCGATTACGACGTGCTGGTGGTCGACCGCATGCTGCCCAAGCGCGACGGCCTGTCGCTGATCGGCGCGCTACGCGACCAGGGCAACACCACGCCGGTGCTGATTCTCTCCGCGCTCGGGCAGGTCGATGACCGCATCAAGGGCCTGCGCGCCGGCGGCGACGACTATCTGCCGAAACCTTATTCCTTCGCCGAACTCCTGGCCCGGGTCGAGGTGCTGTCGCGGCGCCGCGGCGGACCGGCCGAGGACACGCTCTACCGCGTCGGCGATCTCGAGCTCGACCGGCTCTCGCACCGCGTCGCCCGCGGCAAGGACGAGCTGACGCTGCAGCCGCGCGAATTCCGCCTGCTCGAATATCTGATGAAGCATGCCGGCCAGGTGGTGACGCGCACCATGCTGCTCGAGAACGTCTGGGACTATCATTTCGATCCGCAGACCAATGTGATCGACGTGCACATCTCGCGGCTGCGCTCCAAGATCGACAAGGGTTTTGAGCGGCCGCTGCTGCACACGATTCGCGGCGCGGGGTACATGATCCGTGACGGCATTCGGTAAACTCTTCCGCACCACGGCGTTCCGGCTGACGCTGGTCTATCTGCTGCTGTTCGCGATGTTCGCGGCCTCGCTGCTGGCCTATTTCGCCTGGAACACGCGGCGGTTGATCACCGAGGAAATCACCCAGACGGTCAATGCCGAGACCTCGGAGATTTCCGAGATCTACGGCCGCCGTGGCCTGCGCGGCCTCGTGCTGGCGATCGAGTATCGGGCGCTGCGGCCGGGCGCCAACCTTTATCTGGTGACCACGCCGACCGGACAGGCGATCGCCGGCAATGTCGGCTCGCTCGCGCCGGGCGTGATGGCCACGCGCGGCTGGTCGGAAACCGCCTACCGGCGCATCGAGGACGCCGACGACCGCGACCATCGTGCGCTGGTGCGTGTCACCGAACTGGAAAACGGCTTCCGGCTGCTGATCGGCCGCGACCTCGCGGAGCGGCGTCGCCTGTTCGGCATCGTTGCCAAGGCGGCGCAATGGTCGATCCTGATCGTCGTGGTGCTCGGTCTCGGCGGCGGCATCTTCGTCGCGCGCCGCGTGCTCCGGCGCATCGACGCCATGACCGGGACCGCGCAGCGCATCATGACCGGTGATCTCAGCGGGCGTCTTCCGGTGGGGCGTAGCGGTGACGAGCTCGACCGCCTCGCCGAGAACCTCAATGCCATGCTGGAGCGGATCGAGGCGCTGATGGCTGGCTTGAAGGAGGTCTCCGACAACATCGCCCACGATCTCAAGACGCCGCTGACGCGCCTGCGCAACCGCGCCGAGGAGGCGCTGGCGAAATCGGGCTGCGAAGCCGATTACCGCGCGGCGCTGGAACGCACCATCGAGGAATCCGACGGTCTGATCCGCACCTTCAACGCGCTGCTGATGATCGCGCGCGCCGAGTCCGGACAGGCGCGCGGCAACATGGATGATTTCGACGCGGCCGAGGTTGCGGGTGGCATCCACGAGCTCTATGAGCCGCTCGCCGAGGACGACGGCATGACGTTGAAGGTCAAGGCCGAGCCGACGCCGGTTCACGCCAATCGCGAATTGGTCAGCCAGGCGCTCGCCAATCTGGTCGAGAATGCGATCAAATACGGCAAGCCGGTGGCACAGACCGGCGGAACCGTGGTCAGCATGGACGCTCGCCAGATCACGATCGAAGCCAGGCGCGACGGCGACAAGGTGCTGCTCAGCGTCACCGATCGCGGCCCCGGCATCCCCGAGGGCGACCGCGCGCATGCCGTCGAACGATTCGTGAGGCTGGAAGCAAGCCGCACGCTGCCTGGCTCCGGCCTCGGTCTCAGCCTCGCCTCTGCGGTTGCGACATTGCATGGCGGTGAGTTGAAGCTGGGCGATGCCCAGCCCGGTCTCGTCGCCACGCTGGTGCTGCCCGCGCGCGCCGGGGCCGGCGACAGGGTTGCTCCGCCAATACCGGATGTGCCACAGAAGGTGGCATGAACCACTCCGCGCCGGGAAACGCGGACAAGCATGGTGAGAGCCTCGCCGCGCGCTTCGCGGAGGCTCCCCATGTTGCCGCTTCCACAACCGACGAACGACGTTTTGACAATTGGCTGGCCGAGCTCGAGCCGGCGCAATTGGCCCGTCTCGAAGCGTTGCTGGCTCATCCCTTCGCGCGGGATATCCTGACCGGCATCGCGGAATTCTCGCCTTATTTGTTCGATCTGGTGCGCACTGAGCCGCTGCGCCTGATCCGGCTGCTCGAATGCGATCCGGATACGCATCTGCCTGCGTTGATCGCGGACGCGAGGAGCGGGATACTGGCCGCGACGGACGAAGCCGAGGTGATGCGGCTGCTCCGCCGCATGAAGGCCGAGGCGGCGCTTCTCACCGCTCTGTGCGACATCGGCGGGGTCTGGCCGGTGATGCGGGTGACGGCGGCGCTGACCGATGTCGCGGTGTCCTCGGTGCAGGCGGCTCTCCAATATCTGCTGCGGCAGGAAGCCGCACGTGGCAAGCTCTCGCCCCCCAATCCCGAGGCGCCCGAAGAGGGCTGCGGGCTGATCGTGCTCGCCATGGGCAAGATGGGCGCGGGCGAGCTGAACTATTCCAGCGATATCGACCTCATCGTGTTCTTCGATCCCGATGCGACGACGCTGGCGGCGGACATCGAGCCGCAGCCGTTCTTCGTCCGGGTCACGCAGGGCATGGCGCGGATCCTGCAGCAGCGCACCTATGACGGCTATGTGTTCCGCGTCGATCTGCGCCTGCGGCCCGATCCGTCCTCGACGCAGGTGGCGATCTCCCGGGACGCCGCGCTGAACTACTATGAGCGGGAAGGGCGCACCTGGGAGCGCGCCGCGATGATCAAGGCGCGGGCCTGCGCCGGCGACGCCAGAGCGGGCGAAGCTTTGCTTGCCGAGATCGCGCCCTTCGTCTGGCGCAAGCATCTCGACTTCGCCGCGCTCGCCGACGTCCACGACATGAAGCGGCAGATGCAGACCTATCGCGGCCAGAGCGAGGTCGCGGTGGAGGGGCACAACGTCAAGGTCGGCCGCGGCGGGATCCGCGAGATCGAGTTCTTCGCCCAGACCCAGCAATTGATCGCCGGCGGCCGCCATCCCGAATTGCGGGTGCGCCCGACGCTGAAGGCGCTCGACATTCTCGCTGCCAGCAACTGGATCACTGCTACGGCGCGCAACGAGCTGACCGTTGCGTATGAATTCCTGCGCCGGGTCGAGCATCGCCTCCAGATGATCGCCGACGAGCAGACCCACGCGCTGCCCGAAGACAAGGACGCCGTCGCGCGTTTCGCGCGCTTCTTCGGCTATCCGGATCGCGAAGCCTTTGCGAGCGACCTGCTGCGACAGCTCGAGATCGTGCAGGGGCACTACGAAAAACTGTTCGAGGGCGACGATCCGACCGGCACGGCCAAGTTGCCGGCGCTCGACTACAGTGCGGGTCCCGACGATCCGCGCCTGCTCCAGCACCTCGCAACGCTCGGCTTCAAGAAGCCCGCCGCCGTCGCGCAAACCGTGCGCGGCTGGATCACGGGCGACTATCGCGTATTCCGCAATGAGGCGACGCGCAGCGCCTTCGTCGAGTTCGTTCCGGCCCTGATCGACGGCCTCGCCCATGCCGAAGAGCCCGATCGCGCCGTCGTGGCGTTCGATGATTTCCTCGGGGCGCTGCAGCGCGGCGGCCGGCTGTTCACGCTGCTCGGCCAGAACCGCGACCTCGTCGCGCTGGTGGCGCTGGTGCTGGGTGCCGCGCCGCGGCTCGGCGAGATGCTTGCGCGGCAGCCACAGCTGATGGACGGCCTGATCGATCCGCGCTTCTTCGGCGCGATGCCGGACCGGCAGGAATTGTCGGGACGGTTGGCCGCGACCGTGCAGGACGCCGGTTCTTACGAAGAGTTCCTCGACCGCCTGCGCCTGTTCGGGCAGGAGAGCCTGTTCCTGATCGGCACGCGGATCCTTTCCGGCACCGTCTCGGCGCAGCAGGCGAGCACCGCCTTCGCCGATGTCGCCGAGGGCATCGTCCACACCGTGCACGGCCTCGTCGCCGACCGCTTCGCCGCGCAGCACGGCCGGATCAGGGGACAGGAGACCGCGATCATCGCGATGGGCCGGCTCGGCAGCCGCGAGATGACGGCCTCGTCCGATCTCGACTTGATCCTGCTCTACGATTTCGATGGCGACCATCCGGACTCCGACGGGCCGAAATCGCTTCACGGCGCGCATTATTTCGCCCGCTTCACCCAGCGCCTGATCAGCGCCTTCACGACCCGCACCAATTACGGCGTGCTCTACGAGATCGACATGCGGCTGCGTCCCTCAGGGCGCGCCGGTCCCGTCGCCTCGAGCCTTGTCTCGTTCGCGGATTATCAGGCCAACGAGGCCTGGACCTGGGAGCACATGGCGCTCACGCGCGCCCGCGTGGTGTCGGCTTCGCCGGAATTCCGGATGCGGATCGAGCGCGTGATCCGCGATGTCCTGACCCGTCACCGCGATTCCGGAATCACCGCCAACGACGTCGCCGACATGCGGCGCGCGATCGCCCAGGAGAAGGGCGAGGCCGATTGCTGGGATCTCAAATACGCTGCCGGCGGCATGGTCGACATCGACTTCATCGCTCAATATCTCCAGCTCGTGCACGCGCACGATAAGCCGGAAATTCTCGACGTCAGCACGGTGCAGGTGCTCGACAACGCCGCCAGGCTCGGCGTCCTTGCGCAATCGGAGACCGAAATCTTGCGTGCGGCCGCACGGCTCTATCACGACCTCACGCAGATCCTGCGGTTGTGCGTCAGCGATCGCTTCAAGCCGGAAACCGCCGGCGCCGACCTGCAGCGCGTGATGGCGCGCGCCGGCGATGCGCCGGACTTCTCGTCGCTGGAAGCGCGCGTGAAGGAGACGCAGGGCGAGGTGCGGCGCGTGTTCAGGGCGCTGCTGGAAGGGACGCCGCCTTCAACGAGGTGAGCGCCTCGCGCACGTCCGGCTCGAGCCCCGCGCCGCCGGCGTCGAGATGGGCGAAAATTGCGCGCTTCATCCGGGGATCCCAGAACTTCTTGATGTGTTCGGCAATTCCCGGCACGGCCTTGCCGTGGCCCTGGCTGCGGAAGAACGTGCCGATCTGGTTGGCCATGTAGATCAGACGGTCAGGCGACATCGGCAACCTCCGTGGCATGGCGGGCGGCGATCCGGCCACCATGCGTAAATATCTCGAATCCGTCCTGCCGGGCGATCGCGATCAGCGTGATGCCGGCGGCTTCCGCCGTACGCACCGCAAGCGCGGTCGGTGCGGACACCGCGACCATCACCGGTGCGCCGATCGCGGCCGCCTTCTGCACCATCTCGACCGAAACGCGGCTCGTCAGCAGCACCATGCCGCCGCGCGTATCGGTGCGGCCGCGCGCCAGCGCGCCGGCGAGCTTGTCCAGCGCATTGTGGCGGCCGACATCCTCGCGCAGCGCGACGATGTGGCCGGCTGGGGACCAGAACGCGGCGGCGTGAACCGCGCGGGTCTGCAGATTGATCGATTGCAGCGGCGCGATCGCCTGCATCGCCGCCATGATGTCTTGCGGTGTGAAGGTCTGGCCGCGCGGCACGACCGCTGCGGGCCGTACGGCCTCGGCAATGGACTCGATACCGCAGATGCCGCAGCCGGTGGGTCCCGCGACGTGGCGGCGGCGCTCGCTGATGCGCGCGGCATCTTCCGTCGTCAACCACATCCTGAGCTCGATGCCGTCGTCGAGGCGAACGACGTCGAGCGACTTGATGTCGTCGACCGACTTGATGATGCCTTCGTCCAGACTGAATCCGACGGCAAAATCTTCCAGGTTCTGCGGCGTCCCCATCATGACGGCATAGGTGCCGCCATTGTAAGTCAGCGCCAGCGGCGTCTCCTCCGGGATCAGCCGCACGCCCTCCGACGCGACGCCGTCGCGCCAGGTTTCTCGGTCGATGGCCTGGACCGGCACATGCATGCGGCTACTCCGCGGCCTCGGCCGGCGCGATGCGGCGGGACTGCCGCGCCTGCGCGTCGTAAGCCTTCTGCCAGTCGGACGGACCGTTCGACGGCGAGATCTGCACCGCCGTCACCTTGTATTCGGGGCAGTTGGTGGCCCAGTCCGAATAGTCTGTCGTGATGACGTTGGCCTGTGTGTCCGGGTGGTGGAACGTGGTGTAGACGACGCCCGGCGACACGCGGTCGGTGATCTCCGCGCGCAGCGTGGTCTCGCCGGCGCGGCTCTGCAGCCGCACCCAGTCGCCGTCGCGCACGCCGCGCAGCTCGGCGTCGTGCGGATGGATTTCCAGCCGATCCTCGGCATGCCAGACCACGTTCTCGGTGCGCCGCGTCTGCGCGCCGACATTGTACTGGCTTAGGATGCGGCCGGTGGTGAGCAGCAGCGGGAAGCGGGGGCCGGTTCGCTCGTCGGTCGCGACATATTCGGTGACGATGAACTTGCCCTTGCCGCGGACGAAGCCGCCGATATGCATCACCGGCGTGCCCTCCGGCGCCTTCTCGTTGCAGGGCCACTGCACCGAGCCGAGTTCGTCGAGCTTGGCGTAGGAAACGCCCGTGAAGGTCGGCGTCAGCGCCGCGATCTCGTCCATGATCTCGGAAGGGTGGCTGTAGTCCATCTCGAAGCCCATCGCCTTAGCGAGCGCAATAGTGACCTCCCAATCGGCCATGCCGTTCTTCGGCGTCATCACCTTGCGGACGCGCTGGATACGTCGCTCGGCGTTGGTGAAGGTGCCGTCCTTTTCGAGGAAGCTCGAGCCGGGCAGGAAGACGTGGGCGTAGTTCGCGGTCTCGTTCAGGAAGAGGTCGTGGACGATGACACATTCCATCGCCGACAGCGCTGCCACCACATGCTTGGTGTTGGGATCGGACTGAAGGATGTCCTCGCCCTGCACATAGATGCCCATGAACGTGCCTTCGATCGCGGCATCGAACATATTGGGAATGCGCAAGCCCGGCTCGGGGTTGAGCTTGACGTTCCAGAGTGCCTCGAATTGGTCACGCACGGCTTCGCCCGAGATATGGCGGTAGCCTGGCAGCTCGTGGGGGAACGAGCCCATGTCGCAGGAACCCTGCACGTTGTTCTGGCCGCGCAGCGGGTTCACGCCGACGCCGGAGCGGCCGATGTTCCCAGTCACCATCGCGAGGTTGGCGATCGCGATCACTGTGGTCGAGCCCTGGCTGTGCTCGGTGACGCCGAGGCCGTAATAGATCGCGCCGTTACCGCCGGTAGCATAGGCGCGGGCGGCTTCCCGTAACACCTTCGGATCGACGCCGGTGAGGATCGCGGTGGCTTCCGGGCTGTGCTTGGGCTGGGCGACGAAGGCGGCCCATTCCTCGAACTCGCTCCAGTCGCAGCGCTCGCGAATGAAGGCTTCATTGGCAAGGCCCTCTGTGACGATGACATGCGCCAGCGCGGTGACGACGGCGACGTTGGTACCGGGCATCAGGGGCAGATGCAGCGCCTTCACATGCGGCGATTCCACCATCTCGGTGCGGCGTGGATCGACCACGATCAGTTTTGCGCCCTGGCGCAGCCGCTTCTTCAGGCGCGAGGCGAACACAGGGTGCGCCGCGGCAGGGTTGGCGCCGATGATCACGACCACGTCGGTGTCCTCGACCGAGTCGAAGTCCTGCGTGCCCGCCGAGGTGCCGAAGGTCTGCGACAGGCCATAGCCTGTCGGCGAATGGCAGACGCGGGCACAGGTGTCGACATTGTTGTTGCCGAAGCCGCCACGGATCAGCTTCTGCACCAGATAGGTCTCTTCGTTGGTGCAGCGGGATGAAGTAATGCCGCCGATGGCATCACGCCCGTACTTCGCCTGGATGCCGCGCATCCTGGTGGCGGCAAACGAGAACGCCTCGTCCCACGACACCTCGCGCCAGGGATCCTCGATGCGCTCGCGGATCATCGGATTGAGGATGCGCTCCTTGTGGTTGGTGTAGCCCCAGGCGAAACGGCCCTTGACGCAGGAGTGGCCGCGATTGGCCTTGCCGTCCTTGTAAGGCACCATGCGCACGACTTCCTCGCCGCGCATCTCGGCCTTGAAAGCGCAGCCGACGCCGCAATAGGCGCAGGTGGTGACGACGGAGTGCTCGGGCTGGCCGATCTCGATCACAGACTTTTCGGTCAGTGTCGCGGTCGGGCAGGCCTGCACGCAGGCGCCGCAGGAGACGCATTCGGAGCCGAGAAAGCTCTCGCTCATGCCGGGCGAAACACGGCTGTCGAAGCCGCGGCCGGAGATCGTCAGCGCGAAGGTGCCTTGCACCTCCTCGCATGCGCGGACGCAGCGCGAGCAGACGATGCACTTGGAGGGATCGTAAGTGAAGTAGGGGTTGGACTCGTCCTTCGGCATCCAATTGTCGTTGGAGCAGCCGTCCGATTTGGCGAAGACGTGGTTCTCGCCCTCATAGCCGTAGCGGACGTCGCGCAGGCCGACTGCACCCGCCATGTCCTGCAGCTCGCAGTCGCCGTTGGCGCCGCAGGTGAGGCAGTCGAGCGGATGGTCGGAGATGTAGAGCTCCATCACGCCCTTGCGGAGCTTCTTCAGCCGCTCGGTCTGAGTGCGCACGACGAGGCCGTTCATCACCGGCGTGGTGCAGGACGCCGGCGTGCCGGCGCGGCCCTCGATCTCGACCAGGCAGAGCCGGCAGGAGCCGAACGCATCGACCATGTCGGTCGCGCACAGCTTCGGGATCTGGTGGCCCGCGTCCATCGCGGCCCGCATGATCGAGGTGCCCTCGGGCACCGTGACTTGATTGCCGTCGATGGTCAGCGTCACCATCGTTTCCGATTTCGAACGCGGTGTGCCGAAGTCGATCTCTTCGATCAGAGACATTGTCGTTCTCCTATTCCGCGGCCTGAAGCGTGGTCGGTGCCGGGATGAAATCCTCCCGGAAGTGCTTCAATGCGCTCAGTACAGGGTAGGGTGTGAAGCCTCCGAGCGCGCAGAGCGAACCGAATTTCATGGTGTTGCAGAGGTCTTCCACCAGCGCGAGGTTTTCGGCCACGCGTTCGCCGTTGATGATTTTCTCGATGGTCTCGACGCCGCGGGTCGAGCCGATCCGGCAGGGCGTGCATTTGCCGCAGGATTCGATCGCGCAGAACTCCATGGCGAAACGCGCCTGCCTGCGCATGTCGACGCTGTCGTCGAACACGACGATGCCGCCATGGCCGATCAGGCCGTCGCGCGCGGCGAAGGCCTCGTAGTCGAACGGCGTGTCGAACAGCGCGCGGGGGAAATAGGCGCCGAGCGGGCCGCCGACCTGCACGGCGCGAACCGGGCGGCCCGTCAGCGTGCCGCCGCCGATGTCGTCGACGAGCTCTCCGAGCGTCACGCCGAAGGCGGTCTCGAACAGGCCACCCTGGCGGATGTTGCCGGCGAGCTGGATCGGCATCGTGCCGCGCGACCGGCCCATGCCGAAATCAGCATAGGCCTTGGCACCCTCGGCGAGGATGAAGGGGACGGCGGCGAAGGACAGCACGTTGTTGATGACGGTCGGCTTGCCGAACAGGCCGTGATGTGCGGGCAGCGGCGGTTTGGCGCGCACGATGCCGCGACGGCCTTCGAGGCTTTCCAGCAGCGAGGTCTCTTCGCCGCAGACATAGGCGCCGGCGCCGACGCGGACTTCGAGATTGAAGCTGTACGTGGACCCGCCGATCTTGTCGCCGAGATAGCCGCCGCGCTTCGCAGCCTGGATCGCGGCATTCATCGCCTGGACCGCATGCGGATATTCACTGCGGATGTAGATGTAGCCCTTGGTCGCGCCGACGGTGAGGCCGGCGATGGTCATGCCCTCGATCACCAGGAAGGGATCGCCTTCCATGATCATGCGGTCGGCGAAGGTGCCGCTGTCGCCCTCGTCGGCGTTGCAGACGATGAACTTGCGATCGGCCTTTGCCTGAGCAACTGTCTTCCACTTGATGCCGGTCGGGAAGCCGGCGCCGCCGCGGCCGCGCAAGCCCGACGCCGTGACTTCGTCGAGGATCGCGTCCGTGCCGAGCGACAGCGCGCGCTCCAGCCCCTTGTAGCCGCCATGGGCGCGGTAGTCGTCGAGCGAGCGCGGGTCGATCACGCCGCAGCGCGCGAAGGTGAGGCGGGTCTGGCGCTTCAGCCAGGGGATCTCGTCGGTTGCCCCCAGCCGCAACAGATGCGGCGTGTTGTTCGAGAGCGCGTCGAGCAGGGACGGCACGTCGGCCTCGGTGACAGGGCCGAACGCGATCCGGCCCTGCGGTGTCGCCACCTCGACCAGCGGTTCCAGCCAGTACATGCCGCGCGAGCCGGTCCGGACGATCTCGATCGCCACGCCGCGCTTGGCTGCGGCCTGCTCCAGCGCCAGAGCAACTTCGTCGGCGCCGACCGCGATTGCACCGGCGTCACGTGAGACGAACAGACGCATGCTCATCGCTGTGCCTCCACGATCAACGCATCGAGGCGCTTCTGATCGAGCCGGCCGATCAGGCGGTCGTCGAGCATCGCGGACGGTGCGGTCGCGCACAGGCCGAGGCAGTAGATCGGCTCCAGCGTGACGCGTTCGTCGGCCGTGGTGTTGCCGAGCGACACGCCGAGCTTTGCTTCGGCGCGCGCAGCCAGTGCATCGCCGCCCGCAGCCTGGCAGGCCTCCGCGCGGCAGAGCTTCAGCACGTGGCGGCCGGCCGGCTTGTGGCGGAAATCATGATAGAACGTGAAGACGCCGTGAACTTCGGCGCGTGACAGGTTGAGCGCTTGCGCCACCATGGGAATGGCCGCCTCCGGCACATAGCCGAGCGCCTGCTGAAGCGCGTGCAAGATGACCAGCGTCGCGCCCTCTTGGTTGGCATGTTCGGCGATGATCTCGGCGCCGCGCGTCTCATCCCAAGGTTCGTAACTCGCTGTCATTCTTCGTTCTCAAGTTGAGCGTTTCCTCGGTCCAAACTAGTTGGAATCGTTCGAAGATCAATAAAGCCGTCCCGTGCTGCGATTGCGAATTCCAATCGATTTGCAAATGCAATCGCTCAATACGAATTTATGATGATTGCTGGACCGGCTGCCGGTTTTTGCGTGTTGGTGCAGGCCCCGGCATGCTAGCTTGCATGCCAGGATGGAATCCGAGAGGACGAGCGGTTGATCGACAAGCTTGAACTATTGCTGGCGCTGGCAAAGGAGCGGCATTTCGGACGCGCGGCGGAGGTCTGCGGCGTGACGCAACCGACGATGTCGACCGGGCTCAAGCAGCTCGAGGAGATCCTCGGTGTGATGCTGGTCCAACGCGGCTCCCGTTTCCAGGGGTTCACCCCCGAAGGCGAGCGGGCGCTCGACTGGGCGCGGCGAATCGTGGGCGATGCCCGCGCGATGCGCGACGAGATCAACGGGCTGAAGCATCAGCTCTCCGGCGAGATCCGCATCGCGGCGATCCCAACCGTGCTCGGCATGGTGGCCTCGTTGACCACGCCGTTCCGCGCCCGGCATCCCGAGGTGCGTTTCAAAATTCGGTCAACGACCTCGTCGGAGGTGCTGGGGCTGCTGGAAAATCTCGAGGTGGATGCGGGACTGACCTATATCGAGAACGAGCCGATCGGCAAGGTGCGCACCATTCCGCTCTACAACGAGAGCTATCGCCTGCTGACAGCGCCGGATGCGATGTTCGGCGACCGCGAGACGGTGACATGGAAGGAGGTCGGGCAGGTGCCGCTGTGCCTGCTGACGCCGGACATGCAGAACCGCCGCATCATCGATCGCGCCTTGCGCTCCGTCGGCGCGGAGGCGACGCCGACACTGACCTCGAACTCCCTGCTGGTGCTGTTCACGCATGTGAAGACGGGGCGGTGGGCGAGCGTGATGCCGGCCAAGCTTGCCGAGACGCTCGGCCTGTCCGACACGGTGCGCTCGATCCCGATCACCGATCCCGACGTCAATTACAGCATCGGCATGGTGATCCCGCAGCGCGATCCGATGACGCCGCTGATCGCCGCGCTGGTCAATGTCGCGCGCGAAGTCGCGCCGTCGCTGCAATTGTAAAGCGGAATGGGGTTGAGTTGAATCAAGCGGCCGCGCGCTCGGTGCACCTCTCCCGCTTGCGGGAGAGGTCGGCGCAAAGCGCCGGGTGAGGGCTCTCTCCTCTTGGGGACTATCGATTGTGGAGATACCCTCTCCCCAACCCTCCCCCGCAAGCGGGGGAGGGAGCGCATCTCCCTTGCTGCAGCAGCACCTGATCTCATCATGCTTTAGCGGCGGTCACGCCGCAGCCGACACGCCCGACGCCGCCTTGATCGCATCGCGCGGCAGGGTCACGCGCACGACGGTGCCGACTTCGAGCTTGGAGCGTAGTCGCATCGAGCCGCCGTGGAGCTGGGCCAGCGAGCGGGCGATCGCAAGGCCGAGGCCCGAGCCGTGATAGGTCTTGGTGAGCTGGCTCTCCACCTGCTCGAACGGGCGGCCGAGCCGTGCCAGCGAATGCGGCGCGATGCCGATGCCGGTGTCGGCGATCATCAGCACGATCCGGTCGTCGAGCTGCCGGCTGCGCACGACGATGCGTCCGCCGTCGGGCGTGAATTTCACCGCGTTGGAGAGCAGGTTGACGATGATCTGCTTGGTGGCGCGGCGGTCGGCGACCACCGAGATCGACGTCTCGATGTCGGCATCCAGGGTGAGGTTCTTGTCCTGCGCCCGCCCGGTGACGACGCGCAGCGACTCCGCCAGCGTCTGCGACAGATCGAGCTCCTCCATATCGAACTTCATGCGGCCGGCCTCGATCTTGGACATGTCGAGGATGTCGTTGATGACCTCGAGCAGGTAGTGGCCGCTGGTCAGGATGTCGTGGCAGTACTCCTGGTACTTCTCGCTGCCGAGCTCGCCGAACATGCCCGAGCCCATGATCTCCGAGAAGCCGATGATCGCATTCAACGGCGTGCGCAGCTCGTGGCTCATATTGGCGAGGAACTTCGACTTGGTCTGGTTGGCTTCCTCGGCGCGGGTCTTCTCGCGCTGGTATTTCTCGGCGAGGTCGGCGAGTTCGACGGTCTGGCGCTCCAGCGCTGCCTGCGAGCGCTTCAGGTCGATGACGGTGGCACGCAGGCGCAGATCGTTGTCGACCAGCTTCTGCTCGTGCTCCTTGATCCGGGTGATGTCGGTGCCGACCGAGACGTAGCCGCCGTCCTTGGTGCGGCGTTCACTGATGTGCAGCCAGTTGCCGTCGTCGAGCTGGGCTTCGAAGGTCCGGGCGCCGGGGCCCTGGGCAGCGGTCTCGTTGTGGCGGGTGCGCACCTCCGGCATGCGCCCGACCTCGAGCACGGTCTCGTAGGAGGTGCCGGGGATCACGGCGCTGTCGGGCAGCTTGTGCAGGCGCTGGAAGTGCGAGTTGCAGAGCACGAGGCGGTCGCTGGCGTCCCACAGCACGAAGGCTTCCGGAATCGTCTCGATCGCGTCACGCAAACGAAGATCGGCTTCCACGGTCCTTTCGGCCAGGCTCTTCTGCTCGGTGATGTCGACGGCGATGCCGATCAGGTGCACGCTGGAATCGGTCGCCCCGCGCGTCTTCTCGCAGCGGACGCGAAGCCAGATCCAGTGGCCGTCGACGTGCTGCATGCGGAAGGTCTGGTCGATGTGGTCGATCTTCTCGGAGATGAGCTGGTCGGCGATCGCGAACAGGTCGATGTCGTCGGACTTCACCAGCGCGTTGACCTCGCCGAAGGTGAGGAGCTCGTTGCGGCCGTCGAGGCCCAGCATCGAGAACATCGATTGCGACCAGAAGATCCGGCCGCGCGACAGGTCCCAGTCCCACAGCCCGCAGCGGCCGCGGTTGAGGGCGGTGTCGATCCGGCCGCGGACTGCGTCGTTGATGAGGTCGCCTTCGCGGGCGCGGGTGGATTGCCAGTGGAAGGCGAAGCCCAGGATCAGGACGACGAATCCCGTTGTCGCCGACAGCGTCACCGAGAGCGCGGCGTCCGAGCCCCAGATCGGCTCGTTGCGCTCCTGGATCACGGTGACGAAGCCGGGCAGCGACTTGATCTGCCGTGAGGTCGCCATCGCGGCGTTGCCGCTCGGCAGCGTCATGTCGGAGACGTTGCCGTCGCGCGTCGGCGCCGCGAGCAATTGTGCCGTCGTGATGGCGTCGAGCAGGCGGTCGTTGCCGGAAGGGCTGCTGTCGACCGGGATGCGGGCGAGGACGCGGCGGTCGATGCCGGCCGAGGTGACGATGACGTGGCGGCCCGTGGCTGTGCCCCAGGACGGGATCATCTCCGGCAACAGTGCCGGCAGGCTCTCGATGTTATGGAGCCGCTCCTGTCGTCCGGAAGTGAGGCGGTCGATGCGTTCGGCGAGCAGATCGGCGAGCGCCGAGATGTCGTGCCGGATCACGAGCCGCTTCTGGCGCGTCTGGTCGACGACCTGCACGAACGCGCCGAGGCAGATCGTGATCAGGAAGGCGATGATGAGCGTCGGCACGGCGCGACGAAGCGCCGGCTCTGCAACCAAGAGCCGATGATAGGCAGGTTTCGCGATCGATTGCGCCAATCCCTTGATCGAATCGGATTGGACGCACGCGTTCGCGGCGTCTGCACGCGACATGCCTTCGGCCCCCTAAAGCCTGCTTGCAACTGAAGTTCGGAGGCAGCCCCACATCGCTTCCGAATCACAGCGATTTGAATCCAGTTTTCGCAGGGTGTCGAGAGTCAATGAATCGTTAACGCGAAATTATTCTTATCCAGCGCGCAGTTTGCGCAACGCGAGTCCGCAAACACACGCGTGCGAGGAGTCCGAAACGGGAACGTGTGACTCGTCGCACGTTCTTCGTCTTTTTGCTTCGTCTCATTTGCCTCGTCACGCGCGCGGCGGTTCGGCGTGGCTGATCACGCGCTTCACGCTGGGGAACGCGCGCCGCAGCGCACGCTCGATGGCATCGACATGCTCGTGCACCTTGATCACGCTCATCGACGGCGCGGCGCGGCAGTGGAAGTTGACGATCTCGCCGGCGTCGGTGTTGCGGACGCGCACATTATGGATGTCGTGGATCTCGCCGCCGGCGGCATATTCGGTCAGTGCGTCGGCGATGGTCCGCACCCTCTCGGGCGTGGCGTCGACCCCGAACGGAAGTTCCGGTTCCAACGGCTCGATATGGACGTCGACCTCACCGTCCTCGCCGAACTCCTCCTTGATCTTGCGCTCGAGCGTGTTGGCCACATCGTGGGCGGAGTCGAGCCGCATTCCGGCGTCGACCTCGAGATCGATGCTGACGATCAGCTTGCCACCGAGATCGTGCACCGTGACGTGGTGGACGGCGAGGCCCGAATTGTGCGCGATCACCATGATGCGGTCGCGCACGGTCTCGTTGTCGCGCGCCACGGGGACGGCGGTGAAGGAGAGGTCGGCATCGCCGAACGCCTTGTCGACGGCGGCATGCGCCTTGCGCTTGATCTCCTCGACCCGGTCGATCGGGTAGGTCCGCGGCACCTTGGCGATGGTGTCGATGAACGTCGTCGCCCCGACCATGCGCACCCGCAACCGCTCGACGTCGATCACGCCGGGCACGCTGAGGATCGCGGCCGTCGCCTTCTCCTGCGCGCCCTCCGGCGCACGGTCAACCAGCGTCTGCACGGTCGAGCCGGCCATGCGCAGGCCGAGCGCTGCGATCATCACGGCGACCGCCGCGGCCGCCGCGGCATCGCCCCACCAGAAGCCGAGGGCGGCGAGGATCAGGCCGATGATCACGGCGAACGAGCCCATCACGTCGGAGGCGAAATGCAGCGCGTCGGCGGCGAGCGCCTGGCTCCTGGTCTCGCGCGCGGCGCGGTGCAGGGCGCGGGCGCGCCAGAGATTGACGACGATGTCGATCACCAGCACCACGAAGGGCACTGCCGAGATGGTCGGCGGCGGGGTTCCCTCGCGCAGCCGGCTGTAGGACTCGACCAGGATGCCGCCGGCGAGCACGTAGAGCAGGGCTGTGACGCCCAGTGCCGAGACGCTCTCCAGCTTGCCATGGCCGTAATGGTGCTCCTCGTCCGCCGGCTTGTCCGACACCCGCACCACCGCCCAGGTGATGATGGTCGCGACCAGGTCGACCGAGGAGTGCAGCGCCTCGGAGATCAGGGCGAGCGAGCCGATCGCGATGCCGACCGCGAACTTGGCCGCCGCCATGCCGCCGCTGGCGAAGATCGAGATCGCGGCGACCGAGGTTTTGTTGTGCTGGGAGGTCATGGCGGGGATTTAGCAGCATAGGACGGGACATCAAGTGATGATCCACGGACGTAGTCGCTAGTGATTTGCAGGAGCGTTTCAAGGCTTGCTCCGGCGCGTAGGGTGGGCAAAGCGAAGCGTGCCCACGTATCTTTCGCGACCGAGAGAGGTGGTGGGCACGGCGCTGCGCCTTTGCCCACCCTATGAGACCTCGACCGGAGCGACGGCTACGGCACCGTCACGACGATCTTCCCCAGATGCTTGTTCGCCTCCATGTGCTCGAACGCCTGGTCGATGTCGGCGAATGCAAACACCCGGTCGATCGGCAGCTGAAGCGTTCGCGATTCGACCGCGCCCCAGATGTCCTTCCTGACCTCCTCGAAGATCTCGCGAACCTCCTCGATGGTGCGGGTGCGGAAGGTGACGCCGACATAGTCGATGCGGCGCGCCGCATGTAGGTCGAAGTTGAAATCGGCATGTGTGCCGCCGAGCCGGCCGACATTGACGATGCGGCCCAGCACCCTGGTCGCCGCGAGGTTCTGGTTCGCGACCTGGCCCGAGACCTGGTCGACGATGAGGTCGACGCCTTCGCCGTTCGTCGCCTTCAGGACCTCGTCGACCCATTTGGGGTCCGAGCTGTCGACCGCGAGGTCGGCGCCGTACTCCTTCAGCCGGCCGCGGCGGGTGGCGTCGGTCGAGGAGCCGATTACGAGCCTTGCGCCCTTGAGCCTTGCAATCTGCATCGCCATCAGGCCGACGCCGGAACTCGCACCCTGGATCAGCACGCTCTGGCCCGCCTGCACGCCGCCGACGGTGACGACGGCGTTGTGCATGGTCGCGAGCGCGACGGGCAGGGTGGCGGCTTCCTCGAAATTCATGTTCGAGGGCGCGCGGAACAGCCGGCCGTGATCGGCCAGCGTGTACTCGGCAAACGCAGCGCCGCCCGAGCCCATGATGCGGTCGCCGACCGCCAAGCCCTTGGCGTCCGGCCCAAGCTCGGCGACCTCGCCGGCCCACTCCATGCCGAGCACGGTGCCGGCGCCGCCGGCCGCGCCGTGCGCGTGCCCCCTGCGCATGCCGGTGTCGGCCCGGTTGAGCCCGCAGGCGCGGACGCGGACGAGCACTTGCGTGCCCTTAGGTTTTGGTTGAACGACGTCGGAAATCCGAGCGCCTTCAGGACCGTAGACGTAAGCTTTCATGTGTTTCCTCGAACTCAATTGAGTTTGTAGATGAAGCTCGATGCCGCTGTTCGCCTCCCCCCGCAAGCGGGGAGAGCGGAAAGAAAGGATCACTCCGCGGCTTCGCGTTGCGGCTGCACGATCATGCCTTCGAGCCGGCTGCGGATGATGGCTTCCGCCTCGCGCACGATGCGGGAGACCAGTTCGGCGCAGCTCGGGATGTCCTGGATCAGGCCCTGCACCTGGCCGGCCGACCAGATGCCTTCGTCGGAATTGCCTGTTGCGTACACCATCTTGCCGCGGGCACCCGCGACCAGCTCGCGGATATCCTCGAACTTCGCGCCCTCCTTCTCCATCGCGACGACCTTGGTCGAGATTTCATTTTTGGCGACGCGCGAGGTGTTGCGCATGGTGCGGAAGATCAGCTCGGTCTCGCGCTCGTCGTTGGCGACGATCTTCTCCTTGATGAGCTGATGGATCGGGCTCTCTTTGGTCGCCATGAAGCGCGTGCCCATGTTGATGCCCTCGGCGCCCAGCGCCAGTGCCGCGACGAGGCCGCGGGCGTCGGCAAAGCCCCCGGAGGCGATCATCGGGATCTTGATCTTGTTGGCGGCGGCGGGGATCAGGATCAGGCCGGGCGTGTCGTCCTCGCCGGGATGGCCGGCGCATTCGAAGCCGTCGATCGAGATGGCGTCGACGCCCATGCGCTCGGCCGAGAGCGCGTGGCGGACGCTGGTGCATTTGTGCACGACCTTGACGCCATGCTTCCTGAACTCGTCGACATGCTCCTGCGGCTTGTTGCCGGCGGTCTCGACCACCGTGATCCCGGCCTCGATGATGGCGGCGCGATATTCGGCATAAGGCGGCGGCTTGATCGCGGGCAGGATGGTGAGATTGACGCCGAACGGCTTGTCGGTGAGGTCGCGGCAGCGCGCGATCTCCTTGGTCAGATCCTCCGGCGTCGGCTGGGTCAGCGCGGTGATGAAGCCGAGCGCGCCGGCATTGGCAACGGCGGCGACCAGCTCGGCGCGTCCGACCCATTGCATGCCGCCCTGGACGATCGGGTGCTCGACGCCGACCAGTTTCGTGAACCGTGTCTGCAGCATGATGTGTCTCCCCCTGGGCGTCGCGCAGGCTTTGTTATCGGTTGATGCCGGCAGGATGCCGCCGGGGGTGGCAAAAGTCTATCAGCGGGGCGTGCGGTGGGGGCAGGGCGATCATGCAGGGGGAGGATTCCGTGAGGCGGATAATTGCGTTTCCTCGTTCCGTCATCCTGGGGTGCGACGCATGGGACGCAACGCATCTCCTGCGGAGCCTCGAAGGATGAGCGGCCACGCTGCGAAAGCCGGGCTGTCGCCCTTCGAGGCTTGCTCGGTGCCGCGATGCGCCCCTGAGCGCGCACCTCAGGGTGACGGTCGTAGATTTTCGCTCGCGGGGGTCATGTGCAATTCTGTCCAATCAAGACATGCCTTCGCGCTCTCGCGGCATCTCGGCCCGAGCTTTGCTCCGTTGCGTTGCCCTCATCAAGGACAAGGGCGCAGGGAAGGCCGGGCGCCGGCTGGCACCCGTAAGTCCGTGCGCAAAGAGATGCACACGGGGTGGACCACAGGTGAGCCGAACGCCCGGCCTTCCCTGCGCGATGGTTTACGGCGTACTTCGTGTTCTCCTCGGGGAGCGATGCACTATTGCCCCCGTCGCCTTGCGGATGACTGATGCGCGCACCGGTTGGCCGCCACATCACCACAGGACTTGACGCACAGACCCCGGGCGTCAGGACCACACGACTTGACCGTCCGCGCACGTCCTCGCTGGGAATCCGAGGGGTGGCGTGTGCTCGCCCCCGAAGCCATGCGAAGACGCTGTCGGCGCCGGGTCGTATGCGCGAAGCGCGCTTTGCTCACGGTGTCCCGCCCTGCAATGCTGCTCGCGCCCGACGCCGTCGCGTCCATCGCACCCCGGCCCGCAGCTCGTGACGATCGCGATCCGCCCCTTGTCTCGGGCCAGGGTGTTTCGCTTGTACGGCAAATCAGAATTTCGGTAAAGTGGAATATTTTGGCGGTTTGGGATTGACAGGCGGGGTGGAAGAATTGGCGGGGTGTTTTGCCCGACGGGCAGGGGGGCGAGCCGGACGCGGTCGGTGAACCATAGGCACCCCCGCATCAACGTCGTTGCGAGCGCAGCGAAGCAATCCAGACTATTTCCGCAGAGGGATTCTGGATGGCTTCGCTGCGCTCGCAATGACGGTGGAGCTACTCCGCCGACAGACGCACCATCTGGCGGCCGCCGTTGATGGCCTTGAGGCGATTGACGAAGTTTTCCGGACGCTGCCAGCGATTGGGGACCTCGAGGCCCATGAACTCGGCGATGTCGCCGATGAAGCCGGTGCAGTTCATGGTCTCGGCGTTCCAGACCGGCGAGTTCGCCTGCAGTTTCTTGATGTAGGCGAACACGCGCCTGGCGTCGGCCTCGTTCAGATAGACGCGGTAGCTCGCGGTCAGATATTCCGGATCGAGATCGCCGTAGCTCGCGCCGGTCTCCGAGGGAACAAAGGTGAGGTGGCCGAGCACGTAGGCCAACGTGTCGCCGGCGGGCGTGAGGCCGGCGACTTCGACCGCCTTCTCGCTGGTCTTGCCGTACCAGACGAAGGCGTGGCCCCAGCTCGCGGCCGTTCGTGCGCGGAAATCGACGTAGTAAGGACCCTTCTCCGCGCGGGCGACGGAGCGTCGCGTCGATTGCGGCGCCGGTCGTGACGTTGAGTCGGTCGTGGCAAGCGCGTCGGCATCGGCAATGCGCTTGTTCGCTTCGTGGGCCGAGGCCGATTGCGCCGTACACGCGATCATGGCCGCGAAAGCGACCCCCGCAAGGATGCAGGGTCTCGATCGGTCAGGTTTGTTCATCACGCGATGCCCCTCGACTGTCGGCCGCTTACGCCAGGTTTTGCGCTTGGTCCGTTGCGCGTCAGTAGCGCGCACCGACCGGGCCGGGCGCCTTGCCAATCGGTGCTTTTCCAACAGGGCTTTTGCCAATCGGCATCTTGCCGATCGGTGCCTGCTCGGCCGGATAGACAGGCACAGGCTGGCGGCGCGGCAGATCCGCGGCGTTCGCAGCCGTCACCAGAGCAAGCGTAGCACCCAAAGCAATTACAATCTTCTTCACAGCGATACCCCTAGAAGGTTTGGTCGAAACACGGTCATGCCGTGCCCCCAGACACGCCTCCCAGAAGGGCGGCGGAATGCGACCAAGTTGCGGCGCGCGCGGGACATGTTGGCGGCATTGATCGGGCGCGCGCAGATGTGATGTGTACGGATGTTTCGCAGTTGGGCGGCTCCTGACGCCGCCGCAGCCGTTCGCGGGAGCGGTTCGCTTCGCGCGACCCGTCCCGCGATTTTCCGGGCGTTGTCACCCTTCAGGAGAACAGCAGCCGATCCTTGATCTTGTGTCCGACGGTGAAGTCCTCTTCGAACCACGCCTTTTCGCCCGGGCCCGGCGGCCGCGCCAGATGCAGCCTCTCGCCTTTGTTCTTGGCCTGCTTGACCGCGACCCGGAACGTGTAGTGGTCGAAGATGCTGAGCGCCTCGATCATGTAGGACACGGCGATGCGCCGGTCCTTGATGATCAGGAGATTTTCGCCGTTCTGACGATCGGCAGGTTTGGAGAAATTGTACGATCCCAGATAGACCCGCGCTGTCGGCTTGTCGAAGTCGATCACGGTGAACTTGTGATGCATGCGCGTGCCAGTCCCGCCGGTCGGCTCCGACTTGAACGGTTCCGGCACGTTGGCGCCGAGCTCGGCGGCGAACACCGGCGTGACGTTTCCGTTAGGGTCCTGCACATCGATGCCTCCGACCTTCTTGTCGGATATGCCGTAGACGAAGATATTGCCGTCCTTGGTGAGGTCTTCGATGGCGTCACGCACGGAGCCGTTCGTCTGGAATAGAAAGGCGAGCGAGTAGAGCAATGACGACGTCGTGCTCTTGAGGTCGGCCGCGATCTCGTCAAGCTTGGCGTTGGCGGCGCTGTGCGGCGAGAACGCCACCTTGGCGTCGATGCCGGGAAGGCCGAGATCCTGCCAGTCGGCGGAGGGCGTTGCGCCGAAGCCTGCGGCGCTGTTGCTCTTGGCGACGTAGCTGTCGAATGCTTCGAAGGCGAGATCGACGGGCTTCTGGCCGGTCACCTCCAGGGCGTTGTTGGCCTGCACGTAAAAGCCGCGCCAGGAGAGGTTGGTCGAGCCAAACACCACCTTCTTCACGGTCGGCCCGTTCACCGCGATCGTCTTGTTGTGCTGCAGATTGCCCATATGCTGGCGCAGCACGTTTTGGCGCCCGGCCGAGGCGACCAGCCGGCTCTCCGCAGCAGTTTCTGCGGAATCGCTGTCGCCGTGCGGGTCGCTGTCGTCGATGATGATCTTGAGCGACGGTCCGAGCTGGACGAGGCGGTCGAGGATTTCGGGCAGATTGAAGTCGTAGGCGACGACGCGGACCTCGGCATGATCGGCGATCGCCTCATCGAGGGTTTGCAGGATCGCGCCGCGCGCCTCAAATCCCATCCAGGCCAGCGCGGCCTGCGTGTCGGGATGCGTCGGCTTGAAGTCGAGCCCCTTCGCGGCGAGCGGCGCCACCAGCGTGTTGATCGGGCCATGCGCCAAATAGCGGTCGACAAAGGCCTGCGACGAGACGAAGCCGCGGGTGAAGGTGACATTGGCGATGCCGGGATAGGTCTCGCGCGCAAGCTGGATCGGCGCCTGCTGCGGCTCGCCCTTGCTGAGATTGCCTTGCGCATCCATGAACATCGGCGTGACGCGATAGATGAAGTCGCCGACGAGTTCGGCGTTACGAGGGAAATGCACCCAACGGAATTTCTGGATCGGCGATTGCAGGGTCGAGAGCTTTTGGGGATTGACGTTGCCCGATGCGTCGAGAAAGCCAAGCCGGTTGTTCAACGCAAAGAACGCGCTGCCGCCGGGCTCCTGGTACTCGATCGCGAATCCGACGAAATTCGCCGGCGGCTGGCCGGTCTTCCAGTTCATCGCAATCAGCGTCATGCCGTCGCCGCGATGCAGCTTCAGCGAAAATGGCGCATTGGCGTTGGTGCCAACGACCTGGAAGCCCGACGCGCCCGGGGGCGGATTCGACGGGGTGGGCGGTGTCACTGCCGGCGTGGGAACGGCCGGCGGCGTCGTGGCCGCCGGTTTGGTCGACGTGCCCGCCTTCTTCGCAATCTTGCCCGTGCCGGTCTTTTTCGTCCTGGACGCGCCGGTCTTGCTTTTCTTCGCCGTCTTGCTCTTCTTCGCCTTGGCGGCTTTCCTGCTCGCCTTGGACTTGGTTACCTTCTTGCCCGCCTTTGATCTGGCAGTCTTGGATTTGGTCGTCTTGGACTTGGCAGGCTTGGACTTGGCAGCCTTGGACTTGGCAGTCTTGGATTTGGCAGACTTGGCCGATTTAGACGTCTTGGCTGCTTTGGATCTTGCCTTCTTGGCAGGCTTGGTGACTTTCCGGGCGGCCATGGACGGATCCTCCGAATATCAATGTTGGCGGCACGGGCGTATCGGTGCCGGCGATGGAATGATGATCGGGTCGATAAAGCCGAAATCCAAATGCTCGCGCCAAGATTGTATCACGGGCGGAGTGAAGCGAGAATAGCTGGCGGTCTCGATTTGTTGCGATGCAGGGGCAGCGTCACCCGATCCGGTTCAGGCTATTGCGGATCGTCGAGAAAATGCCGCCGATGTCCTTGCGCAAGGCATCGAGCGCGTTGAAATTGTCGAACACGCGGGCGAGGCGGTCTTCGACCTCGCGCTTGCTTTTGGTCAGCGCATCGACGCGCGAGGCGAGGGTGACGTCGCCGTTCGCCTCGATCTCGCCGACGGTCCTGGCGAGGAGATCGCGGGTGGTGCCGACCTCCGCGATCAGGGCTTCGATGCCGAACACGGGCGCCTTCAACGGGACGAGGTCGGCCTGCGATTTCGACAGCTCCGCCTTGAAGGCGTTCAGTGTCGCCAACGTCTCGTGCAGAGCGCCGAGGCGCTGGCGCGACTGCAGGACGAACTCGTTCAGCGCGTTCTGGCGCTCAGTGAGGGTCTTGCCGTCGGCATCCGTCTCGACATCGGCGAGCGATCGTTCGAGCTGGGCCTGGCGCTGGCCGAGCTCCTCGAAGTCGAACCTGATGGCCTTCAAGATGTTGAAGCCGTCGTCGATGCGGGCGAGGCGCTGCTCAATCTCGATCTTGTTCTTCGACAGCGTCTCGACGCGGGTGGGCAGCGGCGTCCCGTCGCCGGTCTCGAGCTCGTCGATGGTCTTGGCCAGGCGGTCATGGCTGAGGCTGAGCTCGCTGATCAGCGCGTTGATGCCGGCGTCGCTCGACCGCAGAGGCACAAGCTCGGCGTGGGATTTGGCGAGGTCTTCCTTGTGCTGGTTGAGGGTCGCGAACGTCTCCTGCACCGCGCTCACCCGCCCCAGAAGCGCCGCCACGTCGCGCGCGATGTCCCTCTGCCGGTCAGCGAGGTTGTTCTTGCGGTCGTCGGTCTCGAGGTCGTGCAGGGAGCGTTCGAGCTGGTTCTGACGGTCGCGGATTTCGGTGAAGACCGGCTCGACCGCGCGGCGCTGGTCGGCGACCTTGCCGACCATCTCACGCAACGCCTGTTGGCGGCGGCGGATTTCGGCCAGCTGGTCGTGCATGTCGGTGGATTCGTTGCGGCCCTGCTGAAGCAGCGCGCGCTGCTCGGTCTCACCCAGCTTGTCGTGGAGCGCGGAGACGGCCTCCCTCGGGTCGCTCTCGATCAGGTGCTGGACGGTGGCGTCGAGATGGTTTTGCAGGGCGTGGGCGACGACGACGTCCTCGCGGGTCTTCTTGAGGCGATCACGCAGCGTGTCGAGGCGCCTGTCCTGGCGCGAGAGCCGCCAGGTGGTGGCTCCGATCAGCGCCAGCGCGATCGTCCCGATGGTGCCGGTCGCGATGCGCTGCGGCATGGGAAGCGCCGCGAACGAGGCGGGCAGGTGGGCGATGTCGTAACCAAATGCCTGCTGGGCGAGAAACGCGATGGCGGCCAGCAGCACAACCCAGGCAACCAGGAAAAACAGCCACATCGTGAGTCCTCACGCCGGCACACATTTTCGCCATGATTGCTATTGGAGCGCGGAACCGAGCGCAAGGGGCGCGGTGGCTTGTGGGGCCGTTTCGGGCGGCGTGATCCACGGCTGGTTGGGTTGGCCGAACGGCGGAGGTGGGCGAGATGCCGGGTTTTCCCCAGGGGGCAGGTTCGTAGACCGCATGAGCGCAGCGACATGCGGGATGCTGCGACAAAGGCTACCCGGATGTCGCTGCGCTCATCCGGGCTACGGGACCGACTTGCAGCTACAGCCGAAACTCGTTGGTGAGCTCGCCGATGCCGTCGATTGCCACCGTGACAATATTGACCGGCTCCTTCATCACGCCGACGCCGACTGAGGTGCCGACGGCGATGAGGTCGCCGGGGAGCAGGGTCATGTCGTGCGAGATCCTGGAGACCAGCACCTCGGCGCCGAAGATCATGTCCGAGATCGGATAGTTCTGCCGCTCGGCGCCGTTGAGGATGGTGCGGACGGTCAGCTTGGCCGGATCGAGACCGGTCGCGATGACCGGGCCGAACGGGCCGTAATCGTCGATGCCCTTGGCGCGGGCCCATTGCGGGAAGGTGGGATCGCTGGTCAGGATGTCGTTGGCGGTGATGTCGTTGACGCAGGTGTAGCCGAAGATGCAGCCGTGTGCTTCGGCCGGCGACACGCGGGCGCAGGTCTTGCCGATGACGATGCCGAGTTCGCCTTCATAGGTGGTCTTGCCGTCGTAATAAGAGGGCCTGCGGATCACGGCGCCCGGCGTCGTGATGCTCGTGGTGGCCTTGAGCAGATAGAGCGGCTCCGGCGGCTCGGGCTGGTTCAGCTTGGCCGCGAGCGCATGAAAATTATTCCAGAGCGCGACGATCTTGCTGGGCGCGCAGGGCGCGAGCAACTCGACCTCAGACAGCGCCAGAATCTTGCTGGTGGCGGCGTTGCGGCCGAACATCTCGCCCTCGTGCACACTGATGCCCGACGAGGTCAGCGTGCCGAAGCCGGTCGCGCCATTGTTCCGGAAGCGCAGCCATTGCTTCATCTCGCTCGCCATCATGCCACCGCCAGTGCGCGGGGATCGCTGGGTGCCGAGACGCCGTCATAGAGCCCGGCAATGCGGGCGCGCTGGGTCACCATCGCCAGCACGGAGTCGAGCGCGGGCGTGGCGATGCCGGTGAGGCGGCCCATCTCCTGCACCACGGTGACGAGCGGGTCGATCTCCATCGGGCGGCCGCGCTCGAGGTCCTGCAGCATCGAGGTCTTGTGCGCGCCGACCTTGCGGGCGCCTTCGATGCGGCGCTCGACGTCGACGCGGAACTTGACGCCGAAGGTCTCGGCGATCGCCTGCGTTTCCATCATGATCGCGCGCGACAGCGCGCGCGTGGACGGATCGGTGCAGATCACGTCGAGCGTCGCATGGGTCAGCGCGCTGATCGGGTTGAAGCAGACGTTGCCCCAGAGCTTGAGCCAGATCTCGTCGCGGATGCGGTCGAGCACCGGCGCCTTCAGCCCGGCTGCGACGAACAAATCGGCGAGGCGCTGCACATCGGGCGTGATCTCGCCGGAGGGCTCGCCGAGCGGGAAGTTGTTGCCGTAGACGTGGCGGATCACGCCGGGCGCCTCGATCTCGGTGGCGGGATAGACGATGCAGCCGATGGCGCGCTCGGCGCCGATCTCGCGCCATTGCCGCCCGCCGGGGTCGATGCTCTCCAGCGTCGAATTCTCGTATGGGCCGCCGTGCTTGTAGAAATACCAATAGGGGATGCCGTTGACGGCGGTGACGATGCGGGTGTGGGGCCCGAGCAGCGGCCGCATCCTCTCGATCACGCCGGTGATCGAATGCGCCTTCAGCGTGATGACGATGTAATCCTGCACGCCGAGCTCAGCGGGATCGTCGGTGCAGCGCGGATGTACGGTGTGCGTCTCCTCGCCGGCGAGCAGCGTCAGGCCGCGCTCGCGCATGGCGGCAAGATGCGCGCCGCGCGCGATGAGGCTGACATCGGCGCCGGCGCGCGCAAGCTGAACCCCGAGATATCCGCCGATCGCGCCGGCGCCGTAGATGCAGATCTTCATGAAATCCTCGCGGGAGACCGGAATTTTGGGACGAATGATCCGGTCCGGCTCGAACGTGTCCGAGCCGGCCGGTAGTCGCGGGGGTGTGCGTCGCTTAGGCGGCGGCTTGCGGCATGCCGTTGAGGGCCTCGTCCATGGCAGCGGCGATGTCGCGCATGCTGATGACGGAGACGAGGCTGTAATCGTCGATGACAGGCAAATGGCGGATGTGATGCCGGTTCATCAAATGGCGGACCTGCTCGAGCGTGTCGCTGGAGCCGCAGGACACCAGTTGCTGCACCGAGACCAGCTGCGAGACCTTGACGTTGACGGCGTTCGCGCCGTGCTCGGCGACGGCGCGCACCACGTCGCGCTCGGTGAACATGCCGACGGCCGTATTACCCTCGGAGCGGACCACGTCCTTGACCACGAGAGCGCTGATGTTGTTGGCGCGCATCAGCTTGGCGGCGATACCCACCGTTTCGTTCATCCGCACCGTGACGACGCGCGGCGTCTTCTTGCGCAGAATGTCTCCGACCAGCATTGCAACCTCCCTGGGTGAATGTCGGAGCAAGTGTGGTATACATAATACCAATCGTCAAGCGTTGGTTTGGGTGATCCGAAAAATCTTGCGACAGCAATACTGACGTTGCCGGAGGCGAGAGCCGGGGAGCCAAGGAAAAAGGGGCGCATCGCTGCGCCCCTTTTCGACCCATCCGATAGCGTGTGCCGGCTCACGCCGTCTCGGTCTTGGCATTCGTCGTTGCGGTGTTCGCGCTCTCGGCTTCCTTGCCGAGGATGAAGGAGCGACGCAGCGGCTTGATCACGAACAGCGCCATCAGCGCCGCCGTCGCGTTCAAGGCGACCGCGATCACGAACACGGCCTTCCAGCCATAGGCGGTCGAGATCACGCTGGCGAGCGGCACCAGCAGCGATGCGGTGCCTTTCGCGGTGTAGAGCATGCCGTTGTTGGTGGTCGCGAATTTCGAGCCGAAGGTGTCGCCGCAGGTCGCCGGGAACAGCGAGTAGATCTCGCCGAACACGCCGAAATACACCGCGGTCGCCAGCACGAACACGACCGGGACGTGACCGTAGGCCGACAGCGTCAGCAGCATGAGGGCCGCGGTTCCGAAGGCGATGAACATGGTGTTCTCGCGGCCGATCGTGTCGGACACGAAACCGAAGAACGGGCGACCGAAGCCGTCGAAGATGCGGTCGAGCGAGATCGCGAAGGTCAATGCCGCCATCTGGAAGCCGGCGAGCGAAACCGGCGTGTCGGCGATCTTGAAGTCGTGCGCGATCGGCGCGATCTGCGCCGCGGTCATCAGACCGCCGGAGGCGACCATGACGAAGACGAGGTACATCACCCAGAAAATAGGGGCCCGCAGCACCTGCGGCGGCGTGAAGTCGATCTTGGTCTGCGGCAGATTGAGCTGCTTCTTCTTCGGCGGGATCGAGATGCGCGGCGGCTGGATGAAGAAGGCGAGCACGAACACGATCACGCCTTGGCCGATGCCGAAGTTCAGGAAGGCGTGCTGGTAGCCGCTCGAAGCGATCATGTGGGCGATCGGCACCACCGTGAGTGCGGCGCCAGCGCCGAAGCCGGCGGCGGTCGCGCCGGCGGCGAGGCCGCGTCGATCGGGGAACCATTTGAGCGCGTTGCCGACGCAGGTGCCGTACACCGCGCCCGCACCGATGCCGCCGATGACGGCCGCCGTGTAGAGCAGGGGAAGGCTGTCGGCGTAGGAATTGAGAATCCAGGAGAGCGCGATCATTACGCCGCCGAACATGACGACGATGCGCGGGCCATACTTGTCGACGAACCAGGCCTCGATCGGCACCAGCCAGGTCTCGGTCACGACGAAGATGGTGAAGGCGAGCTGGATCGCGGCGCGGCCCCAATGGTGGGCGTGATCGATCGGATCGACGAACAGCGTCCAGCCATATTGCAGGTTGGCGATCATCGCCATGCAGACGATGCCCATGGCGAGCTGGAGCCAACGGAAACCTGTGCGAAGAGGCGCGGCCGTGACGGCGCCATCCGTGCTGGAAATCATAAGAACCTCCCAACGCGCCTGATTGATTGCGACGTGGGATTGCAAGATGACCCAGTGTCGCAAATATTGTGTCTTATCGTCGCAAGCGCTTAGCGGAGCTTGGTATACGATATTCCAGAATGCAAGCCCAATCTGCGGCGGATTGTCACAAATCTGCGGTTCCCTGTCGGTGGGCAGGCCGGGACTCGCCAAACGAAAACGCCCGGCCGCGAGGCCGGGCGTCTGCTCGGTGGAAGGCTATGGTGAGCGCGTCAGGCGACGGTCGATTTGGCGACCACAACCTTGCGCCACGGCTTGAGCACCGCGATCGCCAGCAGCGAAGCCAGGATGTTGGCACCGGCCGCGATGATGAACACGCTGTCCCAGGTGCCCGACGATTGCTGCATGTAGTTGGCGATCGGCACCAGCAGTGCGGCGGTGCCCTTCGCGGTGTAGAGCAGGCCGGCATTGGTGGTGGCGAACTTGGCGCCGAACGTGTCGGTGCAGGTCGAGGGGAATAGCGAGTAGATCTCACCCCAGGCGAAGAACACGAAGCCCGACAGCAGCACGAACCAGATCGGATCGTGTCCCCAGAGGTAGAGCATCCAGATGCCGAAGCCTTCCATGCCGAAGGCGATGAACATCGTGTTCTCGCGGCCGATCATGTCGGAGATCCAGCCGAAGAACGGACGCGTCAGGCCGTTGAGCACGCGGTCGATCGTGGCCGCGAACGTCACTGCCGTCATCGTCACCGCCATCAGCGTGACCGGTACGTTGTCGACCTTCCAGTCCGCCGCGATGGGCTTCAGGTTCGCCGTCACCATCAGGCCGCCGGCGCCGACGATCACGAACATGAAATACATCAGCCAGAAGATCGGCTGACGCAGCACCTCGGTCGGCTGGTAGTTGCGCCGGGTCTGCAGCAGATTGGCGTTCGCCACCATGTTCGGCACCTGGCCCGCTTTCGGCGCGAGCAGGAAGAAGGCGAGGATGCAGATGATGATGCCCTGTCCGAGGCCGAAATAGAGGAAGGTGGTCTGGAATCCACTGTCCTTGATCATGGCCTGGATTGGCGCGACGGTCAGCGCGGAGCCCGCACCGAAGCCCGCGGCCGTGATGCCCGCGGCAAGACCGCGCTTGTCCGGAAACCATTTCAGCGCGTTGCCGACGCAAGTGCCGTAGACGCCGCCGGCGCCGATGCCGGCGATGATCATGCCGAGATAGTAGCCGTTCAGCGTGGTGGCCTGCGCGTTGATCGCCCAGCCGATGGCGCAGAGCACGCCGCCGACCAGCACCACGAGGCGAGGACCGTATTTGTCGACGAACCATCCTTCGATCGGGACCAGCCAGGTCTCGAACAGGACGAAGAGGGTAAAGGCCCATTGGATCGACGCGCGATCCCAGCCGAACTTCTTCTGGATGTCGGGGACGAAGAACGTCCAGCCGTATTGATAGTTGGCGATCATCACCATCGCCGCTACACCGACCGCCAATTGCGCCCAGCGATATGTGTCGCTAACGCGCGCTGTTGGGGCCGTTGCCTGCACCATGTCCGTCATAAAGCCTCCCGTGGCGCCTCTAATTGTTCTGCGAGCGCTGGGGCGGCATTCTTGTATTCATTATGCCAAGGTTCAAGCGCTGGTCCGGCCACCGTGCGCAAATGCCGCAGTCTTGGTCCGACTGCGGCTGTGACTCAGGGACAGCACAAGTAGAAATGGCCCCGTCCTGCGGGGCCATTCATCAAAAGTAGTATGTGGACGCTTCTTAAACCTGGCGCATCGCGCCCGCAGCGCGGTGGCGCTGCTTACAGGCCGAAGCGCGGCAGGTCGCCGTTGTGGTTCGAGATCTCGGCGCTCGCCATCAGGAACCGGTCGACAGCGGCCATGAATCGCGCGAACAGCGAGGCGGAGGGGGCAAGAGCGATGGTGGCGGTCTTGGACATCTGAAATCCCTTTCTCAAGACAGTCAGTATTGCTGTCTCATTTCGAAGGGCAATCTACGTATACCAGATGCCAGTGTCTATGCATGCCATCGCATGGCAGCATGTACTCTCCCGCATTGCAGCATAATCATCCGTTAAAGGGGCCGTATCGGGCTTAAAATTGCGGGCGGGACCGCTGCGGCAGGTGCAGATTCTGATGCGCTGCAGCAAAACCGGACTTGGCAGGGCAGACCAAAGCCGTTAGTGGTTCGCCCCCTTTTCCAGTCATCCGTCAGAGTGGTTCATGTCGAGCGCCTCGCCCGCCGTCTCGATCGGCATCGATTTTGGGACCAGCAATACGGTCGTCGCCCTTGCCGCCGACGACCGCCGGGTCGAGGCCATCCGCTTCGACCACGGCGGACAGCGCCACAGCGTCTACGTGTCGGCTTTGTGCTTCTGGGAGGACCGGCCGGGCGCCGGCGCCCAGGCGGAGGGCGGCCCCTGGGCGATCGAGACGTTCCTCGAAGGACGCCACGTCTACCGCTTTCTGCAGTCGTTCAAGACCTTTGCTGCGAGCTCCAGCTTCCAGACCACGCAAGTGTTCCGGCAGCGTTTCAAGTTCGAGGATATTCTGGCGGCGTTCCTGCGCACGCTGGCGCGCCATGGCGGCGAGAAGCTCGGCTTCGAGACGTCCAACATTACCGTCGGGCGTCCCGTGCGCTTCGCCGGCGGCAATCCCGACGAGGCGCTGGCGATGCAGCGCTACCGCGCCGCGTTCGAGCGCCTGGGCGCCGGCCACGCGCGCTACGTCTACGAGCCCGTTGGCGCGGCGTTTTCCTTTGCCCGAAGGCTGGAGCGCGATGCCACCGTGCTGGTGGCGGATTTCGGCGGCGGCACCAGCGATTTCTCCGTGATGCGTTTCTCGCGCACGGGCGGTGCCCTTCGCGCCGAGCCGCTCGGCCACGCCGGCATCGGCATCGCCGGCGACACGTTCGACTATCGCATCGTCGACCGCGTCGTCTCGCCGCGGCTCGGCAAGGGCTCCAGCTTCCGCTCGTTCGACAAGGTGCTGCCGATCCCAACCGGCCACTACACCAACCTCGCGCGTTGGCATCAGCTCGCGATGATGAAGAGCAACGGCGATCTGCGCGAACTCAGGGATCTTGCGCGCACCGCGCTGAAGCCGAAGCTGCTCGAGGATTTCATCACCATCGTCGATCTCGACCTCGGCTTTTCGCTGTACCGTGCGGTGTCGAATGCCAAGGTCGCGCTGTCGGCGCAGGACGAGGTGGATTTTCGCTTCAAGGGCGGTGGTGTCGACATCGGCGCGGCCATCACCCGGAAGAATTTCGAAGCCTGGATTGCCGACGACATCGCCCGGCTGGGGGCCACCGTCGACAAGGTGCTGGCCGAAGCCGGCGTCACCGCGCGCGAGATCGAGAAGGTGTTCCTGACCGGCGGCACCTCCTTCGTGCCGGCGGTGCGAAAATTGTTCGCCGAGCGGTTCGGCAACGAACGGCTGATGTCTGGCGACCAGTTCGAGTCGATCGCCTATGGCCTCGCGCTGATCGGGCACAGTCCCGACCCCGACCGCTGGACTGCGGGCGGCGGGCTCGAGGCGAAGGCAGGCGGGTAGGGCCTTTGCCGATCCGAGTGCGCGCCTCGTCCTTCGAGACGACCGCTTCGCGGTCTCCTCAGGATAAGGCTAAGCGGCACCGCCGCTCGTTGAAACTGGTGCCGCGCAGTCGATCCTCATCCTGAGGGCCCGCCAACGGCGGGCGTCTCCAAGGATGGCCACAAGGATGGTGCCCGCCCGATCTGCACGCTACTGATTGATCTCGGGCTCGACGAGCTTCGCCAGATTGCGCAGCGATTCCTGCCAGCCGAGATAGCAGGCCTCTGGCGGAATCACGTCGGGGATGCCGGCCTGCGTGATGTCGATCTCGGTGCCGACGGAAACCTTCTTCAGGATCACCGTGACCTCGATCTCGCCGGGCAGGTTCGGATCGTCGAACCTGTCGGTGTAGCGAAGGCGTTCGCCGGGCACGAGCTCGAGATATTCGCCGCCGAACGAATGGCTGTTGCCGGTCGTGAAATTCCGGAACGACATCTTGAACGTGCCGCCGACCTTGGGCTCGAAATGATGCACGGTGCAGGTAAAGCCGTTCGGCGGCAGCCATTTCGCCATCGCATCGGCCTCCAGGAAGGCGCGATAGACTTTTTGCGGGCTGGTCGCGAGAACGCGGTGCAGGCGGATCGTGCTGGGCATGGTTGTTGTCCTCAGTAATTGATGGGCCCGAGATTGGCGTCTCAAGATTGGCGTCTATGGCCCATTCATGTCACGAGGACGATCGCGAAGCCGCCGATCCGACAGGCGTCCTGGATTTTTTTGGAGATCGTCCGGCCGGCCTGCTAGGTGGCTGCGACATCCTGCGGCGTCATCGTGAATGACAGCCTGAAGCGGCCAACCAGGATATCCTCGCGAGCGCCCGCTGCGCGAAGTGATGCCGGCGAGAATTGGCCGGTGATCGCGTCCTCGACCACATCCGCATCGTAACCCGACAGCAGCACGATCCAGTCGGCGGTGCTATCCTTGCCGCGGATCTGCTGCTCCGTCGTGGGCGCGCTCGTGCGGGGCGTGTCGGTCAGGAGGAGGTGGGCGCCTGTCGTCCCCGGCTGCTGCGCCAATGCGCCGAGCGTTTCCGTGAGACGGATCTGCAACTCCGCGTCCCGCCCCGCTTCCGGCGTCAAGCTGATGGTCGCGAGCGAGCTCGCGACGCCGCCGCCGAAGCTGGCTGCCACCCGGCACTGGCTGCGGACCATGCCGAGGTGATGCGGCATCATCTTGGTCGACCATGGCGTCGGCGCGTTGAGCCGGTCGAGATATCCAGTCGAGGTAAGGACCTCGTAGTGTTCGAGTTCGTAGAGCACGAAGAAGCCTTCCGCGTCCGTCGTGCTGGTCCAGCGCGAACCGCGCCGGAAGCCGGCAATGCTCATCCGCTCTGGAAAGTGCTCATGCGAATGCCAGTCGCCGAACTCCGCGCGCTGGTCGGGGCGGATACTCCACCACATCGCGACGGCGGCCTTGCCCAGAAGTGACATGGTGACTCCTCGACCCGAGCGTTAAGACCAGCCCCAGCATCTACGTCTCATCAACTAAAGCCACAATTCCGCTGCCGTTCTTCGTTCAACTCCTGCGCGAAATAAGGGGGCTCCGTTGCACAGGACGCTTTGGGCTTTTGCAGCCATTCTCTGCTGTCTTGCTTTGCCTGCCAAGGCCGCGGGCATCCAGCTGCTCCAATCCGATCCGGCGCTGTCAGGCGCGATCTGGTATCCATGCGCGGCCGAGCCGACGCATGTGGCGCTGGGCAACCTTTCAGTCGGCGCCGATTTCGACTTGAAGGGCGTGAAGGATTGTCCCGTCACGGGTGCAAGGCTGCCGCTCGTGATCTACTCGCACGGCCGGGGTGGGTTCTTCGGACAGCAGCACGATACGGCCGAGGCACTGGCCGATGCCGGCTTCATCGTCGCAGCCGTCAATCATCCCGGTGACACCGCCAACGACTCCTCGCGGCGCAACACCTTGTCCGTCTGGGAATCGCGCCCGGTCGATATCGTGCGCCTGCTCGATTTCATGCTGAAGGACTGGAAGGACAGGGCGGTGATCGATCCCGCCAAAGTTGGTTTCTTCGGCTTCTCGCTGGGCGGTGCTACCGGCTTCGTGCTGATGGGGACCAGGCCGGATTTTGCGAGGATCGCGGGCCTCTGCAAGGAGACGACCGGCGCGTGCGCCGAGCTGCACAATGGCGTGACGCCACCAGAGCCGGTCCACGATGCGCGTATCCGCGCTGCCGTGATCATAGATCCCGCGCCGGGCCTCCTGACGCGGGAGAACCTCGCCGCTGTCAAGGTGCCGTTCCAGTTCTGGCGGTCGCGGTTCGGCGGCCCCGGCGTCGGCGACGGTTCAGGAACCGAGCGCGTTGCCGAGGGTCTGCCCGGCAAGCCGGAGATTCATGTCGTGCCGGCTGGCCACTTTGCGTTCCTCGCTCCGTGTTCTCCCGAACTCGCGGCGGCCGTCCCGCGCATCTGCACGGATGTGCCGGCGGGGTTCGACAGAGCAGGCTTTCACCGCGCGTTCAACGCGGCGGTGGTGACGTTCTTCCGTGAGCAGCTTGCTGGCGGAGATCACTGAGCGTCTTCGCGCGAGGGGCGCCGGGGCGGTCGCCTCGAACCTGGGTTCGTTCCGCCGGTTCCCGGTGCAAATAAGCCTGGGCTGAGCCTTGCAAGTGGGGATTGTGAGGTATACCGTGAATCCGTTCGTTCAGCCGCTGTGCCTTGTTGAATGCGCCCGCGGGCTCCTTTTCCAGAGACATCGACGAGTTGAATTGGTTTCGCGTGAGCGTCACGCGGGATTTGCGCTTGTGCGCTTTGGAGAAGAAAATGACGACAGGTACCGTGAAGTGGTTCAACGGCCAGAAGGGCTTTGGATTCATTCAGCCCGACGACGGCGGCAACGATGTGTTCGTTCACATCAGCGCGGTCGAGCGGGCTGGTCTTGCGGGTCTCGCTGAGGGCCAAAAGGTCAACTTCGAGGCCAAGACCGATAAGATGCGGGGCAAGGTCAGCGCTGAGAATCTCTCGCTGGCTTGAGCTCTCTGGTGCCGTTTCACGGATGTACTGAAACGGTGGCGCTGCCCGCTCGATCGTAAGGATTGAGCGGGTTTTGTCCGTTGTGAAGCAGGGTGAAGGATGAGCGCCAAGAAATCGGCAGAACCGTCTCCTGAAGGTATCGCGCGTTCCAACCGTCAGCGCCTGGCGGCTGAAGAAGGAGCGCGTGCGATGGCGGATGCCGGAAAGCAGGCGATCGACGTTCGCAAGAACATGGCGCGGCTTCGGGAGCTGCGCGAAGCCAAGGAAGCGGCCGACGCAACCCTTCGCGCATCGTTGCCGGCACCGACCCCCACGAAGCGCAAGAAGAAGTCGCCGCAATAGTCGACTTCAGCCTCGCTCCTGACGAAATCTGGAGAGGACCGGTCACATGCCAGAGAGTGCTGCGCGTGCCTAGAGTCAAGCCGGACGGCGGCGGCACGATCACCTTTTTTCTCGCGCTTGGTGCAGGACGACAGATGTGCCGGCTCGCGACGACGTATCAAACGCAGAAACAGGCCTTGAGTTATCTTCAGAGACACCGCACCGAGTTCGAGCGCATCGCGCGGACCCGGCTGGCGTCCGGGGAGTTGGAAGACGGCCTCGTCGTTCTCTCGATGCTGTAAAGCATGATCTCAGATCGTCATCAGCAACAGGACGCTTACTATTCGGGGAGCTGTTTCGACTCTGCCTCGCGGGCCAATCGCTCGGCTTTCAGCCGCTCGCGATTCTCGTTTTGGGAGTGCTGGTCCTTCGCATAATCATTCATCGGCTTCTGCGTCGTGACGGGCTTGAACGCCTTGTCTGCTTCGCGCTTGGCCCGATCAGAGGATTGGCCCTTCTGCATTTCAACCTCGCTTCGATCAAGGGACTTGGATCAAGGGACATGGCCCGCGAGCGCCGGACACGACGCCTCCCGCTTGTAAGCCGATTTGGGCTGATGAGTCACCCTCAGAGCGGGAGAGTATCATCTCGGTGTTGGGCGGGGCTGGCGCGAGGTTGGTCCCTCGCCGTCGCGACATATCCCAATTAGGCAAGCAAGCCGGGCGAAGAATAACGGCTCCCGGATGCGTCCGGTTCCTTCGGCCCGAACAAAAAGGCCGCCGAAACCGGCGGCCTTCTCGTTCATTGATACGCCCGCTTACTCAGCGGCCTGCTTTTGCGGCGGGTCGAGCGCGCCGGACTTGTGGATGTCGGCGACCTGATGGTCGCTGAAGCCCAAAACCGTGCGCAGGATCTCGTCGGTGTGCTCGCCGAGCAGCGGGGAGCGCTCGACGTCGCTCGGGGAATCCGACAGCTTGATCGGATTGCCGACCGACAGGTACTTGCCGCGGGTGGGGTGGTCGACTTCGACCACGGTACCGGTCGCGCGCAGCGATTGGTCCTCGGCGAGCTCCTTCATCGACAGGATCGGGCCGCAGGGGATGTCGTCCTTGTTCAGGATTTCCATCGCCTCGAACTTGGTCTTGGTCATCGTCCACTGCTCGATGCGGCCGAAGATCTCGTTGAGGCGCGGCAGGCGCACCGCCGGCTTGGCGTAGTTGGGGTCGGTCTTCCAGGTCGGCTCGCCGATCACGTCGCAGATCTTCTCCCAGACCGGGGCCTGGGTGATGAAGTAGATGTAGGCGTTGGGATCGGTCTCCCAGCCCTTGCACTTCAGGATGCGGCCGGGCTGGCCACCGCCGGAATCGTTGCCGGCGCGCGGCACGGCATCGCCGAACGGAATGCCTTCGCCGAACTGGCTGTATTCCTTGAGCGGGCCGTGGGCGAGGCGCTGCTGGTCGCGCAGCTTGACGCGGGCGAGGTTGAGCACGCCGTCCTGCATCGCGGCGGTGACGCGCTGCCCCTTGCCCGAATGCGTGCGCTGATAGAGCGCGGTGACGATGCCGAGCGCCAGATGAAGGCCGGTGCCGCTGTCGCCGATCTGCGCGCCGGTGACGAGCGGTAGACCGTCGCGGAAGCCGGTGGTGGAGGCGGCGCCGCCGGTGCATTGCGCGACGTTCTCATAGACCTTGCAGTCTTCGTACGGTCCGGGGCCGAAGCCCTTGATCGAGGCGACGATCATCTTCGGGTTGATCTGCTGGATCTTCTCCCAGGGGAAGCCCATGCGGTCGAGCACGCCGGGGCCGAAATTCTCGACCAGCACGTCGCACTTCTTGATCAGCTCGGTGAGGACTTCCTTGCCCTTGGGGTTCTTGGTGTCGAGCGTGATCGAACGCTTGTTATGGTTGAGCATGGTGAAATACAGGCTGTCCACGTTCGGGATGTCCTGCAGCTGGCCGCGGGTGATGTCACCCACGCCCGGACGTTCCACCTTGATCACGTCGGCGCCGAACCAGGCCAGCAGCTGCGTGCAGGTCGGCCCCGATTGAACGTGGGTGAAGTCGAGAATGCGAACGCCCTCGAGCGCTTTGGTCATCGTGTTGCTCCTGTTACCACTTTGTTTCCGTCATGCCCGCGAAGGCGGGCATCCAGTATTCGCTGTCGTTTCAGTTGGGCTCAGTGCTCGCCACCCATGTGGTCTGGCGGTTACTGGATTCCCCACCTGCGCGGGGAATGACCCGGCGGGGGACTTACTTCTTCTTCTGCAGAACGCTCTGCGGATTGAGGTTGCCGATGCGGCCGCTTTCCGAGCCGGCGGCCGGATCGATCACCGCATTGATGAGCGTCGGCTTGCCGGACTTCATCGCCTCGACGACGGCGCGCTTGAGCTCGTCGGGCGAGGTGGCATTCACGCCCACTCCGCCGAAGGCTTCCATCATCTTGTCGTAGCGCGCGCCCTTGACGAACACCGTCGTCGCCGGATCGGCGTTGACGCTGTTGACGTCGGTGCCGCGATAGATGCCGTCATTGTTGAAGATGACGACGCAGATCGGAAGGTTGTAGCGGCAGATGGTCTCGACCTCCATGCCGGAGAAGCCGAACGCCGAGTCGCCTTCGACCGCGAGCACGGGGTGACCGGTCTCGAGCGCAGCGGCGATCGCCTGGCCCATGCCGATGCCCATCACGCCCCAGGTGCCGACGTCGAGACGCTTGCGCGGCCGATACATGTCGATGACGCCGCGGGCGAGGTCGAGCGTGTTGGCGCCCTCGTTGACGAGGATCGCCTCGGGATGATCCTTGATGACGTTCTTCAAGACGCCGAGTGCGCCGTGATAGTCCATCGGCGATTTGTTGTTCATGAGCTTCGGCGCCATCTTGGCGACGTTCTCTTCGCGCTTGGACGAAATCGCCTTGGTCCATTCGGCGGGCGGGGCGGTCCAGCCCGAAGCCATGGCCTGGTTGAACGCCGAGACGACCGAGCCGATGTCGCCGACCACGGGGGCGACGATCTCGACGTTGGAGTCCATCTCGCGCGGCTCGATGTCGACCTGGATGAACTTCTTGGGCGCTTCGCCCCAGTTCTTGCCCTTGCCGTGCGAGAGCAGCCAGTTCAGCCGCGCGCCGATCAGCAGCACGACGTCGGACTCTTTCAGCACCGTCGAGCGGGCAGCGCCTGCGCATTGCGGATGGGTGTCGGAGAGGAGGCCCTTGGCCATGCTCATCGGCAGGAAGGGGATGCCGCTCTTCTCGACGAAGGTCTTGATCTCCTCGTCGGCCTGGGCGTAGGCTGCGCCCTTGCCGAGGATGATGAGCGGGCGCTTGGCGCCCTTGAGCACGTCGAGCGCGCGCTTGATCGAAGCCGGCGAGGGGATCTGCGCAGGTGCTGCGTCGATCACCTTGACCAGCGACTTCCGGCCGGCGTCGGCGTTCATCACCTGGCCGAACAGCTTGGCCGGCAGGTCGAGATAGACGCCGCCCGGACGGCCCGAGACGGCGGCGCGGATGGCACGGGCGAGACCGATGCCGATGTCCTGGGCGTGCAGCACGCGATAAGCCGCCTTGCACAGCGGCTTCGCAATCGCGAGCTGGTCCATCTCCTCGTAGTCGCCCTGCTGGAGGTCGACGATCTCGCGCTCGGACGAGCCCGAGATCAGGATCATCGGATAGCAGTTGGTGGTGGCGTGGGCGAGCGCGGTGAGACCGTTGAGGAAGCCGGGCGCGGAGACGGTGAGGCAGATGCCGGGCTTCTTGGTGAGATAGCCGGCGATGCCCGCCGCATAACCGGCATTCTGCTCGTGGCGGAACGAGATCATGCGAATGCCCGCCGCCTGCGCCATGCGGCCCAAATCCGTGATCGGGATGCCCGGCACATTATAGATGGTGTTGATGCCGTTCAGCTTGAGCGCGTCGATGACGAGGTGGAAGCCATCCGTCAGTTCCTGCTCGGTGCCCGGTGCCTCGGACTTGGTCGCGGTATTCAGCATGGGCCTTGTCTCCCTGGTCTCAATACTGGGGCGAGTTGTTCGCCCTTCTGGTGAACGTTGCTAGAAGAGTTCCTGACCGTGCGCTTCGACGTAAGCGGCAAGGCCGAGGGTGTGATCGCGGGCGCGCTTTTCGGCGAGCTCGGTGTCGCGCGCCTCCAGTGCTTCGATCATGCCGAGATGCTCGGGCAGGGAGGTCGCGGTGCGATCCTTGCGTCCGATGGTCAGCTGGCGATAGCCGCGCACGTGCAGCAGGAGGTCGTTGGTGAGATCGACCAGCACCGGCGATTCCGACAGCGAGATCAGCGCCTGGTGGAAGGCGATGTTGGCGCGCGAATATTCCTCGACGTGATCCTCGGGCAGGCGGTCCTTGCTGAAATCCTTGAAGTAGTCGCGCAGCGCCGTGATGTCCTTCTTGCGCGCGGTCGTCGTGATGAGACGCGCGGCCATGCTCTCCAGCGCCGCCCAGGCGCGGATCATGTCGACGATCTCGCTCTTGGTCCGGCGCACCACCATGATGCCGCGGCGCGGCACGGTCTTCACGAAACCGTCCTGCTCGAGCATCGCGATGGCTTCGCGGATCGGGGTGCGGCTGACACCCAGGCGTTCGGACAGCGCGCGCTCGTCGAGCATCACCGGCTCGGGCGTCGAGTAGATGTCCATCTTGAGGATGGCTTCCTTCAAGGCGTCATACGCCTTGTTCTTGAAGCTCGACTCCGGGGCAATACGAACGATTGCGATATCTGCCTCGGCCATGTTCGGCAACGCCTTGGTTGGTTTCCGCAGTGACACGACGAATCTCCTCCAGTGGGAGTCGTCTTTTACAGGATTATTAACGGGAAAGTTTTTGGCATACCAAATGCCAGAATGTCAAGCTGGCTATTTTTTGCAGCATTCTAATCGGCGTCGCGGCTTGACAAGTTGGCTTCTGGCATACCAAATGCCATCGCCAGCCATTTTTGATCCACGGCGGCGGAGCTGTCCAGCGCTTTGTGCCACTCCGTTCCGCGACATGGAACAGAGCGCGGCGAATGGCAAGCATCACGGGCAGCCGCTATCGACGCGCGCGCTTTGAAAAGAACGAACTAAGGTCAAGGGAGAAGCCACATGTCCAATTCCAAAGATGCCGTCCGCAAGGTGCTTGACCAGGTCAAGGCGGACAACCGCACCAGCCTGACCGCGCCGGAAGGCAAGCTGGTCTGCGACGCCTACGGCATTCCGGTACCGAAGGAGGGCGTGGCGAAGTCGGCGGGCGAGGCCGGCAAGATGGCCTCCGGAATGGGCTTCCCGGTCGTGATGAAGATCGTCTCGCCGGACATTCTCCACAAGACCGAAGCCGGCGGCGTCATCGTCGGCCTCAAGACCGCCGAGGACGCCGAAAAGGCCTATGAGACCATTCTCGGCAACGCCAGGAAGTACAAGGCCGACGCCAAGATCGACGGCGTCCAGGTGCAGCAGATGCTGGCCGGCGGCACCGAAGTCATCGTCGGCTCGATCACTGACGGCTCGTTCGGCAAGCTGGTCGCCTTCGGCCTCGGTGGCGTGCTGGTCGAGGTGTTGAAGGACATCACCTTCCGTCTCGCGCCCGCGACCAAGGAGGACGCGCTCTCGATGCTCGACGGCATCCAGGCGCACGAGATTCTCAAGGGCGTGCGCGGCGGCGAGGCGGTCAACCGCAACGCGCTTGCCGATGTCATCGTCAAGGTCTCGCAGCTCGTGACAGATTTCCCTGAAATCGTCGAGCTCGACCTCAATCCGGTGTTCGCGACGGCAAAGGGCGCGACAGCCGCTGACGTGCGCATCGTTGTTGACTTCGCCTATGTGCCGAAGCCGAAGCCGCGCCCGACCGAAGAGATCGTCGCGGCGATGAGCCGCATCATGCAGCCGAAGGCGGTCGCCGTGGTCGGCGCCTCCGCCGAAGACGGCAAGATCGGCAACTCCGTGATGAAGAACCTCATCAACGGTGGCTACAAGGGCGACATCTATCCGATCCATCCGAAGGCCGCCGAGATCCTCGGCTACAAGGCCTACAAGAGCGTCAAGGACGTGCCGGGCGTGATCGACACCGCGGTGTTCGCGATCCCCGCGAAGTTCGTCGCGGCGGCGCTCACCGAATGCGGCGAGAAGAAAATCCCGGGCGCGGTGCTGATCCCGTCGGGCTTTGCGGAGGCCGGCGCGCCGGAGCTGCAGGCCGAGATCGTCGAGGTCGGGAAGAAATACGACATCCGCCTGATGGGGCCGAACATCTACGGCTTCTACTATACGCCGGCCAATCTCTGCGCGACCTTCTGCACGGCCTACGACGTCAAGGGCCACGCGGCGCTGTCGTCGCAGTCGGGCGGCATCGGCATGGCCATCATCGGCTTCTCGCGCTCGGCCAAGATGGGCGTCTCGGCCATCGTCGGCCTCGGCAACAAGTCCGATATCGACGAGGACGATCTGCTCGCCTTCTTCGAGCAGGACCCGAACACCAACCTGATCGCTCAGCACTGCGAAGACCTGAAGGACGGTCGTGCCTTTGCGGAGGCCGCAAAGCGCGTCTCCAAGAAGAAGCCCGTCATCGTGCTCAAGGCCGGACGTACCTCGGCCGGCGCCAAGGCGGCCTCGTCGCATACCGGCGCGCTCGCCGGTAACGACAAGATCTACGAGGACGTGCTGGCGCAGTCGGGCGTGATCCGCGCCCGCAGCCTGCGGCAATTGCTCGAATTCGCCCGCGGCGTGCCGGTGCTGCCGACGCCAAAGGGCGAGAACGTGCTGATCATCACCGGTGCCGGCGGTTCCGGCGTGCTGCTGTCCGACTCCTGCGTCGACAACGGCCTGTCGCTGATGTCGATGCCGCCGGATCTCGATGCGGCCTTCCGCAAATTCATCCCGCCGTTCGGAGCTGCCGGAAATCCTGTGGATATCACCGGCGGCGAGCCGCCGATCACCTACGTCAACACGGTGAAGCTCGGCCTCTCCGACGAGCGCATCCATTCGCTGATCCTCGGCTATTGGCACACCATCGTCACGCCGCCGATGGTGTTCGCCCGCAACATGGTCGAGGTGAAGAAGGAGATGGAGGCCAAGGGCTTCGTGAAGCCGATCGTCGCCTCGCTCGCGGGCGACGTCGAGGTCGAGGAAGCCGCCGAATATCTCTACCAGAACGGCATCCCGGCCTACGCCTATTCGACCGAGCTGCCGGTCGAGGTGCTCGGTGCCAAGTACAAATGGGCGCGCGGGGCAGGGCTGCTCTGACGATCTTCGCCTCTCCCCGCTTGCGGAGAGAGGCCGGGATTTGCGCAGCAAGTGCAGGTCGCGATGAGCAAGACCATGATCCGGCGCAAATTGATCGAGCCCCGATCATCGGAGGCCGACAACGACACGCGCGACGGCGGCGTGCAGTCCGTCGATCGCGCGCTGTCGATCCTGGAAACGCTGGCCGAGGACGACGAAGGTTATCGGCTCAGCGATCTCGCGGTGCGCACCGGGCTGTCGGCCTCGACCGTGCACCGCCTGCTGGCAACGCTGGAGGGCCGCCGCTTCGTGCAGTTCGACCGCACGCAGTCCAAATGGCATGTCGGCTCGCGCGCCTTCACGGTGGGCGCGAGCTTTGCGCGGCGACGCAATTTCTCCACGCAGGCAATTCCTTACTTGCGCAAGTTGCGTGATCTCACCCGCGAGACCGCCAATCTCGCCGTGGTCGACGACGAGTTCATCATCGTGCTGACCCGCATGGAGAGCCGCGAGATCATGCGCTCGCTGACCCTGGTCGGTGGCCGTGTTCCCATGGTGACGTCGGGCGTCGGCAAGGCCGTGCTCGCAACCTATTCCGATGAGGACGTCGGCGCCGTCATCCGCCATCACGGCATGCCCCGGTTGACCGAGAAGTCGATCGTGCGGCCGAGCGACCTCTTCAAGGAGCTCGAAACAATCCGCAGGCAGGGTTTTGCGCTCGACGACGAAGAAGCCTGCATGGGGCTGCGCTGTGTTGCGGCGGTGGTCTACAACGACCGTGCCGATCCGCTCGCGGCGATTTCGGTCTCCGGCATGACCAGCCGGATGACCGACCAGCGGTTGCCTGAAATCGGGCAAATCGTCCGGGATGTCGCCGCCGAACTGACGGCCGCCCTTGGTGGGGTGAACCCGGTGCCCCACTGACCACGCGCGTCGTCCAGGGGATGTCGCTGGACAGGTCCGGCGTTTTGGTTGATATGCGACCAAACGACACAATGCGGCGAACGTCCGCATGAGCCTGGAGAACGTCCTCATGTTCCATTTTTCCGCGCGCCTTGCCGGCGCAGCCGTCGCGCTGACCCTTGCAGCGACGGCGCCCGCTTTTGCCCAGCAGCTCGAGCTCAAGCTGATGGCGCCGGCGGCTCCCGGCGGCGGCTGGGACCAGACCGCGCGCTCGATGCAGCAGGCGCTGGTCGCCGCGGGCGTCGCGCGCAGCGTGCAGGTCGTCAACGTTCCCGGCGCCGGCGGCAGCGTCGGCATCGCGCAGTTCGTCAACGGCGCCAAGGGCGACGGCAACCAGCTGATGGTCAACGGCTTCGTCATGGTCGGCGCGCTCGCCATGAACAAGTCGCCGGTGACGCTCGAGCAGGTGACGCCGATTGCGCGCCTGACCGAGGAAATCCAGGTGATCGTGGTGCCCGCGAATTCGCCGATCAAGACCGCGCAGGATCTGGCCGCCGCGGTGAAGGCCGATATCGCCAAGGTCACTTTCGCCGGCGGCTCGGCCGGTGGCGTCGACCACGTGATGGCGGCACTGTTCGCCGGCGCGGTCGGGGCCGACGCCAAGAAGATCAACTACATCCCGTTCTCCGGCGGCGGCGAGTCGCTGGCGGCCATCCTCGGCGGCAAGGTCACCGCGGGTATTTCGGGCTTGAGCGAATATGACGGCCAGATCAAGTCCGGCAAGCTGCGCGCGATCGGTGTGACCTCGGAGAAACGCATCCCGGGCAGCGACATTCCGACCTTCAAGGAGCAGGGAATCGACCTCGTGATCGCCAACTGGCGTTCGGTGGTGGCGCCTCCCGGCATCACGCCCGAGCAGAAGAAGACGCTGAGCGATGCGGTCGAGAAGATGGTGAAGTCGGACGCCTGGAAGGAGATCCTCAAGCAGAAGGGCTGGGAAGACGCCTATCTCGGCGGTGACGCCTTCGCCGACTTCCTGAAGAAGGAAACCGTGCGCGTCACCGACGTGCTGAAATCGGTCGGCCTCGTCAAGTCATGAGCTCAGGCGATCCCGTCCAGCCACCGCGGCGCGTCGATCGCGCCGGCATCGTCATCGCTGCACTGCTCGCAGGCCTCGCCGCCGTGCTGGTCTTCGACGCGCGCGGCCTGTCATCCACCACGATGTATGGGATGGGGCCGGAGGCGATGCCGGTCGTGGTCGCCTGTGGTCTTGCGCTGCTCGCGATCGGGAATTTCGTCGACGCGTTGCGCGGCAATCTGCCGGCGCGCGAGAGCGCCGATCCTGTGCCGGTGGTCCTGATCCTCATCGGCCTTGCGCTGCTGATCGCCATCATCGGCTTCGGCGGCGGCTTCATCCTGGCGACCTCGGCGCTGTTCGTGACGACGTCGGCCGCCTTCGGCCGCCGAGCCATTCTCGTCGACAGCGTCATAGCCCTCGTGATGTCGACCCTGATCTATCTCGCGTTCGACCGGCTGCTCACGCTCAGCCTTCCGACCGGCCCGCTGGAGCGATTGCTGTGATGGACACCTTTGCCGCGCTGGCCCACGGCATGGCGGTCGCCGTCCAGCCGATGAATCTGCTTTACGCGCTGATCGGTGTGTTCCTCGGCACCGCCGTGGGCGTGCTGCCTGGCATCGGCCCGGCGCTGACGGTCGCGCTGCTGCTGCCCGTGACCTACAAGCTCGACCCCGGCGGTTCGCTGATCATGTTCGCCGGCATCTATTATGGCGGCATGTATGGCGGCTCCACCACCGCGATCCTGATCAACACGCCCGGCGAGAGCGCCTCGATGGCGACCGCGCTCGAAGGCAACAAGATGGCCAAGGCCGGCCGCGGCGGGCCTGCGCTTGCGACCTCCGCGATCGGCTCCTTTGTCGCCGGCACCATTGCTACGATTGGCTTGGCCTTCCTCGCGCCGTGGCTGGTCGATTTCGCCGTGCGCTTCGGCCCTGAGGATTATTTCGCGCTGATGTGCGTTGCCTTCGTCACGGTGTCGGCGACCTTCGGCGATTCCCCGGTTCGCGGCCTGACCAGCCTGTTCATCGGCCTCACGCTCGGTCTCGTCGGAATCGACAAGCTGACTGGCCAGGCGCGGCTTGCGTTCGGCGTTCCTGAACTGCTCGACGGCGTCGAGGTGACGACGCTTGCGGTCGGCCTGTTCGCGGTGGGCGAGGCGCTCTATGTCGCGTCGCGCCGCCACCACAGCGAGGAGAAGCTCGAGCCGGTGCGCGGCTCGCTGTGGATGACAAAGGAAGACTGGAAGCGGTCGTGGAAGCCATGGCTTCGCGGCACGATGTTCGGCTTTCCGATCGGCGCGCTGCCCGCGGGCGGCGCGGAGATCCCGACTTTCCTGTCCTATTCGACCGAGAAGCGTCTGACAAAGTATCCCGAGGAATTTGGCAAGGGGGCGATCGAAGGCGTCGCAGGACCGGAAGCCGCCAACAACGCCTCGGCCGCCGGCACGCTGGTGCCGCTCTTGACGCTGGGACTGCCGACCTCGGCGACGGCCGCGATGATGCTGGCGGGCTTCCAGCAATACGGCCTCAACCCGGGGCCGCTGCTGTTCGCCGAGCGGCCGGACCTCGTGTGGGGCCTGATCGCGAGCCTGTTCATCGCCAATTGCATGCTGCTGGTGCTCAATCTGCCGCTGGTCGGCCTGTGGGTGCGGCTGCTGGCAATCCCGCAGCCATGGCTCTATGCCGGCATCCTCGTGTTCGCGACCATGGGCACCATCGCCGCCAAGCCGTCTGTGGTCGAATTGTCGATGCTGGCCGGCTTCGGCGTGCTTGGTTTCCTGATGCGTCGGTTCGACTTTCCGATCGCGCCCGTCGTGGTCGGCCTGATCCTCGGCCCGATCGCCGAGAGCCAGTTGCGCAGAGCACTCGCCATCAGCCTCGGCGATCCCATGACGCTGCTGCAGAGCCCGATCTCGGCGACGCTGCTCGGCCTTGCGCTGGTTGCGTTGCTGGCTCCATTCGTGCTGAAGGGGATGGGACGCTTCAAGGCGACCGAGGACTAGCCGTCTTCGCGCCCACGTCGTCCAATGCTGCGTCCATCTCTTGGGGATACGCCATGCCGTCAGAACTTCGTTCGCCCCGTCTCGCCGTCCTGATCGACGCCGACAATGCGTCGGCGAAAATCGCCGATGGATTGTTCGAGGAGATCGCCAAGATCGGCGAGGCCAGCGTTCGCCGTATCTACGGCGACTTCTCCAATGCGCGATCCAGGGGCTGGGCCGACATCCTGTCGAAACACGCCATCATCCCGCAGCAGCAGTTCGCCTATACGACGGGAAAGAACGCCTCCGACATCACGCTGGTCATCGACGCGATGGACCTGCTGCACAGTGGCCGCTTCGATGGCTTCTGCCTGGTGTCTTCCGACAGCGACTTCACCCGGCTTGCCGCTCGCATCCGGGAGCAGGGCGTCGATGTCTTCGGGTTCGGCGAGCAGAAGACGCCGGAAAGCTTCCGGCAGGCCTGCCGGAGGTTCGTCTACACCGAGAATTTGCTCGCCGTCCCCGCGAGCACCCAGGATGCTGCCTTGAGGTCGCCACTGCTTCAACCCCCTGACGCAGCCATCTCCATGATCAAGAAGGTCATCGCCCAGATGGAAAGCGAAGACGGATGGGTTTCTCTCGGAGAGGTCGGAAAAGGACTTACCAACCTCGCCCCCGATTTCGATTCGAGAACCTACGGCTCCCGCAAGCTGAGCGATCTTGTGCGAAAGACGAATTCGTTCGAAATCGATGAATCCAACGGCCGGTCGCTGCGCATACGGGTCAAGCCCATTGCCGCGCCGTCGCCAAGACGGCGGAACCCGCGCAGACCCGCAAAGTCGGTCACGGCGGGCGGCCCGGCGCCCAAGGCCTGAGCAGGGCGTGCCGCTATATTTGTGCTTGCCCGGTTTGGCGCACGGCGTAACCATCGCAGGGCCGTAACGCCACGCGAGGGTCCCGATGACCAGACTCACCCGCTTCGCCGTCGCCCCGCTACATGCGATGACCCGGCGCCTGGCCGATGTCGCCTCGGCGCGCCTCGCTCCGGATCTCGTCATCACAGGTGCGCGGGTGCTCTCGACCTATTCGGAGCGCATCCATGCGGACCGCGAGGTCTGGATCACCGGCGGGCGCATCGCGGCAGTGAAGCCGGCCGGAGCGGCAAAGAAGGTCTGGAGTGATGTCGCGACTTACGACACGGCAGGCGGAATCATCGCGCCGGGCCTGGTCGATCCGCACATCCACATCGAATCCTCGATGGTGACGGCCTGCGCCTATGCGGAGGCGGCGCTGCTGAACGGAACCACAACGATCTTCTGCGACAGCCACGAGATCGGCAACGTCATGGACGTCGCCGGCGTCGAGGCGATGCTGGAGGACGCCCGCGAAGCGCCGCTCTCGATCTTCTTGACGGTGCCGAGCACGGTGCCGGCAACGTCGGCCGAGTTGGAAACAGCCGGCGGCGATCTCACGCCGGACAAGATTGCCGGCCTGTTCGATCGCTGGCCCGAGGCGGTCGCGCTCGGCGAGAAGATGGACTTTGTCCCGGTCACGATGGGCGACGAGCGCAGCCATGCCATCCTCGCGGCCGCCTTGAAGCGTGGCCGTCCCGTCTCTGGCCACGTTTACGGCCGCGAATTCGTCGCGGCCTATGCGGCATCCGGCGTCACCGACACGCATGAAGCGATCGACCGCGACATCGCCGACGACCTGCTCGATGCCGGCGTCTGGGTGTTTCTGCGCGGTGGTCCGCCGACGACGCCCTGGCATTCGCTGCCGCAGGCGATCCGCGCTGTCACCGAGCTCGGCGCCTCGCACAAGCGTACCGCCGTGTGCACCGATGACCGCGATGCCGATGATCTGCTGTTGTTCGGCCTCGACTGGGTGGTGCGCGAGGCCGTGAAGGCGGGGATGTCGCCGGAGCAGGCCTGGTCCATGGGCTCGCTGCATGGCGCCACGCGCTTCGGCATGGACGGCGACGTCGGCGGGCTCGGCGGCGGCCGCCGTGCCGATCTGGTGCTGATGGACGATCAACTCAAGCCGCAATGCACCTGGTATGGCGGCGAACTCGTGGTCGAGCGCGGCAAGATCACGCCGCGGCTGGATCAGGCGCTCTCGCAGCGCTATCAATATCCGAAGGCAGCCTATGCGACCGTCAAGCTTCCGGAGAAGGTCAGGCTTACGCCGGAGCTGCCGGCGAAGGCCTGCACCGTCAACGCGATCAAGACCGCGTTGCCGGGCATCACGCTGATCCATAAGAAGGTCGCGATCGAGGCCGCCAAGGATTGGCCGTCATTGTTCGCGCGCTACGGCCTCTGCTTCGTTACGGTCGTCGAGCGCCACGGCAAATCCGCCGGAAATGTTGCCCATGGCCTGCTCAAGGACTTTGGCCTGAAGCGCGGCGCGGTTGCCTCCAGCGTCGGGCACGACAGCCACAACATCATCGTCGCCGGCACCAACGAGACCGATATGCAAGTCGCGGTCGCCGCCATCAAGGACCAGCAGGGCGGCGTCTGCGTCGTCGCCGACGGCAAGGTGAGGGCGCTGGTTCCGCTGCCGATCGCGGGTCTGCTCTCCGACAAGCGCGTCACGGAGGTCGCCGAAGACGTAAGGGCGCTGAAGAAGGAATGGGCGGAGGCCGGCTGCACCATTCCCTACATGGGCTTCAATCTGATTCCCCTATCGGTCATTCCGGAAATCCGCATCACCGACAAGGGCCTCGTGCTGGTGCCGCAGATGGAGCTGGCACCGCTGTTCGAGTGAGGCGCTTTCACGCATTTCTTCATCTAACCGATTGAGGCTGCCGCAATTTTTCTGCGGCTGCCGCATCGTGGAAAATAAAATCGATCTCGTTGAGATCGCGTCCTGCACGCCCGATGATCCCGCTCGCTGACGCAACTCGAGCGAGGTCCGATATGGCGAAGATGCGAGCTATCGATGCTGCCGTGCGAATTCTGGAGAAGGAAGGCATCTCCACCGCCTTCGGCGTTCCCGGGGCCGCGATCAATCCGCTTTACTCGGCGCTGAAGAAGCGCGGCTCGATCCGGCACATCCTGGCGCGCCACGTCGAGGGCGCCTCGCACATGGCCGAGGGCTATACGCGCGCCAGGGCCGGCAATATCGGCGTCTGCATCGGAACCTCCGGACCGGCCGGCACCGACATGATCACCGGGCTTTATTCCGCGATCGCCGATTCCATTCCGATCCTCTGCATCACCGGGCAGGCGCCGCGCGCGCGGCTCTACAAGGAGGATTTCCAGGCGGTCGACATCGAGTCGATCGCAAAGCCCGTGACGAAATGGGCCGTCACCGTACGCGAGCCGGCGCTGGTGCCGCGCGTGTTCAGCCAAGCGTTTCACGTGATGCGCTCGGGCCGGCCGGGGCCGGTGTTGATCGACATGCCGCTCGACGTGCAACTGGCCGAGATCGAGTTCGACGACGAGACCTATGAGCCGCTGCCCGTCTACAAGCCGACTGCTACGCGAAAACAGGTCGAGAGGGCGCTGGAGATGCTCAACGCCGCCGAGCGTCCGCTGATCGTCGCGGGCGGCGGCATCATCAATGCCGATGCTTCGGACCTGCTGGTCGAATTCGCCGAGATCGCCAACGTACCCGTGGTGCCGACGCTGATGGGGTGGGGCGCAATCCCCGACGATCACGTGCTGATGGCCGGCATGGTCGGCCTTCAGACCAGCCACCGCTACGGCAACGCCACCATGCTCGAATCCGACTTCGTGCTCGGCATCGGCAACCGCTGGGCCAACCGCCACACCGGCTCGGTCGAGACCTACACCAAGGGCCGCACCTTCGTGCATGTCGACATCGAGCCGACCCAGATCGGGCGCGTGTTCAATCCCGATCTCGGCATCGTCTCGGACGCCAAGGCCGCGCTCGAGCTGTTCGTCACCGTCGCCAGGGAGTGGCGTCGGTCAGGCAGGCTCCGCGAGCGCCAGGCGTGGCCCGCGTCCTGCCGCGATCGCAAGAAGACGATGCTGCGCAAGAGTCATTTCGACAACGTCCCGATCAAGCCGCAGCGCGTCTACGAGGAAATGACCAAGGCCTTTGGTCGCGACACCTGCTACGTCACCGTGATCGGCCTGTCGCAGATCGCCGGCGCGCAGTTCCTCGGCGTCTATCGCCCACGTAACTGGATCAATGCCGGTCAGGCGGGGCCGCTCGGCTGGACGCTGCCGGCAGCGCTCGGCGTGCGTGCCGCGTGCCCGGATCGCGACATCGTCGCGCTCTCCGGCGACTACGACTTCCAGTTTCTGATCGAGGAGCTCGCGGTCGGGGCGCAGTTCAACCTGCCCTACATCCACGTCGTCGTGAACAATTCCTATCTCGGCCTGATCCGCCAGGCCCAGCGCGGCTTCGACATGGACTATCACGTCCAGCTCTCTTTCGAGAACGTCAATGCGCCGGAGCTCAATGGATACGGCGTCGACCACGTCGCGGTCGCCGAGGGCCTCGGCTGCAAGGCGATCCGCGTCACCGATCCCAAGGACGCGCAGGCTGCGTTCGCGACCGCGCGCGAATTGATGGCCAAGCACCGCGTACCCGTGGTGGTCGAGTTCATTCTCGAACGCGTCACCAACATCGCGATGGGCACCGAGATCGACAACATCGTCGAGTTCGAGGAGGTGCTGGATCTGCCACTCGACGAGGTCGGCACCACACGCGTGCTGCAGCCGGCGGAATAGGGGAGAAGCATCATGCCGAAATTCGCCGCCAACCTCACCATGCTCTTCAACGAGATGCCGTTCCTCGACCGCTTCGCTGCTGCGAAGGCAGCAGGCTTCTCCGGGGTCGAGTATCTCTTCCCCTATGATTTCGAGAAGGCACTGCTGCGCGAGCAACTCGAGGCCCACGGGCTGACGCAAGTGCTGCACAATCTGCCGGCCGGAAACTGGGCAGGGGGCGAGCGCGGTATCGCGATCCTGCCCGATCGCACCGCCGAATTCCGCGATGGCGTGTTCCGCGCCATCGACTATGCCAGGGCGATCGACTGCGAGCAGCTCAACTGCCTCGTGGGCATCGCGCCACATGACGCCGATCCGCGCGAGCTTCAGGAGACGCTGGTGGGAAATCTGCGCTTTGCGGCCTCGACGCTGGCGCGCGAGAACATCAAGCTGCTGGTCGAGCCGATCAACACGCTCGACATTCCCGGCTTCTTCCTCAACGGCACCGAGCGGGCGATTCAGCTGATCTCCGAGGTGCGGTCGAACAATCTGTTCGTCCAGTACGATATCTATCACATGCAGATCATGGAGGGCGATCTCGCCCGCACCATGCAGGAATATCTGCCGCAGATCGCCCACATCCAGCTCGCCGACAATCCCGGCCGGCACGAGCCGGGCACAGGCGAGATCAACTATCCCTTCCTGTTCCGCCACCTCGACGCGATCGGTTATCGCGGCTGGATCGGCTGCGAATACAAGCCGCGCACCACGACGCTGGAGGGGCTTTCGTGGCACGCCGCGCAGACGTTCGAGACTTGAGGAAAATTAGACATGATCGACATCGGCTTCATCGGACTTGGCACCATGGGACGGCCGATGGCCGGCCATCTCCTTGACGCAGGCCATCGTGTTCTCCTGCATGACGTCGCGCCCGTCGCGCCGGAGCTGATCGCGGCCGGCGGCATCGCCTGCAAGACGAGCAAGCAGGTCGCCGAGGAGGCGGATGCCGTCATCATCATGGTGCCGGATACACCGCATGTGGAGGCCGTGCTGTTCGGCAAGGACGGCGTCGCGAGCGGCATCTCCAAGGGCAAGATCGTCGTCGACATGAGCTCGATCTCGCCGCTGGCGACCAAGGAGTTCGCCAGGAAGATCGAGGCGCTCGGAGCGGACTATCTCGACGCGCCGGTGTCGGGCGGGGAGGTCGGCGCCAAGGCGGCGAGCCTCACCATCATGGTCGGCGGGCCGGAGCGGGCGTTCAACACCATGAAGCCGGTCTTCGACAAGATGGGCAAGAACGTCACCCGCGTCGGCGCCAATGGCGACGGGCAGACGACGAAGGTCGCCAACCAGATCATCGTCGCGTTGACGATCGAGGCGGTAAGCGAGGCGCTGTTGTTCGCATCGAAAGCCGGGGCCGATCCTGCGCTGGTGCGCAAGGCGCTGATGGGCGGCTTTGCCTCCTCGCGCATCCTCGAAGTGCACGGCGAGCGCATGGTGAAGCGCAATTTCGATCCCGGCTTCCGCATCGAACTGCATCAGAAGGATCTCAATCTGGCGCTCGAAGGCGCTCGCTCGCTCGGCCTGTCGTTGCCGAGCACGGCGCTGGCGCAGCAATTGTTCTCGGCCTGCACTGCCCATGGCGGCAAGGGCTGGGATCATTCCGCGATGGTGCGGGCCCTGGAACTGATGGCGGGCCACGAGATCGCGCCAGCCTGAACTGTTACGTCGTAACACTCTCCAGCTTTGCTGCTCCTTCGGCACGCGGGAACCGGAACAATGCTCCGGTCTCGCGGTTGAAGGCGCAGGACAATCACTGGAGATACAACAACATGAAAACCCGTCTTGCGATTTCGTTGGCTGCCGCGTCGCTGCTGGCGTCGAGTGCGGCCTTTGCTCAGTCGACGACCGAACAGGGCGCCAGGGACGGCGCACGTGCGGGTGGCGATATTGGCGGACCGATCGGCGCGATGGTGGGCGGCACCGTTGGTGCGGCCGTCGGCGCCGGCCTTGAGATCCCCAATGCAATTCTTGGCGGCATCCCGCGGAGCGACTCTGTCGTGGTGGAGGAGCGCGTCGTGGTGGGCGAGCCGCTGCCGGCGACCGTGGTGCTCCGTCCCGTGCCGAACTACACCGAGTATCGCTATGCCGTGGTGAACGATCGCCGCGTGATCGTCGAGCCGCGCACGCGTCGCGTGGTCAAGATCATCGACTGATCCGAGCCGACCACCGGCGAGGAGAACAGGGCCCTGCGGAGGTTACTCCGCGGGGCCTTCGCTTGTTGCAGAGGCGTTTGGGCGAAAGCGTGTCATCACCCAATCGGTGACCGCCGCGAGCGCGAAGCCGAGGCAGGCCGTGAGCGCGTCGACCAGAAAATCCTCCAGCCGGGCGTGGCGTCCGGGTGCCCAAAATTGCATCAGCTCGAGCACGCCAATCAGGACGACCGCCGCCCCCGCAACCAGCAGGCGCCGCCGTGGGTAGGCCAGGCCGAAGGCCAGTCCCACCAGGATGAAGGCGAGCGCATGCTCGCCGTCCTGGCCGAGGTCGGAATGGGGCCGCAAGCCGGGGGGACCGAGGGTCGCGAAGGTAACGGCAGCTGCGAGCAGCCAGGCAATGGATCTAACCAAAATAGACATGCATTGCGCTTAGCACGGATCGGCAGCGGACCGGTACCGTCCTTCCATCAGATCGCCGTGTAGTTAATGTCGAAAAGTTAAAGCGGCTCGCGCGCGCCGATCCCGTGCATGAAGCGTTCCCGGATCTGCACGGGATCGCGCCTCGTGGCGCCGACGCCGGGCTTGTCGTCGATGCGGACTGCGATCAGGCTCGGCTCGCTGGCGGACATCGCCGCGTCGACCAGACGCTCGAAATCCTCCTCGTCCGCGGCCCAGGAACTGTTGGCAAGGCCTGAGCCTGTGGCGATGGCAACGATGTCGGCGACGCTGGCCGCGGGCGTCGGCTGGGCGCCCGTAATCTGGTAGATGCCGTTGTCCATCACGACCATGACGAGGTTCTTCGGCTTCAATGTCGCGATCGTCGAGAGCGCGCCGAGCTGCATCAACAGCGAGCCGTCGCCTTCGAGCGCGAAGACGCGGCGGTCGGGCTGCGCCAGCGCCACGCCGAGCGCGATCGGGAAGGCGAGGCCCATGCTGCCCAGCATGTAGAAATTCTGCGGACGGTGGCCGGCCGCCCAGAGGTCGAAATTGGTGTTGCCGATGCCGCCGATTACGGCTTCCTCGTGCTTGAGCTTTCCGACCAGGCGCGAGGTCACGTCGAACCGGTTCATCACCTTGGTATTGCCAATGTTCATGGCGAGGCTCACTTGTCGAATACCTTGCCGCCCGTGAGCAGCGGGTTGAGGATCAGCGCCACGGGCGCCTGCGTGGTGACGGCCTGCTTGATCGAGCGGTCGACGATGAACTCGAGCTCGTCGAGCCGGGTGATGGTGTGGTGCTCCAGCGCCAGCGAATCCAGCACCGGCCGCATGGTGCGGCAGACCAGCGACTGGCCGTAGTTGAATTCGCCGAGCGTGCCGCGCTCGGACACGAACATGATCAGCGGGATCTGGTAGGGCACCGCGAGCGAGGCGAGCACGTTGGCGAGCGTGGCAAAGCCGGAGGTTTGCATCAACACCGCGCCGCGCCGCCCACCCATCCAGGCGCCTGACACGATGCCGACCGCTTCCTCCTCTCGGGCAGTGGCGAAGGTGGTGAAGAAGGGATCGGCGTGCAGGTTCTTGATCAAGGGTGTCAGCACCCGGTCGGGCACGTAGGGGACGAGGCTGATCTCGTTCCGCTTCAGGGTTTGCAGGACGATGCCATGCCAGCTGTTGTCGCCCGCCGCCGGCGTCGTCTGCTGTTCCGCAATCGCCATCGCGTCCTCCCTTCAGCCGCGCATGCTTCTTGGTTCTGGCCGTCGCGCGGCCGGCAGAACTTGACGGAGCGGGCGGGATTGTCAACATGTCCGGGCCGCACCGTGATCTGCGCGGAACGGCCTGTCGTGGCCGGCGCCGCCATGTCATAAGCGGCGACAACGAGAAACGGGAGGGAGGCACGGACGGGGGCGCGCAACGCGCTGACCTTGCGGAGCCCCTCGAAAGAGCGGAAGGGTCCTGATGTCCGTCAACAGCAAGCGCGTCTTCTACGTCAAATATTTGGCCAATCCGATCTATATCGACATCCTGAAAGCGCGGCCCGACGTCCGGCTCGATCGTATCGAGAACGAGAGTCCCGAAGATTTCTACGCGCCGATCCTGAGCGCGGCGCACGTCTACCAGATCGGCGCCGCCCGGGACGAACTCGCCCCGCATTTCCATGTCGATGCCGCCTTGCTGAAGCGTACGCCGAACCTGCTGCTGGTCTCCAGCAATGGCGCGGGCTTCGATCCGGTCGATGTCGAGGCCTGCACCGATGCGGGCGTGCTGGTCGTCAACCAGTCCGGCGGCAATGCCCATTCGGTCGCCGAGCACGCGCTGGCGATGATGCTGACCTTGTCCAAGCGCATCATCCAGTCCGACCGCCGCCTGCGCCGCGAACGCGACGTCAACCGTAACGACCTGGTCGGCAACGAGGTCGAGCACAAAACGGTGGGCATCATCGGCCTCGGCAATGTCGGTCGCCGCATCGCCGCGCTGTGCAAGGGCCTGCTCGGCATGAAGGTGCTGGCCTACGACCCGTATTTGTCGGCCGAAGTGATGGCCGAGCGGGGCGGCGAGAAGGTCGAGCTCGACGAGCTGTTGCGCCGTGCCGATTTCGTCTCGATCTCCTGCCCGCTCGACAAGGGCAGCCGCAACATGATCAGCACGCGCGAGTTCGCGCTGATGCAGCCGCATGCGTATTTCATCACCACGGCGCGCGGCTTCATCCACGACGAGGATGCGCTGCTCCAGGCCTTGCGCGACAAGCGTATCGCGGGTGCCGGCCTCGACGTCTGGTCCAAGGAACCGCCGCCGCCGGATCATCCGCTGCTCCAGTTCGACAACGTGCTGGCAAGCCCTCATACCGCGGGGGTGACGATCGAGGCGCGCCAGAACATGGGCCGCATCGCCGCCGAGCAGGTGCTGGACACGCTCGACGGCAAGCGCCCGCCGCGCATCATCAATCCCGAGGTTTGGCCGCGCTATGCGGAGCGCTTCAAGCAGGCGTTCGGCGTGATGCCGGGCTGAAGGCAGCAAGGTTGCCGTGAGGGGAGAGCGGGCGGGCGGCGGGAACCTTGCCGGTCCTTGATCCGCGTCAAAATCTACCTCCCCGGGCCGGCTTAAATGGGACTAGAGTGCTGTCGGGGCAGCAGGGAGGTCCCATGTCAACCTATGTCGTCAAATTCATGAAGAACGTGCTCGGCGAGTACGGTCGGCAGAGCGAGATTTGCCAGGGTACCCTGGAGATCGACGCCGCCGATGAGGACGAGGCCAGGGAGCGGGCGAAGGCCAGGTTCTGCAAGGACCAGGCCCTGCATCACTGGTCGCTGCATGCCGACCGCATTCATGTGAAACCGGCCGACTTTCCGTCCTGAAGTCTAGCGGCCCGGCGCCGCGACGGGCGGAGGCGCCGTCGATCCGGCGCCGAGCGAGCGTTGCACCATGACGGTGTCGGACCAGCGGCCATGGCGATAGGCCACGCCGCAGAGCAGTCCGGCGCGCGAAAAGCCGAACCGCTCGTGCAGCGCCAGCGAGGGCGCGTTGTCGGCATCGATATAGCCGATCATCTGACGGAAGCCGGCAGCTGCACAAGCATCGATCAATTCCTGCAGCAGCAACCGTCCGACCCCGCGGCCAAGCTGTTCGTGATGGACGTAGATCGAATGCTTGGCTGTGTAGCGATAGGCCGGACGCTTGCGGAACAGCACCGCGTAGGCATAGCCGACCACTTCGCCGCGAAAGGTCGCAACCAGATGCGGCAGGCGGGTCTGCTTGAGATTCCTGCGCCGGTCGCGCAGATCGTCCGGCTCGGGCGCGCCTGACCCCACGATGTCGCGCGGCACGCCGTTGCGGACGTGATGGCGGTAGATCGCCAGCATTGCCTCGATATCGTTCTCGCGCGAGGGACGGACCCAAACCTGTTCGTCGCTTGCGTGCGCAGCTGTCTCGGCCATCGGCACCTACTCGGCAACGACGTAAGTATAGAGCCCGATACGGCCCTGGGCATCGATCTCCTTGTAGACGCCCTGGATTTCCACATCGAAGCCTGGAAAATTGTTGAAGCAGGCTTCGAACATCTTGAGATAGTCCACCATGGGCTTCGCCCGTTCCGTCAGGCGCTCGCCGGGCACGATGGTGGCGATGCCGGGCGGATAGACCACGAAGGGCGTGGTCGCGATGCGGCCCGCGATCGCCTCGATCGGGAGGTAGTCGACATCGTTCTTGAACAGATGGCGGGCGGCGTCGCGAGGCGACATCGCGATCTCCGGCATGTGCTCCGGCATGAACTGTCGCGCCTGCAGCGCGCTGACATCGGCGGCGCGGAAGAAGCGGTGCATCTCGCCGCAGAGGTCGCGCAGCCGCAGGCCCGCATAGCGCGCCTGCCGCCGCTGGTAGAACTCCGGAATGACGTCGGCCAGCAGCGCGTTGTCGTCGTGCAGCCTCTTGAACGCGACGAGGCCCGAGATCAGCGTGCCGGCCTTGCTCGCCTCGACGCCGGGGGTGAGCAGGAAGAGCAGGGAGTTGAGGTCGTTCTTCTCGGGGACGATGCGGTTCTCGCGCAGATATTGCGCCACGACGGGGGCGGGGATGCCGTGCTCGGCATAGGCGCCGGTGGTGCGGTCGAAGCCGGGCGTCAGCAGCGTCAGCTTGTTCGGATCGGTCATGGCGAAGCCTTCCGTGAGGTCGGGAAAGCCATGCCAATTGGTATCGGGCGAGAGCTGCCACAGCGCGGCATTGGTGGCGAGCTCATCGGTGGAGAGGCTTTCCCAGGCGACGTTGTGCGCGGCGCCGGGGCGGCCGACATCGGGAATGGCGACGCGGTCGGGAACGAAGGGTTCGAAGAACCAGCGCCGGTCCGGGTTCTGCTCCTTCTCCTCGAACTCCCGGCGCATCGCGCGGATCTTCTTGCGAAGCTCGATGCCGAGGCGGATCGTGTCGTCCCACAGCACTTCGCCGGAGCGGCCCTTCATCATCTGGGCGCCGACGTCGAGCGAGGCGAACAGCGGATAGAACGGTGACGTGGAGGCGTGCTGCATGAAGCTCTCGTTGAAGCGGCGGTGCTCGACGCGCCGCTTCTGGCCGCGGATATGGCGGTCCTTGATATGAATCTGCGAGGCCTGCGAAAAGCTCGCAAGCTGCTTGTGGGTCGACTGCGTCGCGATGATGCCCGGTGCGTCCGGAGGAAGGTTCGAAAGCCCCATGGCGAAGCGGCCGGCATAAAGCGGGTGGAATTTCATGAAACCGGCCCAGGCCTCGTCGAACAGAATGTATTCGCAGAGATGGCCGATGCGCTTCAGGATCATCTCGGCGCTGTGGATCGTGCCGTCATAGGTGCACTGCTCGACCACGGCGACGCGGAATGGCCGCTCCTTGCGCCAGGCCTCCTTGTCGGTGACCAGCGGGTGGTTGCGGATCGCCTCACGCAGGGATTTCTCGTCGAGCACGTCCCAGCGCATCGGGCCGATCAGGCCCCAGGAATTGCGGATGGTCGGCACGTAGATCGGTACGCCACCGTTGATCATCAGGGCACCGTGATGGGCAGCCTTGTGATTGTTGCGGTCGAACAGCACGAGGTCGCCGTCGGTGACGAGGGCGCCGAGCGCGACCTTGTTCGAGGTCGAGGTACCATTGAGCACGAAATAGGTCTTCTCCGCGCCGAAAATCTGCGCGGCTTCCTTCTGTGCCTTAAGGGCAGGGCCCTCATGGGTGAGGAGGTCACCGAGATCGAGCACGGAATTGTCGAGATCGTCGCGGAACACGGATTCGCCGAGATGCTCGACGAAGACCCGGCCGATCGGGCTGCGATTGTAGAACACGCCGCCGTTGTGGCCCGGGCAGGTCCAGAGCTGGTTGCCCTCCTCGGCATAATCGACCAGCGCGCCGAAGAACGGCGTCTTCAGCGTTTCGGCATATTGCTTGAGCCGGCTGATCAGATTCTTGGCGATGAAGGGCGGGGTTTCCTCGGAGAGGAAGACATAGCCGTCGATGAAGTCGAGCACCTCGACGGGCAGGTCCTCGAAGCGCTTGCGCCGGATCAGGAGGATGATCGGGAAGTCGAGGCCGCGGCGCCGCATCAGGTTGATCAGGGCCGACGTCTTGCCCTCCAGCCCCTTCTTGCCCCAGTCCACCACCATGCAGCCGATCGCGGCATCGGTCTGCACCGCCATCTCGGCGTCCTCCAGCTTGCGGGCCCGGACCACCTCGAAACCGGAGCGCTGGATCTCCTCGATGATCTGGTTGAAGCGCATGCCCTCGAGGTCATCGGTATCGAACGCGGGTGCGGCGAACAGGAAGTTGAAGCGCTTGAAATAGTCCATGGTCTGTCCCGAATGTGCAGAAGATAAAGCTCTGTGCACATTCGATGACACCTGGATGACAGGCCCCGAGTGCCGCGGCGAGATTGGCCTGCCTCTTCACTCCAGCAGCTTGTCCAGCGTAATCGGGAAGCGCCGGATGCGCTTTCCGGTCGCATGATAGACCGCATTCGCGATCGCTGCAGGCACGCCGACGATGCCTATCTCTCCGATACCTTTGATGCCCAGCCTATTGATGCGTTCGTCTGGTTCGTCGACGAAAATGACGTCAATGTCGTGAATGTCGGCATTCACTGGAATGTGGTACTCGGCGATGTTCGCATTCATGATGCGGCCGAAACGGTGATCCATCACCGTCTCCTCGTGCAGCGCCATCCCGATTCCCCAGACCACGCCGCCCATGATCTGGCTGCGGCCCGTCTTGGTGTTCAGGATGCGCCCGGCCGCGATGGCGCTCACGATTCGGGTGACGCGGATCACGCCGAGCTCCTCATCGACCTTCACTTCGGCGAAGACCGCAGAATGGGTGTTGCGGGCGTGTGATTTATCGTCCGCGAACTCGTTGAGCTTCTCCTTCTCGATCCGTTCGATCTTGCTGTGGCGCATGACATCCGCAATCGAGACCGCGGCGCCCTTCTCGGCGCGGCTGGCGACCATGCCGTCAGCCAGCGCAACATCGGCGGCGTCGAGCCCGGCGAGCGGCGAGCCCGGCATCGCCTTGGCGAGACGTGCCAGCTCCCCGCGAATGTCTTCGGCGGCTCCCAACACCGCATGCGCGCTGGATGCGGCCATCCAGGAACCGCCCTCGACGGGGGCTTGGGGCAAGGTCGAATCGGCAAGCCGCACGCTGATGTTCTCGATCGGCAACCCGAGCGCATCGGCCGCCACCTGCGCCACGATGGTGTATGTGCCGGTCCCGATGTCGGACGCGGCGCAGGAGACTTCGGCATGGCCGTTTGCCGTCAGTACGATACGGGCGGCAACAGGCATCTGCAGCGCTTCCCAAACCCCCGTCGCCATGCCCCAGCCTATCAGATCCTTGCCATCGCGCATCGAGCGGGGTGTGGGATCGCGGCGAGTCCAGCCGAAAGCTTCCGCGCCGCGGGCGTAGCATTCGCGCAGCTGCTTGCTGGTGTAGGGCAGGTCTTCGCTCTGGTCGCGGTCCGAATAGCACTTCAGCCGCAGCCCGACCGGATCGAGCTCGAGCGCGACCGCCAATTCGTCCATGGCGCATTCGAGCGCACAGACGCCCGTTGCTGCGCCCGGTGCCCGCATGTCGCAGGGCGTCGAAACGTCGAGGTGCACGAGCTTGTGGGAGGAACGGCTGTTGGGGCTGCTGTAGAGCTGCTCCGCCCAGCCCGTATCGTTGCGCGAGAAATCCTCATAGCGCGAGGTCACTGCAATCGCTTCGTGCGTGACCACATCAAGCGTGCCGTCCGGCCTTGCCCCGAGCGCAACGCGCTCGATGGTCATGGGACGATAGCCCAGGCCGTACATCTGCTGCCGCGTCAGCACGACGCGGACGGATCGCTTCAATGCGAGCGCGGCTAGCGTCGCTAGCACGACCTGATACTGCGGCCGCAAGCCTGAGCCGAACGCCCCGCCGACATAGGGCGAGATCACGCGGATCTCGTCCGGCTTCTTTCCGAAGACGCTGCAGAGGAATTTCTGGACGTTCTGGACGCCTTGCGTCTTGTCATGGACCGCGAGCCTGCCGCTGTCGTCCCAGACGACGGTTGTTGCGAAGAGCTCCATCGGATTGTGATGCTCGCTCGGAAGCACGTAGTCAGCTTCATGCCGGACGGCCGCACGCGTCATTGCTGCTGCGGCATCGCCACGCGGCTTATGCGGCGGTTCCACTTCGGTAGCATTATCCCGTTCGGATTCGAGGTCAGTCGCAAAAGCCTCCTCCTCATATTCTACGGAGACGCGGGTTGCTGCGAATCTGGCGGTCTCCCAGTCCTCGGCCACGACCAGCGCGATCGGCTGACCGTTGAACTTGATCCTGTCGTCATAGAGCGGGCGGAAGGTCGAGCCCTTCTCCGGCGCCACCTCGTCCTTCCAGGCGTCGTCCTTGTCCGCGAGGGGAGGACGGTTGGCGTGCGTGAGCACGTCGAGAACTCCGGCGACTTTCAGCGCCTCGTGAGTGTCGATCCGCACGATGCGACCGCGCGGTATGGTGGCCTCGACCACGAAGCCATGGACCAGGCCGTTGGCGCCGAATTCGCCGGCGTACTTTGCTGCTCCGGTGACCTTGGCCCGGCCGTCGACGCGCGACGTTGGTGTTCCGACATAGGCGTTCATCCGGCCCTCATGCGATCTTCTTGTGAGCTTGTGATTGCGGCGTGGCGCTCGCGGCCTGCATCAGCGTTCGCACGATGGCGCGACGGGCCAGCTCGATCTTGAATCCATTGTGGGATTGGGCAGTCGCGCCCTGCAGCAGCAGATCGGCGGCGTGTCCGAAATGGTCCGGTGTCGCCGCCTTGCCCTGCAATGCTGCTTCGGCTTCGAGGCTTCGCCAGGGCTTGTGAGCCACACCGCCGAGTGCCAGGCGCGCTGCGCTGATCGCGTTGCCCTCCAGCTCGAGCGCGGCTGCAACCGAGACCAGGGCAAAGGCGTAGGACAACCGGTCGCGGATTTTGAGATAGCTGAAGTTCCGGGCAAAGCCCTGCGGCGGCAGCTCAATAGCTGTAATGATCTCGCCGCTGCCGAGATTCGTATCGAGATGAGGCTTATCGTCCGGAAGCCGGTGGAAATCCGCCAACGCGATGGTGCGTTGGCCCGAGGGGCCAGCGATGAGTACCAGCGCGCCGAGCGCGGCCAGCGCCACGCTCATGTCGGATGGATTCGTCGCGATGCAGGATTTGCTGGTGCCGAGGATTGCGTGGTTGCGATTGAGGCCATCGATTGCCGAGCAGCCCGTGCCAGGGCTTCGCTTGTTGCAAGGGGTCGTGGTGTCATAGAAGTAGGAGCAGCGCGTTCGTTGCATCAGATTGCCGCCGACCGAGGCCATGTTGCGCAGTTGCGCGGAGGCGCCGGCCAGGATGGCGCTGGCGAGGAGGGGATAGCGCTGCTCGATCAAGGGGTGGTAAGCGAGGTCCGAATTCGGCACCAGGGCTCCGATGCGCAGACCGCCGCCGGTGGTCTCATCGATGTCGCGGAGCGGCAGGTGGGAGATGTCGATGAGCCTTGAGGGCCGTTCGACATTCTCCTTCATCAGATCGATCAGGTTGGTGCCGCCGGCAATCAACTTCGCGCCGGGATCGGCGGTGAGCAGGCGAATGGCGTCGGCAAGGTCGCTTGCGCGCGAATAATCGAAATTGTTCATGGCCGGCTCATTGCCTGCTCGATCGCAGCCACGATGTTGGGATAGGCGCCACAGCGGCAGAGGTTTCCGCTCATGAGCTCCCGGATCTCGTCGGCATCTCGCGCACGGCCTTCGGCTAACAGGCCGGCGGCCGAGCAAATCTGTCCCGGCGTGCAATAGCCGCACTGAAAGGCATCGTGGTCGATGAAGGCCTGCTGCAGCGGATGCAACGTGCCATCCTTGGCCAAGCCTTCGATCGTCGTGATCTCGGCGCCATCCTTCATGACCGCGAGGGTCAGGCAGGAATTGACCCGTCTTCCGTCGACCAGCACGGTGCAGGCGCCGCATTGGCCGTGATCGCAGCCCTTCTTGGTGCCGGTCAGCTCCAGGCGGTCACGCAGCATATCGAGGAGCGTGGTCCACGGCACGACCTCGAGCGCGCGCCTTTCGCCGTTGACGACGAGGTTGATCGGAATGCGTTCGGGGATCGTCGTGTCGGCCATATTCTATTTCCTTGCGGAAGGGCCGGGCTGGGCGAATTTGTGGGAGTGACGCAAGAATGCGCTGCCGCCGCTGGCCGATAGCGCCCAACGGATGACGCGGTGCTTGGTTCCAGATCGATTTTTCGTCCAGATGGCGAGGTCAGAGCTTGGCTTGGCCGAACACCACCGTCGGCACCGCGCGGTTGACGATTTCGCGCAGGGCGAAGCTCGATTGCACGCGCGCGACACGCGGCAGGCGGGACAGCTCGGTGCGGTGGATGCGCTCGAAATCCTGGATGTCGCGGGCCAGCACGATCAGGATGTAGTCATCGGTGCCCGACATCAGGAAGCAACGCACGACGGAAGGGCATTTCACCACCTCCGCCTCGAACGCCTTCAATGCGTCGTCGCTCTGGCTCTCCAGCGCGATGCGAACCAGCACGGTGGTGGTGAGGCCGAACTGCGAGAGATCGAGTGCGGCCTGGTAGGCCTGGATGTAGCCGTCGTCCTCCAGTGCCTTCTGCCGCCGCGCCAGCGCCGTGCTTGATAACCCGACCTTGGTGGCGAGCTCGGTGTGGCTGGCGCGCGCATTGGTCGTGAGTTCCGCGAGGATCGCGAGGTCTTTCCGGTCGAGGGCCAAGGTTTCGTTTCCAGCGTGAAAGGGCGGCTTGGCGCCGGAAACCGGCGCGGGCTTGCCGAAACTAGCGGATATTTGCACGAAACCAAACCGGCCTCGTCGCTACGATGAGAAACAGAATCAAGGCGTTGGCAAAGGAGCCTGGGAGATGCGCGTCGGTGTGCCCAAGGAGATCAAGGTGCAGGAATATCGCGTCGGGCTCACCCCGGGCGCGGTCCGTGAATATGTCGCGGCCGGGCACGACGTCACGGTCGAGACCGGCGCCGGCGGTGGCATCGGCGCCTCCGACGAGGTGTACGAGCGGGCAGGGGCTACGATTGCCGGAAGTGCCCGCGACATCTTTGCCAGGTCCGACATGATCGTGAAGGTGAAGGAGCCGCAGAAGAGCGAATGGGCCCAGCTCCGGGAAGGCCAGATCCTGTTTACTTACCTTCATCTTGCGCCGGATCCGGAGCAGGCCAGGGGCCTGCTTGCCTCCGGTTGCACCGCGATCGCCTATGAAACCGTCACGGACGCGAGCGGTCAGCTCCCGCTGCTTGCGCCGATGAGCGAAGTCGCCGGCCGCCTCGCCATCGAGGCCGCCGGCGCCGCGCTCAGGCGGTCGGCCGGCGGCCGCGGGCTGCTGCTCGGCGGAGTGCCCGGCGTGCAGCCGGCGCGCGTCGTCGTGCTTGGCGGCGGCGTGGTGGGGACGCAAGCGGCGCGCATGGCCGCAGGTCTCGGTGCCGAAATCAGCGTGATCGACCGTTCCATCCCGCGCTTGCGCGAGCTGGACGATCTTTTTGCCGGACGAGTGCGCACCCGCTTCTCGACCATCGAATCTGTTGAGGACGAAGTGTTTGCCGCCGACGTCGTGATCGGTGCGGTGCTGGTGCCGGGCGCCAGCGCGCCGAAGCTGGTGACTCGCGCGATGCTGAAGTCAATGCGGCCGGGCGCTGTGCTCGTCGACGTCGCGATCGACCAGGGCGGCTGCTTCGAGACTTCGCACGCGACCACGCATACCGAGCCGACATACGAGGTCGATGGCGTCGTCCATTATTGCGTCGCCAATATGCCAGGCGCGGTGCCGGTGACGTCGAGCCAGGCGCTGAACAATGCGACGCTGCCGTTCGGCCTGATGCTCGCCAGCAAGGGCTTTGCCGCGGTGCTGGAAAACCCGCATTTGCGCAACGGGCTGAACGTGCATCGTGGGCGCATCACCAACAAGGCGGTGGCGGAGAGTCTCGGGCTGGAGTTTGCGCCGGTAGGGAATGGGCTGGCGGCGTAGAATGCCGCTTTGCCGTCATGACTTCGCTGCGCTCGCAATGACGTCGTGGTGAGGACCTACGCCTTCGTCAGCCTGTACTGCCCCAGATCCGGATCGTGGGTCATGCGCCAGTAATCCACGAACCGCCATGGCATGGCCGAAAACACCCGGCCGCTGGAGTTGCGATAATACGTGCTCATGCCTGGATGGGTCCAGATCATGGTCTCGTGCTCGGCATCCACCTTCTGGACATAGTCATCGAGCACGTCGGGGCGGACGTCGATCGCTGCGACATCTTGCGCGATCATCTCGGCGAGACACGCCGAGATGTAACGGCTCTGGCATTCCGACTGGAAGATAACGCTGCCGCCATGGGCCGGGCCCGAGTTCGGCCCCAGCATGCAGAAGAAGTTGGGGAAGCCGGGCACGGTGAGGCCGAGGAAGGCCGTCGGATTGTCGTTGGCCCAGGCCTGGCGCAAATCCTTGCCGTCGCGTCCGCTGATGTTGAGGCGCGCCGCCATCTCCGTCACCTTGAAGCCGGTGGCGACCACGATGATTTCGGCGGGACGGTGCCTGCCGTCGGCGGTGACGATGCCGGTCTCGTCGAAATGATCGATCGCGTCGGTCACGAGCTCCACGTTGGGACGCCTCAAGGTCTTGAACCAGTTGTTGTCGAGCAAAATCCGCTTGCCGTAGGGCGGATAGGTCGGCATGCACTTCTCGATCAGGTCCGGGCGGCCCTGCAGTTCCGACAGGATGAAGTCGGTCAGCTCCTGGCGGTGCCGGTCGTTGCCCTTGTTGACGGCGCGCTCGGGATGCGGCCATGCAGGATCCTTGCGCAGGAAAGGCAGCAAGCCGTCGCCATAGCGCCAGAACATGTTGAAGCGGTACCACTGCACATAGAACGGCAGATGCGCCAGCAGCCAGCGCGCGCCCTCGCTGATCGGATCGGCATAGCCCTTCACCGGCCGCGCCCATTGCGCGCTGCGCTGATAGACCGTGACCGAGGCGACGCGGCCTGCGATCGACGGCACCAGCTGCATCGAGGTCGCGCCGGTGCCGATCACGGCGACGTGCTTGCCGTCGATGTCGACGTCATCGGACCACAGCGCCGAATGCAGGATCGTTCCCTTGAAGGCCTCCTCGCCCTTGAAGCGGGCACGGGAGGGGTCGTTGAGCTGGCCGATGGCCGAAACTAAAGCGGTGGATTCGAAGGTTTCTTCGCCGTTGCTGGTTTTGAGGGTCGAGATCCAGCGCCGCTTGCTTTCGTCCCAGCGCGACGAGGTCAGTTCGGTGTTGACGCGCAGATGTTTTCGGATGTCGTATTCCTCCGCGACCTTCTGGAGATAGCCGAGCAACTCCTCGCGCTGGCAGAAATAGCGGGTCCATGCATTTCCCGAGCCGAAGGAATAGGAATAAGAGTGGTTCGGCGTATCGACGCCGCAGCCGGGATAGCGGTTGATCCACCAGGTGCCGCCGAGCTCGGCGTTCTTCTCGACGATGGTGTAGGGAATGCCGAGATGGCCGAGCGCAACGCCGAGCGCGATGGCGCAGACGCCGGCGCCGACGATCAGCACGTGCTGCTCGGCGAGCCTGTCGGTCGACGGCTGCCTGGCCCAACGCGCCTCGCGCGGCACAAAGCCCATCTCCTCGCGCATCAGCGGGGCATATTCCGGCGCGACGTTCTCGCCGAGGCAGGCGCGCATCATTTTCAGCAGCAGCTCTTCGCCGGGATCGGCGATGACGGGCTTCGGCGTGCCATTGGCGAAGAGCTTGACCACCGCGGCGCGGATTTCGTCCTGGATTTCACGGGGCACGCCGGCCTCGGGATCGGGGATCAGGCGAATGTCGCGCTTGGGCAGGTAAGGCGGCGCCAGCCATTTCTCGTCGCCCGTCATGTGCACCAGCACCATCAGCAGGCATCGGATGTCGCCTTCTGCGATGGCCGCGGCAAGGTCGAGCGGCCTGTGCGAAGCTTCGATGTTCATGGCGTGTCCTGATCCCCGGATGCGTTGAAGAGCCCGCGCGTCATCAGCTTGCGATAGGCGGAGATGACGTGCTCGGGCACGGCGGTGACGCCGTCGGCCGAATAGGAGTAGCGGCGGCTGAGATAGCCGCGCGCGCCCATCAGCATGTGGACGATCGCCTCGAACTCCTCGTCGCTGTAGTCGTGAATCGCACCCGCTGCGCGCGCGCGACGCAAAATGCGGACATAGGCGACCGAGATGTTGTCGAGATGCTTCTGGTAACCGATCGGTGCGAAGAACTCGGCCTCGTTGAGGATGCGCAAGAACTCCGGCACCTCGCGGATGAAGTCGAAGAAGGCGGAGAAGCGTGAAATCTCCTGCCGCGCCGCGTCCGCCGTGCCGGTGCGGGCGCGGATGAACTCGACCATGTCGAGGCCGATCTTCGGCAGCAACTGGTCGAGCAGCTCCTGTCGGTTCTCGAAATGATTGTAGAAGGTACCTTGCGCGACGCCGGCCTGCTCGGTGATGCGGGCGACGGAGGCTTCGGCATAGCCATGCTTGCCGACGACCTTGGTCGCGGCCTCGAAGATGTTCTGCTTGGTCCAGGCGTTGCGCTCGACGCGGTTGAGTTTTGCCAGCTTGGCGTTCACTTGCGTCATTCAGACCTCTCCAGCTCGGCGCGCAGCACGCGCTTGAGAATCTTTCCGGATGGGTTGCGCGGGAGGCTATCGCGGATGATCAGCTGTTTCGGCACCTTGAAGCTTGCGAGCCGGGCGCGACAATGCTCGGTGAGAGCAGGGAGCTCGAGCCTGGCGCGCTCCGTCAGCACGACGATCGCAACCGGCCGTTCGCCCCAGCGTGCATCGCGCAAGCCGATCACCGCGACTTCGCGCACCTCGGGCAATTCATGGATGACGCGTTCGATCTCGGAGGAGGCGATGTTCTCGCCGCCGGAGATGATCATGTCCTTCTTGCGGTCGGTGAGGTACAGGAAGCCGTCGTCGTCGAGATAGCCGACGTCGCCGCTGCGGAACCAGTCGCCGAAGAAGGCGGCGGCCGTCTTGTCCGGATCCTTCCAATAGCCGCGCGTGATCTTCGGCCCCCGCAGGCAGATCTCGCCGTTGACGTTGGCCGGCAACGCCTTGCCGTCCTCGTCGCGGATCTCGATCCCGACATGGGCGATGGCTCGCCCGGTCGAGCCGATCTTCTCGATCTCGCGGCCCGCTTCCATGAAGGTGTCGCCGCCGACGGTCTCGGTGAGGCCATAGGCATCGATGTAGCGCGCGTTGCGGAAATACTCGGAGAAGGCGCGGATGCGCAGCTCCGGCGTCTTCTCGCCGCCGCCGATCGCCCATTGCAGGCTGGAGACGTCGTAGCGACCACGCGTCGGGCAGGTGAGCATCGCGCTGGTTATGACGGGCGCGAACCAGGCGGCGTTGAGATTGTCCTCGGCGATGGCGTTAAGCGCGCTCTCCGGCTCGAAATTGCGTTCGATGCGGATGAAGCCGCCATGCCAGAGCACGGCGATGCCGGGCAGGTCGAGCGCGCCGACGTGATAGAGGGGGCCGACGACGAGAAGGCGGGTCTCGTCGCTCAAACCCAGCGCGATCGTCTGGTCGGCGGACTTCCAGTAGAAATTATCGTAAGAGAGCATCACGCCTTTGGGGCGGTCGGTCGTGCCCGAGGTGTACATCAGCCGCATCAGGTCCGATGGTGCGCAGGCATGCATCGGCGCGGGCGGTGCATCGCCTGCAAGCTGTGTGAGGCTCTGCTGCGCGGCCTCGTCGAGCACGACAATCCCGGTGCTCGGGGCATTTGCAGCCAACTCCTCGTCGACGATCAGAATTCGCGCCCCGGCATTGCCGGTGATGTAGCCGACCTCGTCGCGGGAGAGGCGGAAGTTGATTGGTAAGAACACCGCACCGAGATGGCTGGTGGCGAAGACGAGCTCCAGGAACGCGGCGCTGTTCTTCATCAGCACTGCCACGACATCGCCGGCGCCGATGCCTTGCGCGGCGAGCCAGCCTGCCACCGTCCGGACTCGCGCATCGAACGCCGCGTAGGAAATCGCCTCGCCGCGGTATTTCAGCGCGGGTCGGTCCGGCGTGCGCCGGGCGTGAAAGGCGATGAAGCTCGAAAGATTGATCATTTTGCCGATCTTGGGCCGGTTACCGGCCTCGCTTCCCCCTCGATGAATTCTGACTCGTAATTCATCTTTGGCTTGACGTCACCCCCCGCCCTCTGAAATCCTTGAAACACGGAGACGACACGATCTCCGACAGGGATTTGAAACGCCGACCCGACAGAGGGAGGGAAGAATGACGAGGACCCGCACGCCGGGCATCAGCCGCCGTTCAACGCTGGCGCTGATGGGCGCCGGTGCGATGAGTGTTGCCGCGCCTTGGGTGGCGCGTGCACAAGCCAAGACCATCAAGATCGGCATGCCGACGATCCTGTCGGGCCGCGTGGCGCAGCTCGGCACGTCCTCGCGCAATGCGGTGATGCTCGAGGTCGAGAAGGTCAACGCTGCCGGCGGCCTTGCCGGCCGGCAGATCGAGATGGTGATCCGCGACTCCAAGGGCCAGCCGCAGGAAGCCGCGCGTGTTGCGCGCGAGCTCGTCAACACCGACGGTTGCGAATTGCTGCTTGACGGCGAGGCGTCGTCGGGTTCGTTCGCGGTGCATGAGGTTGCGCGCGATCTCGGCGTGCTCTGCATCCACACCTGCTCGGAAGCGTCCTCGCTGACGGCCGATCCGAAGCAGCACATCCCGAACGCATTCCGCTGCGTGCGCCAGGGCATTCACGATTCCATCGTCGGCGGCAGCTACGCCGCCGCGATCGCCAAGACCAAGGGCCTGAAGAAATGGGCGACCTGCTCGCCGGACTATGCCTATGGTCGCGATACCACCGGCGAGTTCACGCTGTACCTGAAGCGCTTCGCGCCTGATGTGGAGATCATCAGCGAATCCTGGCCAAAGCTGTTCCAGCCCGACTACACCGAGGTCGTCACCAAGATCCTGCAGGCCAAGCCGCAGGCGCTTTATTCCTGCCTGTGGGGCGGCGATCTCACCTCCTATATCGACCAGGCCAACATCTACGCGATGTTCAGCCAGATGGAGGTGTTCGCGGTCAACATGGCCGACTACACTGCGCTCACCGTGGTGAAGAACCTGCCCAAGGGCATCCACTCCGGCAACCGCTACATCAAGACGTTCCCGACCACGCCGGAGAACGCGGCCTGGGGCGATGCCTACAAGGCGAAGTACAACGAGTATCCGACCAATTGGTCGTGGCAGAACGCGACCGCCGTGATGTTCCTCGCCGAGGCCGCCAAGAAGGCGAACTCTGCTGACGGCAAGAAGATCGCGGAGACGTTGAAGGGCCTCACCATCAAGTGCCCGTTCGGGGCCGACGGCACCGTGACGATGCGCGGCGACGATCACACGCTGGTCGGCTACGCCATTGGCTGGGGCACCACGATCCCGCAGGAGCCGTATGTGCCGGAGGTCAAGGTCGGCGACTGGAAGACGATCTTCGAACTCGAGGCCGAGTGGAAGAAGAGCAAGGGTTACACCTGATCCGATGCGCAGCGGAGACGGGCGACCGTCTCCGCCATCTCGTTTTCCGCGCCGTGTCAGGCGCGCCGCAATGAAAGTGCTCCCGTGGATCTCGACGCGCTTGCCGGCTGCCTCTCCAGCTCCGCCTGCCTGGTGACGCAAACCACCAGTGGCCTCATCATCGGCATGCTGCTGTTCCTGGTCGCGGTCGGGCTGACGCTGATCTTCGGCGTGCTGAAGGTCGTCAATTTCAGCCACGGCGCCTTCTACATGTTCGGCGCCTATTTCGCGATGACCGCCTATCAGTTCACCGGCAGCTTTGCCCTCGCGATGTTGGCGGGCGCGGCCGGCACGGCCGTTCTCGGATTGATCTTCGAGCGCGTCTTCATGAGTCGTGTCTACGGTGCGGACGTTTTGATGCAGCTCCTCGTCTGCTACGCCTTCGTGCTGATCTTCGACGATGTCGTGCGCCTGATCTGGGGGCCGGAATTCAAGTCGATGGGCATGCCGTCCGCGTTCCAGGTGATGCCGCTGTTCATCGCTGGGGGCGTGGTGCCGCCTTATTATCTGCTGCTGATCGGCGTTGCGCTGAGTGCGGCCATCGTGCTCGGCATCGGGCTGTCGCGCAGCCGCATCGGCAAGGTGATCCGCGCCGCCGCGCAGAATCCAGGCATGGTGTCCGCGCTCGGTATCAACACCGGCCTGATCTATGGCGGCGTGTTCGCGCTCGGCGGCATGCTGGCGGGGCTAGCGGGTGCGCTCGCCGCGCCGGTGCGCTCGCTGACCCCGGGCATGGGATTTTCGGTGCTGATCGAATCCTTCATCGTCACCGTGATCGGCGGCATGGGCTCGATCCTGGGCGCGCTGATCGGCGCGTTGCTGCTCGGCCTGATCAGGTCCTACGGCTCGCTCGGCTTTCCGCTGTTCACGGAAGGCCTGATGTATCTGTTCATGGTGATCGTGCTGGTCTCAAAACCCACCGGCCTGTTCGGCAAGGAGGCGGCATGACCGAGCTCGAGGCCGGACGCGCCGGGACGCTGGCGCCTGTGCGCGGCGGCGCCGCGCTTGGACGCTATCGCGACGTCCTGATTGCGCTGATCGCTTTTGCGGTGCTGGCGAGCCTGCCGCTGTTCACGGGCAGCAAGGCGCTGCTCGATTTCGTCATCCGTTGCTCCGCCTACGGCCTGTTCGCGACTTCGCTCAATCTGCTCGTCGGCTACACCGGCCTGACTTCGTTCGGCCACGGCATGTTCTTTGGCCTTGGCGCCTACAGCTTCGGCCTGATCATGCAGAAGCTCGGCGTGCCGATTCCGGTCGCCTTCGTGGCGACGCTGGCGATCACGGCGCTGATCGCAGCCGTCATCGGCGCGATCTGCGTGCGGCTGAAGGAGATCTATTTCGCCTTCGTCACGCTCGCCTTCCAGATGCTGATCCATTCGACCATTTTGTCCTGGGCCTCTTTCACCGGCGGAGACCAGGGCTTGCGCGGCGGCATTCCGCGTCCCGCATTCCTCGGGATCAATCTCGCCAATCACGTCCATCTCTACATCGCGAGCTGCGCGCTGCTGATCCTTGGCCTGCTCGCGATGCGCCAGATCGCGCAATCGCCGTTCGGCTACACCTTGCGGATGATCCGCGACAATGCCGCGCGCGCGAGCTTTCTCGGCATCGACGTCTGGCGCGCCAAGCTCACCGTGTTCGTGCTGGCAGCGTTGTTCGCGGCGATGGGCGGCATGGTGATGGCGCTGTTCGTCTCGGGTGCTTATCCGGAATTCGCCTATTGGACGATCTCGGGTGAAGCCATCTTCATCAACATGCTCGGCGGCGTCTCGACCTTTCTCGGGCCGATGGTCGGCACCGTGCTGCTGTTGCTGCTCAACGACACCGTGACGCGGTTCACCGAGTACCATGGCATCGTGCTCGGAATCGTCATCCTGTTCTTCGCGCTGGGCCTGCGCAAAGGCCTGCTGGACTTCGTCGCCGAATGGTTTTCGCAACGGCGCGACGCAGGCGAGAGGCGCTAGGGATGCTCGAGATCCGCAACCTCGCAAAATCCTTTGGTGGCGTGAAGGCGACCAACGACGTCTCGCTCGACTTTCCCGACGGTTCGCTCACCGCGGTGATCGGACCGAACGGTGCCGGCAAGAGCACCTTCTTCAACCTGATCACCGGCGCGCTGAAGCCTGACAGCGGCCAGGTGCTGCTCGACGGTGTCGATCTTGCCGGCCGCTCGCCGCCGGAGATCGTCCGTCACGGCATCGGCCGCGCCTTCCAGGTTGCAAGCATCTTCAAGTCGCTGACGGTGCAGGAGACGATGCTCGCCGCGGTCAGTGCCGACCAGCGCACCTCGGCAGTGCTGCACAAGCGCTTCCCCTTGCCGGAGACACGCGATCGCGCCGAGCATGTGATGGAGCTGTTGGGCCTGGCGGGAAGCCGCCATCGCACGGCCGCGACACTGTCGCATGGCGACCAGAAGCTCCTCGATATTGCCCTTGCGCTGGTGCTCGAACCAAAGGTGCTGCTGCTGGACGAGCCCACCGCCGGGATGGGCCCGGAGGAGCGCTGGCGCATGATCGACAAGGTGCGCGAGCTCTGGGAGACCCAGAAGATCACCGTCGTCTTCATCGAGCACGACATGGACATCGTGTTCAAGATCGCGCCGAAAATCGTCGTGCTCTGCTATGGCCGTATTCTCGCAACCGGTACGCCCGAAGAGATCCGCAACAACGGCGCCGTGATCGAGGCCTATCTGGGCACCGAGCATGCGGGAGCCGCCGCATGAGCGCGGTCGTCATCGAAGTCGCCGATCTCGACGTCTATTACGGCACCAGCCAGATCCTGTTCGGCGTCGGCCTCTCGGTACTGCAGGGCGAGACCATGGCGCTGCTCGGGCGCAACGGCGCCGGCAAGTCCACTACCATGAAGGCGATCATGGGGCTGGCGCCGCCGCGGCGGGGCAAAGTGAGCCTGCGCGGTGCGGTGATCTCGGGCCGGAAGCCGCATCACATCGCGCGCGCCGGTCTGGGCTTCGTGCCGGAGGACCGCCAGATCTTTCCGGAGCACAGTGTCGAGGACAATCTGGTCATCGGTCGCAAGAAGGGACCGGAGGGCCAGGACGAATGGCCGATCAAGCGCATCTACGAGGTCTTCCCGCTGCTGGAGCCGCTGCGCCATCGCATCGCCGGACGCCTCTCCGGCGGCGAGCAGCAGATGCTCGCGATCGCACGCACGCTGATGGGCAATCCGGCGCTGCTGCTGCTGGACGAGCCGAGCGAGGGGCTCGCGCCGATCATCGTGCAGCGGATCGGCGAGCTGTTGCGGCAGCTCCGAGGAATCGGATCGACCGTGCTGATCGCCGAGCAGAACATGCATTTCTGCCTGGGGCTCGCGAGCCACGCCACCATCATCGACAAGGGCCAGATCGTCTACGCCGCCGGAATCGACGAGCTGAAAGCCAACGAGACGATCCGCCGGCGTTATCTGGCCCTGTGAGCCTGGCGCGCGGTGTCCGAATAGTCGAGAAGAAGAAAACGGTTGTCTGCGGGCCTTCCGGCGAAAGGAGTTTCCCTGCGCGGGAGCAAAAACGCCAATCGCTTCCATTGCCGTTTGATCGGGAAACGACGACATTCCTATCAGAATTTGATGGATTGACGGTCATGGAACGCACTGGATTTGAGCCCTTCGGCGAGCAATTGGTGTCCGCAACGGATGCCCAGCCGAAGTCGCGCGCGTCGAAGCTCCTGCTGCGGGTCGGCACCGGGCTTTTCTGGTCGCTGGTGGCCGGAATCGTGCTCGCGCGTGCGGCGTTCTTCGAACCCGGCGTCTATGACGGGTTCAGCCGGGTGGCCTCGCTGGCCAAGAGCCTGATCTTCTGAGGCCGATTATTCCGGGTTGGGGACAGAACTTCTCTCGACCCTGATATGTCGAAAGCTTATTCCCCATTGGGCCGGCGCTGCGTATAAATCTTTCTCCCTTGGGAGAGATTTGTGTCGCAGAATCAAGCATCCAGCCCGGCCGGCGCCAAGCCGGCCACCGCCGCGAGCCGTATTTTCGGGCTGATTCCAGGCATCCTCCTCTGTATCGCCGTCGCCGGCGTCTCGGCCCTGCTCGAAAGGGCGGAGCTCGGCGTCTTCGAGCATCCCTATGTCGAGGCGCTGGTGATGGCGATCCTGCTCGGGATGGCCCTGCGGAGCTTCTGGAAACCCGCGCCGCGCTGGCAGGCCGGCATTGCCTTCAGCGCAAAACAGCTTCTCGAAGTCGCCGTCATGCTGCTGGGGGCCTCGATCAGCTTCGCCGCCATCGCGGCCTCCGGCGTCGCGCTGCTGGCCTCGATCGCAGCCGTCGTGGTGATCGCGCTCTGCGTCTCCTTCGGTCTCGGCCGGATGCTGGGCCTGTCGACGCGGCTGTCGATCCTGATCGCCTGCGGCAACTCGATCTGCGGCAATTCGGCGATCGCTGCGGTGGCCCCGATCATCGGTGCCAACAATGACGAGATCGCATCCTCGATCTCCTTCACCGCAATCCTCGGCGTGATGATGGTGCTCGGCCTGCCGCTGCTGATTCCGCTGTTGCAATTGTCTGCCACGCAATACGGCATCCTCGCCGGCCTCACGGTCTATGCGGTGCCGCAGGTCCTGGCCGCGACGGTCCCGGCCGGGCTCGTCGCGACGCAGATCGGCACGCTCGTGAAGCTGATGCGTGTGCTGATGCTCGGGCCGGTCGTCGTCGGCCTCTCGCTCGCGGCGTCACGCTGGCAGAGCGATGCCAAGAAGACCAATGTCGGCTTCTTCCGCCTCGTGCCCTGGTTCATCCTCGGCTTTCTGGCGCTGGCGACCTTGCGCTCCCTCGAAATCGTGCCGGGGACGGTGGTTGGTCCGGTGACCAAGATCACCGGCTTTCTCACCGTGGTGTCGATGGCGGCCCTCGGTCTCGGCGTCGACGTGCGTGTGCTCGCCAATGTCGGCGGGCGGGTGACGGCCGCGGTGACGCTGTCCCTGATGCTGCTGCTCGGCATCAGCATCGCACTGGTGCACTGGTTCAAGTGAGGGCCGCGCTCTCTGGACTTCCCCCGCCAGACGTTTATTGGTCTTCGCCAATGTGATCGGCTGCGGCTGATCCGAGAAACAACGAGGGCGCGGCCATGACGACTTTGTCAGTGAAAGACCTCCTCCCCGAAGACGGAACACGCGGCACGCTCGCCGGCCGCGTCTGGCTGCCGCAGGCGAACGGTCCGGCCGTGGTCGCCGTCCGTGGCGACGGCGTGTTCGACGTCACCGCAAGATTTCCGACCATCAGCGCGCTCTGCGAAGAGGACAATCCGGCCAAGGCCCTTGGCCTGACCAAGGGCGAGTGGATCGGCGATCTCGACGCCATCGTGGCCAACACGGCGCCGGACCAGCGCGATCGCCAAAAGCCCTGGCTGCTTGCGCCCGTGGACCTGCAAACGCTGAAGGCTGCCGGCGTCACCTTTGCCATCTCGATGCTGGAGCGCGTGATCGAGGAGCGGGCGAAGGGCAATCCGGCCTCGGCCGAAGCGATCCGCAAGGAAGTGACGCGGCTGATCGGCGACGATCTCTCCAAGCTCAAGCCGGGCTCCGACCAGGCGATGCACCTGAAGCAGGTGCTGATCGATCAGAACGCCTGGAGCCAATATCTCGAGGTCGGCATCGGTCCCGATGCGGAGGTCTTCACCAAGGCGCCGACGTTGTCCTCGGTCGGCACCGGCATGGACGCCGGCCTGCATCCGAAATCGACCTGGAATAACCCGGAGCCGGAGCTCGTGCTGTTCGTGTCGAGCCGCGGCAAGATCGTCGGCGGCGCGCTCGGCAACGACGTCAATCTGCGCGACTTCGAGGGCCGTTCGGCGCTGCTGCTGTCAAAAGCCAAGGACAACAACGCCTCCTGCGCGATCGGACCGCTGCTGCGCCTGTTCGACGACAGCTTTACGCTCGACGACGCGCGCAAGCTCGACATCAGCCTGAACGTGAAGGGGGCGGACGGCTTCGTTCTCGACGGCCATTCCTCGATCAGCAAGATCAGCCGCGATCCGACCGATCTGGTCGAGCAGACCATCGGCAAGGTGCATCAATATCCTGACGGGTTCGTGCTGTTCCTCGGCACGATGTTCGCGCCGGTCAAGGATCGCGACGCGCCGGGGCAGGGGTTCACCCACAAGCGCGACGACATCGTCACGATCGCAGCGCCTCAACTCGGCAAGCTCGTCAACCGCATGCGCACCAGCGACGAGTGCGAGCCCTGGACCTTCGGCATCGGAGCGCTGATGAAGAACCTGGCGCAGCGGAAGCTGATTTAGCTCGCTTTCCTTCGCCTCTCCCCGCGTGCGGGGAGAGGCCGACACGCGAAGCGTGGCGGTGAGGGGCTCTCCACGGGTCGATTTGTTCGACGTACGCAGACTCTATCCACATCGTCATTGCGAGCGCAGCGAAGCAATCCAGAGTCTTTCCCCGGAGGGATTCTGGATTGCTTCGCTGCGCCCGCAACGACGGGAGAAGAGCTCGCACAACCCGTTGTCACCGTCGCTGCGATCGAGCGCTCGCAGCCCCGCGCGAAATTTTCCTTCACCCCTCAATTGCATCACCGGAGCAAAATCGCGCTGAGCGTGTTGTAGAACCGCTCGCTGCCGCTTGCTCGTGCTCTGCTCAAATAGTCAAATAATATGACTAGTCGGAACTCATCTTCCGTGAAATAGTCCCGTCCGCCGCCTCAAAGGACGGCCTGAGGGTGTCATGCTACCAATAGGCGCCCCGGATAACATCTTGGGAGACTCGCCTGATGATCCTCAAAGCCCTCTTTGCGGCCAGCGCCACGGCCGCCTTGCTGCTCGCGCTGCCGGCGAATGCCGCCGAGCTCACCATCGGCTTCTCGCAGATCGGATCGGAGTCCGGCTGGCGCGCGGCCGAGACGTCGGTCTCCAAGCAGGAGGCCAGCAAGCGCAAGGTCAATCTCAAGATCGCAGACGCGCAGCAGAAGCAGGAGAACCAGATCAAGGCGATCCGCTCCTTCATCGCGCAGAACGTCGATGCGATCTTCCTCGCACCGGTGGTCTCGACCGGCTGGGACTCGGTGCTGAAGGAGGCCAGGGAAGCCAAGATCCCGGTCGTGCTGCTTGACCGCGATATCGATCCCTCCGGCAAGGAGCTCTATTTGACCGCCGTCACCTCCGACAGCGTGCATGAAGGCGAGGTCGCCGGTGACTGGCTGGCCAAGACAGTCGGGGCCAAGGCCTGCAACATCGTCGAGCTGCAGGGCACGGTCGGCGCCAGCGTCGCCACCAACCGCAAGAAAGGCTTCGACACCGCGATCGCCAAGCACGCCAACCTGAAAGTGGTGCGCAGCCAGACCGGCGACTTCACCCGCGCCAAGGGCAAGGAGGTGATGGAAAGCTTCATCAAGGCCGAGGGCGGCGGCAAGAATATCTGCGCGGTCTACGCGCACAACGACGACATGATGGTGGGAGCCATCCAGGCGATGAAGGAAGCCGGTCTCAAGCCCGGCAAGGACATCCTCACCGTCTCGATCGACGCGGTCCCCGATATCTTCAAGGCGATGGTCGCCGGCGAAGCCAACGCCACGGTGGAGCTGACGCCGAACATGGCGGGCCCGGCGCTCGATGCCGTTGCAGCTTTCAAGAGCAAGGGTACGGTTCCGCCGAAATGGATCCAGACCGAGTCCAAGCTCTATACCGCAGCCGACGATCCGCAGAAGATCTACGACAGCAAGAAGGGCCTCGGTTACTGAGGCGATCCCCCTTCGAAACCGCCGCACGAACGACTAGGCTGGGTGTCCGCTTCAATGGCGGGCACCCGTGGGAGTGAATTTGCCATGCAGAACGGCCCCGATCCTGCTCTGCCCCTTCTCGAGGTGCGCGGGATCAGCAAGAGCTTCGGCGCCGTGCGCGCGCTGCAGGAGGTCGACTTCACGCTGCGCGCCGGCGAGATCCATGCGCTGCTCGGCGAGAATGGCGCCGGCAAATCCACGCTGATCAAGGTCGTCACCGGCGTGTTTCCGCGCGATGCCGGCATCGTCAGGATCGGCGGTGAAGAGATCGCGCCGCGTTCGGCGAAGGCGGCGGTGGCTGCGGGCATTGCCACCGTCTACCAGGAGGTCAATCTGTTGCCGAACCTCTCGGTGGCACAAAACCTGTTCCTCGATCGCCAGCCGATGCGCTTCGGCATCGTGCGCGAGGGTGAGATGCGCCGCCGCGCCAAGGCGCTGCTTGCGGAGTTCGGTCTCGATATCGATGTGGCCGCGCCGCTCGGCCACTATTCGGTGGCCATCCAGCACGTCACGGCGATTGCCCGCGCGGTGGATCTCTCCGCGCGTGTGCTGATCCTGGACGAGCCAACCGCGAGCCTGGACCGACACGAGGTCGAGATCCTGTTCGGCATCATGCGCCAGCTTGCAAAACGAGGCATCGGCATCGTCTTCGTCAGCCATTTCCTCGACCAGGTCTACGAGATCTCCGACCGCATCACGGTGCTGCGAAACGGCCGCCTGGTCGGTGAGCGCGAGAAGGCGTCCTTGCCGCGGATCGAGCTGATCCGGATGATGCTCGGCCGCGAGCTCGCGGAGACGACCAATGCGCGGGCGGCGACGAGCGAATATGAGGCGCGCGAGGTCTGCGCGAGCTTCGAGAATTACGGCAAGGCCGGCTATGTCGTGCCGTTCGATCTCGAACTGCGCCATGGCGAGGTCGTCGGCCTCGCCGGCCTGCTCGGCTCGGGCCGCACCGAGACCGCGCGGCTGGTGTTCGGCGCCGAGCGCGCAGATGGCGGGAAGGCGAGTGTGGAGGGCGCGTCGGTGCGGTTGCAGTCGCCACGCGACGGCGTCCGCCACGGCTTCGGCTATTGCCCGGAGGAGCGCAAGACCGACGGTATCGTCGCCGAGCTCACCGTGCGCGAGAACATCGTGCTCGCGCTCCAGGCCAAGCGCGGCCTGCATCGGCCGCTGCGGCGCCGCGAGCAGGACGAGATCGCGCGCCGCTACGTCAAGATGCTCGACATTCGTCCGCCCGATCCCGAGCGTCCGGTCGGCCTGTTGTCCGGCGGCAACCAGCAGAAGGTTCTGCTGGCCCGCTGGCTTGCGACCTCGCCGCGGCTGCTGGTGCTGGACGAGCCGACCCGCGGCATCGACGTCGGCGCGCATGCCGAGATCATCCGCCTGATCCGCGAGCTCTGCGACGACGGCCTGTCGCTGCTCGTGATCTCCTCCGAGCTCGATGAGATCGTGACCTATTCCGACCGCGTCGTGGTGCTGCGCGATCGCGCCCATGTCGAGGAGCTCGCAGGCGAGGCGGTCGATGTCGGCAACATTCTCGCGGCCATTGCCGCCGACGGCGCCGGCGTTGCGCATGAGGAGCGGGCATGACAGCGCTGTTGCCGCGCCGCGGTCTCGCCCAAATCCTCGCATTGATCGTCATCCTCGCGGTCGACCGCGTGGTGTCGCCGCAGTTTTTCGACCTGCGCCTCCAGGACGGCCGTCTGTTCGGCAGCCTCATCGACGTGCTCAATCGCGGCACGCCGGTGGCGCTGCTCTCGCTCGGCATGGTGCTGGTGATCGCGACGCGCGGCATCGATCTGTCGGTCGGTGCGGTCATGGCAATCGCGGGCGCGATCGCGGCGAGCCTCGCCGACACTCACAGTCTGGCCGTGGTTCTGGCGGCCGCGCTCGGCGCGGGCTTGATTTGCGGCCTTTGGAACGGCTTCCTCGTCGCGGTGCTCGGCATGCAGCCGATCGTGGCGACGTTGATCCTGATGGTGGCCGGACGCGGCATTGCCCAGCTGATCACCGAGGGACGGATCGTGACCTTCTCCTCGCCGGATCTGGTCTGGCTCGGTAACGGTGCCATTCTCGGCGTGCCCGTGCCGGTCGCGATTGCGCTCGGCATGCTCATCCTGACCGGCGCGGTGGTGCGCGGCTCCGCGCTCGGGCTGCTGATCGAGGCGACCGGCGGCAATGCGCGCGCGAGCGAGCTTGCCGGCGTCGGCACACGAGCGATGATCCTGTCGGTCTATGTCTGGTGCGGCGTGTGCGCCGCGCTGGCCGGCGTGATCGCGGCGGCCGACATCATGGGGGCGGACGCCAACAATGCCGGCCTCTGGCTCGAGCTCGATGCGATCCTGGCCGTGGTGATCGGCGGCACTTCGCTGTTCGGCGGCCGCTTCAGCCTCGTGCTCGCGGTGCTCGGCGCGCTGATCATCCAGACCATGAACACCGGCATCCTGTTGTCCGGCTATCCGCCGGAGTTCAACCTGCTGGTCAAGGCGGTGGTGGTGCTTACGGTGTTGTTGTTGCAATCGCCGAAGCTGACCGGTTTTGCCGGCATCGCCGCGCGGCTGCGGAGGACGAAGGCATGAGAGGCCTGCCGCCCGCCCTCATCACGGCGATCGTGCTCGTTGCGGGCTTCGCAGCCTGCGCGGTGCAGTTTCCCAACATCGCCTCGACCCGCGTCGTCGGCAATCTCCTCACCGACAACGCTTTCCTCGGCATCGTCGCGGCCGGCATGACCTTCGTCATCATCTCTGGCGGCATTGATCTTTCGGTCGGCTCGGTGATCGGCTTCACCACCGTCTTCGTTGCACTCGCGATCGAGCGCTGGGGCATGCCGCCGCTGGCTGCTTTCGTCGCCGCCCTCGCACTCTCGGCGGCCTTCGGTGCGGCGATGGGCGCGGTGATCCATGTCTTCGATCTGCCGCCGTTCATCGTCACGCTGGCGGGGATGTTCCTGGCTCGCGGCGCGAGCTTCCTGCTCTCCACCGAATCCATACCGATCACCGCGCCGATCTATTCCACTGTGTCGGACTTCGCCTTGCGATTGCCGGGTGGAGGACGGTTGACCGCGATCGCGATCATCATGCTCGTGATCGTCATCGGCGGAGCCCTGCTGCTGCGTCTTACGAGATTTGGCGCCAATGTCTACGCGCTCGGCGGCAGTCGGGTGACCGCGAGCCTGATGGGCGTTGCCGTCGGCACGATGACGGTGAAGATCTACATGCTGTCGAGCCTGCTGGCAGGTATCGCCGGCATCGTCTTCTCGTTCTACACCAGCGCCGGCTATTCCCTCTCCGCCGTCGGTGTCGAGCTCGACACCATCGCCGCCGTTGTGATCGGCGGCACGCTGCTCACGGGCGGGCAGGGCTCGGTGATCGGAACTTTCCTGGGCGTGCTGATCCAGGGCCTGATCCAGACTTACATCAATTTCGACGGCACCTTGTCGAGCTGGTGGACCAAGATCGCGACTGGAATCCTGCTGTTCGCCTTCATTGCCTTGCAACAGGGACTGGTCGCGCTGGCCCGGCGGCCGTTGACGAAGCGCGCGGGAGCTGCCTCATGACCTCGCGCATCGTCGTCATCCCGACGCGGCGGGCCCACTCCAACCATGCGGAAGTCGCCCGCTCGATCGGCGTCGACATCATCGCCGGCCGTTATGCCGAGGGCACGCGCCTGCCGGGTGACGCCGAGATGATCGCGATGTTCGGCGTGTCGCGGCCGGTGCTGCGGGAGAGCGTGAAGACGCTGGTCGCCAAGGGGCTGCTCACCACCAAGGCGCGGGTCGGCACCGTCGTGCGCGAGCGCGGCGCCTGGAACATGTTCGATGCGGACGTGCTAGCCTGGCATCTCGATGCCGGCATCGACAAGCGTTTCCTCAACGACCTCGCCGAGATCCGTCTTGCGGTCGAGCCGCGCGCGGCGATGCTGGCGGCCGCGCAGCGGTCGGAGGAGGATCTGACCGAGCTTCGGCGCAGCATGGAGCGCATGCGGCTCGAAGCGTCCGACTCGGTCGGCTTTGCCGATGCCGACCTCGCGCTTCACATTGCCGTGGCTCGGGCCTCCGGTAATTTGTTCATGCGCTCGATCGGCCACGTCATCGAGGCCGCGCTTCGCGCCTCGTTCCTGCTGAGCGCGCCGGTCGAATTGGAGGACCGCGACACGGTGCTGCTCTGGCACCAGAAGATCGTCGATGCGATTGCGGCCGGCGATGCCGAGGCCGCCTCGGAGGCGATGGTCCATGTCATTCACAACGGCATGCGCCGCCACGATGGTACGGTGATCGAGACCGCGCCGGCCGAGGCGTTGCCATCCGTGCAGTCCGGAGAGAGATCGTGACCGAACTTCGTATCGCCATCGTCGGCTTCGGCAAGATTGCACGCGACCAGCATGTCGGCGCGATCGCCGCGGTGCCGGGCGCGACGCTGACCGCAATTGCCAGCCGCAACGCCTCGCTGCCGGGGCTGCCGCATTTCGCTACCATCGAGGAGCTGCTGGAAAAGGGGCCGCCGATCGATGCGGTTTCGCTGTGCACGCCGCCGCAGGTGCGTCGCGCCCAGGCCGCCGCGGCGTTAGCCGCCGGCAAGCACGTCATGCTGGAGAAGCCGCCGGGCACCGGAGTTGCCGAGCTCGATCCGCTGATCGCAATGGCGGCAGAGGCAAAGCGTACGCTGTTTGCGACCTGGCATTCGCGCCACGCGCCGGCGGTCGAGCCCGCGCGACAATGGCTCGCGGCGCGACGCATCAAGTCGGTGCACATCAGCTGGAAGGAGGATGTCCGCGTCTGGCATCCCGGTCAGGGCTGGATCTGGGAACCGGGCGGCCTCGGCGTGTTCGATCCCGGGATCAACGCGCTGTCGATCCTGACCAAGATCCTGCCGAAGCCCGTGTTCGTCACCGCGGCGGAGCTTTCGTTTCCCGCCAATTGCCAGGCGCCGATCGCAGCGAGCCTGACGCTGACCGACATCGACGGCCTGCCTGTCACCGCTGAGTTCGATTTTCGCCAGACCGGGCCGCAGAGCTGGGATATCGTCGTCGAAACCGAGCAGGGCCGGATGACGCTGTCCGGCGGCGGCAGGCACATGGCAATCGAAGGCAAGACCGTTGCCGAGGCGCCCGACGAGGAATATCGGGAACTTTACCGGCGCTTCGTCGCGCTCGCCGCGACCGGCGCAAGCGACGTGGATCTGGCACCGCTTCGCCTCGTTGCCGACGCCTTCCTGCTCGGCAGGCGCATCGTCGTCGAACCGTTTGTGGATTAGACATGGCGGCATCAAAGATTACGAAGGACGTTTTTGGAACGCTGCCCGACGGCCGCGGGGTCGACCGCATCGTGCTGCGCGGCGAGGGCGGTTTCGAGGCGCGCATCATCACCCATGGCGCGGTGTTGCAGGCGCTGATCGCGCCCGATGCGAAGGGCAGCCGCGACGACGTCGTGCTCGGCCACGACACTTTCGCCGGCTATCTCGCGGAACGAAAGTTCTTGGGCGCCACCGTCGGCCGCTACGCCAACCGCATCGCCAAAGGACGGTTCTCGCTCGACGGCGGGACGGTTCAGCTTGCCGTCAACAACGGGCCGAATGCGCTGCATGGCGGGCTCGATGGATTCGATCGCAAGCTCTGGGAGATCGCGGAGATCGACGACGGCGCCGCGCCTGCGGTGACGCTCACCTATACGAGCCCGCATGGCGAGGAGAATTATCCCGGCAAGCTCGATGTCCGCCTGACCTATCGCATCACCGGGCCGACCGAGTTGTCACTGAGCATGGAGGCGCGGACCGACCGTCCCACCATCGTCAATTTGACAAACCACAGCTTCTTCAATCTCGAAGGCGCGACCTCAGGGACGCCTATTCTCGACCACAGACTGACGGTCGCCGCCGCGCATTTCCTCGGCATCGACCCCACCGCCATTCCGTTGCCCGAACCGCCGCGCAACGTTGCCGGCACGCCGTTCGACTTCCGCGAACCTCGGCCCGTGGGGGAGCGGATCCGGCAAAGCGATGAGCAGTTGCGCAACGGCAGGGGCTACGACCACACCTACTGTCTCGCGCGCGACGGCAAGCTCGCGCTCGCAGCGCGGCTGGAGGCGCCGCGCTCGGGGCGGATCATGGAACTGTTCACGGACCAACCGGGACTTCAGGTCTATTCCGGCAATTATCTCGACGGCACCATCTCTGGGAAGGGCGGCAAGCTGATCCGTCAGTCGGACGCGATGTGTCTGGAGCCACACATCTGGCCCGATGCGCCCAACCGCCCGGATTTCCCGAGCCCGCGCCTCGATCCCGGCCAGGTCTATCGCCATCACACGATCTATCGCTTCGCAGTGAGGACGCCATGATGGAACAGGTCCCCACCTCAATTCTCTCGAACGATCCCTGTCATCTCGGCGAGGGACCGACCTATGACGTCACCACCGATACCGCCTGGTGGTTCGACATTCGCGAGGGACGGCTGTTCGAAGCGCACCTCGGCAGTGGTGCGATCCGCGTCCACGCGCTCGGCCGGATGGCGAGCGCACTTGGGCGCATCGATGCCGAACGGCAGTTGATCGTCGCCGAGGACGGGCTTTACGTCCGCAAGCTCGCCGATGGTGTGATGACGCTGTTCCTTCCGCTCGAGGCGGACAAGCCCGACACGCGCTCCAATGATTGCCGCGTGCACCAGTCCGGCACGTTCTGGATCGGGACCATGGGCAAGAAGGCCGAGCCGAAGGCCGGGGCGATCTACGCGCTCCATCGCGGCAAGATCTCGACGCTGTTTTCCGGCATCAGCATCCCCAATTCGATTTGCTTTTCGCCGGATGGCGGCACGGGGTACTTCACCGACACCGCGCGCGCCGTGCTCTACGCCGTGCCGCTCAATCCCGCGACTGGCCTGCCGCGCGGCGAGCCGGAGGTGCTGCTGCGCCACACCGGTATCGGCGGCCTCGACGGTTCAGTGTGCGACGCCGACGGAAACATCTGGAATGCCTGCTGGGGCGCGAGCCGCATCGACGTCTACTCTCCGCAAGGCGAGCGTCTGCGCTCGCTAGGCGTGCCGGCAAAGCAGGCCAGCTGCCCCGCCTTCGTCGGCCCCGATCTGTCGCGGCTCCTGGTCACCTCGGCTTGGCAGGATATGGACGCGGCGGCACGCGCCGCCGATCCGCAAGCCGGTTACACCTTTCTATTGGAGGCCTCCGCTCGCGGTCGCGCGGAGCCTGACGTCGAGCTCGCATAGGAGACCCAAGAGCCGTCTACGACCAAGTTCTCGACGACAGCAAGAAACAATCTGACACCCAAGGGAGTGAAACATGCTGAAACTGAAGACGACATTCCTCGCGCTGGCGCTGGCCGGCGCTGCCACGATGGCCACGGGCCTCACCGCCTCCGCCCAGGACAAGGCGACCGTCGGCATCGCGATGCCGACAAAGTCTTCGGCGCGCTGGATCGACGACGGCAACAACATGGTCAAGGTGTTGAAGGAGCGCGGCTACAACACCGACCTGCAATATGCCGAGGACGACATCCCGAACCAGCTCTCGCAGGTCGAGAACATGGTGACCAAGGGCGCGAAAGCCCTGGTGATCGCCGCGATCGACGGCACCACGCTGTCCGACGTGCTCAAGCAGGCCAAGGCGAAAGGCATCATCGTGATCGCCTATGACCGCCTGATCCGCGGCACGCCCAACGTCGACTATTACGCGACCTTCGACAATTTCCAGGTCGGCGTGCTCCAGGCGCAATCGATCGAGAAAGGCCTCGGCCTGAAGGAAGGCAAGGGCCCGTTCAACATCGAGCTGTTCGGCGGCTCGCCCGACGATAACAACGCCTACTTCTTCTACAACGGCGCCATGAGCGTGCTGAAGCCCTATATCGACAGCGGCAAGCTCGTCATCGCCTCGGGCCAGATGGGCATGGACAAGGTCGCGACGCTCCGCTGGGACGGCGCCACCGCCCAGGCCCGCATGGACAATCTTCTCAGCGCCTACTACGGCAACAAGAAGATCAACGCCGTGCTGTCGCCCTATGACGGCATCTCGATCGGCATCATCTCCTCGCTGAAGGGCGTCGGCTACGGCAGCGCCGATCAGCCGATGCCGATCATTTCGGGCCAGGACGCCGAAGTTCCCTCGATCAAGGCGATGCTGCGTGGCGACCAGTATTCGACCATCTTCAAGGACACCCGCGACCTCGCCAAGGTGACCGCCGATATGGTCGATGCCGCGCTTGCCGGCAAGCAGGTCACGGTCAACGACACCAAGACCTACGAGAACGGCGTCAAGACCGTGCCGTCCTATCTGCTCAAGCCGGTCGTGGTCTACAAGGACAATTGGGAGAAGGTTCTGGTCGAGAGCGGCTACTACAAGAAGGCGCAGTTCCAGTAAAACGTTACTTCCGTCATTCCGGGGCGATGCGAAGCATCGAACTATGGTGCGCAATTGCGCACCTGAGAATCTCGAGGTTCCGGGTCCACCCCTCGGGCGCCCCGGAACGACGGCGATTGAGGGACACGATGCCGATGACCGCCATGCTGGAGATGCGCAACGTCAGCAAGAGTTTTGCAGGCGTGCAGGCGCTGCGCGACGTCAACTTCTCGGTTCACGCCGGGCAAATCCACGCGCTCGTCGGAGAGAACGGCGCCGGCAAGTCGACGCTGATGAAGGTGCTCAGCGGGGTCTACCCGCATGGCAGCTACGAGGGCACCATCGTCTTCGACGGCGAGGAGCGGCGCTTTCGCGACATCAACGATTCCGAGGCGCTCGGCATCATTATCATCCATCAGGAGCTGGCGCTGATCCCGCTGATGTCGATCGCGGAAAACATCTTCCTGTCGCATCCGCCATCGAAGCTCGGCGTGATCGACCGCGACGAGGTCTATCGGCGCACGCGCGAGCTGCTGGCGCAGGTCGGCCTGAAGGAATCGCCGGATACGCTCATCACCGATCTCGGCGTCGGCAAGCAGCAGCTGGTCGAGATCGCGAAAGCGCTGTCCAAGCGGGTGCGGATGCTGATCCTGGACGAGCCGACCGCGAGCCTCAACGAGGCCGACAGCGCCGCGCTGCTCGAACGCCTGATGGCGTTCCGCGAGCAGGGCATCGGCTCGATCCTGATCTCGCACAAGCTCAACGAGGTCGCCAAGGTCGCCGACCACATCACCGTGCTGCGCGACGGCCGCACCGTCGACGGCATCGACTGCCGCGCCGAGCCGATCCAGGAAGACCGCATCATCCGCAGCATGGTCAACCGCGACATGGCTCACCGTTTCCCGGAGCGCAGCGTCAAGATCGGCGAGCCCGTGCTCGACGTCGCGAACTGGTCGGTCTATCACCCCATCCATCCCGAGCGGCAGGTGATCAAGAACGTCGATTTCGGCGTCAGGCGCGGCGAGGTCGTCGGCATTGCGGGGCTGATGGGCGCGGGCCGCACCGAATTCGCCATGAGCCTGTTCGGCCGCTCCTGGGGCACCAATATCAGCGGCAGTCTTCGGCTCGAGGGCAGAGACATGGTGCTGCCGAGCGTCGCGGCGGCGATCGACGCCGGCCTTGCCTATGTCACCGAGGATCGCAAGCAGCTCGGTCTGATCCTCGCCGACGACGTTCGCAAGAACATCACGCTGGCCAGCCTCGACCAGGTCGCACCGAAACGCGTGATCGACGACATCGCGGAACTGAAGATCGCCAGCGACTATCGCACGCGCATGCGCATCCGCTGCTCCGATGTCTATCAGGAGACCGGCCAGCTCTCCGGCGGCAACCAGCAGAAGGTGGTGCTGGCGAAATGGCTGATGACGGACCCCAAGGTCCTGATCCTGGACGAGCCGACGCGGGGCATCGACGTCGGTGCCAAATACGAGATTTACTGTATCATCAACGAGCTGGCGGAGGCCGGCCGCGGCGTCGTGGTGATCTCCTCGGAGATGCCCGAGCTGCTCGGCATCTGCGACCGCATCTGCGTCATGAACGAGGGCGCCTTCGTCGGCGAGTTCAAGGGCGCGGAGGCGACGCAAGAGAAGATCATGCGCGCGATCATGCGCAACGAACGAAATATCGGGAACGTCGCGCCTGCGGCGGCGGAAATGGGAGGAATGCAGCCATGACCGACAAGACGGTATCGCTGCCCGAGGAGCGCCGGCACGGCAGCTTCATCAAGAACAATTTGCGCAACTACGGCATGCTGATGTCGCTGGTCGCGATCATGCTGTTCTTCCAGGTCATGACCGGCGGCACGCTGCTGCAGCCGCTCAACCTGACCAACCTGGTGCTGCAGAACAGCTACATCGTCATCATGGCGCTCGGCATGCTGCTGGTGATCGTCACGGGGCATATCGACCTCTCGGTCGGCTCGGTCGCCGGCTTCGTCGGGGCGGTGGCCGCGGTGCTGATGGTGACCTACAAGGTCGACTACACGCTTGCCTTCATCGCCTGCCTGGTGCTGGGCGCGGCGATCGGTGCGGCGCAGGGCTATTGGGTGGCCTTTTTCGGCATTCCATCCTTCATCGTGACGCTGGCGGGCATGCTGGTGTTCAAGGGCCTGGCGCTCGCGGTGCTGCAAGGCCAGTCGCTCGGCCCGTTCCCGGCCACCTTCCAGAAGCTGTCGTCCGGCTTCATTCCGGAGCTGCTGCCCGAAGCCGGCACGCTGCATCCGACCTCCATGCTGATCGGTGCGGTGCTCGCGCTCGGCCTCGTCTATGCCGGCGCCAAGGGTCGCTCGCGCGAGCAATTGCACGGCATCGAGGTCGAACCGTATGCGTTCTTCCTGGGGAAGAGCGTCCTGCTCGCCTGTGCGGTCCTCTATTTCACCTATCTGATCGCCTCGCATCGCGGCCTGCCGAACGTGCTTGTGATCATGACCGCGTTGATCGCACTCTATGGCTTCGTCACCCGGCGCACCGTGATCGGCCGGCAGGTCTATGCTGTCGGCGGCAATGCAAAGGCGGCAAAACTGTCGGGCATCAAGACGGAACGGCTGACTTTCTTCACCTTCGTCAACATGGGTGTGCTCGCGGCGCTTGCCGGCCTCGTCTTCGCCGCACGACTTAACACCGCGACGCCGAAGGCCGGTCTCGGTTTCGAGCTCGACGTCATCGCCGCCTGCTTCATCGGCGGTGCCTCGGCCTATGGCGGCGTGGGCCGCGTCGGCGGCGCCGTGGTCGGCGCCATGATCATGGGCGTGATGAACAACGGCATGTCCATCCTTGGCATCGGCATCGACTATCAGCAGGTCATCAAGGGCCTGGTGCTGCTCGGGGCGGTGTGCATCGACGTGTACAATCAGCGGCGCTAAGGTCGCCAAGGTGGGCTATTGCCCACGTGATGGGTATATGATCGAATGATGGGATGGGCCCCATCCGGTTAAAACCCGACTTGATCATCTTTGACTGCGACGGCGTGCTCGTCGACAGCGAACTGTTGAGCTGCCAGGGCCTGTCCGAGGTATTGGCCGAGTTCGGCCTTGCGCTCACCCCCGCGCAGGCGCTCGAGCTATTCCTCGGGCGCAGCACCAAGGCGATCGAGCAGCATTATCGCGATCTCGGGCAGGTCTTGCCTGAGGGTTTTCTGCCGCGGTTGAAGTCGCACGTGCTGGCGACGTTCGCGGGCTCGCTCCGGGCGATCCCGGGCGTTGCCGCCATCATGTCCGAGTTGCGGATGCCGTTTTGCGTGGCGTCGTCGAGCGACATCGACCGCGTCTCGCTCTCGCTCGACGTCACGGATTTGCGGGCAAATGTCGGCGAGCGGATCTACACCGCGCAAATGGTCAGGCATGGCAAGCCGGCGCCCGATCTGTTTCTCCTTGCGGCCGAGAAGATGGGCGCGCACCCTGCGCGCACGCTGGTGATCGAGGACAGCGTCAGCGGCGTGCAGGCGGGCAAGGCGGCCGGCATGACGGTCTGGGGATTTGTCGGCGGTAGTCATTATCACGGACGCGACGGGCGGGCTATATTGTCCGAGGCGGGGGCCGACCGGGTCTTCGCGGACATGAGCGATTTCTGGGAGGGGTGAGGCCCGCATGGCCGCCGAGAACGACAAGTCCCGACTCGACGATGCCGCGCGCGCCGGCTGGCTGTATTTCATCGCAGGTCACACCCAGGACGAGATCGCAAAGATGCTCCAGGTCTCGCGTGCCTCGGCGCAGCGGCTGGTTTCGTTGTGCCTCGCCGAGCGTCTCATCACCTTCCGGCTCGAACATCCCATCGCCGCCTGCATGGAGCTTGCGGGGCGCTTGAAGGCGCGTTTCGATCTCGCCCATTGCGAAGTGGTGCCGGCCGATCTGGCGGCGCCGCAGGCCACCGCAGGCATCGCCGAACGCTGCGCCAATCTGCTCGACGCGACGCTGCGTTCGGAGACGCCCGTGATCGTCGCGCTCGGCACCGGCCGCGCGGTGCGCGCCGCGGTCGAGCGCGTCACGCCGATCGACCGGCCCAATCACCAGATCGTCTCGCTGGTCGGCAACATCTCCGCGGACGGTTCGGCGAGCTTCTACGATACGGTCGGCCGGCTCGCCGACCGCACCGGCGCGCGGCACTATCCCATGCCGCTGCCGTTCTTGATGTCGTCCGAGGACGAGCGCAACAAGATGGTCCGCATCGAGCCGATCGCCAAGGTGAAGGCGGTCGCGGCCAAGGCTGATCTGCGGCTCGTCGGCATCGGCCAGATGGACCAGAAGGCGCAGGTGCATGTCGACGGCTTCGTCACCCGCGACGAACTGTTCGAGATGATGCGGCTCGGTGCCATCGGCGAGATCACCGGCTGGGCCTATGATGCCAAGGGCCGCCTGCTCAAGGCCGGCACCAACAAGCGCCTCACCAGTATCCCGCCTGAAGTGCCGGCGAAGGCCGCGACCATTGCCGCTGTGGTCGGCGCCGCCAAGGTGCCGGCCATTGCGGCGGCGCTGAAGGGCGGCTTGATCAACGGCTTGATCACGGACGAGGCGACGGCAAGGGCGATTTTGGAGCGGTAAGCTGCGCGGCACGGGACTGCGCTACCTCTCCCGCTTGCGGGAGAGGGCTGCGGAGAGGGTCTCTCCGCTGGCTAGATTCCCCAAGAGGAGAAGCCCTCACCCGTATCGCATCTGCGATGCGATACGACATCTCCCGCAAGCGGGGAGGTGATACAAGCCGCGGCGCTTGTTCCGAGCAATTGCTGTCACTTCTGCACTGCACGACGTCCGATCCCCCGCACCGCAGCACTCATAAGTTGCGCAAACGCCCGCGCGCCTGCTTGACAATCCTCCTCTCTTGCGTTGAACATACGCCCAACGCGTGGGCATATGCTCAAAAGCGCGAGTTTGAGGGAGGTCTCCGTGAAACATGTCCTGGGCGCCGTCTGCGGCGCGTCTGCACTTTTGCTGGCCGTCCCGGCGATGGCCGAAACCACCCTGACGATCGCCACCGTCAACAATGGCGACATGATCCGCATGCAGGGGCTGACGGCTGAGTTCACCAAGAAGAACCCCGATATCACCGTGAAGTGGGTGACGCTGGAGGAGAACGTGCTGCGCCAGCGCGTCACCACCGACATCGCCACCAAGGGCGGCCAGTTCGACGTGCTCACCATCGGCACTTACGAAGTTCCGATCTGGGCCAAGAAAGGATGGCTGGTGCCGCTCGCCAATCTGGGCGCCGATTACGACGTCGCCGACCTGTTGCCCAGGATCAAGGACGCGGTCTCCGTCGACGGCAAGCTCTTTGCCGCGCCGTTCTACGGCGAAAGCTCGATGGTGATGTATCGCACCGATCTGTTCGACAAGGCCGGACTGAAGATGCCGGAAAAGCCGACCTGGGACTTTGTCGTCGACGCCGCCAAGAAGCTGACCGACAAGAGCGCCGGTACCTACGGCATCTGCCTGCGCGGCAAGGCCGGCTGGGGCGAGAACATGGCGTTCCTCTCGGCCATGGCCAACTCCTATGGCGCGCGCTGGTTCGACGAGAAGTGGCAGCCGCAGTTCAACACGCCGGAATGGAAGGCGACGCTGACGACCTACGTCAATCTGATGAAGGAGGCCGGGCCTCCCGGCGCAAGCTCAAACGGCTTCAACGAGAATCTGGCGCTGTTCAACGCCGGCAAATGCGCGATGTGGATCGACGCCACGGTCGCCGCGTCCTTCGTCACCAATCCGAAGGATTCTAAGGTCGCCGACAAGGTCAGCTTTGCGCTGGCGCCCAACACCGGGCTCGGCAAAAACGCAAACTGGCTGTGGGCCTGGAACCTCGCGATCCCCGCCGGCTCGAAGAAGATCGAAGCCGCCGAGAAGTTCATCGCCTGGGCGACGGGCAAGGACTACACCAAGCTGGTGGCATCGAAGGAGGGCTGGGCCAATGTGCCGCCGGGCACGCGCACCTCGCTCTATCAGAACCCCGACTATCTCAAGGTCGCCCCGTTCGCCAAGCTGACGCTGGCCTCGATCGATGCAGCCGATCCGAACAAGCCGACAGTGAAGCCTGTGCCCTATGTCGGCGTGCAGTATGCCGCGATCCCCGAATTCCAGGGCATCGGCACCCAGGTCGGCCAGCAGTTCTCGGCCGCGCTTGCGGGCTCGATGACGGTCGATGGCGCGCTCGCCGCGGCGCAGTCGGCGACGGAGCGTGAGATGAAGCGCGCCGGCTACATCAAGTGAACCCGAGCTCGACCGCCTGAGCTCAGACTTGCGGCCATCCAGCGTCATGGATGGCCGCCTTCTTCCCGAGGTTTCATTTTGACGCGTTTTCTTCCCGCGAACCGGTCTCCACTTCGCTCGAAAACGCTCTGACGGAGAAGCGTTGATGGCAACCCGGCAAACGCAGTTCCTTGCGCGCTCGCTCCTGGCGCCGGCCGTCGGGCTGCTGTTCATCTGGATGATCGTCCCGCTGGCGCTGACGATCTATTTCTCCACGCTGCATTACAGCCTGCTCGATCCCGGTTCGGAGTCCTTCGTCGGGCTGGAGAACTTCCGCTACTTCCTCACTGATCCCGCCTTTCTGGCTTCGCTCCAGAACACGCTGGTGCTGGTCGGCTCGGTGCTGGCGCTGACGATCCTGCTTGGCATTCCGCTCGCACTGCTGATGGACCAGCCGGTGATCGGTCGCAATTTCGTGCGGCTGATGGTGATCGCGCCGTTCTTCGTGATGCCGACGGTGAGCGCGCTGGTTTGGAAGAATTTGTTGATGCACCCGGTGTCCGGCCTGTTCGCCTGGCTCGCCGCGCTGTTCGGCCTGACGCCGATCGACTGGTTCAACGACGTGCCGCTGTTTGCGGTGATCCTGATCGTGACGTGGCAATGGCTGCCGTTCGCCACCTTGATCCTGCTCACCGCGCTGCAGTCGCTCGACGAGGAGCAGAAGGAGGCTGCCGAGATGGACGGCGCCAGCGCGGTCTCGACCTTCATCTACATCACGCTGCCGCACCTGGCGCGCCCGATCACGGTGGTGGTCCTGATCGAAACCATCTTCCTGCTCACCGTGTTCGCCGAAATCTTCGTCACCACCGGGGGAGGGCCGGGCCTGCAAACGACCAACATCGCCTTCCTGATCTATTCGCAGGCGCTGATCCAATTCGACGTCGGCAGCGCCTCTGCGGGCGGCCTCGTCGCGGTGGTGATCGCCAACGTCGTCGCCTTCTTCCTCGTCCGCATCGTCGGCCGCAATCTGGAAGCCTGAATCATGGCGCGCAAGACGACGACGCAGCACGTGGTGATCTCGACGATCGGAGCGTGGCTCTTCGGCTTCCTGATCTTCTTCCCGATCTTGTGGATGGTGCTGGCGAGCTTCAAGACCGAGCTCGAGGCTTTCGCCATCCCGCCGTCGTTCCTGTTCTTCCACTGGACCACCGAGAACTACGCGACCGTGCAGGAGCGCAGCGATTATCTCCACCACGCGCTGAACTCGATCATCATCGCCGGCGGTTCGACCTTGATCGCGCTTATGATCGCGATTCCGGCGGCGTGGTCGATGGCTTTCTCGCCGACCAAGCGCACCAAGGACATCCTGCTCTGGATGCTCTCGACCAAGATGATGCCGCCCGTCGGCGTGCTGGTGCCGATCTACTTGATCTACAAAAGCTTCGGGCTGCTCGATTCCCGCATCGGCCTGGTTTTCATCCTGTGCCTCGGCAATCTGCCGATCGTGATCTGGATGCTGTTCACTTATTTCAAGGAAATCCCGCGCGACATCCTCGAAGCCGCGCGCATGGACGGCGCCACTATCGGCCGCGAGCTGGTCTATGTCTTGACGCCGATGGCGATCCCGGGGCTGGCCTCGACCATGCTGCTCAATCTGATCCTGGCCTGGAACGAGGCGTTCTGGACGCTCAATCTGTCGACGTCGAACGCCGCGCCGCTCACCACGTTCATCGCGTCCTATTCCAGTCCCGAAGGGCTGTTCTGGGCAAAGCTGTCGGCGGCCTCGACGCTGGCGATCGCGCCCATTCTCGTCCTCGGCTGGTTCAGCCAGAAGCAGCTCGTGCGCGGGCTCACCTTCGGCGCGGTAAAGTAAAGGGGCTGCCGGATCATGGGTCAGATCACACTTCAGGACGTGCAGAAATCCTTCGGCCCGGTGCACATCATCAAGGGCGCCGACCTCGAGATTGCAGATGGCTCCTTCGTGGTGTTCGTCGGTCCGTCCGGCTGCGGCAAGACAACCTTGCTGCGGCTGATCGCGGGCCTGGAGGATGTCTCCGGCGGCAAGATATTGATCGACGGCAAGAACGTCGTCGATACGCCGCCCGCCAAGCGCGGGCTGTCGATGGTGTTCCAGTCCTACGCACTCTATCCGCATATGAGCGTGCGCGGCAATATCGGCTTCGGCCTGAAGATGGCAGGCTTGCCAAAGGACGAGATCAACCGCAAGGTCGAGGCGGCGGCTGCGACGCTCAATCTTTCGCCCTATCTCGACCGCAAGCCGCGCGAACTCTCCGGCGGCCAACGCCAGCGCGTCGCGATCGGCCGCGCCATCGTGCGCGAGCCCAAGGCGTTCCTGTTCGACGAGCCGCTCTCCAACCTCGATGCGGCGCTGCGCGTCCAGATGCGCATCGAGGTGACGCGGCTTCAGAAGCAACTCGGCACCACCGCGATCTACGTCACCCACGATCAGGTCGAAGCCATGACCATGGCTGACAAGATCGTCGTGCTGAACGGCGGAAAGATCGAGCAATATGGCTCGCCGCTGGAGCTCTACGAGCGGCCGGCCAATCTCTTCGTCGCCGGCTTCATAGGTTCGCCCAAGATGAATTTCGTCACCGGAGAGCTCGCTTTGCAACGTGGTGCCGCCACCATCGGCGTCCGGCCGGAGCACCTCAAGATCGACCGCGATGGCACCGGAGGCTGGCAGGGGACCATCGCGGTGGCCGAGCATCTCGGCAGCGACACCTTCCTCTATGTCGATGCCGGCCCGCTCGGAATGCTGACCGCACGCTATATCGGCGAATTGAGCCTGCATGCCGGCGACCACGTGTCGCTGGTGCCGGACCCCGCGCGCATTCACCGCTTCGACGCGAGCGGCAACGCGCTTCGGAACTGAGAACAAATCGGCAGAACGGCAAGAAACGGAAAGACCACCATGTACCTGGAAAAATTCAAGCTGAACGGCAAGACCGCGTTCATCACCGGCGGCGGGCAGGGCATTGGCCTTGGCTGCGCGGAAGCGCTGGCTGAAGCCGGCGCCAGGGTCATCATCGGAGACCGCGACGGCAAGGTCGCCGACAGCGCCAAGGCCAGCCTGAAGGCGAAGGGTTTTGACGTGGAGACGGTGATTATGGACGTGACCGATACCAAGCGCGTGGCAGAGGTCGCCAACGACCTCGTCGCCCGCCACGGCAAGGTCGACATTCTCGTCAACAACGCAGGTATTGCCCGCAGCGAAACCCCGGCGGAGACCGTCACCGACGAACACTGGCTCAACGTCATCGACGTCAATCTCAACGGCACCTTCTGGTGCTGCCGCGAATTCGGCAAGCACATGCTGAAGGCGAAGAGCGGGGCCATCGTCAATGTCGGCTCGATGTCCGGCTTCATCGTCAACAGGCCGCAGGAGCAGTGTTTCTACAATGCGTCCAAGGCGGGGGTGCATCATCTGACCAAATCACTGGCCGCCGAATGGGGCGCGCGCGGCATCCGCGTCAATGCGGTGGCGCCGACCTATATCGAGACGCCGCTCAACGCTTTCGTGAAGAGCAACGCCAAGATGTACGACGCCTGGATCGGCGGAACCCCGATGGCGCGGATGGGGCAGGTCGAGGAGATCGCCTCGGTCGTGTTGTTCCTGAGCTCCGAAGCGGCCAGCCTGATGACCGGCAGCATCGTGCTGGTGGATGGCGGCTATACTTGCTGGTAGGCTCACCGTCAAAACCGACGGAAAGCGACCGGGAGCGACAATGCCGCGAGCGTATATCGGCGTCGACGTGGGGACCACAAGCACGCGCGCCGGAGTGTTTGACGAGGCCGGCACGCTGTTGGGCACCGCCCGGCATCCCATCCGGATCTGGCACGAGGCTGGCGATATCGTCGAGCAATCGTCCGGGGACATCTGGGACGCATGCGTCAAATCGGTGCGCGCCGCGATGGCGGAGGCAGCGATCGTGCCCGACAGCATCGGCGGCATCGGCTTTGACGCGACGTGTTCGTTGGTTGTCCTCGACAGGCAGGGCGAGCCGCTCACCGTCAGCGCATCGGGGGACAGGCAGCGCAACGTCATCGTCTGGATGGATCATCGCGCCATCGCCGAGGCGCGGCTGATCAACGAGACTGGGGATGACGCGCTGCGCTATGTCGGCGGCTCGATCTCGCCCGAGATGGAGATGCCGAAGCTCTTGTGGCTGAAGCGGCACCTGCGCGCGAGCTTCGACGCCGCCGGCTACTTCTTCGATCTCGCGGATTACCTGACCTGGCGCGCAACCGGTTCCTTGCAGCGTTCGACCTGTACTGTCACCTGCAAATGGAACTATCTCGCGCATGACGGCGGCGGCTGGAGCGCGCAGTTCTTCGAACGCATCGGTCTGTCTGACTTTGTTGCCGAAACATATGCCCGCATCGGTACCGAGATCGTCGCCCCCGGCACCCGGCTCGGCGCGGGGCTGACCGGAGCGGCTGCGGCCGAGCTCGGCTTGGTGCCGGGCACGCCAGTCGGCGCGGCGCTGATCGACGCCCATGCCGGCGGCATCGGGGCGATCGGCGGCCGCGACGGATCGGGCGGGGAGAGTGATGTCAGCGATCGGCTCGCCTACATCATGGGAACGTCGGCCTGCATCATGGCGACGACGAGGGAGCCATGTTTCGTACCCGGCGTGTGGGGGCCTTATTACTCCGGCATGGTCCCGGGCTTCTGGCTCAACGAGGGCGGCCAGTCGGCCGCGGGCGCGGCGATCGACCATCTCCTGAAATCGCATCCGGGCTACACAGAGGCGAGCGCGGCGGCACGCAGCGAGGGCCTCGACCTCATCGATTTTCTCGAGCGCCGCATCATCGCGCGCGCGGGCAATGCCAGCCGCGCCGCGCTGCTCGCCCGCGACATCCATGTTCTCCCCGAATTCATCGGCAATCGCTCGCCCTACGCCGACCCCGATACGCGCGCGGTGATCGCGGGCCTCGATCTTGACACCGACATCGCCGCGATGGAGCGGCTGTTCGTTGCCGGCCTCTGTGGTCTCGCCTATGGGCTTGCCGAGGTGATCGAGGCCTTCGCCGCACATGGCGTCCGCTCCAGCCTCATGATCATGGGGGGCGGTGCGAGCCGCAGCCCGTTGGTGCGGCAGATCATGGCGGATACGACGGGCCTTACCGTCGCACTGCCGCAGACCAGGGAGCCGGTGCTGCTGGGGGCTGCGATGCTGGGCGCGGTGGCCGGCGGCGCCTATGCTTCGATCGGCGAGACCATGGCCAAAATGTCGGCGCTGGGACGGAAGAGCGAGCCGACCGCGGCCGACATGGCCGCGTTCCACGCCCGCAAGCGCGAGGTCTACAAGCTCCTGCGCGAAATCGATCGCGGCAGCCGCGCGGCGATGCGCGACGTGGCGAGAGGTTGAAGGTCATGCTGATTGCCTGCGGTGATGCGCTGATCGATTTCGTGCCGACGCGGAACGCCGGGGGGCGCGAGGCGGTGATGCCGGCGGTCGGCGGCTCCTGTCTCAACGTCGCGATCGGCATGGCGCGGCTGGGTGCGCCGACCAGCTTTGTCGGCGGCATCTCGACCGACATGTTTGGGCGGATGATCGCGGATCACGCCACAGCTTCGAACGTGGATATCGCTCTCGCCACTCGCAGCGATCTCCAGACAACACTCGCCTTCGTGCGCATCGTTGCGGGCGAATCGCACTATGCCTTCTATGACGCAGAAACCGCGACGCGGAACTGGACCTACCGGCCTGGAACGATTCCGTTCGCAAGCGTCGAGGCCCTTCATGTCGGCTCGACCACGCTTGTCAGCGATCGGGGCGCGGCCGAGACGAAAGCACTGATTGCGGACGGGCGGGGGAGGTCGACGGTCTCGTTCGATCCGAATTGTCGCCCTAACCTGGTCAAGGACAAGCCGGCCTACCTCGCACGCATCGCCGAATTTGCGGGGCACGCCGACCTCATCAAGATGTCCGACGTCGATTTCGCCTACCTCTTCGGCGACGAGCCCTGTCACCGGCGCGCCGACATGCTGCTGGCACAGGGCCCGAGCCTCGTCGTCATCACCCGCGGCAACGATGGCGCGATTGCGTGGCATGCCGGGGCAGGCCAGATCGAAGTTCCCGCGCCAAAGGTCGAGGTCGCCGATACCATCGGCGCAGGCGACAGCTTCCAGGCAGCGCTGCTGTTTGCCCTGTACAAGCAGGGTCGTGTCGCGCGCGAACGGCTGAAGGACATCGGTGCAGACGAACTCCGCCGCGCGCTGTCTTTTGCCGCCAATTGCGCCGGCCTTACCTGCACCCGCCCGGGCGCCGATCCGCCCTGGAGCCGCGAGATCAATTGGAGCTGGTAGCGCCAGCTCACATCCGCGCGACGGCCTTCTCGGCGCATTTGATGAACCTGGAGATCAGCGGGCTCTGGGAATCCCGTCGCCAGCATACCGCGATGTCGATGGAATCGGCTGCATCGCGCAGCGGTCTGAACACGATGCCGCGCGGCGCGCCGGGCTTGGCGCAGGCCGGCACGATGGCAAAACCTTCGCCGGCGAGAACCAGGCTGAGCGCCGAATGCACAGTCTCGACTCGGCTCGCGATCGGCATCACGACCTGATGACGTCGCAGCAGAGCCGCGACTGCGGAGGAGGCTGGATCTTGCTCCGGCGGCGGCAGTGCAATCAGAGGGCGGCCATGCAACCGCTCCATCGGAACGGTGCTGAGCCGTGCGAGTGGCGAGCGGATCGGCATCGCCAGCATGAAGCGCTGCGCACCGATCCGCGCCACCTGGATCTCGGGGTGGTTGATGGCCGGCATGCACAGGGCAACAGTGACGCTGCGGTCGAGCAGCCGGGCCTCGCGTGTCGAGGCGCTGAGCTCGGCGAAGTCGAGATCGACGCCGGGAACCGAGCGTCGCAGCTCCGGGATGAGCCGAGGCAGCATCGCGTTCGCCAGCACGAACATGTAGCCGACCGAGAGCCGTCCACGCTTGCCGGCGGCAACCGCGCGCGCGGCTTCGGCGCCGTCGACGGCCAGCGCCAGCGCCTCGCTCGCGCGTGTCAGCAGTGCCTGGCCCGCCTCGGTCAGATCCATGCCCCGGGTGCCACGGCGGAACAGCGGCGCGCCGATCTCGGCCTCGAGCTTGCGGATCTGGACCGAAAGCGGAGGCTGCGCCATCCGCAGCCGCTCGGCGGCCTTGCCGATGCTGCGCGCCTCGGCGACGGCGACGAAATAGCGGAGCCGGCGAAGATCCATTGGCATACCGAAAACGTATGGGTTGGCGACCAAAATCGTATTGGACGGCGAGTTAACAAAACTGCCATTCTCGCTGTCAATGTCTTCGGGTCAATGGCGGCCCGCTTCGGAGCGTGATGTGACATGAACAGCGATCCCTGTCTCCTCTCCGCAACCGAGCTGCGCGGCCTCATTGCCGGTAAGAAGATTTCTCCGGTCGAGATCGTCAGCGCCGTGCTGGCGCGCGCCGAGGCGCTCCAGCCCGAGCTGAACTGCTTCATCACCCTGTGTGGCGACGAGGCGATGACGCAGGCGCGCGTCGCGGAACGCGGGATGATGGCCGGCGAGCCGCTCGGCCTGCTTCACGGCATCCCCGTCACCGTCAAGGACATCGTCAACACAGAGGGCGTCAAGACCACCTTCGGCGCCGTTCCCTTCAAGGACAATTTGCCGAACGAGGATGCCGTCGCGGTGGCGCGGTTGCGCAGCCAGAGCGCGATCCTGATCGGCAAGACCACGACGCCGGAATTCGGCAGCAAGTGCCTGACGGATTCTCCTTTGTTCGGCCGCACCCGCAACGCGTGGCACGCCGGACGTTCGTCCGGCGGCTCCAGCGGCGGCGCGGCGGTGGCGGTGGCCAGCGGCATCGCGCCGCTCGCGATCGCGACCGACGGCGGCGGCTCGACGCGAATTCCCGCTGCATGCAATGGCGTGGTGGGCCTGAAGCAGAGCAACGGTGTGATCCCGCACAGCCAGGCGCTGGATGCGTTCGGCAACCAGACCTATGTCACGCCGATGACGCGCACCGTCGCCGACACCGCGCTGATGATGCAGGCGATGGCAGGCGAGGATGCCTGCGACCCCTGGTCGATCGGCGTCCCCGTGCCCGATTTCATCGGCGCGACTGCGGCGCGCGGCGATCTGCGCGGGCAGCGGATCCTGTACTGCCTGACGCCGCCGGGCCGTCCGGTGTCCGCCGAGGTCGCAGCCAGCTTCGAGGCGAGCCTCGACCGGCTGGCCGGACTTGGTGCCGAGCTCGAGGAATTCTCCGGCGACGGTTTCGACATCGAGCCGATCTGGCGCGCCATCAACCACACGGTCTGGCGAACGCGCTTTGCAAAACTCGCAGCCGAGCACAAGGACCAGCTGAGCGAGGCCTTCCTCAAGCAGTTGGCGCTCGCGACCGAGGTCAGCGGCGTCGACTACCAAGAGGCGATGTTCGCGCGCACCGCGCTGTTCCGGCGCGTGCAATCGCTGCTTGCGCGCGGACACTTTCTGGCGATGCCGACGCTGACGCGCACCGCGCTTCCGATCGAGCAGGACCTGTTCGGAACCATCGAGATCGACGGAGCGCATTTCGACAGCGTCCGGCCGCACTGGTTTCCCTGGACCATGTTGTTCAACATGACCGGCCATCCCGCAATCAGCCTGCCCTCCGGCTTCGGCCGCGACGGCCTGCCGATCGGGCTTCAGCTCGTCGGCCGCTTCCGGGCCGATGCGGAATTGCTTCGGGTGAGCGCGCTGTTCGAGGCTTCGAGCGATCTTCTGTCCCGCTGGCCGGAATGACAACGTGCTCACGCAGCAAAAGACTTGCGTCCTGCGCCTGGACATGTTGATCGTGCCGCAGATGAGCCCTGAAGCCGAGCGCGCATGAGCGTCTTTGTCCTCCGACGTCTGGTGACCTTGCTGGCGACGCTGGTTGGCGCATCGCTGATCATCTTCCTCGTGCTCGATGCGCTGCCCGGCAACGCCGCGCAGATGCTGATGGGCGCCGATGCCTCGGCGGATGCGGTGCGCGCGCTCACGGTCAAGCTCGGGCTCGATCAGCCGCTGGCGGTCCGCTATCTGCAATGGATCAAGGGCCTGCTCGTCGGCGATCTCGGCAATTCCTATGTCTACGGCACGTCGGTCGCCAGCCTGATCGCGGAGCGGCTGGTGCTGACCGTTCCACTCGCGATCATGGCCATGGCCATCACGGTGTCGCTGGCGCTCACGGCCGGCATCTACACCGCCGCCAACCACAACAGGCTCGGCGACGTCGGCGTGATGTCGCTGACGCAAATCGGCATCGCGCTGCCGAATTTCTGGTTCGCGATCCTGCTGGTGCTGTTGTTCGCGGTCCGCTTGCAATGGCTCTCGGCGGGGGGATTTTCCGGCTGGGAGGATGGCATCTGGCTCGGCGTCAAGTCGCTGCTGCTGCCGGCGATCTCGCTCGCGGTGGTGCAGGCCGCAATCCTTGCGCGGGTCACGCGATCGGCCGTGCTGGAAGTGCTGCGGGAGGATTTCGTCCGCACCGCCCGCGCGAAAGGGCTCGGCAAGCGCGAGGTGCTGTGGAGCCACGTACTGCGCAATGCCATGATCCCCGTGATGACGGTGATGGGGCTGCAATTCGCCAATCTGCTCGCCGGCACCATCGTGATCGAGAACGTGTTCTACCTGCCGGGCCTCGGCCGGCTGATCTTCCAGTCGATCGCCAATCGCGACCTGATCGTGGTGCGCAATTGCGTGATGCTGCTGGCGACCATGGTCGTCATCGTCAATTTCGTGGTCGACGTGCTTTATGCCTTTATCGATCCCCGCATCAAGGTCCACGACCTGTGAGCGGGCCCCTGACCACGCCGATTGACGCGTCAGTCGCGGCGCGCCGCGTGCCGGCCAGGACCTTCTGGGCCCGCGCGCTGCGCCATCGCAGCTTCGTGCTCGGCGGTTCGCTGAGCCTTCTCGTTCTTGCTTCAGCACTGCTGTCGCTGGTGTGGACGCCGTGGTCGCCCTACGACATCGACATCGCCGCGAAGCTGCGGCCGCCCTCGGCCGCGCACTGGCTCGGCACCGATTCCTTCGGCCGCGACATCGTCTCGCTGCTGCTGGCGGGCGCCCGCTCCACGATCCTGGTCGGCGTCATCGCCGTCGGCATCGGTCTCAGCTTCGGTGTCACGCTGGGCCTGATCGCCTCGGCCCGGCGCGGCTGGAGCGAAGAGATCATCATGCGCTTCTCCGACTTCACCTTCGCCTTTCCGGCCGTGCTCTCTGCGATCATGCTCGCCGCGGTGTTCGGACCCGGCATGGTCACCTCGATCGTCGCGATCGGCATCTTCCAGATCCCGACGCTGACCCGGCTGACGCGAGGCTCGGCCAACGCGATCTGGGCGCGCGAATTCGTGCTGGCCGCGCGCGCGGCAGGCAAGGGCGCCTTCCGCATCACCATCGAGCATGTGCTGCCGAATATCCTGTCGATCCTGATCGTGCAGGTCACCATCCAGTTCGCGCTCGCCATTCTCGCAGAAGCCGCCTTGTCCTATCTCGGCCTCGGCACCCAGCCGCCGCAGCCGTCCTGGGGGCGGATGCTGAACGATGCGCAGACGTTGCTGTTCCAGTCGCCGATGCTCGCGGTCTATCCAGGCGCTGCGATCGCGATCGCGGTGCTCGGCCTCAATCTGCTCGGCGACGGATTGCGCGACCTGCTCGATCCCCGACTGGCGCGGGAGCGATGACGATGGGCGCGCGACAGGCAGTGCCGCTGCTCGAGGTCGAAAATCTCGGCGTCGGTCTCAACACCAGCCGCGGGCCGGCGGAGGCCGTGCGCGGTGTCAGCCTTGCCCTGAAGCGCGGGGAAACGCTGGGGCTGGTCGGCGAGTCCGGCTGCGGCAAGTCGGTCACGGCGCTGTCGCTGATGGGGCTGCTGCCTGACAGCGCCGTCGTCACCGGCAGCATCAAGCTCGACGGCAACGAGCTTGCCGGGCTTGCGGACGCGGACTATTGCAAGCTACGCGGCAACCGCATCAGCATGATCTTCCAGGAGCCGATGACCGCGCTCAATCCGATGCATACGATCGGTCATCAGGTCGCCGAGCCGCTGCGGCGTCACAAGAAATACTCGGCGGCGCAGGCGCGCAAAGAGGCGGTCGCCTTGCTCGACCGTGTCGGACTGCCCGATGCCGTCAGGCGCGTCGATGCCTATCCGCACCAGTTCTCCGGCGGCCAGCGCCAGCGTATCACGATCGCGATGGCGCTCGCTTGCGAGCCGGATCTGCTGATCGCGGACGAGCCGACCACCGCGCTCGACGTCACCATCCAGGGCCAGATCCTCGACCTCATCGCCGATCTCGTCGAGGAGCGCGGCATGTCGATGATCCTGATCTCGCACGATCTCGGCGTCATCGCCGAGAACGTGCAGCGCATGATGGTGATGTATGGCGGCACGGTCGTCGAGAGCGGGCCGACCGACGAGGTGTTCCGCCGCATGGGCCATCCTTATACGCAGGGCCTGTTCCGCGCCCGACCGAAGCTCGGCGCGCGCAAGGGCACGCGGCTGAAGACGATCGCGGGCACTGTGCCGGAGCTTGCCGATCTGCCGTCCGGCTGCGCCTTCTCCGACCGCTGTCCGCTGGTGATCGACCAGTGCCGCGCCGCGCTTCCGCCGATGATCGACGTCGGACCCGGGCACTTCGTCCGCTGCATCAGGACCGATGTCTCGATGTCGGAACGCGAGGGAGTGCTGACCGCATGACTTCCGTGCCGCTTCTCGACGTGAAGGATCTCGAGCAACGCTATGCCTTGCCGCGCGAAAGCCTGTTTCGCCCGCCGGGGCAGGTGCGTGCGCTCAATGGCGTGAGCGTGCAGGTTGCCGCGGGCAGGAGCCTCGGTGTCGTCGGCGAGTCCGGGTCGGGCAAGTCGACCCTCGCGCGGCTGGTGATGGCGCTGGAGCGGCCGACGTCGGGGCAGGTCGCGCTGCTCGGCCGCGATCTCAATCGCATCTCCGCCGACGAGCTGCGCCGTGCCCGCCGCGATTTCCAGATGGTGTTCCAGGACCCCTACGGCTCGCTCGATCCGCGCCAGACCATCGCCCGCATTGTCGCCGAGCCGCTGACGGTGCTGGAGGGAACCGATCGCACCACGTTCCGCGAACGTGTCGCGGCGGCACTGCGTCAGGTCGGCTTGCGCGACGCGGACATGGAGAAATATCCGCACGAATTCTCCGGCGGCCAGCGCCAGCGCATCGCGATTGCGCGCGCGCTGATCACCCAGCCCAAGCTGATCGTCGCCGACGAGCCGGTCTCGGCGCTCGATGTCTCGGTCCAGGCGCAGGTGCTGAACCTGATGCAGGATCTGCAGGAGCAGTTCGGCCTCAGCTATGTCCTGATCAGCCACGACCTCGCCGTCGTCGACTATCTCTGCGACGAGGTCGCCGTGATGTATCTCGGCCGGATCGTCGAGCAGGGCCGGCCGGAGGATTTGTTCGAGCATTGCGCCCACCCCTATACGCGGGCGCTGCTCGAGGCGGTGCCGCGGGCGCGTGCCGGCGGCGGGCGGCGGCGGCGCGGGAGCCAGGCGATCGCCTCGCAATCGGCGGCCACGACCGGGTGCCCCTATGTCGTGCGTTGTCCGCTCGCCGACCAGCATTGCCGCGAGGCCCTGCCTGAGTTACGCAAGGTGGGCGAGGGGCACCTTGCCGCCTGCCACAAGGCCGAGGCCGTGATGGCGTTGCCCCAGGCAGCCGTGGAAGGTTAGTGTCCGGAGCAGGATTGGCTTAGGCTCAAGAACAGAACAGGCCGGGGAGTTACGCATGTTGAGGAAACTATCGATCGTCGCCTTTGCCGCCGCGCTGGTGGCTGCGCCTTTGCCCGTGCTGGCGCAGAGCAAGAAGGACAGCGTCGTCATGGGGATGACGCTGGAGCCGCCGGGACTCGACCCCACCAATGCCGCCGCCGCTGCGATCGCCGAGGTCACGCTCTACAACATCTACGAGACGCTGACCAAGATCAACGAGGACGGCTCGACCTCGCCGCTGCTGGCGGAGAGCTGGACCGCATCGCCCGACCTGAAGACCTACACGTTCAAGCTGCGCAAGGGCGTCAAATTCCACAATGGCGAGCCGTTCAACTCAGCGGCGGTGAAGTTTTCGTTCGAACGCAACGCGGCCGCGACCAGCACCAACAAGGACAAGAGCCTGTTCCAGGCCTTCGAGAAGGTCGAGACGCCAGACGCCGACACCGTCGTCATCGCAGTGAAATATTCCGAGCCGAACCTGCCGTTCCTGCTCGGACAGGCGAGCGCCTCGATCGTCGAGCCGAAGAGCGCGGCGACCAACGTCACCCAGCCGGTCGGGACCGGACCCTATCAGCTTGGCGCCTGGGCCAAGGGCTCCTCGATCACGCTCAACAAATGGGCCGACTATCGCGATGCCTCGGCGATCAAGCTTTCGAAGGTCACGATCCGCTTCATCTCCGATCCGGCCGCGCAGGCGGCTGCGCTGCTCTCGAACGACGTCGACGCGTTCCCGCGCATCGCGACCCGCGTCGTTGCTCAGTTCAAGTCCGATCCGCGCTTCACGGTACTGATCGGCGGATCCCGGGCCAAGACCATCGTCGCGATCAACCACCGCAAGAAGCCGCTCGACGACGTCCGCGTTCGCCGCGCCATTCTCGCTGCGATCGACCGCAAGGCCTTGATCGACGGCGCCGTCGAGGGCTTCGGCACGCCGATCGGCAGCTTCTACACGCCGGGATCGCTTGGCTATGTCGACACCACCGGCGTCAACCCTTTCGACCCCGAGAAAGCCAAGAAGCTGCTGACTGAAGCCGGCGTCACCACCCCGCTCGAGCTGTCGCTGAAGCTGCCGCCGCCGCCCTATGCGCGGCAGGGTGGCGAGATCGTCGCGGCCCAGCTCGCCAAGGTCGGCATCGTCGCCAAGATCGAGAACGTCGAATGGGCGCAGTGGCTGTCGCAGGTGTTCGCACCCAACGGTCCGCACAATTTCGACCTGACCATCGTCAGCCATGTCGAGCCGTTCGACCTCGTCAAGCTCACCGAGCCGGACTACTATATCGGTTACAACAACGAGGCCTTCAACGCGCTCTACAAGCAGATCGTGTCGACGCCGGATGAAGCCGCGCGTACCAAGCTGCTCGGCGACGCCCAGCGCATGCTGGCCACCGACGCCGTCTCCGCCTACCTGTTCCAGCCGCAATGGCCGACCGTCACCAACAAGAAGCTGAAGGGCGTCTGGAAGGAAGTCCCGCAGTTCGAGAACGACTTCTCGGCGTGGTCCTGGGAATAGCAGCGCTCGAACAAATCGAAGGTTCGCCTCGACAAAAATGGCCTCTTCCTTCGGGAAGAGGCCATTTTTTCGACGGGCCCAAAGCAAAAACGCGAAAACAACCCCATGCACAGTAGACGGGGCCAGCTATTTCAATGGCTTGCGCGCCTTGCTCGGCATCAAACGCCACAACTAACCCCGCTTGATGCGTCGGGCAAAACACCGACATGATGGCAGCATCGTAACAAGATCGCGCCGTTTCTTTCGAGCGCAGCTTCTGTCGATTTCCGGACATTGAACGATTGAAATCCTCATGCGTTAGCTTGTCGCAGGATGGCCGTATGCCGCGCGATCCGCCGCCAGGGGGCACACGGAGTTCGGTTCTTGCTCAAGCTGTACAGATGGCCGTCCAATGACTGGCGAAGCATCAGCGCGGAAATGCCCTCGGAGATCATCTGGGCCGACCTGCTGAATGCGACCGACGAGGAGAAGCAGTTCGTCGAACGGCTGCTCAATATACACATTCGATCCGAGGATTCGCTCAGCGAGATCGAGGCGTCCAGCCGTCTGGTCTTCGAGCGCGGAACGCTCTATCTCAGCGCGCCTGCTGTCCGGCTCGACGAGGAAGGCGAGGCCGAAATCACGCCGGTGGGTTTTGTTATCGGCCCGCGCGTGCTGGTCACGGTCCGCTTCGCCGAGTTGCCGATTTTCGACGACGTCGGCAAGCGTATCGGTTCCGACGACAGCCTCGAGAACGGCATGTGCGTGTTCACCAGCCTGCTTGAAGCCATGGTCGATCGCGGCGCCGATGTCCTGGAGCATCTCGGCGCCAAGCTCGACGAGCTCTCGCGGGGCGTCTTCAAGGGGGGCCTCGTTCGCTCCAAGCGGCCGGTTCGCTCCAGCCGCAGGATGCGAGAGGCGTTGGAGAACGTTGGCGAGCTGGCCGACCGTCTCGCCAAGGCGCGCGATGTCCTGCTCGGGGTCGGCCGCATCGCGTCGTTTGCCGGCGATGTCGGAAGCGGATGGGTCACGGCCGCGTCGAAGAAGCGCCTGGAGGCCGTATCGAAAGACGTGGCTTCGCTCGGCGACTACGAGACCCGGCTGTCCGACAAGATCCAGCTTCTGCTCGATGCGGTGCTCGGCTTCATCAACATCCAGCAGAACGAACTGTTCAAGATCCTGACGATCGTGTCCGTGGTCGGCGTCCCCCCAACCATCCTCGTCGGCATCTGGGGCATGAATTTCAAGCACATGCCCGAGCTTGACTGGACCTTCGGCTATCCGCTGGCATGGCTCGCGGTCATTGCAAGCGGCATTCTGCCGCTGATCTGGTTCAAGCGGCGCGGCTGGTTCGAGTGAAAAGAGCGGCGCATCGTTCGTACGATGCGCCGCTCGTGGATCATGCAGCCTCGGCGTCGACCTTGCCGATCCAGTCGCGGGCGAGCGTCAAATCGGCCTGCGACAATTGATGGCCCGCCGGCAGGACCCTGTGGGTCACGCTCGCGCCCGCTTGCGACAGCAGGGCGGCAAGCTTGGCCGAATTGCCGGGCGGCACGATCGGATCGCCTTGGCCGGACAATAGCAGGACCGGCTTGCCTGCAAGATCGGCCGTGGGCGGATCCGACAGCGGCACCATCGCGCGCAGCAGGATCGCGCCGGCCAGCACCTCCGGCTGCAGCAGCAACAGCGCGGCTGCGATGTTGGCGCCGTTGGAGAAGCCGACCGCGATCGGCGCGGCGATGCCATATTGCTTCCGTGCCTCGCTGACGAAATCGCCAAGCTCACGCGCGCGCAACCGCACATCGTCCTCGTCGAACACGCCTTCGGCGAGACGACGGAAGAAGCGCGGCATGCCGTGTTCGAGCACGCGGCCGCGCGGCGAGAGCAGGGCGGATCCGGGCGAGATCATCTTGCCGAGCCCGAGCAGGTCGTTCTCGTCGCCGCCAGTGCCGTGCAGCAGCAGCAGCGGAGGGGAGCCCGCGCTTACCGCGGGCTCGAAGCGATTGATGAAGGCACTCTCGGTCATGACACGCTCTCTTCCAGGCTCGGCAACACGCCCTCGATCTGCTTGCGCTGGGCCTCGAGGAAGCTGGGCAGCTTCAGGTCGCGTCCCAGCGTCGCTACGGGTTCGTCGACGGCGAAGCCGGGGATGTCGGTCGCGATCTCGAACAGCACGCCGCCGGGCTCGCGGAAGTAGATCGAGCGGAAGTAGTTGCGATCCCTCTGCTCGGTCGGATGCAGGCCGTGATTGCTCACGAGCCTTTGCGCCATCTGGCCTTGCTCGGCGTCGTCAGCCGCGCGGAACGCGATGTGATGCACGGAGCCGCCGCCTTGATGCCCGCGCAGAAAGCCCTTGGCCTCGTAGATATCGACCACGCTGCCCTCGGCATCGCCCGGCGCCTTGAAGCGGATCACCGAGCCTTCGCGTCCCGTCTCCTTGAAGCCGAACACGTCGGTGAGAACGGCAGCCGTCTTCACCGCGCTGTCGAGCAGCAGCGTCACGCCGTGGAAGCCGCGGATCGCATGCTCGGCCGGCACGTCGCCGTTGCTCCAGCCTGGCTCGCTCTCCGCACCCGGTACGCCGACCAGCGCCAGCGCCATGCCGTCGGGGTCGGTGAACGGCAGCACGGACTCGCCGAAGCGCTTCTCGAGCGCCTCATAGGCAATGCCCTTTTCGGTGAAGCGCTGGGTCCAGTAGCCGAGCGAGCGCTGCGGCACGCGGAAGGCGGTCTGATGGGTCTCGCCGACGCCGCGGCGCCCGGCCGGAACGCCGGCCCAGGGAAAGAAGGTCAGGATTGTACCGGGCCGGCCGGTCTCGTCGCCGTAATAGAAGTGATAGGTGCCGGGATCGTCGAAATTGACCGTCTTCTTGACGAAGCGCAGGCCGAGATCCCTTGTGTAGAAGCCAAAATTGCGGATCGGGTCGCCCGCGATCGCGGTCACGTGGTGCAGTCCAGACATTGTGGTCCTCCAAGGCTCGGGGAGCGTCTTGCTCTGGCCGGAAATATTGTTCCGCTTTGGATTGGAGACAATCCATGCAAATATGACGGCTATGTCTACGATTTGGAAACAATCGGCGGAAACAGCCCGTGGATAAGCTCGGCAGCCTGCGGGCGTTCGTGAAGGTGGTCGAAAGCGGCAGCTTTGCGGAAGCCGGCCGGCAGCTGCGGCTGTCGCGTTCGGCGATCAGCAAGTACATCGCCGACCTTGAGGAGAGCCTTGGCGTCCAGCTGCTGAACCGGACCACGCGGCATGCGAGCCCGACCGAGAGCGGCCAGCGCTATTTCGAACGCGCGCTCGTCATCCTCTCGGAGGTCGAGGCGGCCGATCAGGCGGTGACACAGGCCCAATCGGCGCCGCGTGGGCTGCTCCGCGTCAACGCACCGATGTCGTTCGGCACGATGCGGTTGGGTCCGGTGCTGGCCGATTTCATGGCGCGTCACGGCGAGCTTCAGCTCCAGATCGTGCTCAGCGACGATCTGCTCGATCCGGTCCAGGACGGTTTTGATGTCACTTTGCGGATCGCCGAACTGGAATCGTCGAGCCTGATCGCGCGAAAGATCATGCCGGTGCCGCGGATGATCTGTGCGTCCCCGGATTATCTCGTGCGTCACGGCACGCCAAAACATCCGCAGGATCTGCGCGAACACACTTCGCTGACTTACGGCTTCCTGCTCACCGGCAATCAGTGGAAGCTGACGGGCGCCGACGGCGACCACTGGATCCAGCCGGCCTGGTCACTCTGCGTCAACAATGCCGAAGTGCTGCGCGATGTCGCGATCAAAGGCAGGGGGCTCGCGCTGCTGCCGGAGTTCATCGCGGCAAATGCTTTGCGGAAGGGCGAGCTGCGCGCTGTTCTTGAGGACTATTCGGCGCCGCCGCTCGCGCTTTATGCGGTCTATCCGCCGACTCGGCACCTGTCAGTGAAGGTGCGGCTGTTCATTGACTTTCTGGTGGAGCGGTTTGGACGTGAGGAGGAAGCGGGCGCGCGCATGCGCTGAGGCATAGCGACTGCAATCCCGTGCCGGCGAGTGCGCCTCCGGCGGCCACAGAACCGAAGACGGTAGTCTGCTGCCCTCAACAACCGCTCTGCCTTTCACAAGGGCGGAAAAGCGCACTTTGCCCAACTCTTGAGCTATGCAAGCCTGCAAATCAATCACCAGGAAGATTGATTTCAATATGCAGTTTTGCACGAGCGATTGCATATCTCGCCATTTTCTTTCGCGCCGCTGAAGCCAACACTTCCCTTGCTCACGGCGGCAAGCGCGCAGCGAACCGCAGAGACCACGAGGATGCTGATGCAACAGATCACCGAGGCGATCTCGAATCCAAAGGTGAAGCGCGCCATCGAATTGGCGATAGGGCCGCTGCTGCTGTTCGCCTTGTGGTGGATCGCGTTCAAGGGGCAATTGGTCAACAAGGATCTGTTGCCGTCGCCAGTCGACACTCTGCGCGATACCGCGGCCAGCATCGCGGCCGGTAAGATGACCGGAGATTTCGTCCACACCATCGCGCGTGTCGGCTATTCGACCTTGATCGCGGTGATTGCCGGCGTTCCGATCGGGATCGTGCTCGGCGCCAAGGCCGCGATCTATCGCTCGGTCGAATTCCTGGTGGACTTCTTCCGCTCCACGCCGGCGACCGCACTGTTCCCGCTGTTCCTGCTGCTGTTCGGCCTCGGCGATTTTGCCAAGATTGCGGTTGCCGCTTTCGCTGCCTGGCTCGTCATCGTCTTCAACGTCGCCTACGGCGTGATGAATGCTCGTCAGACCCGCATCCTTGCCGCGCGTTCGATGGGCGCCTCGTCACTCCGTATCTTCAAGGACGTCATCTTCTACGAAACCCTGCCGCAGACCTTCGTCGGCCTGCGCACTGCGGTGTCGCTAGCGCTGGTGGTGATCATCGTCGCCGAGATGTTCATCGGTGCGACCGACGGCATCGGTCACCGCATCATCGACGCACAGATCTCGTATTCGCTCACCGACATGTACGGCTCCATCCTGATCGCGGGCGCGATGGGATACGGGCTCAACCTCATGCTCCTGATGATCGAACGCTCGTTCATTCACTGGTCGGGTAAATAGTCCGCCAATCCAAAACCAAGAGGCCATCATGCAAACGAAGAGATTTCTTGCTGCGTTCGCGACGTCCACGTTCCTGCTTGGCACGGCCGGTGCGCATGCGGCCTGCGACAAGACCGAGAAGGTGACCGCAGTCTGGCTGCCGATCATGCAGACGACGGCCTACTACGTCGCTCTCGAAGAGAAGCTGTTCGAAAAGGCCTGCATCGAAATCGTCTCGACCAAGATGGAAGCGCCGAACCAGATCATCGACGCCCTCATCGCAGAGCGCGCCGATTTCGGTCCTCCGGGGGCTGCGGCCGGCATTGCGATGATTGCGGAAGCCAAATTCCCAGGCAAGCTGAAGGTGTTCGGCCTGCAGGGCGGGGGCATCGCCGTCGATCGCATCAATGACGGACTGATCGTCAAGCCGGACAGCCCGATTAAGAGCTTTGCCGATCTGAAAGGCAAGTCGCTAGGTCATGTTCCGGGCATTCAGTGGCGTACCATCTCGCGCCACATGGTCCGCTCGGCGGGGCTCGATCCCGATACCGACGTCAAGCTGGTCGACCTTGCCGTCGCCATGCAGGTGCCTGCCGTCGTCGGCGGGACGGTGGATGCGACATTGTCGCTCGAGCCGGTCGGGTCGATCGCCGTCGCCTCCGGCAAGGCGGTTCGCGCCATGAGCAATCCGGTCGCGCACGTGATAGCCGATCCCTTCTATTCCGGAGCTTCGTTGATGACCACGAAGTTCCTGAAGGAACGACCCGACGTTGCGCGCAAAGTCGTTGCCGCGATCGACGAGGCGACCGACCTCGTGAACGCCGACTTCAAGAAGTACAAGCCGATCCTCACCAAGTACACACCCATCAAGGAGGACCAGCTCGAACTCCTGGCGCAGCCCTATCTGCGCGGCTTCAAGGACCTGAACGACGTCGACCTGAAGTCGTATCAGGCGCTGGTCGATGTCTTCATCAAGGAGGGCGTCGTGGCCGGCCCGATCAACGTCAAGGACAAGATTCTCGCCAAGTCTGATCTCGGAAATTGATTGGATCATCCGATGGGTAATGTGACTGCGATGCGTGTCGTGGACCGGACGGCCGCCGAGGGTGCGTCACCTGTTCCGTCGGCCAAGCCGCGGCAGGCCTACGTCACGGTGCGTGGGCTCAGCAAGAAATTCCAGGGCACCACGATCTATGAAGACTTCTCGATCGACCTGCCGATGGGGAAGTTCATCTCGGTGTTCGGCCCGAATGGTTGCGGCAAGAGCACCTTCATCAACATGATCTCCGGCCTGATGCCGATGGATGCGGGTGAGGTGCTTTACGACGGCCAGACCATCCGGGACACCCGGATATCGTACGTATTCCAGAACTACAGGGAGGCGCTGTTTCCCTGGATGCGCGCGATCGACAACATCCACTATCCGCTCAAGGTGATCGGCGTGGACCGCAAGGAGAGGGGCCGTCGCGTCGAGAAGCTGCTCGCTGATTTCGACGTGCCGTTCGACCTCAACGCCTATCCCTACACGCTGTCCGGAGGACAGCAGCAGACGGTTTCTATCCTGCGCGCGCTGGTGACCGAGCCTGAAGTGCTGTTCCTCGACGAGCCCTTCTCCGCGCTTGACTACGAGATGACGCTGTTCATGCGGGAACGGCTCCAGCACATCTTCATGAAGCTGAAGACCACGATGCTGCTGGTGTCACACGATCTCGAGGAAGCCATCCAGCTCGCCGACCAGGTCGTGCTATTGACGCGCCGGCCGACGCGGGTCGCGGAGATCGTTCCGGTGGATCTGCCGTGGCCGCGCGACCTCGACGTCACCACCGGCGAGGGGTTCATCACCCTGAAACGCCATTGCCTCGACCGCTTCTGGCGCGAGGTCAAGCGAGATTAAGTCGATCAACTTTCGAAAGATGGAGACCAACATGACGAAGCGCCGTTTCCGCGCTGCCGCCGTCCAGACGCTCGCCCGTCTGGGGGATTTCGACCACAACATCGCGCTTGTCACGCAATATGTCCAGGAGGCCGTAAGGCAGGGGGCCGAACTGGTGGTGTTCCCCGAATGCATGGACACCGGCTATCTGTTCGATTCCGTCGACCACTGCCGCGAGCTCGCCGAAACGATGTCGGATGGACCGTTTGTCACGGCGCTGTCCGCACTCGCCAGGAAGCACCGCATCTACATTGCCAGCGGCGTCACCGAGTGGGATCCCGCCAAGGAGAAGATCTTCAACACAGGCATCATGTTCGGCAGGAATGGCGAGACCGTCTGCCACTACCACAAGCAGTTCCTCGCGACCCACGATCAGAACTGGTTTGCGTTCGGCGAGCGCGGCTGCCCGGTGGTGGATACCGATCTCGGCAGGATCGGCCTGCTGATCTGCTTCGATGGCCGCATTCCCGAGATCTTCCGCGCGATGGCGATGCAGGGCGCGGAAGTGATCGTCGACATGGCGAACTTCTTTGCCATGGACCAGGCGGACATGTGGGGTCCGGCCCGCAGCTACGAGAACGGCATGTGGCTCGTCGCGGCCACCAAGGCCGGCTATGAACGCTCGATCTACTATCCCGGCGGCAGCATGATCGTCGACCCCAAGGGACGCGTGCTGTCGAAGGTGCCTTACGATACGCACGGCATGGCCATTGCTGACATCGATCTCGACGCCGCGCACGACAAGTCGATCTACGCGGCGAATGACAAGATCGCCGACCGCCGTCCCGAGACCTACGGCCTGATGGCGCTGCCATACGAGAAGACGCCGGTTTACCGGATCGCCGAGCAGCCGCTGATCCCGGCGAAATCCGTCGCGAAGGTGGCGGCGGTGCAGATGCACGTGACCAAGGACAGCCCGCCCGAAGACGTGTTCGACATGGTCGACCACGCGGCGAAGCTGGGCATCAAGGTCCTCACGCTGCCGGAATATGCGTTCTGTCCGTCCGCCATTCCGAATGCAGCGGAGGCCGCGGCCCTGGCCGACCAGACGGCGATGTTGCTGGCAAAGACAAGCGCGATCGCGTCCCGCTATCAGTGCCTGATCGCATTGCCCACCGTGGAGCGGGCCGCAGCGGGGCTATATGTCACGACGTTCCTGATCGGGCCCGACGGCAAGGAGGTCGGGAAATATCGCAAGACTCACCTGACGGCCGAGGAGCGTAAATGGGCGAAAGCGGGCGACGACTATCCGGTGTTCGAGACGCCGTTCGGCCGGATAGGTGTCATGTCCGGCTATGACGCCGTATTCCCTGAGGTGTCGCGTTGCCTCGGCATCGCGGCCGCGGACATCATCCTGTGGCCGGCCTCGCTGCGCGAGCCGTTCGAACGGGAGTTGCTGGCGATCCCGAGAGCCGAGGACAATCGGGTGGCGGTGGTGCTGGCTAACCGCGTCGATTCGCCCTATCCGGGCGGCAGCCTCGTGATTCCGCCGACCGGCTTTCCGCTTTGGGACATCAACGTGGTCGCGCCGCGCGCCCTCAGGCTTGGCGCCGTGATGCCCAAACATATCGACCTGGCGGTCTGCCGGCAAAAGCTGATGATCCCGAAGGTCGACATGTTCGCCAACCGGCTGGTCGAGACCTACGCTCCGATCATTGCCGCCTGACGATTGCCGGGCCTGCTGATATGCCCGAAACTGGCGAGTGTTAGATGCCGAAGCTCGCGAACGGGCATATCAGGACGGCCGAGATGGCGAAGGCTGCGCGAACGCTGCGCTACAATTGGGACGACGTGATCTTCTTCCTGGAGGTCGCGCGCACCCGCAATCTGGTTCGCGCCGGCCAGAAGCTGAAGGTCGACCACACCACCGTCAGCCGGCGGGTGAGGGAGCTCGAACGCAGCCTCAACACCACCCTCTTCAAGCGCAGTAAGGCCGGCTTTGCCCTGACCGAAGCGGGCCTACGGCTGCTTCAGTTCGCCGAGGGCATGGAGAACAACGCCAACGCCATCATCGAGACGGTGGTTGGGTCCGAGAAGGCGGATGCCGCTGGAGCGGTGCGAATTGCCGCCATGGAAGGCATCGGCAGCATGTACCTGACGAGCTGCATGGCCGCGTTCAGCAAGGCGTGGCCCTCGATTCAGGTCGAGCTGATTACCGATACACGCCTGCTCGACATGACGCGCCGTGAGGCCGACATCTTCATCAGCTTCTTCCGACCGAAGGGAAGGCGGCTCTCGGTCAAGAAGATCGGCGAGTTCCGGATATTTCTTTACGCCTCCAATGCCTATTTGCAGCGCGCGGGAGTCCCGTCCGATCTGAAGGACCTCGACAACCACGCCTTCATCGATTTCATCGACGAGCACATCCACATCAAGGAAAACCGCTGGCTGTCCGATATCCTGCGGCCGGCCCATGTCGTGTTTCGCAGCACCAGCCTGGTCTCGCAATATATGGCGGCATCGAACGGCCTCGGCATCGCCATGCTGCCGTCCTACGTGGCGGCTCACAACAAGGATCTGCGCCCGATACTGCCGAGCTATTTTTCCGTCCGCGACATCTGGATTTCTGTCCACGAGGACCTTCTCCACATCGCCCGCATCAAGGCGGTCATGGGCTTCCTCGAGAAACGCGTCGCGGCCGATGTCGATCACCTGATGTCGGCGGCGCATCCGCGTTGACGAGGTCGCATCTCACTTGATCGACGGTTGTTCCAACGGCCGGAGCAGATCGTTCAGCGCGTTCATCGATGACTTTTGAAGCGCAGCAAGCTCGCGGGCGGCATCCTTGCATTCGGCAGGCGACATCGAGGAGGACGCAAGCTCGACCTCGCGGCAGCGCTCGAACAGGCGAACGAGGCCGAGCGCGCCGGCGGCGCTGCCGAGCTGGTGCGTGAGCCGCGCAAGTTGCCTGCGATCGCCGGCCGCCGCGGCCGTGGCAATGTCCTCGATCAGCTTGTCGCTGGTCTCCTGCAGCAGATGATGCAGTTTTGCGATCTGCGCGGCGCCGAGCAACTCCTTTTGGTCGTCGAGATAGTGCCGGTCGATGATCGCGCCCGCGGCGAGTTGCGCTGCGGCCGGCTCGACGCCGGGGTCGTTCTCGATCGCCTCGCGGAGCGCATTGACCAGGATCGGCTTGCTGACCATTTGAACAATGCCAGCGCCCGCGAGCCGCTCGCGGGCACTGGAGGAAACGTCGGCGGTCACGGCGATGATGCGCGGCACCCTCGGCAGGCCGAGCTTGCCGATCCGCGACGCCGCCTCGACGCCGTCCATGTCGGGCATGTGCAGATCCATCAGGATGACGTCGAATGATTGATCACGGGCGAGCGCAACGGCCGATGCGCCGTCCGTGGCGATCGTGGCATGATGGCCGAGCCGGTTCAGAATCGCTTCGCCGACCTCGCGATTGACCGGATCGTCGTCGACCAGCAACACGCGGAGCGGCCGCGACGGCGGCGGAAGCGCGCCTGATGCGACGCCGCTCGCGGCAAGGGCGAGCGGCACCTCGAACGTGAACGTGCTGCCCGTGCCCGGCGTGCTCTCGACGGTCAGCTCGCCTTGCATCAGGCGGCTGAGGCGCCGCGCGATCGCAAGGCCGAGGCCGGTGCCGCCGAACCGCCGCGCGATGCTGTCGTCCGCCTGGACGAAATCCTCGAAGATCCGCTCGTGCATGTCGGGGGCGATGCCGATGCCGGTGTCGCGGACCGTGATGCGCAGCAGGATATGGCCGGCCTGCCGATCGGCGGCCGCGTTCACGGCGATCCCGCCCGACGGCGTGAACTTGATGGCATTGCCGATCAGGTTGAGCAGGATGCGATTGAGCCTGACGGGGTCGCCGTGCACGGAGGTGTGGACCGAGGCATCGCAGGCGACGTCGAAGGTCAGTCCCTTGCCGAAGGCCTGGGGACGCATCAGGTCGGCGGCCGTTTCGATCAGCTGGTCGAGGCGGAAGCTGCGCGGCTCCAGCGCCTCGGTGCTGGCCTCCAGGCGCGCATATTCCAGGATGGCATCGACCAGCGCTATCAGCGTCTCGCCGGATGCGGCTGCGGTGGTGAGATGGCGCCGCTGCGCTTCGCCAAGGCTGCCGTCGTCGAGCAGCTGCAGCACGCCCATGACGCCGTTCAGCGGCGTGCGCAACTCGTGGCTGACGACGGCGAGGAAACGCGATTTGGTCTCGTTGGCCGCCACCGCCGCGCTGCGCGCGCGCTCGGCGGCGTCGTGCTCGGCGAGGGCCTGATCGCGCGCTTTCTCCAGTTCGGAGGTGCGCTCGACCACCTTGCGTTCGAGCGTCGCATAGGAATAGCGCAGCTGCGCGGCCATCCGGTTGAACTGGTCGCCGAGCGCCTCCAGCTCGTCGCCGGTCTTGATCGCGAGCCGCAGGCCGAGATCGCCGCTCCCGATCCGCCGCGCGCCCTGCGTCAGGAGCTGGATCGGCCCGGTCATGCGCCGGCTGAGAAAGAGCGAGACCAGTACCGCACCGGCGAGCAGGACGACGAGGAGAAAGGTCGAACGGCTGATCGACGCATAGATCGGCGCATAGGCCTCGCTGAGCGGCAGCTCGACGAAGACCAGCCAGCCGAGCGAGGGGACCGTTGCATAGGTCGACAGCACGCGCTGGCCGGTCAGATCCTCCTTGACCAGCCCGCCGGAGGGCGGCCCCACGCCGTCGAGTGCGGCGCGGACGTCGGCGTGCCCCGAGAGATCGCTGCGCTGAAGGGCCCGCCACAAATCGGGATGCGCGATCAGGACGCCCATGCGGTCGACCACGTAGGCCTTGCCGGTGTTGCCGACCCTGATCCCCGTGACGAGGTCCCAGATGAAACGCAAATTGACCTCGGCGACGATCACATCCGGATTGCGGCCGGTGCCGCGCGTCGCAAGCGTCATGTACGGTTCGGTGTCGCCGAAGAAGTAGACCGGCCCGTAATAGGCCCGGCTATCGTTGGCGCCGCGGAAGGCCGGCGACGCCGAGAGGTCGGCCTTGCTGCCGATCCTGTCCGCCACACGGCGGGACACGCGCACCCGCTCGATCCCCTGCGAATCGAGCTCGGCGATTTCCGCGATGGCGGGCGACAGGCGCAGCAGGCGGATGGCGTTCAGGCGCTGGTCTTCGTTGGTCGACAGCTCCGGCGGCAGGCGTGCGAGCCATCTGATCTGGCTTTCGATCTGGCCGATGAATTGGCCGATCTGGATCGCCGCGGAGGCGGCCTGTTCGCGCTGGGTTGCCGCCAGAAGCTGCTTCTGCTCGCGATAGGAGAACCAGACGTCGAAGCCGGTGCTGATGGCGAGCGCGGCAAAGGCGAGGGCGACGATCGAGTAGAGATATTTGCGGAACAGCCGGCCGGGAGGCGTCCGCACAGGTCCCTGGTCGACGGCCTCGTTCACTCGCGGATCTCGTCGGCGCGCGCCAGCAGCGTGAAGGGAATGCTCAATCCCAGCGTTCGGGCGACCGTGCGGTTGATCAGGAGCTCGTATTTCCGCGGCGACTGCACCGGAAGATCGCCGGCCTTGGTGCCGCGCAGGATCAGATCGACGTAATCGGCCGAGCGCACTTCCAGCGTCGGCCCGTAACTCATCAATCCGCCGGCATCCATGAAGTAATGGAACGGATAGATCGTGGGCACGCGATATTTGGCGGCCGCCGCAACGACGGCCTGCCGGTTGACGACGAGGAAGCTGTCGACCAGCGCAATCATCGCCCCCTTCGGCTGTTCGGCGAAGCGCCTGAAGGCCTCGTCGATGTCCGCAGGTGCGTCGATCGGGACGGGGATGACGGATACGCCGCACTCGGTGGCCTCCTGCTCGATCGAGTCGAGGAAGAAACGTCCCGCCCGCGGTGTGGTCGACGGGTTGTACAGGGCTCCTGCGCGGGCAATATCCGGCACCGCCTCACGGACGAGCTGAAGCCATTTGCCGCCCATCTCGGCGGTGCTGCTGGTGAAGCCCGTCACGTTGCCGCCGGGATGGGCAAGGCTCTGGACGAAGCCATTGCCGACGGGATCGTTGGCGGTCGCGAACACGATCGGAATGGTCTTGGTGGCGGCAAGAACCGCCGCGGTTTCGACCGTCGACCCTGTCAGAATCACGTCCGGCTTGAGCTCCAGCAATTCCTGAATCGCCGCCTTCATCCGCCCCGGTGCACCGAAGCTCGAACGGAGCTCGAGGCGGAAGTTGACGCCTTCGACCCAGCCGCGCTGCCTCAAGCCGACGATGAGGCCGCCGAGGCGGGATGTCGCGCTGTCGATCATGCTCCTTCGGGTCAGTTCGTCGTCGAGCGGCAATGCGGTCAACGATGCGACGATCCGCACGCGATCCGACGTTGCGCCGAGCGCGACCCATCCTGCGGCGGTTGCGCCCGCAAGCCGAATGAAGCCGCGGCGATCCACCGCGAGTGCGGAAGGCCGTTCGGTCATGAAACTCTTCGCATGATGGCTTGCCCCGGAGCGGATGATTAGCGCGAACGGCCGGCATCCACAATTGATGAAAAAATGCGCTTATGAATGCTCATTCGCAGCGTTTGGCAGCCCGATACCGTATTCCTACGTTGCCAAAGAGTCGCTGTTTCGAACGCTGTCTTCTTCGTGACGCCTTGTAACGCCTTCGCGTTGCAGCATTTTCCGTCTCGGTTGCGAGGACGGTGCGGGGGAAGGCGATTTCGCAGCCGCCGATTTTTGGAAAGCGATGTTTCAGGCTTGTTTCAAAGGTTTTCGATGCGCAAAATCTATCTCATTCCGGCTGTCGTCGGCCTGCTCACCTCCATTGCAGCCGGACCGCTCGCGGCACAGGGCGCCGTATCAAAGCAGAAGGCTGCGCCGGCACCGAGAGCCGCCGCGGCCGGCGCTCCCGCTGCAGCCGGCACGCCCGTCGCCGCCGGAGCGAATTCGGCCGAGACACCGGCCGCCGACGACAAGACCAAGGCGATCGACGGCTTCCGCTCCGCCAAGTTCGGCATGAACGAGGCCGACGTGCGCGCGGCGATGACGAAGGATTTCAACGCCAGGCCCGACGCCATCAAGTCACAGGACAATGCGTCCGAGCTGACGCACAGCCTGCTGTATTCGGCTCCCGACCTGCTGCCGAACGGCGGCACCGCCGAGCTCTCCTACGTGTTCGGCTACAAGTCGAAGTCGCTGATCCAGGTCGGCGCGGTCTGGTCGAAGGGGACCGACGCGGCGATGACGGCGGAGAAGCTTTTCTCCAACGCCAACATCCTGCGCGCCCATTTCATGGGTGAAGGCTTCAAGCCCGATTCCATCGCCGTCAACATGCCCGTCGCCGGCGGCATCGTGATGTTCCGGGGCAGCGACGCCAAGGACCGCTCGGTGATCCTGCTGCTCCAGGGCACCTTCGAGAACAAGGAGAACAACCAGCGTGTGCTGACGCCGACCAGCCTGCTGCTGTTCTATGTGGCCGACGCCAAGAGCCCCGACATCTTCAAGCTGCCGCCCGGCCAGTTCTGATGCCTGGATCGCACATTCTCCCACCTGGTTGTGGATCGGCGCCTATGCCGATGAAGAGGATCTGACATGCCCGGACCGTCCGCGGCGCGGGACAATGACGAACCGACGACGCTGCGCCGGCTGGCGCGGTTTCGTTCGATGTCGCTGCTGTGTGCGATGCAGATGGTGTTCCTGCCGGTCTACGGCGTCCGCGTTCAGGCGCAGACGGCGAACGTGATCGTTCCCGATGGACGGACTGGAACGAGCCTCCAGACCTCCGGCAGCGTCACCAACGTCACGACGTCGACGGTCTCGGGCAACAACGCCTTCAACTCGTTCTCGCAATTCAGCGTCGGGCAGGGCAACACCGTCAATCTGCAACTGCCGACGGGCACGCAAAACCTCGTCAACATCGTTCGCGACGCGCCGGTCTACGTCAACGGCACGCTGAACTCCTACATGAACGGCTCGATCGGCGGCAACGTCTACTTCGCCGATCCCAAGGGGTTCGTGGTCGGCCGCAGCGGCGTGGTCAATGTCGGGAGCCTCAACGTCTCGACGCCGACGCGTGAGTTCACCGACAGCCTGATCGGTCCGGGAGGTGCGATCAACGGCACGGCCGTCGGCAATCTGATGGCGGGCTCGTTCCCGGTCTCGCCGGACGGCAACATCCGCATCTATGGCCGGGTCAATGCCCAGGATGGCGTTCGCCTGACCGGACAGAACGTTTTTGTCGGCGGCGCGACCCAGCGCGACATCGCCAATCTCGACCACGCCGCGAAGTTCGCGGCATCCGTGAATTCCAAGGGGCTGCGCAGCGCCAGCGCGATCACCGTCAGCAACGGTTCGATCCATATCGGCGCCGTCAACAATGCGCGCGTCAACGGTCGGCTGACCGCACGCAGCAAGTCCTCGACGCCGAGCAACATCACTGTGCAGGCCGGCAACAATATCGAGGTCGGCAAGAACGCCCGGCTGAACATTGCCAGTAAGACCGGCGATGCCGGCGAGATCCGTCTGAAGGCGGCGCAAAATCTGACCGTGACGGGCGGGGCAAGGTTCAACGCGAGCGCAAAGATCGGCAATGCGGGCCTCGTCGATTTCAGCGCGAATGGCGTCATCGATATCGGCCAGGGCATCAAGGTCGATCTTGGCGCGGCTAACGGCAAGGCCGGCACGCTGCTGATCGATCCGACGGATCTCGTCGTTGGTGATGCCGCTCAGGGCGATATCGGCGTGACGCTGTCGAACAGCTCGGTCGCGGCGGCGATCAACGGGCTCAGCGCCGGCGCCACCTACCTTATCCAGGCAGACAACTCGGTCACGCTGGCGGCCCACGCGGTGGTCGATACCCGTCGTCTCGATGCCAATGGTTATTCGACGGGCAATGCCAACGACATCCGGATAGAGGCGCGGATAATCGATATCCAGAACGGTGCGCAAATTCTCGCGCAGGCCGTCAACTCCGCCAGCACGCATTACACCAGCGGCAATGTGACGCTCGCGGCGACGGCGAGCGACAGCAAGCTGTCCGGCCAAGCCACTGCGACCTCGGGAATTGCGGTCGACGGCCGGATCACCGGCGGTGACATCACGATCGCATCGGTCTCGACGGCGTCGTCCAGCTTCACGAGCTCGGTCCCTGGCCTCTTTACGCTGGTGGGCACCACGCTCGCGGCCTCGATGCTCGGCATCAACGGCGGCTACGTGGCCGCGAGCGCCACCGCGACGGTCAATATCAACGGCAACGCCAACATCAACGGCACCGGCAACGTCTCCATCGCCTCGCATGGTTCGGAGACCGCGCAGGATCCGGCGATTGCGAGCACCTTGATCGGCGGCTCGCCGATCGGCGCCGCCGCTGTCGTCGGCAAGATCGACGGCAATGTCAGCACCAATGTTGCCTCCGGCGCCACGATCAACGCAGGCGGCAACCTCGGCATCCACGCCATCAACGATGCAAATTTGGCCGTCACCGCGGTCGCAGCGACCTCCAGCGCGCAATTCGTCGAGACGGTGGCCTATTCCACCGGTTCGGTCTCGACCACGGCCAATGTCGCGACCGGCGCGAACCTTGCCGTCGGCACCGTGAATGCATCCGGCAACTCGCTGACAGTGCGGGCGATCAACAACAACTCGTTCTCGACCGGCGCCACGTCGGTTGCGCTGAGCACGCCGACCGCCAGCGGTGGTGTTGGCGGGGCGCTTGCGATCAGCGACGTCACCACGTCCGCAACCGCGAAGCTCGGCTCGTCGCTGGGCACTAGCGCGTCGTCGCGGATGAACGGCTCAGTTCTGGTCGAGGCGACCTCGAACACGACGAGCAACTCGACCATGGCGTCGACCATTGTCGGCACGCCGGCCCTGGTCGGCGCGATCCAGGAGTTTTTGGTCTCCAGCCCCAGCCTGACGGGGATGATGGCTCAGCAGATGGTCTCGCTGATGCCGGTGAACTTCAATTTCAAGGCCGCCGGTGCGCTGTCGCTGGCCAACAGCACTGAAAACGCGACGGCATCGATCGGCCAGAATCCGAGCGGCGGCGCGCCGAGCCTTTATGTCAGCGGCAACGTCGCGGTCGTTAGCACTCTCATCGATCGGGGCGTGCGCAGCAATGCGACGGCTTCCGCGATCACCAAGGACGTTACCAGCGGCGAGGGCGTCGCGATCAGCGCGGCGGTCGCCTGGGGCAATTTCAACCACAATTCCAACGCCTATATCGGCAGCGGCACCACCGTCAACGCGGCCAACATCGCCGTTGACGCCACCACCTCGATGCCGATCACCAATACCTGGCTGAAGTGGGACGGACTGACAGAGGTCCTCGGCCATCTCAACGGCAATCTCGGCGTTGGCGGCAATATCCTGACGAGCTATGCCAACGCTACTGCCGACGCTGGCGACACGATCGGCCTCGCCGGCTCGATGAACCATTTCGTCGTCAACAACAACACGACGGCCTGGGTGGCCGGCAGCGCCAGTCTGACCGCGACTTGCACCACCGCGGCCTGCGGCAGCAGCTGGTCCGCGACGGTCAACAACGGTGACGTCCATACCTACGACACCAGCATCCAGATCGCGGCGACCACGACCATGGCGTCGATCGACGCGGCCGGCAATGTCGGCACGCTCGGCTTCCTGTTCGGCAACACCTCGGGCGGATCGTCCGTGGGCGGAGCGCTCAATCTCGTCCAGTTCAACACCAACACCATTGCGGGCGTTTCCGACCGCGCGACGCTGCGCGCGGCGGACGACATCGCCGTCAACGCGATCACCTCCGACCAGTTCGTCGCTGTCGCACCCTCGTCCGGCAAGGCGGCGGGCGCGCTGGCGCTGAACGGCATCACGTCGCTCGGTTTCCTGAACAATACGACCCACGCGTCGATCTCAAGCCAGGCCACCGTCTATGCACCGACCGTCGGCATCCTGGCGCAGCAGGACCTGTCGGTCGTGACCCTGTCCGGCGCGATGAGCTTTAACGGCAGCGGCGGTTCGGCGGTCGGGTTGTCGGTCGCCTATCTGGGCGCAAATACCGACACCTCCGCCTATATCGGCGACAACCATTCCGATATCCGGCCCGGCGTGTTCAGCTCCAACGATCCATTCGCCGGCACCAGTGGCGGGAGCGGAGCGGTCAACGTCGACAACCTGACGCTCAGCGCGACCACCTCGGGGCGCATCACCGCGGCCGCCGTCGCGGCCGCGGTCTCCGACCCGGCGTCGTCGAGCTTCTCCGACAAGGCCGAAGCTGCCGGCGCGGCCTCGACCGGAGGGGCCGGGGGCGTGGCGACGGCCGCAAGCAAGATCGGTTCGACCTCTGGATCGAGCACCAGCGGCTTCAGCCTCGATCTCGCCGGCAGCTCGTCGGTGAGCGACGTCTCGCTCGGCACCAGCGCCTATATCCGGAACACGACGGTCAACAAATACACCACGGCGAGCGCTGTCACGACCAATACGATCGTTCAAGCGCTCAACGACACCATGCTCAACAATGGGTCCGGCTCGGCGGCGCTCAATCTGGCCGGAGCGTCCGCCACCGGGGCTGCGATCGGCGGCGCGATCGCATCGGCGATGTCGAACAACGCGACGCTCGCCTATATCTACGGCACCACCATGAACGACCAAAGTTTGGTGACGGTGCAAGCGCTAAATGGCGGCTCGGAAACCGTCGTTGCTCTTGGCGTGGCGGGATCGAGATCCAATTCGGCGTCGCTGTCGGCCTCGGTCGGCATCATCACCGACAGCGCCAACGCCTATATCGAGAGCTCGACGATCACGGGGCAGGCGACCGGCGTCAACCGGGCGCTCGAGGTCGACGCCTACCAGACGACGAACATCGCGATCGGCGGCGGCTCGCTCTATCTATCGGGCGGCCAGGTCGGCGTCGGCATCGGGCTGACCTATGCGTCGATTGCCGATCCCACGGGGGGCAATGCCACCGACGCGCACATCCGTACCTCCGCCCTCTCGAACTACGACACCCTGCTGGTGATGGCCGACAGCGCCAGCGTGATTGCGGCCGGTGCGGCCTCGGGCGGGGGAGGGGCCAGCGCCAACGGACTTGCCGGCGCGATCGTCGTCAACGAGATCTCGCCCACCACGACCGCCTACATCAACAGCGGCGCGACGGTGACCATCAACGTCGGACGCGTGACGGTGCTGGCGGACAGCGGCGCCGTGTCGGCGCTCGACACCGCGCTCGGAAACCTCGTCAAGAAGTCGAACAACAACCATCTCGCCTCGGACACCTGCACGGTCGCCGGCGGCACGGGCGGGCAGAATTGCATCGACTTCAGCGCGGCCGCGCTCAACGACGGTGCGGGCAACGGGCCGGGTGCCAGCATCATCTCCGTTGCGGGCATGATCCAGGCCGGCAAGAACAATGTTGGGGCGTCGCTGGTGTACGACACCATCGCGACGACGCATTCGGCCTATATCGCCAACGTGCTGCTGACGGCGGGCGTCAACGGCAATGTCAGCGTGAGTGCGGTCGATTCCTCGAAGATCCAGTCGGTCACGATCGGCTTTGGCCTGGCGACCGGGCAGTTTGCGGGCGTCGGCGGCACGACGATCAGCAGCATCGCCAATACCGTTTCGGCGGCCATCGGCAACAACCTTTCGAGCGCGTCGCAATCGGCCATCACGGCCAAGAGCATTCTGGTGACGGCGACCGACAATTCCAGCATCACCGGGACCGCCGCCGTCGCAGGCGCCTCGACGCAGGGCAGCGCCGCGGGTCTGGCGCTCGTCAACAGCAGCATCGCCAACAATGTCAGCGCCGGGGTGACCGGCTCCAAGCTGACCGCCTCGGGCAGTGTCGCGGTCGGCGCGAACTCGAACGCTGTCATCTCGACCGTCGCGGTCGGTATCGCGATGTCCTCGCAGGTCGGTCTCGCTGGCTCGGTCGCCACCAATCTGATGGGAACCAACGTCACCGCCAGCATCACGGCGGCCGGCACCAACGGTATCAACGGCGCCGACGTCACCGCCACCAACAATGTCGGGGTGATCGCCGGCAACAACGACAAGGCAGCCGTGTTCGCCGGCGCCGTCTCGATCAGCAAGGGCGCGGCCGGTGGCGCCGGCTCGCTGGTGACCAATCAGATCACCGGCACCACCGCGGCCTATATCACCGGGGCGAACACCAAGGTCGACGCGCTCGGCACCAGCACCACCGATACGCTGTCGGTGAACAACGGCACGCTCGTGCATGCCTTCGATCTCGGCGCGGCCCAGGCGCCGACCGACACCACGCCCGACCTTTCCGAGAACCAGGATGTTCTGCGTGGGCTCGGCGTGGTCGCGAGCTCGCACCAGGCGGTCGTGACCAACGTCGCTTCGGTCGCCGCCAGCAGCGGCATCGCCATCATGATCAACCCCATCACCAACGTGATGAGCGGAGCGACGCGGGCCTATATCGACGGCGCGGCGATCGACACGCGCCTGACGTCGTCGACCCTCAAGCCGCAGATCGAGGTCGCCGCCTCGAGCTTCTCCTATTCCGGAGCGTTCGGAGCCGGCGTCGCCTATGGCAGCACCGGCGGGGGCGGTGCGACGATCGTCTCGACGACGATGTCGCGCGAGACCTTCGCCACCATCACCAATGCCACGGTCGGCGGCATCCGGTCGTCAAGCGCGACGGTCGGTGCCGTCACCGTGAAGGCCAATGCCGAACAGGATGCGTCTTCGATCGCGATCGGCTTCAACACCGGCTCGGTCGGGTTGAACGTCTTCCAGGCGACGACGGAAGCCTATGTCGACGGGGGCGCGCTGACGGCGTCGTCGCTGACGGTGAACGCCAACAACACCACGGGCATCTTCTCCGCGAACGGCTCCGGCGCCTATGGCAGCCAGGCCGCGATCGGCGCGGCATTCCTGGTCCAGGTCTCCTCGAACCGGACCGAGGCCTATGTCGGCGACGAGTTCCACTATCAGGGCAATGGTGCCGCACACACGACCGCGCTCAATCTGAGCGGGGCGCTCGACGTCGAGGCCAACACCAAGAATCGCTTCGAGGCCTATGCGATCGGCGGTGCGCTCTCGACCGGAACGGCGGCGATCGCGGGCATGGCGAACATCGAGATCGCCAGCAACACCACCATCGCCGGCGTGTATGACACCACGCTGCAATCGGTGACAGGCGGTGCGGCGGGTGCGGTCACTATCAACGCGACCGAGGACGTGGCGATCAAGGAGATCGCAGGTGCGCTCGCGGTCGGCGCCAGCGGGGCTGGCGTCGGTGTCGGCGCCGCCGCCAACGTGATCTCGTTCAAGAGCCAGACCATCGCCGAGAGCCGCAACAGCAACTTGAATTCGTCCGGTGCGATCAATGTCGCCGCGCTCAGCACCAAGGAAGTGCTGTCCTACGCGGTCACCGCCGGCATCGGCGGCAGCGTCGGCATCGGCGCGACCGTCGGCGTCATCATCATCGGCACGAACACAGCCGATACCGACACCCAGGGTCAGCAGACCGGCCAGCTCAATCAGGGCAACAACGGCACGATTGCGGCGGTGAACGCCAGAACCAGCACCACGCATGGCGGCGACGCCGTCGGAAGCGGGACGGCCGGCAATCCGAGCAATGCCAATGCCACCTCGACCTACGACGTCAGCGGCGTCCTGAGCGGCGGCAACGACGCCGTCGTCGCGCAGATCGCCGGCGGCAACGTCATCGGCACGCAGGTCAATGTCACCGCGACCAGCGCAAACGCGGCCAAGATGTATCTGCTCGGCGCCGGTTTCGCGAAGAATGTCGGCATCGGGGCCGGCATCGGCTACACCAGCGTCAACAGCACCGTGCTCGCCAATTTGAGCGATTACGGGCGCGACGGCTCCGGCAATTTGGTGGCCGCCGATACGCCTCTGACGGTCTCGGCGACCGCGGTCAATGTCGCGGCGGTCGTCAAGGACGCCAGCACCGGACCTTACGCCGGCAAGACCATCGACACCGAGGCGATCGCCGGCGGCGCGGCGCTCTATTTCGGCGCCCAGGCCTCCGTGGCGGTCGGCAATGTCAACAATTCCGTGGTCGCCATGCTCGGGGGCCAGATCACCGGTACGGGCGCCGCCGCCGTCATGGCGCTGGATTCGTCGAGCCAGGTCGTCTTCACCGGCGGCGCTAGCGCCGGTGCCGTGGCGGTCGGCGCATCGGTCGCAACGGCGAGCCGAAACAGCTCGGTCGCAGCGCGTGTCCTGAACGGCGCCACCGTCAGCACCTCGACATTGGCGGTTGGAGCCGCGGGTGCGGGCACAATGAGCACGACCGCAACCGCTCTCGGCGGCGGTATCGTTGCCGGCGTCGGCGCGGATGCAGAGGCCCACGAAGACTCGGGCGTGCTCGCCGAGATCGGATCCGGCGCCTCGATCGCGACCTCCGCGACCGGTGTCGGCACGCTGGTGACGGCGTCAATCACGCCCAATCTGTCGAGCGAGGCGATTGGCGTCTCGGTCGGTGGCGGTGCCGTCGGTATCGCGATCGCGCAGTCGACCGTCGGAGCCACCGTGACTGCCGATGTCGGCGACAACGCTATTTTCTCCGGCGGCGCGCTCGGCGTGACCGCGATGGCGCTCGTCCCGATCATCGGTACGCAGAGCAATGCCGACGGAACCACGACGACAATCTATGGCACCACGACCTGGGCCAAGGCGCTCGCCGGCGGCGGCGGTTCGCTGATCGGCGCACAGGGCAGCTTGGCGAGGGCATCGGAGAACGCGACCGTCAACGCGTATGGCGGAACCGGGATCCGGCTTCCCAACGCCGACGTGGCCATCGCTGCCGAGAACGACAGCGCCCAATACGCCGAGGCGACCGGTCTTTCCAGCGGATTCCTGGCACTGGGCGCGACCGTGGCGCAGACGTCGTCGAACGCGCACACCTATGCCTATCTGGGCGCACCTGCCGACATGGATACGCTGAACCATGCCGACTACACCGGCATCCTCCAGATCACCGCCACCGGCAGGGACACCAACGTTTCCAACGCGACGGTCGGGGCGGGCGGCACCTATGCCGGTGCGGCGGCGGTCGCCACCACCAGTTCGACCGCGGTCACCAATGCGCGGTTCGACGGCGGCTCGACCGACGACACGCTCTATTTCGGCGGTCTCAGCGTCAAGGCCACGCACACCACGAATTATGCGGCCAACGGCGATGCCTACCAGGCGTCCACGGCCGGCGTCTCGGGCGGCAGCGCGCGGAACGACGTCACCTCGACCACCACGGCCGAGATCGGAACGCATCTGATCATCAATACCGATGGCGGCAATATCGTCGTCATCTCCAACGACATCGTGAACCAGGCCGGCGGCGGCGCACGTTCGGGCTCCGGCGGTACGTTCGCAGGGGCGGCTGCGCTGAGCGAATCCTTCGTCACCCAGAACGTCACCACCAATATCGGCGCCGGGACGATCCTGAGCCTCAACGGCGATCCGCGCACGGCGACGGGCGTGATCGACATCGAGGCCTACAACACGCTGAACACGGTGGACACGGCAAGTCTTGCCACCGCCGCCTTCTTCGCCGGCGGGGGTGCCGAGTCCAACATGACGGCGAACGCGACGCTCGCGGTCAACATCCATGCCCGCGAGCTGTTCAGCGTCGGCAAGATCTTCGTCGGCACGGCGGCGAAAATGTCGGCTTCCAACTATGCCAATGCCAGCCTCTATGGCGCGATCGCCGGCGTCGGCGCCAGCACCAATAGCTGGGTCCATGCGGACCAGGAGGTCACCGTCGACAGCGGCACGACGATCCAGGCCTGGCGCGACATCAATATCTTCGCCGGCATGTCGGGCGATACCATCACGTTCAGCAGCATTCAGGCCACTGCGACGACCGTCGTCTACAACAACACCGCCATTCCGATCTCGGCTCTCTACCGCGGCACGGCCAATGCCGGCGGCGACAGCAGCCTGACGCTCTCCGACGGCTCGCGCGTGCTTGGCGTCCGCGACATCTATCTGGGCGCGACGCAAGGGCAGGTCACCGCCACCGGCAACGGCAGCAATTACAATCCGTATCTGGACATCTTCAGCGCCAAGAACAGCGACAATCACAGCCACACCAGCGGAACCGGTGATGTCGCGCTCAATGGCCTGGTGGTGGCGGGCATCAACAACGACCTGACCATCCTGATCGAGCTCGGTGCAAGCGCGCCGACCCTGAGCACGACGAGCCCGTATTCGTCGCTGTCATCCACGCTCGAATACGTCGCCGACGTCGATCATTTCAGCCCGGTGAAAAGCTGGAACCATCAGACGGTGCAGTACACCATCGTCGGCGGCTTCAATCCCTACCAGAACATCGTCGACCAACTCGCCACCCTGACCGGCCTGACTGATACGCAGGTCCGGACCCAGCTCGCGACGTCGACGAACGCGCATCCCGCCACGATGGCTCCGTCGGGCGCCGATCCGACCCGTGACATCCAGCGCCAGATCAACGCGTTGATCCAGCAGGCGCCTTATACCTCCGACGCCGGCGGCAACGCCTTCGCGTTCGGCGACATGCTGGTGTCCGCGGGCAATGTCTCGATCCTGGCGCAGAAGCTGACCGGGAACAGTCTCGCCGGTCACACAGCGCCGTCCGTCACCGCACTGAGTTCGCCAAAGATCAAGGTCGAGAACCGCGGCCTCGACTTCATGGACTTCGCCAACCTGACCGTCACCAACGTGACCGGCGGCAACATCACCTACCGCCAGATCGACCATGTCGACCCGGATTCGCATTCCAACGTGACCTTCACCGCCACGCCGAGCGCGACGCCGATCATCGACATCTCGGCGAGTTACAACCGCGTGGATCCCAGCACCGGGCTCGGCGTCGACGACAATGGAAACCAGCTGACCCGCAAGCCCGACATCTATTTCGACGGCATCGTCACCAACGAGAACGGCCTCCTCAAGATCACCAGCCAGCTCGGCAGCGTCGTCGCGTCGCAGTCGCTCAATGCAGCGACCATCCAGATGGTGGCGCCCAACGGCTCGTTCATCTTCCTCGGCGGCATCGGCAGCTTCTACAACTCCAACCACGACGTCACCTCGCAATGGGCCGGTGTCGAGTACAAGCCGGCCGACAACGACACGCTGACGGCGGTGATGGCGGCGGCGACCTATCTCGGCGCCTATGGCGACTACGCGACCAGCCCGCATATCGGCGCAGGCGGCAATCACCCGTATTTCTATTACTGCTGCGTCGACGGCAATACCGGCGTTCAGCAAACGGCCGCCAACAGCACGGTCTTCACGGCCCGCATGCTGATGACATATTATGACGGCTTGTCGCTCTATTCGGCGATCTTCCTGCCGATGGGCAACGGCACGCCCAACGGAGGCGGCGGCAGCGTCGGCAGCACCGCCACGCTCGCGGCAATGGAAGGCCCGACGGTCCAGCCGATCTCAACTGCGCCGTGGGAGAGAAATACCTATGCCGGCCAGGGCGTCTTCAGCAACACGACCCACGATTACACCACGACCTCGACGGATGCCCAGGGCAACACCGTCACCACCAACCACACGGCGACGTACTACTCGCCGTTCAATTGCTCGGGATGCTCGGCCTATTTCCAGGTCGTCAATATCCAGAACGACGTGATCACGCCAAGAACTGCGAGCACGAACGCGAGCACGAACTGGGCGTCCACGACGCCTTCGGGGTTCCAGAACCCTGCGAATGCGCCCTTCATCCTCGGTCAGGCGATCATCATCTCGGCGGGGGTCATCAACGTCAACGGCCTGATCCAGAGCGGCACGAGCAGCAATTACTCGGTCGATATCGGTGGCGGGGTGCTGTCCGCCGTCAACGACCTCAAGTCCCGCAACAACGGAGCCGACTTCCTCCAGGCCCAGGCCAATGCGCGGAACGGCAGCTATTACGACATCACGGCGGCTGCGACGACGCAGGTCTCCAGCGATATCAAGATCGGCGTGAAGTACAATGCACTCACCGACCAGATCATGGTGAACGGCGTGGTGCAGGGCTCGGGCGGCTACGTCTATCTGAACGGCAAGATCATCTCGACCTCGACCGACGGCACCGCTCAGGGCACGATCGCGGTCAAGGGTGGCGCCGGGTCGATCACGGTCAACAACACGACCGGGCTCCAGCTCGTCACCAACACCATCAACACCGGCGTCAGCGCGCCGAGCGTGATCCAGATCGTCGATCAGCTGCAGCAGCAGACGACGTGGTACGTCTACAATCCGTCCGCGTCGGGCGGCCAGCAGGTGTCGACGTATCGGACGAATGGCGTCAATGCGAGCCAGTTCACCGACTCGATGCTGGCCGGCCTCAGCGGCACGGCAGGCATCCAGTACGCCGTGAAGCCAAACATGTACTACCAGTGGGTCGATACGGCGACGCTGGATCGTCCGACCACCAGCACGCAGTTCGACTATGGCTGGCACTACACGCCGAACGCGTCCGGAGACAACTGGACCCGCACCGTCAGCCTGGTCGAGAACGTGATGCAGGCCACCGGCGGTGGCGGCAACACCGGCCAATTACAGACCGCCAACTTTCAGGAAGTCGTCACCGCGACCGGCAGCTATCATAACGCCGGCTACAACACGTCGGCCGGCCTGTGCTGCGGTGCGGACGCACATTTCGACTGGTTTCAGCAGATCTACGATCACCTGACCCTGACGCTGACCAACACGGTCAAGGCGTCGAATCCGATCAACATCCAGTTCAGCGGCGGGGGCGTCAGCACCGTCAATGTCAGTTCGAACTCCGGCATCGTCATCAACGGCCCGATCAACAACCTGTCCGGTGATACGACTGTGCGGGCCATCGGCGTCAATTCCGCCATCACGTCCGGTCCGAGCGCCAACAACCCGATGATCTCGGGCAAGAACGTGACGCTGCAGGGCGATGGTGGCATTGGTTCGCTCGGTGCGAACGGCGTTCCGGTTCAAGTGCAGGTCTATGGCGGCAATCTGACCGCCACCTCGATTGATCGCGACATCGCGGTCGCGGCTGTCGGCTCGCTCTCGATCAACCAGGTCGCCGTCGCCTCGGGTGTCTCCGGCCGTGCGCCGCAGGGCAGCGTCTCCATCTCGGCAACCGGTGACATCAACTCGGCTGGTGCTTATGACGCCGCCACCCCCGTCGTGATCGGCAAGAATATCGAGATCGACTCCAGCGCCGGCGCGATCGGCGCCACGAGCAGCGTCGTCAATGGTGCGACCACGCTGACCAACATCAAGCCGCTGGTGATCCAGGCGACGGGCACGACGCAGTCCGACGGCACCGTCGATGGCGGCGTTCTCGACAGCGCTTCGGCCGGCGGCACTTATATCGTCCAGTCCAAGGGCGATTTGCGGATCGGCACGATCCAGTCGACCGGCGGTCCGGTCTTCCTGGCGGCGGCCGGTTCCGACGGCAACCAGGCCAGCATCCTGAACGGCCGTGCGACCGTTGGTATCTCCGCCGCGGAAAGCGCGCATCTCCAGCAGGTCTGGGACAACCTCAATTTGCTCAACGGCAACCCGGCCACAGCCGCCGTCAACAGCTACCAGTCCATGGTGACGGCGGCCTACAACGACTACTTCCAGCTCAAGAACATCGCCTTTGCCAACGACACCTACAACCCGACCTCGGTAGGCCTGACGGTGCTGCGGGCGCAGGTGGCTGCCAAGCTCGGCATCGACCCGGCGAACGTCTCGACAACACAAATGAAGGTCGAGGCCACGACCAGGTTCCTGAAGGATCAGTTCCTGCTCGGCAAGATCTCGACGGCTGAGCTCCAGAGCGGGTTGACGACGTTGCTCGGAAGCGCTCCTGCGGATGCGCTGGGGACGGTGTTCGGCAGCACGCTGTCGTCGGGCCTGTTCACCAGTCTGTTCCAGGGCGTGGCGGCGGCCGATCAGCGCCTGCCGACCAACGCTGCGCTGCAGGCGGCGCTGAACAGCTATAGCGCGAGCTACAACTACACGCTCGCGTCGACCGAGCGGGTCTACAGCATCATCACCGCGGGCTCGAACTGGACGCACGACCAGCTCGCCTACACGGTCTCTTCGTCCGCCATCGGCGCAACGCCGCCGCCGATCGACGACAACGTCATGGCCAATATCAGCGCCAACCAGATCATGCTCTACGCGCCGCGCGGCTCGGTCGGCAATTCGGCCGCGCCCCAAATGTTCTCGTTCACAAGCGCCGATTCCTCGACGCTGTCGAATGAGCAGAAGGCATTGCTCGCGTCGGCCGGCCCCGGCCAACTCACGGTCAGCGCGACCACGGACCCGACCACCCATGTCACGACCTATACGGTCAGCCTGTCGCAGCAGAACCTCGTCGTCGTCGACAACCCGATCGCGATTTCGGCCAAGGCGCTGTCCAATGTCTATCTCGGCAGCAAGAACGGCCTCACGCTCGGCGGCGTCACCGCGAACTACGGCCCGATCGCTGCGGCGCAGGCCGACGGCATCGCGGTGACCGGCCGCGGCGACGTCAAGCTCCACGCGGTGAACGGCATCACCGCCGGCGTGGCCGGCGTGCCCGTGATCTCCGGCGACATTGCCAACCTGACCCTGATCGCCGAGCACGGCAATATCGGTGCCCCGTCGGGAACGGCCGGAAGCAACCCCGCGACCAACCCGAACGCGCTCCAGATCGCCTTCGCCGATCCGTCCAACGATCAGCTCGACCAGGTCTCGTCGGGGCAGGGCATCTATATCAGGCAGACCACCGGCGATCTCGTCCTCGGCAACATCGCCGCCGGCAACGATATCCAACTGGCCGCGGCCGGCAGCATCTACGCCGAAGCCGGCTTTACCGACCGGTCGGCAATCCACATTCTGGGCTCGGACCTCGACCTGCGCGCCGGCGGCAGCATCGGCTTCAACGGCTCGACGTTCCAGCCGCTGCAGGTGAACATCTCCGGCGCGGTTACAGGCTCTGCGGTCGGCGATCTCAGCATCCTCGCGGTGACGGGCGATCTCGCGGTCGGCACGAGCGGTCCCTATGGCGCGCTGACGGCCGGCGGCGCGTTGACGCTGAACGTGGCGCGCGGCGCACTCACCATCAACACTGGCATCACCAGTGACGGCCTGATGCAGCTGCTCGCCAACCGCGGCATCACCTTCGCGGCCGGCACCAGCGCGGCGCCGGTGGTCGCGACCAGCAGCTCGGAAGGCGTGACGCTGGTGGCTTCCACCCTGTCGATGGGCGCCTATTCGGCCATCAATGCGGCCGGGTTGATCTCGGTGACCACCACGGCCGATGCGACGATCGGCCAGCTGAATTCGTCGCTATCCTACGCGGCCGCCTCGAACACCCCGTCGATCATCGTCACCGCCGGCGGTGTCGCCTCGCTTGGCGCGATCATCGACAATGGCGACGGCCAGACCAAGTTCATCGCCTCCGGCGCGGGCGCGGAGCTCTCGCTGAGCGCATCGAACGGTATCGGCAACGCGGCCGGCCGGTTCAACCTCAGTGCCGCGCGTCTGTCGGCGAGCGCGGGCGCCGGCGACATCTACGTCAATGTTCTCACCGACACCGAGGTGAGCTTGCTGTCCGCGGTGAAGGGAAGCGTGGACATTATCGGCACCGGCGGCTTGACGCTCGACCAGGTGCTGGCGGGCACGGCGACCGGCGCGAGCGGATCTTTCCGCGCCGTGGCGAACAATGGCGGCATCGTCATCGGCACCGCCGACAGCAGCGGTTCGCAGACGGTCCACGCGACTGGGAACGTGACGTTCAAGTCGCTGGCCGCCACCGGCAGCAGCGGCGATGTCGGCAACATCAACGTCACCGCCGACACCGGCTTCATCCTGGCGCAGACGGTGATGTCGGGCGGCGTGCCGACGCTGGGTTCGGTCTCGGCCCATGGCTCGGCGAGGCTGACCGCCGCGGGCACCAACACCGGGCACAATCTCACGGCCTCGACCGGCAACGCCGTCCTCAGCGGCACCGTCGTCCATTGGGATAATCTCAACGCGGGCGGCACGCTCGACGTCACCGCGACGACCGGAGGGATCACCGTCGGCACCGCCATCAGCGGCGGCACCCAGACCCTGCATGCCCTGGACGACATCGTCTTCAGCCAGCTCACCACGACGGGTATCCCTGATGATGCCGGCGACCTCAACGTCAGGTCCGACACCGGCTCGCTCCGCGGCGGATCGATCTCCGCGCATGGCGACACGCATTTCGATGTGGCCGGCCCGATCTCGCTCGACCGGATCAGCGGCGACGTCGTGAAAATGACCTCGTCGGGCGACCTGACGATCAACTGGGTCAGCGTCGTGAGCGAGCTCGACCTCGCGGCCGACACGATCAACGTCAGGGGCGAGCAGGTCCGTTCGAACCCGTCGATCCCGCTGGTGCTGAACATCACCGGCTATAACGGCGGTGTCGCCAAATATGCCGACGTCTGGATCGATCCTGACAGCATCATCGTCAACCAGTTCAGGGTGGTGGATGCAAATTTCTGGACCGACGCGCACGCCGTCGCGATCGTGAACGGCTACGTGCCGGGCCAGCTCATGCTCACCACGGCCACCCAGCAGGTGCTGCTCAACAACCGCACGCCGGCGCCGTCCAACTGGCCGACGCTGCAGCTCTATCAGCCGGGCGGCGTGTTCACGATGAGCCAGACCGGCAACGCCAATGTCAGCAACGCCTATGTGGTGTTCTACACCGGCGACGTCTCGGCGACCGTCACCAATTACGGGCCGACCCACACCTGCTGCAATGTCTTCACCGGCGCAAGCATGATGCGCAACATCTCCGTCGACGGCGAGGGCAGCGAGAGCATCGAAAGCTGGCTTGCGAAGAAGGACGGGGGCACGTTCTACCAGCTCGGTCTCTCCGGCCAGGCGCGCCTCGACGCGCTGCTGACGCCGCGGCCGGTCGAGACCATCGGCTCCGGCCCCGCCGTCAACATCGAGGGGCTCAGCGATATGCGCAAGCTGCGCCAGAAGGGACAGCGTGCGGGACGTCCCGGCTGGAAGGATGCGGCGGTCGAAATTGCGAAGCCGGCCGTCGGCCGTCTCGCACAGGCATGGTAGCTGGATTCGGGATGCGGATTCTGGGGGCATGGTTGGGGATCGGGCTTGCAGCTTGCTGCATCGCCTCCGCGCATGCCCAGTCGATCAACCCCGGCGTGATCCAGAACGATGTCGACAGGCAGCGGCGACAGCTCGAGCAGCAGAGCGCCCCGCCCAAGCTCACCGGGCCGGCGGTGATCGGCGGCGAGCGGGAAAAGTCCCAGCTCCTGAAGCCGGGCGGGCCGAAATTCCGTCTGCGCAAGGTTACCTTCGACGAGTCCAAATTCATCACGCCGGCGGAGCTGGATGAGATCGCGAAGAGATATGTCGGCAAGAACGTCGACATCGCCTCGCTGTTGCAACTCGTCGCCGACATCAACGCGGTCTATGCCGCGCGCGGCATCGTCACGGGCATCGCGACGCTGCCCGAGCAGGACGCCAAGGGCGGCGTCGTCCGCGTCAAGCTGACCGAAGGACGGCTGCAGAAGACCACCATCGAGGGCAACAAGCAGACCCGCGCCGATTACATCCTCGATCGCGTGAAGGAGCCCGAAGGCGAGGTCCTCGACGTTCCCAAGCTCAATCGCGACGTGATCTGGTTCAACCGCACCAACGACGTGCAGATCAAGGCGCTGCTGCAGCCCGGCACCAGCTTCGGCCTCACCGACCTCCAGTTCGCGGTGATCGAGCCGCCGGTCGACACCTTGCAGCTCTTCACCGACAACCAGGGTGCGGAGAACACCGGACGCTGGGAGGGCGGGGCCTTCTACAAGCGCCACGGCCTGTTCGGCGTCGATGATCGCCTGACCTTCTACGGCGTCCGCTCCGACGGCAATCTCAACGGCAATGTCGCCTACAGCATCCCGGTCAATCCCTGGGGCGGCCGCGCCGGCGTCAGCTATACCGAAGGCAAGATCAAGATCATCCAGGGACCGTTCGTCGCGCTCGACGTCACCGGGCGATCGAGCCAGGCCGCCGTCAATTTCAGCCAGCCGGTCTGGGTGACCCAGGACTGGCTGGTGCTGCTCAACGCGGCCTTGACCGAGGGCAAGACCGTCAGCCGCTTCGCCACCGTCGCCGTCACCGATGACCATTACGACAAGACCACGGCGGGCGTCTCGGTGACCAAGTCCGGCAACACCTATTCGATCACGGTGTCACCGGCAGTGAACTACGTTGCGTGGCAGGACCATGTGCTCGGCAACAACCGCGCGTTCAACACCTATACCGGCTCGCTGATCGCGACCAGCGCCGCAGGGCCGCAGAATTTCAGCGCCAATGTGCTGGCGAGCTGGCAGTACACGCAGGAGAAGCTGCTGCCCGGCGATCAGATCTTTTCGATCGGCGGTCCCACCACCGTGCGCGGTTATCCCTCCAATGCGGCCTCCGGTGACAGCGGCTATTATTTCAACGCCGAGCTGCACTACAACTGGTCGCAATGGTTGAGGGGTTTCGACACCTACATCTTCACCGATTGGGGCGCGGTGTATTCGACCTTCCCCGGCGTCACCGAAATGGCCTCGGTCGGCGTCGGCTTCTCCTGGACCTATGCGCAGTTCATGACCTTCGAGGCAAACTACGCGACGCCGCTGAAGATGGCGGTCTCGACCCAGAACCATTACGAGGCCTATGGCCGCGTCATCCTGCGTCCGTTGTTGATGTTCCAGAAGCAGGATAGCGCGGCGGCGGTGCCGGGCAGAAACAAGTCGTAGAGGGGACATTGTCTCTCTCCACCGTCATTGCGAGGAGCCCTTGCGACGAAGCAATCCAGAATCCCTCCGCAGAAAAATCTCTGGATTGCTTCGCTACGCTTGCAATGACGGAGGATAGAACTGGGCCGGCTTCTAACGTCGCAGCGTAAACTCCTCGGCGCCCCGCCGGTGTTCCCATTTCGCCTGCTCGAGCTCGGGCTGGTCGCATTCGACCTCGGGATAACCGATGCAGAGATAGGCGATGAACTTCCAGCCATGAGGCACGTCGAGAATCGCGTGGATGCGGTCCGGATTGAGGATCGAGACCCAGCCGATGCCGATGCCCTCGGCGCGTGCGGCGAGCCACATCGCGGTGATGGCGGCGACCACTGAATATTCGGTCGTCTCCGGCATGGTCGCGCGGCCGAGGCCGTGGCCGACGTCGCTGGCCTTGTCGGCGAACACGGCGAGGTGGCCGGGGGCCTGTTCGAGGCCCGACAGTTTCAGCGCGGCGTAGCGCGCCGCACGTTCGCCGGAATAGCAATTCAGGGCTTCGGCGTTGCACGCCGTGAAATCGTCGATGACGGCGCGGCGGCGTGCAACATCGTCGACGATGACGAAGCGCCAGGGCTGACTGAGGCCGACCGAGGGCGACAGGCAGGCGGTCTCGATCAGGCGATCGATGAGGCCGGCCGGCAGCGGGTCGGTTCGAAAGCGGCGGACGTCGCGGCGCCACACGAGCAGCTCGCGCAAGTGTTGGCGGAAGCTATCGTCGAACTCGACCATGACATCAGCCTCCCATCCGGAAGGACGCCGCCACCAGCAGAATGAGGATCTCGCCGATCTGCTCGAATGCACCGAGAATGTCGCCGGTCTGCCCGCCGATCTGGCGCACGGCAAGCCGCGCCAGCAACAGGCCGGCGAGCGACAGCAAGATCAGGCCGACCAGCGCCTTGCCCGGCCCCGACGCGAGCGCCAGCGCGAGCGCTCCGAGAGCGAAGGCGATGGCGACGCTGCGGCCCGGCGGCGATCCCGCGCTTGCCGACAGCCCGTCCGGCCGCGCCGGCGGCACCAGTGCCATGAAGGCCGGCACGCCCGCGCGGGCGGCGGTGTGCGCGGCGCAAAGCGCAAATGCCACCAGCAAGGGATCGGCGATCGCGGCGAGTGCGCTCCAGCGCAGGCCGAACGACAGGATCAGCGCGCAGACGCCATAGGTCCCGATTCGGCTGTCGCGCATGATCTCGAGCTTGCGTTCGCGCGTGCGGCCGCCACCGAGCCCGTCGGCGGTATCTGCGAGACCGTCTTCGTGCAGCGCGCCCGTGATGAGCGCGGTCGTGGCGAGAGCGAGCAGGGCGGCCAGGTTCGGCGTCAGTCCGAACCGGATGGCGGCCTTGTAGACGAACGCGCCGGCAAGCCCGACCAGCAGTCCGGCCAAGGGCAGGGCCCATGTCGCACGCGCGACGGCGCCGTCGGCCGCAGGCTTCGGCGATGCCACGGGAAGAATCGTGACGAACGATGCCGCCATCCTGAGATCGGCGACCACGTTATTCCAGAATTCTGCGCGCGGTATCATTTGAGCTTCATCGGCAGGCCGGCAACGACGAACTCGACTTCGTTGGACGCCGCCGCGATGACCTGGTTCATGGTTCCGGCAGCGTCGCGATAGCGCCGCGCCAGTGCGTTGTCGGGCACGATGCCGAGGCCGACCTCGTTGGTGACGAAGACGACGGGGCTTTTCAAACGGGGCAGGGCGGCCGCGAGCTCGGTCACTTCACTTTCCCAGTTGCGCTCGGCATGCATCAAATTGGAGAGCCACAGCGTCAGGCAGTCCACCAGTCTTGCGCCGCCGCCATCCGTCGCGACCAGCGCGGGGACGAGATCAAGCGGCACCTCGCGTTCGATCCAGTCGGCTCCGCGCCGCGCGCGATGCGTGGCGATGCGCGCTTCCATCTCCGCATCGAGCGCCTCGGCCGTCGCGACGTAAACGGGCTGCCCGGGGAAGCTGCGCGTGCGCATTTCCGCACGCCTGCTCTTGCCCGATCGCGCTCCGCCTGTGATCAAGATGATGGCCATGAAGGTCTCCCGAGGGCCTGACTAATCATCAAACGCGGGCAAAGACAAAGCCGAAATCAGGCAGCCGGGGGCTTGCGCTTGGCCTTCGCTTTGCGCAACAGGGGCGTGACAGGAGGCGGGATTGGGCTTTGCGGGCGCGATGGTGGTGGCGATGGCGGTGGATGCCCTGCTGGGCTGGCCGTCGTGGCTGTTCGCGCGGATCGGCCATCCCGTGACCTGGCTCGGGCGGATGATTGGCGCCATTGATTCCGCGTGGAATCGCGCGTCGGATCCGCCGGCGCTTCGCCGTGGCGCGGGCATCGCCGGCGCGCTCGTGGTGATCGCAATCTCCGTTGCGGTCGGCTGGCTGCTTCAGGTCCTGCTTCCCTCGGGCTGGATCCAGATCGCGCTGCTCGGCGTCCTGGCCTGGCCGCTGGTCGCGCTGCGCTCGCTGCATGATCATGTGGCCGCCGTCGCAAATCCATTGCTGGCCGGCGACATCGCCAACGCGCGCGAGGCGGTCTCGCGCATCGTCGGTCGCGATCCCGCGGCGCTCGATGAGGCCGGCATCGCGCGCGCGGCGATCGAGAGCCTCGCGGAGAATGCTTCCGACGGCATCATCGCGCCGGTGTTCTGGGGCGCGCTGTTCGGCCTGCCGGGTATCCTCGGTTACAAGGCGATCAACACGCTGGACTCCATGATCGGGCATCGCAGCGAGCGGCACGAGGCGTTCGGCTGGGCGGCAGCACGCATCGACGATATCGCGAACTTCATTCCCGCGCGCCTGACCGGCTTTCTGTTCGTGTTGCTGGCACCGCGGCGATCCGACGCGCTGACGTGCATGACGCGCGATGCGCGCCGCCACCGCTCGCCGAATGCCGGCTGGCCGGAGGCCGCGATGGCGGGCGGGCTTGGCGTGCGGCTCAGCGGGCCCCGTATCTATCACGGCAGCATCACGAACGAGCCCTGGCTGAACGAAGGCGCGCGCGATCCGCGCGCCGCCGACATCGCCGAGGCCCTGACGGTCTACCGCCGCGCCATGCTGCTGCTCGCAGGCCTGCTTGCGATCCTGGCTTTCGCGTGAAAGAACGGGGCATGCGCGAGCACGGTGGAAATCTCGATCTGGCCCAGCAGCGTTTTGGCGGACGCGCGGAAGACTGGATCGATCTGTCGACAGGGATCAACCGGCTGCCTTATCCCGTGGGCGAAATGAGCGCACGGGCGTGGAGCACGCTGCCGTCGCGCGCCGAGATCGACGCCTTGCATCAGGCTGCGCGGCACGCCTATCGCACGCGCGCGCCGATCGTCGCAACGGGCGGGGCCCAGGCCGTCATTCAAATGCTGCCGCAACTGGCGCCGCGCGGACGTGCACGCATCCTCGCGCCGACCTACAATGAATATGCCGGCGTGCTGGCCGCTGCGGGCTGGGATGTGCAGGAAGTCGCGGAGCTCGACGCGCTGGCGGGGGCGGATCTCGCCGTCGTCGTCAATCCCAACAATCCCGATGGCCGGTGTCATGCGCCGAAGGATTTGCTGACGCTGCTGCCACGCGTCGGCCGTCTCGTGATTGACGAAAGCTTTGCGGACACGGTTCCGCAGCTGTCGCTCGCTTCGGAAGCGGATCGGTACGGGTTGCTGGTCTTGCGCTCGTTCGGAAAGTTCTATGGGCTCGCCGGCTTGCGTCTCGGGTTCGCCATCGGCAATGCCGCGGACGTCACCAGGCTCGCCGCGATGGCGGGCCCATGGCCGGTCTCTGGAGCTGCGATCGCGATCGGCAGCCGGGCATTGCGTGACGATGCCTGGGCCGAAGCGACCTCGGCGCGTCTCGTGCGCGATTGTGTCCGGCTGGACGAGCTGACGCAAGCGCAAGGCTGGCGGCTCGTCGGCGGTGTGTCACTGTTTCGTCTGTACGAGACGCCCGACGCACGCGCCGCGCAGGAGAAGCTCGCGCGCGGCCAGATCTGGTCGCGCGTGTTCGCGCAAAGGCCGACATGGCTGCGCCTCGGGCTTCCGGGCAGCGAAGCCGAGTGGACACGCGTTGCCGAGGTCCTAGCGCGCTAGCGCGAGCAGTCCTTCGACGTCGAGATGCTGTTCGATGTGATCGGCCAGCGCGTCGAGCGTGCTCTCGACGCGGGCGTGATAGGGCTCATCGCCCGCGGGAATGTCGAGGCCGCCCAGATACGCCTTGCGGAAATCATCCGATGTGAACAGGCCGTGCAGATAGCTGCCCTGCACGCGGCCATCGCGCGAGATCGCGCCTTCCGGCTCGCCGTTCAATGCCGCGAACGGGCGCGCGCGATCGGGCCCATCGGTACGGCCGATGTGGATTTCGTAGGCCTGGATCGGCTGGTTTGTGGCGGCATGCACGGCCGCGACCCGCGTCAGAGTCTTCTGCGGGTTCATGACCGTCTCGACATCAAGCAATCCGAGCCCCGCCGTGTCGCCGGCGGGCCCTTCGATGCCGTCGGGATCGGCGACGCTGCGGCCCAGCATCTGATAGCCGCCGCAGAGGCCGAGCACATGGCCACCCCTGCGGTGATGCGCGAGCAGATCGATGTCCCAGCCTTGCGCGCGCAGGAAGTCAAGATCGCCGCGGGTAGATTTGGAGCCGGGGATGATCACCAGGCGTACATCGCCCGGGATCGCTTGGCCCGGGCGCACCATGACGAGATCGACGCCTGGCTCCAGCTTGAGCGGATCGAGGTCGTCGAAATTGGCGATCCGTGACAGCGCCAGGCAGGCGATCTTGCATTGGCCCGGCTTGCGTGCATCGCTCAGCCCCAGCGCGTCCTCGGCCGGCAACTCGCCGGCGCGCGGAAACCAGGGCAGCACGCCGAGGCCGCGCCATGCCGTCTTTTCTTCGATCAGCCTGTAGCCGTCGTCGAACAGCGTGGGATCGCCGCGGAACTTGTTGATGACAAAACCCTGGATCATCGCGGCATCGTCGGGGTCGATCACCGTCTTGATGCCGACCAGTTGGGCGATGACGCCGCCGCGGTCGATGTCGCCGACCAGCACGACCGGAACATCCGCCTTGCGCGCAAAGCCCATATTGGCGATGTCGGACTTGCGTAGATTCACCTCGGCCGGACTGCCGGCGCCTTCGACCAGCACCAGATCAGATCGCGCCTTCAGCCGCTCGAAACTTTCCAGCACCGCGCCCATCAGCGAGGGCTTCATCGCCGCGTAGTCGCGCGCCCGCGCGGTTGCGATGCGCTTTCCGTGGACGATCACCTGCGCGCCGACATCGGTCTCGGGCTTGAGCAGCACCGGGTTCATGTCGGTGTGCGGCTCGACGCCGGCGGCCAGCGCCTGCAGCGCCTGGGCGCGGCCGATCTCACCGCCATCGATGGTGACGGCTGCATTGTTCGACATGTTCTGCGGCTTGAAAGGCAGCACGCGCAGGCCGCGCCGCGTGAAGGCCCTCGCGAGGCCGGCGACAATGAGCGATTTGCCCACGTCCGAGCCGGCCCCCTGGATCATCAATGCGCGTGCCATCGGCGTCTTCTAATGCGGAACGGGATTGGGTTGAATCAAGCGGCTGCGCGCTTGGTGCACCTCTCCCGCTCGCGGGAGAGGTCGCGCCGAAGGCGCGGGTGAGGGCTTTCTCCTCTTGGGGGTTCTCGATTGCGGAGACACCCTCTCCCCAGCCCTCCCCCGCAAGCGGGGGAGGGAGCACACTTCCCTCGGCGCAGCATTTGAATTCAATCTCATCGGCTTCAGAACTCGACGCCGGCCTGCGCCTTGATGCCGGAGCGGAAGGGGTGCTTGACCAGCGTCATTTCGGTGACGAGATCGGCGATCTCGATCAACTCGTCCTTGGCGTTGCGGCCGGTGAGCACGACATGCGTCATCTCGGGCTTCGAGGTGGTCAGGAACTCGACGACTTCCGCGATGTCGAGATAGTCGTAGCGCAGCGCGATGTTGATCTCGTCGAGCACGACCATGCGCAAGCTCTCGTCGAGGATCAGCTCCTTGGCTTTCTCCCAGCCGGCGCGGGCGGCTGCGATGTCGCGGGCGCGGTCTTGCGTCTCCCAGGTGAATCCCTCGCCCATGGCGTGGAACTGGCAGAGATCGCCGAAATGGCCGGTGAGCAGGCGCCGCTCGCCGGTATCCCAGGCGCCCTTGATGAACTGCACGACCGCGCAGGGGAAGCCATGGGCGACGCAGCGAACGATCATGCCGAAGGCCGAGGAGGACTTGCCCTTGCCGGCGCCGGTGTGGACGATGATCAGGCCCTTTTCGCCGCTCTTGGTCGCCATGATCTTGTCGCGGGCGGCCTTCTTCTTCGCCATTTTCGTGGCGTGCCTGACGTCGCTATCATCGACCGTTTTCGTATCCGGTTCAGGCGTCATCGGTCCCGGTCCTTCGGCTTGACAAGTGGCGGCCACCGGCAAATGGTGGCCGGGCGTTGGTTCCTGTCCTATGACAGGCGAAGAGGGAATGCGATAGGGTCCGAATCGGCAAGATTTTGGTCCAAAATGCAGCCGCCCCCGCGACCGTGACCGGAGAGATGCCCGAAGCCACTGATCCCCTGGGATCGGGAAGGCGGGGATCGAAGGGGAAACCCTGCTCCGCAAGCCGGGAGACCTGCCAGCGCAACGAGTTTTGGACCGGCGGACGGGGTGTTCCGCGACGGGGAAGCAGGCCTTCGGAAGAATGGTCCGTGCGCCTCATCGCCTCCGCCGTTTAATCTGGAAGAGCGATGACCGTCACACTTCACGTTTGCATCACCTGCCGCGCCGGCGAGACGCCGGGCGAAGGCGAGACCACGCCCGGCAAGCGCCTGCTTGGCGCGATCCTCGAGGCCGGCGTGCCCGAGGGCGTCGATGTGGTTCCGGTCGAATGCCTGTCGGCCTGCAGCCAGGGCTGCTCGGTCGCACTCAGCGCGCCCGGCCGCTGGTCCTATGTCTACGGCCGCCTGTCCGAGACGAACGCGCAGGACGTGGTCACGGGCGCAGCCGCCTATGCCGCCGCACCGGACGGGCTCGTGCCGTGGCGCAGCCGTCCCGAAATCTTCCGCAAGCAGTCGCTTGCGCGCATTCCCCCTGTTGCCGTCGTGCCGGAGGCCGCCGAATGAGTTCGCTCGCAAAAGTCCCGGTGACTGTGGTCACCGGTTTCCTCGGCTCCGGCAAGACGACGCTGATCCAGCATCTGCTCAGCAATGCCAACGGCAAGAAGCTCGCGGTGCTCGTCAACGAGTTCGGCAGCGAGGGCGTGGATGGCGAGATCCTGAAGTCCTGCGCCGACGCGAACTGCCCGGAGGAGAACATCATCGAGCTCGCCAATGGCTGCATCTGCTGCACCGTTGCCGACGATTTCATTCCGACCATGGAGAAACTGCTGGCGCGGCCGGTGCGGCCCGATCATATCCTGATCGAGACCTCGGGTCTGGCGCTGCCCAAGCCGCTGCTGAAGGCGTTCGACTGGCCGGAGATCCGCTCGCGCATCACGGTCGACGGCGTCATCGCGCTCGCCGATGCCGAAGCCGTTGCGGCGGGCCGCTTCGCGCCCGATCCGGCTGCGGTGGAAGCACAACGCGCGGCGGATGAAAGTCTCGATCACGAGACGCCGCTGTCGGAAGTGTTCGAGGACCAGATCGCCTGCGCCGATATCGTGCTGCTGACCAAGGCCGATCTCGCGGGCGCCGCCGGCATCGAAGCCGCCAAGGCCGCGATCACCGCCGAGATGCCGCGCCGCGTGCCGATGCTGGCCGTCACCGACGGCGCCATCGATGCGCGCCTCATCCTCGGCCTCGGCGCTGCCGCGGAGAACGATCTCGCGGCGCGTCCCTCGCATCATGATGGCGAAGACGAACACGAGCATGATGATTTCAATTCGGTGGTGATCGATCTTCCCGAGGTGACCGACGTCGATGCGCTGGTCGCATCCGTTCAGCGGCTGGCGCGCGAGCAGAACGTGCTGCGCGCCAAGGGTTATATCGCGGTCGCGGGCAAGCCTATGAGGCTGCTGCTTCAGGCGGTCGGCGAGCGCGTGCGCCACCAGTTCGACAAGCCATGGGGAGCGGGCATCAGGCAGTCGAAGCTCGTCGTGATCGGCGAACACGGCGATATCGACGAGGCCGCGATCAAGGCGGGATTGGGAGTCTGATGCACGTCGTTTTCCGCGAGAGCCGCGGTCTCGAGGAGACCGCGACGCCAAGGGACATCGGCCAGGACCCGGCCGATCTCGTGGTGCTCTCGTATTCGGATTCCGATCTCGCTGCGTTCGCGGCCGGTTGGCGGCGCGGCCGCGATAGCCTGCCGACGCTGCGGCTTGCGAACCTTGCTGAGCTGCGTCATCCGCTTTCGGTGGACACTTATGTCGAGCGGACACTGTCGCGGGCGCGTGGCATTCTGGTGCGGCTGATCGGCGGCGAGTCCTATTGGGCGTACGGCCTCGCGGCTCTTCAGCAACTCGCGAAGGATCGCAATATCGTGCTGGCCGTGCTGCCGGCCGACGGCCGCGACGACGTCAGGCTCGATGCGTATTCGACCCTGCCGGTCTCGACGCTGCGGCGGCTGAAGGTGCTCTGCGACACCGGCGGCCCGGTGGCCGCGCAAGCGGCGATTGCGCAGCTTGCGCTGGCTTCGGGCCTCTATGCCGGGCCTGTCATCGGCGAGACGACCGTGCCCGAGATGGGCTTTTACGATCCCGCGCGCGGCGTCATCGCTGCGCCGGTGGGCGGCGACGGCAGGCCGCGCGCGCTGGTGACGTTCTATCGCTCCTACCTCACAGCCGCGGATACCGGTCCGGTCGATGCGCTGATCGCAGCGCTGCGTGAGGAGGGATTCGACGCCTGCGGCGCGTTCGTCACCTCGCTGAAGGCCCCGGGCGTTGCGGATTGGTTGCGGGCGCATCTCGCGCAACATCCTCCGGCTGCGATCGTCAACGCGACGGCGTTCTCGGCCCTGGGCGATGACGGAACGACGCCGTTCGACGCCGCGTCATGTCCCGTGTTCCAGGTCGCGCTCTCGTCGGCCCGGCGCGAAGACTGGGCGGAGTCGTTGCGCGGCCTGTCGCCCGGCGATCTCGCGATGCATGTGGTGCTGCCCGAGATCGACGGCCGGCTGTTCGCGGGCGTGGTGAGTTTCAAATCGGCCGCGCAGCGCGATCCCGATCTGCAATTTTCGCATCTTGCGCACAGGGCGGATGAAGAGCGCGTGAAGGCCATCGCCGCCCGCGTCGCGGCCTGGCGGCGGCTCGCGGAGACGCCGGCTGCAGACAAGAAGCTGGCGATCGTGCTCTCGAACTATCCGGGGCGACCGCACCAGATCGCGCACGCCGTCGGGCTCGATGCGCTGGCTTCGGTCGAAGCCCTGGTGTCCGATCTGGCGGCAGCCGGCTATGGTCTCACGCCGGTCCACGCACTTGGCGAGACGCTGCTGAAGCAGAGCTTGATCTGGAACGTCGCAGACTATCGCGCCGCGCTCGCGCGCCTGCCGCAAGCATTGCAGGATGATCTCGCGCAGGCCTGGGGTGCGCCGGAGAGTGATCCGTGTTGCCGCAATGGCGAGTTCCACTTCGCGGCTGTCGCATGCGGCCGCTCGATTGTCGCGGTCCAGCCCGAGCGCGGCGATGCGGTCGCGCGCGACAGCGATTATCACGATCTCGCCCGCACGCCGCGCCACGGCTACGTCGCGTTCCATCTCTGGCTCCGGGAGCAGGCGTGTGATGCCGTCGTGCATATGGGCGCACATGGCACGCTGGAATGGCTGCCGGGAAAATCCGTCGCGCTCTCCTCACAGTGCTGGCCGGAAGCCCTGATCGGCGATCTCCCCGTGATCTATCCCTTCATCGTCAACGATCCCGGCGAGGCCGCGCAAGCCAAGCGGCGCTTGGGGGCGGTCACCATCGGCCACCTGCCGCCGCCGCTGGAAACATCGGCAGTGCCCGAGGGCCTGCGACGGCTCGAACGCCTGCTCGACGAATATTCGACCGCCGATGGTCTCGATCCCGCGCGCCGCCAGCGATTGATCGCCGCGATCCGCGACGAGGCGCGTGCGGTGGGCCTCGAAGACGATCTTGGTCTGAACGCCTCAGCGGCACCGGCCGAAGCCATTCCGCGGATCGACCGCTTCGTCTGCGATCTCAAGGAAAGCCAGTTCGGCGACGGCCTGCACGTGTTCGGCCGCGGCGCCTGCGGCGATGCGGAGCGGGATGCGCTACGTGCCGCACTCGCGGGGCAGCGCATTGCGCCCGGGCCTTCGGGTTCGCCCTATCGCGGACGTCAGGACGTGCTACCGACCGGGCGCAATCTCTTTGCCGTCGACCCGCGCGCGGTGCCGACGCCGTCAGCGCATGCGCAGGGCATCAAGCTTGCCGAAGAGCTGCTGCGCCGTCACTTGCAGGATCATGGCGATTGGCCGAAGGGGCTCGTGGTCGATCTCTGGGGTTCGGCGACGATGCGCACGGCCGGCGAGGAATTTGCGATGGCGCTGCATCTGGCCGGCCTCGCGCCGCGCTGGGATCACGCCTCCGGCCGTGTGACCGGCTACGACATCATCGCGCCGGCCGAGCTTGGCCGTCCTCGCATCGACGTCACGTTGCGCGTGTCCGGGCTGTTCCGCGACGTCTTCTCGGGCCTTGCGCAATTGTTCGAAGCCGCCTCCGAGGCGCTTGCAGGCCGTGAGGAGGAGGGCGACGAGAATCCGTACCGCCACCGCGCCTCCCGCGTGTTCGCGCCGCGTCCGGGGCAATACGGCGTCGGCCTGTCGGCGATATCAGATGCCTTCACGCCGGAGACGCGCGACGCCGCCGGCGAAGCCTGGTTGTCGGCATCGTCATGGGCGTTTTCGGCCGACGGAGAAATCAGGCACGATCGCGCCGGCATCGAGCAGCGCCTCGCTGAGGCCGACGCCTTTGTCCATGTCCAGGACCTGCCGGAGACCGACCTGCTGCTCGCGGCCGATTATGCCGCGCACGAAGCCGGCGTTGTGGCCGCTGCAGTGCATCTCGGCGCGGCAGGGCCATCGCTCTATCACCTCGACTCGACGCATCCCGAACAGCCGCGCGCCCGCACGCTGACTGAGGAAATTTCCCGCGTCGTCCGCGCACGCGCGGTCAATCCGGGCTGGATCGCCGGCATGATGCGTCACGGATTTCGCGGCGCAGCCGAGATCACGGCGACGCTGGAGCACATGGCCGCTTTCGCTCATCTCGCGAACGCCGTGCCGCCGCACCTGTTCGATCTCTACTACGGAGCGACGCTCGGCAATGACGACGTCCGTGCCTTCATGGCGCGCGACAATCCGTCCGCGCTCGCCGCGATGGAAACCTGTTTTGCGCGCCTGCACGATGCGGCGCTGTGGCAAACGCGCCGCAATTCGATCGCCGCGGCGCTGCGGGAGGCCTCATGAGCGCGACCGCGGTCAAGGGCTGGTGTCCCGGCGCGCTGCGTCCGATGCTCTCGGGCGACGGGCTCGTGGTGCGCGTGCGTCCGTTCGGTGGGCGGCTCGAAGCACCACAAATCACCGGACTTGCCGAGCTCGCGGGGCAATACGGCAATGGTCTGATCGACGTGACGAGCCGCGCCAATCTGCAGATCAGGGGCGTCAGCGAGGAAGGCCATCGGCCGTTGATCGACGGCCTTGCACGATTGGCGCTGCTCGATCCCGATCCGGCCACGGAAGCCCGACGCAACATCCTCGTCATGCCGTTCTGGCGCACGGGCGACGCGACTCAGTCGCTCGCCGCCGAGCTCGAAGAAGCGCTCGCGGATAGCGCGCTCGCGCTTCCAACGAAATTCGGCTTCGCGATCGATGACGGGACCTCGCGCGTGCTCGCCGGCAATTCCGCCGACATACGGATCGAGCGCGATCGCACAGGCCGTCTCCTGGTGCGGGCCGACGGTGCAAAGCTCGGCCGCTCCGTCGCACGCGGAGAGGCCGTGAGCACGGCGCTCGCGCTCGCAGGCTGGTTCATGGTCTCCGGCGGCGCGACGGGCGGGCGAGGGCGCATGGCGGCCCATATCGCGTCGGGTGCAGTGTTGCCTCAATCGCTGCGCGGCGAGACCGAGCCCGCGCCCGTGATGGCGGCGTCGCGCCCCGGGCACTATCCGCAAGGTGCGATGGTCGGCGTCGCGTTCGGGCAGATGCTGCATACGACGCTGCGGCAGTTCGCCGGTTGCGGACACGCGCTGCGCATGACGCCGTGGCGGATGGTGCTCAGCGAAGGCAAGCGCGAGATGCCGAGCGGGCCGGGCCTCATCACCGAGCCCTTTGATCCCGCGCTGCGCGTCATCGCCTGCAGCGGCGCACCGCGCTGCCGCGAAGCCCATGCCGATACGCGCGCGCTCGCAGCGGCGCTCGCGCCGCGCATCGCCGCCGATACGCGGCTCCACGTCTCCGGCTGCGGCAAGGGCTGTGCCCATTCCGGCACGGCCGCAGTGACGCTGGTAGCAACGCGCGCCGGCTTCGACCTCGTCCGTGACGGCTCGATCCGCGACGAGCCGGTGTTGCGCGGCCTGAACGGCGCCGACATCGTCAGTGATCCCTCGATCCTGGTGGGAGGGCATTGATGCCGCATACCTACGAGACCGATGGCGCGGCGATCTACCGGCAGTCCTTCGCCACCATCCGGGCCGAGGCCGATCTTGGCCGCTTCACACCGGATGAGGAGCAGGTGGTGGTGCGGATGATCCATGCTGCCGGCATGGTCGGCCTGGAGGCGCATGTCCGCTTCACGCCCGGCATGGCGACGGCCGCGCGCGCTGCCCTGTTGAGAGGCGCGCCGATCCTGTGCGATGCGCGCATGGTCTCGGAAGGGATTACGCGCGCAAGACTGCCTGCTGCGAATGCCGTCATCTGCACGCTCGGCGACGAGATCGTGCCTGCGCTCGCGCAATCCATGCGCAACACGCGTTCTGCCGCGGCACTGGAGCTGTGGCGACCGCATCTCGATGGCGCGATCGTTGCGATCGGCAATGCGCCGACCGCGTTGTTTCATCTGCTCAACATGCTGGAGGACCGCGATTGCCCGCGGCCCGCGGCGATCATCGGCTGTCCGGTCGGCTTCGTCGGTGCCGCCGAATCCAAGGCGGCGCTGATGGCCGATCCGCCGGTGCCGGCGCTGACGGTTGAGGGCCGCCTCGGCGGCTCTGCGATCACGGTTGCCGCCGTGAATGCGCTGGCGAGCCGGAGCGAATAGCGATGGGACGCATCATCTGCTGCGGTCTCGGCCCCGGCGATCCTGATCTGATGAGCGTGCGTGCCGATCGCACCGTACGCGCCGCCAGCCACGTCGCTTATTTCCGCAAGAAGGGCCGGCCTGGTCAGGCCCGGCGCATCGTCGAAGGCATGTTGGCGCCTGACGTCACCGAATATCCTATGGAATATCCTGTCACGACGGAGATTGCGTTCGACAGCGTGGAATATGTCCAACTCCTAGCCGGCTTCCACGACGAATGGGCCGAGCGTCTGGCGCGGCTTTCGCGTGCAGTCGATGTCGTCGTGCTGTGTGAGGGCGATCCCTACTTCTACGGCTCCTTCATGCATCTGCACACGCGCCTGCAAGGTCGCGTCGAGATCGAGGTGGTCGCGGGCATTCCCGGCATGGTCGGCTGCTGGAATGGGGTGGGACAGCCGATCGCGCTCGGTGATGACGTGACGACGGTGCTGATGGGAACGCTTCCCGAAGATGAGCTCGAGCGGCACATGCGCGATTCCGATGCGCTCGTCGTCATGAAGACCGGCCGCAATCTCGCAAAGGTGCGGCGCGCGCTCGCATCCGCCGGCCGGCTCGACGATGCCTGGCTGGTCGAGCGCGGCACCATGCCGGGCGAGCGGGTGGTGCGGCTCGCCGAGGTCGATGGCGGCGACTGTCCTTATTTCGCGATCGTGCTGGTGCACGGCAAGGGCCGGCACCTGGACGCCGCCGAATGACGGGCACATTGACCATCGCGGGTCTCGGGCCGGGCAGCGATGCGCTGGTGACGCCCGAGGTCACGGCTGCGCTTGCGTCAGCGACCGACATTCTGGGCTACGCGCCCTACGTCGCGCGCGTGCTTCCGCGGGCGGGGCTGAAGCTGCATCCCTCCGACAATCGCGAGGAGCTGCAGCGCGCCAGCGAGGCGTTGCGGCTTGCGTCGGAAGGCGGGCAGGTCGTCGTCGTCTCCTCCGGCGATCCCGGCGTCTTTGCGATGGCCTCCGCGGTGTTCGAGGCACTCGAACAGGCGCCGCAATGGCGGGATCTATCGATCCGCGTGCTGCCGGGCATCACGGCGATGCTGGCAGCGGCCGCACGCGCGGGCGCGCCGCTCGGTCATGATTTCTGCGCGATCAATCTCTCCGACAATCTCAAGCCGTGGGCCGTGATCGAGAAGCGCCTGCGGCTCGCCGCCGAGGCCGATTTTTCGATTGCGATGTACAATCCGCGCTCGGCAAGCCGGCAGGAAGGATTCGGCCGCGTGCTTGCAGTGCTGAAAGAGGCAGGCTGCGGCGAGCGCCTCTTGATCTTCGCACGCGCAATCAGCGCCGCCGACGAGAAGATCGTGACCGTGACGCTGAACGACGCCACACCCGAGATGGCCGACATGCGCACGCTGGTGATCGTCGGCAATTCGCAGACGCGCCGGGTCGGCCGCTGGGTCTATGCGCCGAGGCAGGTCCGATGACCGAGCCACTGCATCACCTCGGTGACGCTCTCGACCCGCAGCCGCTCGGGCAGTTGCGGCCGCGAGATCATGATCACGGGCAGGCCGAGCATGCGGGCCGCGTCGATCTTTGCGTGCGCGCCGTGGCCGCCGGAATTGCGGGCGACGATCCAGCCGATGCCGCGTTCCCGCATCATCTCCAACTCACCGTTCAGCAAGAACGGCCCGCGCGATACGATCATTTCGGCCGCGAAGGGCAGGGGCGCTTCGGGCGGATCGACGAAACGCAGCGTGTAAATGTGCTGCGGCTTTGCCGCGAACGGTGCGATGTGCTGGCGGCCGATGCCGAGAAACACTTTTGCGGGCGCCTCGGGCAGCGTGGCGACGGCGACGCTGACATCGGCCACCTCGATCCAGTTGTCGCCGGGCGCCCGCGTCCAGGGCGCGCGCTCCAGCGCGATCAACGGCGTGCCGGTCTGCGCGCATGCCTCGACCGCATTGCGGCTCATTTCCGCGGCGAAAGGATGCGTCGCGTCGATCACATGCGTGATGCCCTCGCTGCGAATGTAGTCGGCGAGCCCGCCCACGCCGCCGAAGCCGCCGATGCGGGTCGGCAACGGCTGATCCGCAGGCGCGCGGGTGCGGCCGCCATAGGAATAGACGGCGTTGAGGCGCGCGCGCGCGATCGCCGCGGCGAACTGGCTCGCATCGGCCGTTCCGCCCAGGATGAGCGCACGCGTCATGGTTGATCCCTTAGCTGGTCCCTGGCTGACGATCATCGGTATCGGCGAAGATGGCCTTGCCGGGCTGTCCGAGGCAAGCCGGAAGGCGCTTTCTTTGGCAGAAATCGTGTTCGGCGGCGAACGTCATCTTGCGCTCGCGAATGTCGGCAACCGCGGCCGTCCATGGCCGGTGCCGTTCGACGCCGATATCGTTCTGAGCTACCGCGATCGGCCGACGGTGGTGCTCGCCTCGGGGGATCCGTTCTGGCATGGCGCAGGCGCTGTTCTCGCCGAGAAGCTCGGTGGCGACGAATGGATCGCGCATCCGGCCCCGTCCACTTTCTCCCTCGCTGCCGCGCGCCTCGGCTGGCGGCTGGAGTCCGTGACTTGCATCGGCCTCCATGCGGCGCCGTGCGAACGTCTGGTGCCGCATCTGGTGCGAGATGCACACATCATTTGCCTGATGCGGGACGCCGCGGCGGTCAAAGACCTCGCGAAATGGCTGACCGAGCGCGGATGGGGCGCCTCGCTGTTGTGGACGCTCGAGGCGCTTGGCGGGCCCCGGGAATCCGTCGACCAGCATCGCGTTGATCTCATTGCCGGGGATATTGCCGGAGATCTTGTTGCGGTCGCGTTGTTGCTGATCGGGACGCAGGGCATTCCTCGCAGTTCGGGGTTGCCCGACGATCTGTTCATTCACGACGGCCAGATCACCAAGCGTCCGGTGCGCGCGCTGGCGCTCTCGGCGCTGGCGCCGCGTCCGGGCGAACGTCTCTGGGATATCGGTGCCGGTTCGGGCTCGATCTCGGTCGAGTGGGCGCTGTGCGGCGGCACGGCGACCGCCATCGAGGCGCGCGAGGATCGGGTCGCGAACATCCGCAGCAATGCAGCGACGTTTGGACTCTCGCACCGGATCACACTCGTCACCGGGAGGGCGCCCGAAGCCGTTGCCGCACTCGAAGCACCGGATGCCGTCTTCATCGGCGGCGGCCTCGATAGCGCGATGTTCGAAGCGATCTGGTCGCGTCTTCCATCCGGCACACGGCTGGTCGCGCATTCCGTGACGCTGGAGACGGAAGCGTTGCTTGGCGAGTTGCACCAGCGCCATGGCGGCGAGCTGATGCGGGTCGAGATTGCGCATGCCGCGCCGCTTGGCCGCTACCGGTCATGGGAGGCGGCACGGCCGGTGGTGCAGTGGAGCGTGGTCCGATGAAGGTCGCGGGGCTCGGTTTCAGAAAGGATGTCACGCTGGCTTCGTTGCGCGAAGCGTTGCTCGCGGCAGGTGGCCCTGAGGGCCTCACAGCGATAGCGACTGCCAGCGACAAGGCCGACACGGAGCCGTTGCGGGAGCTCGCACGTGAGTGCGGCTTGCCGATCAAGGCTGTTCCAGCCGATAGGTTAGCCGGCATCGCCACGCCGACCCGGTCGGATCTCGTGATGGAGAAGTTCGGTACCGGATCGGTTGCCGAGGCTGCGGCGCTCGCGGCCGCCGGTTCTCGCGCACGATTGATTGCGACGCGCGTCGTCTCGCAGGATCGCACGGCGACCGCCGCGATCGCGGAAGGGGACGGCGCATGACGGTGCATTTCATCGGCGCAGGGCCCGGGGCGCCTGACTTGCTGACCTTGCGCGGCCGCGACCTGATCGCGGCCTGTCCGGTCTGCCTCTATGCCGGCTCGCTGGTGCCGGAGGGCGTGCTGGCGCATTGCCCGCCCGGCGCGCGCATCGTCAACACCGCGCCACTGTCGCTCGACCAGATCATCGCCGAGATCGCCGCCGCGCATGAGGCGGGCAAGGACGTGGCGCGGCTGCATTCCGGCGATCTCTCGATCTGGTCGGCGATGGGCGAGCAGCTTCGCCGCCTGCGCGCGCTCGGCATCCCCTACACGGTCACGCCCGGCGTTCCCTCCTTCTCGGCTGCAGCGGCGGCGCTCGAGGTCGAGCTGACGCTGCCCGGGCTTGCCCAGACAGTGGTGCTGACGCGCACGCCGGGCCGGGCCAGCGCGATGCCCGAGGGTGAGAAGCTGGCGGCATTTGCCGCGACCGGCGCGGTGCTGGCGATCCATCTGTCGATCCATCTGCTGGCCGAGGTCGTCGCCGAGCTCACGCCGCATTACGGCGCGGATTGCCCGGTCGCGATCGTCTGGCGCGCGAGCTGGCCGGACCAACGCATCGTCCGCGCCACGCTCGCAACACTCGATGCTGCAGTCGGTGCCGAGATGGAGCGCACCGCGATCATTCTGGTCGGCAAGACGTTAGGCGGCGCTGCGGATTTCGACGAGAGCCGCCTTTATGCCGCCGATTACGACCGCCGCTATCGGCCGGTTGGTGCCGAGCCGCGCTTCCCGGAGGCCTCGTGATGGCGGCAGGCCTCGTCATCTCCGCACCGGCTTCGGGCGTCGGCAAGACCACGCTGACGCTGGCGCTCGCGCGCGCCTGGCGCCAGCGCGGATTGAACGTGCAGTGCTTCAAGAGCGGTCCCGATTACATCGATCCCGCCTTCCACGCGGCCGCCACCGGCCGCGCCTCCGTCAACGTCGACAGCTGGGCGATGGACCGCGGGACCATCGCCCATCTCGTCAGCCGCGGCGCGGATGCCGATGTCGTGCTCGCCGAGGGCTCGATGGGCCTGTTCGACGGCGTCGCCGCCCGCGGCGTTTCCGGCACCGGTGCCACCGCCGATATCGCAGAAATGCTGGGCTGGCCCGTGGTGCTGGTGATCGATCCTTCCGGACAAGCGCAGACCGCAGCGGCGATTGCCGCAGGGCTTCGCGATTATCGCCCCGGAGTGAAGCTTGCCGGCGTCGTGCTCAATCGCGTCGCCAGCCCGCGCCACGAAGCTCTCGTGCGGCATGCGCTCGACGAGGCCGGCATTGCCGTGTTCGGCGCGCTGCCGCGCCATGCCGAGATCAGCCTGCCGAAGCGGCATCTCGGCCTGGTGCAGGCCGAAGAGCAGGCCGAGATCGGCAAGCTGATCGACGAGGCCGCGCGTTTCGTCGCCGAGCATGTCGATCTCGACGCGGTGCTGCGCTGCGCTGCGTCCTGGTCGCTGCAACCCGCCGTGAACGGGCCGAACGTGACGCCACCGGGGCAGCGCATCGCGCTCGCCCGCGATGCCGCGTTCTCCTTCGTCTATCCGCATATGCTGGAAGCCTGGCGCGTGGGGGGCGCGGAGATCTCGACATTCTCGCCGCTCGCCGATGAAGCGCCTGACGCCGGCGCCGATGTGTGTTGGCTCCCCGGCGGCTACCCCGAGCTCCATGCAGGCAGGATCGCGGCCAGTGCGCGTTTTCGCAGCGGCTTGCGCGCCTTCGCCGAGACCCGGCCGGTGCACGGCGAATGCGGGGGCTATATGGTGCTGGGTACCGCTTTGACCGACGCGGACGGCATTCGCCACGAGATGACGGGCTTGCTTGGCCTGGAGACCAGCTTTGCGAAGCGCCGCATGCATCTGGGCTATCGCCTCGCGACGCTGGACGCGCCGATGCCGGGACATAGTTCCGGCGCACGCCTGCGCGGCCACGAATTCCACTATTCCACGATCGTCGCCCAGCCTGACATGCCGCTGGCCGTGGTGCATGATGCCACCGGCGCGGTCATCGCCGAGACCGGCTCGCGGCGTGGCCACGCCACCGGCACGTTCTTTCATCTGATTGCGGAGGACCGGTGAGCGGATTCGTCTCCTTCATCTCCGCCGGACCAGGCGACCCCGAGCTTCTTACGCTCAAGGGCGCCGCGCGGCTGCGCGAGGCCGACGTCGTGCTCTATGACGATCTTGCCTCCGGCGCGATCCTCGATCTCGCCCGGCCCGGCGCAAATCTCGTCGCGGTGGGGAAACGGGCAGGGCGTGCCTCGACCAAGCAACATCACGTCAACCGCCTGCTGGTCGACTATGCCGCGACAGGGGTGCGCGTGGTGCGGCTCAAGTCGGGCGATGCCGGCATTTTCGGCCGGCTCGAAGAAGAGCTGGAGACGCTGCACGAAGCGGGCATCGGCTACGAGATCGTTCCCGGCGTCACCTCGGCCTGCGCCGCAGCGGCACAGGCCGGCATTCCCCTGACACGGCGTCACACCTCGCGACGGGTGCAGTTCGTGACCGGGGCCGATGCCACCGGAGAGTTGCCGCCGAACCTGAATTGGGCGGCGCTGGCCGATCCCGAGGCGACGACCGTGGTCTATATGGGCCGACGCACCTTTCCGGCGCTTGTGGCAAAACTGGTCGCGCACGGCCTCGCCCCGGATACCCCGGCGCTGGTCGCCGAATCTCTCGGCCGTCCCGACGAGCGGCTGGTGCGCACCACCATTGTCGAACTCGCCGATCAGCTTGCCCGCGGCGGTGCCGCTTCGACCGCCGCCGTGATCCTGTTCGGCGCGCTGGCGGGGGATTATCCGTCATGATCGGCCCGGCACTTGCGCAGGCTCGACGAAAGGGGCACACAGGAGGGGCATGGTGCTCAACGCGGCGCAAAGCGCCGGAGCATAATCGGGAATGGGGGTGGGCGGACCCAGTTGCGGCGCCCAAAACCCCAGCCGCCCCCGCGACTGTAAGCGGTGAGGGACTCCGATCAGCCACTGGGCCGCAAGGTCCGGGAAGGCCGGAAATCCCGGGGAACCGCGAGCCAGGAGACCGGCCGTGCACGTTTTGAGGCCAAGGCCGTCGGGTGTGACGGCAGGAAGGAATTGAGCCATGCATATCGAACCCGGTCTAGTGACGGGCGCCAAGCTCGTGTTGAGTTACGCAACCGGCATCGCCGCGGGCGGCGTTGCACTGAAGCTTGCGGTGGAGACCGTGCGTGAGCAGGGCGTTACGTCGTTCGCGGCGCGGACGCTCGCGACCACGGTCCTCGTCTTCGTCTTCTTCGAGATCCTGCCGCACTTTCCGGTCGGCGTCTCCGAAGTGCACTTCATCCTCGGCTCGACATTGTTCCTGCTGTTCGGCGCGGCGCCCGCGGCCTTCGGCCTTGCTTTCGGTCTCCTACTCCAGGGCGTGTTCTTCGAGCCCGCTGACATCCCGCAATATGGCATGAACGTCACGACGCTGCTGGTGCCGCTGTTTGCGATCCAGGCGATCGCCTCGCGGATCATTTCGCGCAACACCGCCTATGTTGATTTGAAGTATCGCCAGGCGCTGGCGCTGTCGACGACCTATCAGGCCGGCGTGATCGCCTGGGTAGCGTTCTGGGCGCTTTACGGTGCGGGCTTTGCGATGAGCAACCTCGCGAGCATCGCGACGTTCGCGGCGTCTTACGCACTGGTCATCGTGATCGAGCCGCTCGCCGACCTCGCCGTGCTGGCGCTGGCGAAGTCGCTGCGCGGCGTCACCGCGCCCGGCCTCGTCACCCCGCGCCTGCACAACGCGGCCTGAGAGACAAGCGAACGGGCGGCCAGCAGAGCCGCCCGTCGCGTTCGCGATGCTCACGCTCTCCCTGATAGGCATCGGTTGCGGCGATCCCGACCAGCTCACGCGCGCCGCTGTTCAAGCGATCAACGCCGCCGATCTGGTCTTGATCCCGCGCAAGGGAACGGCGAAGTCGGATCTCGCCGATCTCAGGCGGACGATTTGCGCGGGCGTGCTCACCAGCGACAAGACAGCCATCGCCGAATTCGATCTTCCCGTGCGCGACGCTGCTGAAGCCGATTACCGCAAGGGCGTGGACGATTGGCACGATACGGTTGCAGCGACCTGGTCGCAGACGATCGCAAACCATCTCGAAGGCGAGGGCAAGGTTGCGCTGCTGATCTGGGGCGATCCCTCGCTCTATGATTCCTCATTGCGCATTGCGCGGCGGCTCAATCCCTTGCCTGGCATCGAGGTCGTGCCCGGGATCACCTCGATCCAGGCGCTGTGCGCGGCGCATGCGCTGCCGCTCAACGACATCGGCGAGCCGTTTCTGGTCACGACGGGGCGGCGCCTGCGCGAAGGCGGCTGGCCGCAAGGTGTCGATACATTGGTGGTGATGCTCGACGGCGGCACGGCGTTTCAAGCGCTCGATCCGGAAGGCCTGCAGATCTGGTGGGGCGCATATCTCGGCATGCCCGACCAGGTCGTCATGTCCGGCGCGCTCGCCGAAATTGGCCCGCGCATCGTCGCGGCGCGCCAGGAGGCGCGCGAGCGGCATGGCTGGATCATGGACAGTTACATTCTCAAGCGCGTGCACTAAGCGAGGCAGCATGCTCCCTGAATGGGTTACCAAGAACTGCCCCGAGATCTCCGCGGCCCATCGCGCGGCGGCGATCGCGCGGCAGGCGCAACTGACAAAGCCGACCGGTGCGCTCGGCCGGCTGGAGCAGCTCGCGATCGAGCTCGCCGGCTTGCAGGCGACCGAGCAGCCGCGTGCCGTACGGGTCCCGATCATCATCTTCGCCGGCGACCATGGCATCGTCGCGCAGGGCGTCTCGGCGTATCCGCAAGGCGTGACCATCGCGATGATGGCGAATTTTGCCTCCGGCGGTGCCGCGATCTCGGTGCTGGCGCGCGAGCTTGGCTCGAGCCTGGAAGTGGTCGACGCCGGCACGCTGGCGCAGGACGAGATGGCAGGAATCGTCACCGACAAGCCGCGCCACGGCACGCGCGATTTCAGCGTCGAGGCCGCGCTCGCACCCGCCGAACTGGCGTTTGCGTTCGAGGTGGGCCAGCGCGCGGTCGCACGTGCGGCAGCCCATCAGCCTGACCTCCTGATCTTCGGCGAGATGGGGATCGGCAACACGACGGCCTCGGCTGCGATCGCGGCGAGCCTGCTTGGCGTGAGCACCGAGGAGATTGCGGGCAGCGGGACCGGGGTCGATGCGGCCGGCCGCGCGCACAAGGCGCGGGTGATCGATGCGGCGATAGCCCGCCACGGCGTTGCGGGCGCCTCGGCCGAAAAAATTCTGTGCGCCGTCGGCGGCCTCGAGATCGCGGCGATCTCGGGTGCGATCATCGCGGCCGCGCAGCGCCGCATCCCGGTGCTGGTCGACGGCTTCATCGTATCGGTGGCAGCACTCGCAGCGGTGCGGCTCAACCCGTCGTGCCAGCCGTTCCTGCTGCCGTCGCATCAATCGGCGGAGCAGGGACACCGGCTGGTGCTGCGCGCGCTGAATGTGCAGCCGTTGATCAGCCTCGATCTCCGGCTCGGCGAGGGATCGGGCGCGGCCATTGCGCTGCCGCTGGTTCGGCTCGCCTGCGCGCTCCACAACGACATGGCGACCTTTGCGCAGGCCAATGTGCCTGACAGGCCTAGCTGATCCGCTGATTGGCGGAGACGACGCGCCAGCCGCTCGCAAGGCGATCGATCCGTGTCAGCGACAGCGGATCGATCACGAAGCGCAAGGCGGCCTGCGGCGTCAGATCGAGCGCGATGCAGAGCGCGGCGCGGATGGTGCCGGAATGCACGACGAGCGTGGCCGATCCGGCGCCGATCCGCGCCAGACCCAGCCGGACACGCGCGACCTGATCCGCAAAGCTCTCGCCGCCCGGCGGCCGTGCGTCCGCGGGATCGCTCCAGAATTGCGCATAGGCCTCGCCGCCCGTCGCGGCGAGTTCGTCATGGCGATGGCCGGTCCAGTCGCCGAAATCCTGCTCGCGGAATTCGCCGATCAACTCCGGTTCGAGTCCCAGCGCGCGCGCTGTCTCGACCGTACGTCGCGACGGGCTGGCGTAGCCGGCGGCATCCGGCGGCAGACGTCGTCGCAGAGCATCCAGTTGCGCGCGATCGCCGAGATCGGCCGGCGCGTCGGCGGCGTGGATCGTCCCTTTGACGCCGTCGACGGGCGCGTGCCTTATCAGCCAGAGGAAGGTCTCGCCTTCCATGCTCATCTCCAAGGAAGTTGGTCGCCGTGGCAATAACATCGCAACCGGCACATTGGCTCTGTTGTGATGGTAATCCTAGAGGCGACGGTTTCCCCGAGAGGGGATGAAAAGGGAATACGGTGCGGGGACATTGTCCCCAATGCAGTGACTGCCCCCTCAACTCTTCGTCGCCTCCCGGGGCGGGAATCGATTGATCGGACCGGCGATATCCTCGCTTACTGACCGTACAATAAAGAAAGGCTGAGCCGCCCGCCGTGCATAGCTCATGGGCATCCCAACCCGGCGCAACGCCGTTCGATCGCCTGCAAATTAGACAGACGATTTCAGTCGCTGGGATTGCAGTGCAACGGGCGTGACGGTTTGCGCCGAAAAATCCGTGGTGCGATGCACTTCGCTGGCGTCCGGCGGTCCACCTCTGCATGCTCTCTGCGCGGGCAGAGCTGCACCAAAACGTGCAGCCGAATTTGCGGCCCGCGGCACCGGCCCGATGGTTCGCGACAAAGCTGGCCCTATCCCGACCTGACCGCTCTGTCGCACACTCGCGGACAATGGCATGACAAGGGATGCATGATGAGCACTCTCGGTTGGGCATTGGATGTCGCGATGGACGGTAACAGCCCGGCGTCGGGTTCGGACCTCATCTGTCGCTGCCCCCGCACATGAGCTCCTCCGAAAATCACTGGGAGGTCGGCACCGATATCGGCGGCACTTTCACCGATATCATTGCGATCCGGCGCGATTCATCGGAGGCGCGGATCGCAAAGGTGCCGTCGCGCCCCGACGCGCCGGTGCAGGCGATGCTGGAGGCGATCGAAGCGGTGGGCCTGCGCAAGAGCGAGGTCAGGCGCTTCGTCCACGGCACCACGCGCGTGACCAACGCCATCGTCGAGGGCCGGCTGCCGAAGGTGGCGCTGGTCGCGACCGAAGGGTTTGCCGATGTGCTCGAGATCGCGCGTTATCGCCGCAGGGATCTCTACCGTCTCGACATTCCGCCGAAATCGCCACCGCTGGTGCCGCCCGAGCGCTGCTTCGGGCTCGCTGAGCGCCTCGATCACGAGGGGCAGGTCCTGAAGCCGCTGGAGCAAGCCGAGATCGAGCGCCTGGTGGCCTGGCTGAAGCAGACCGGCGTCCAGAGCGTCGCGGTGGCTCTGCTTCACGCCTATGCCAATCCCGTCCATGAGAAGATGCTGGGCGAGCGGCTCAAGGACGTCGTCGCCCATGTCTCGCTGTCGCACGAGGTCAATCCCGAGGCACGCGAATATGAGCGGACCTCGGCGACCGTATTCAATGCGGCCGCGATGCCGATTGCGGTGGAATATCTCAGCGAGCTCGAGCAGCGGCTGCCGATCGGGCCGGGATTGCAGGTGTTCCATTCCGCCGGCGCCATGATTCCGATCTCCGCCGTGAAGCGTCGCCCGCTGGTGATGGCGATGTCGGGCCCGGCCGCCGGCGTCTCGGCGTCGGTCAGCATCGCGCGCCAGCTCGGCACGCCGCGCATGCTGACTTTCGACATGGGCGGCACCACGACGGACGTGTGCCTGATCGTCGACGGCCAGGCCGAGATGACCGACGGCCGCATGCTCGGCGACAAGCCGCTGCGCCAGCCGATGCTCGCGGTTCACTCCATCGGGGCGGGCGGCGGATCGATCGTGCGGAACGGCCCGGGTGGCCTGACCGTCGGGCCGGAGAGTGCCGGCTCCGAGCCGGGCCCCGCCTGCTACGGCCGCGGCGGCCTTGAGCCGACCATCACCGACGCCAACGCCATGCTCGGCTATCTCAACCCCGAAACGAAGCTTGGCGACCGCATCGGGATCGACGTCCTGGCGGCCAGGCGCGTCATCGAGCCGATCGCGCGGGCGTTGGGGCTGAGCCTGACCGAAACCGCACTCGGCATCATCAAGGTCGCCAACGCGACGATGGCCCGCGCGCTGCGCCGCGTCACGGTCGAGCGCGGCATCGACGGGCGCGACTGCACGTTGCTCGCCTTCGGCGGCGGCGGCCCCATGCATGCCGCGGGGCTCGCCGATCTCTACGGGATTGCAGAGGTCGTGGTGCCCAGCGCATCGAGCGCGTTCTCGGCGCTGGGCTGTCTCACCGCCGATTTCAGCTTCCTGCAGCAGCAGACCTTGCGCGTTGGGCTCGACGGCATCGACCTTGCGCGCGTGGCGGAGCGGATCGCCACGCTGATTGACGATGCCTCGGCGCCGCTGATCGCCAATGGCGTTGCGAAGGCGGAGATCCAGGTCGAGCTGGTAGCCTTGATGCGCTACGCGGCGCAGAACGACGCCATTCCGGTCCCACTCGCGCTGCCGCTCGAGATCGCCAGGCTCAAGCGGGATTTTTTGGCGCGGCATCACGAACTCTTCGGCTATGCGACGAGCGAACCCTGCGTCATCGAGTCCGTGCGGGTCCAGGCGCGCCGGCCGTCCACGACCGTCGTGCGCCGGCCGGCGACCGCGGTAAGGGCGGTGTCATCAGGTACGCGCACCTGCTCGTTCGACGGCCTGCATGAGATCGAGACTGCGATCGTCGACCGCGCCTCGCTGACCGAGACCGTCCGCGGCCCGGCCATCATCGAAGACGCCTGGTCCACGGTGGTGGTGCCGCCGGGCTGGCAGGCAAGGCCGGATGTTTCAGGCCATCTGTTCCTGACACGGAGGGCCGCATGAAGCTCGATCCGTTCGTCGTCGAAGTCATCCGGCACGGGCTCTCGGCTGCGGCCGAGGAGATGAGCCTGGTGATGACGCGCTCGGCGCGTTCGCCGCTGCTGCGCGAGGCCGGCGATTTGTCGTCGGCGATCACGGATGGCCGGGGAGACCTGGTCGGGCAGGGCCGCGATATCCCGATTCACCTGGGCGCGATGGCTTACACGGTCCCCGAACTGCTGAAGGTGGTGCCGCGCGACAGCCTGAACGACGGCGACGTGCTGATCTACAATGTCGGTGCGCTCGGCGGCAATCATCTCAACGACGTCAAGGTCGTACGCCCTGTCTTCGTCGACGGCGAGATCGTGGCGTTCGCGGTCAGCCTCGCGCACTGGCCCGATATCGGCGGCACCTGGCCCGGCAGCTATTTTGCCAAGGCGATCGACACGTTCCAGGAGGCGATGCGCATTCCGCCGGTGCTGATCGCGACCGCAGCCGGCGTCAACGCGCCGATCGTGCAATTGCTCAAGGCCAATGTTCGGGACGCCGAATCCTGCGAGGGCGATCTGCTCGCGCAGATCGCGGCGACCAAGGCCGGCGAGCGGCGCATCGTCGATCTCTGCCGCGAGCACGGCAAGGCGATGTTCACCGCGGCGCAGTCGCGCCTCCACGATCTCTCCGAAATCGAGATGCGCGAGGCGTTGCGTGCCTTGCCGGACGGAATCTACGAAGGCGAGGACCATCTCGACGACGGCAGCGTGAACGATGCGCCCGCGCGCATCCACGTCAAGATCACCATTCGTGGTGACGAGGCGACCTTCGACCTTTCGGGGAGTTGTGACCGCGTCTCGAATTTCTGCAACACGACGCCGTTCATGGCGCGCTCGGCCGTCGCCTATGCCGCGCGCATCATGAGCGGGCGCGACATGCAGCAGAATGCCGGCGCGCTCCGTCCCCTCACCATCATCACCCGCCCGGGCTCGATCCTGGAGCCGGGTTGGTCAGCCTCCGTCGCGGCCGGCAACCACGAGACGTCGATGCGCATCGTCGATGCGATCTTCCGCGCGATGCAGGACACCATCCCCGAACGCTTGTCCGCGGGCGGTGCGACCACCGCGGGTGTCCTGTTCTTTGCGCAGCTGCGGCAGGACGGTTCCTGGAAAATGCTCTACGAGGTCCACGGCGGCGGCGAAGGCGCGCGTCATGACCGGGCCGGCATCTCGGCGACCCGGGTCCATCTGTCCAACACCTCGAACACGCCGGTCGAGGTGATCGAGGCGAACTACGCGATCCGCCTCGAGCAACAGGCCATTCGCCGGCAATCCGGCGGCGCCGGCCTCCACCGCGGCGGCGACGGCGTCGTCCGTGCTTACCGCATTCTGGCTCCATCGATGCATCTGACCACCTGCATCGAGCGCATGGTGATTCCGCCGTTCGGCATGCAGGGCGGCGAACCCGGCAAGGCCTGTCGCATCTCGCTCGTCAGGCAGGGCGCAAACGTCGCGATCGACGGCAAATCCAACCTCGTGCTGCAGCAAGGCGATCTCGTCACCGTCGAGACTTGCGGCGGTGGCGGTTACGGCGCTGAAGCTGCGGAGTGAGGGGACCGGCGATGAGCAAACTGTTGCGAACCGGGCTGAACGCGGGCGACAGCGCGCCCATGGCCGTGGTCGGCGGCGAGGGCGTCTATTTTCATCTCGCGGACGGCCGCAAGCTGATTGACGGCAGCAACACCGGCGGCGGTCTCGGCCACCGTCATACCGCGATGGTGGAGGCGATTCGCCGCGCGGCAGATACGCCCGTCGTCAACGAGGGCTGGACCTGGGTCGGCCGCGAGCAGGCCGCCGACGATTTGATGGCGACGGCGTTCGGCGGCGAGGAGGATTGGGTCGGCGCGGTCCGCTTCTGCATCAGCGGAAGCGAGGCCAACGACATGGCGCTGTCGCTCTGCCAGGCGCTGACGCAGCGCTCAGCGCTGGCGACGCGCGAGCGCGCCTATCACGGCATTACCGGCCTGTCGCGCAGCATGACCGTGCAGCCGCAATGGCACGGCGGCCTTGCGGTGCATTCGGGCGGCTCGAAGCTGCCGGCGCCGATGGCGCCGGTGCGAATCCTGCCGGCGCCGGATGGCGCGATCTACGGTGGGCCGGCCAATAACAAGCCTCCGAGCGAATATCTGACCGACGCCACGCGCCTGCTGTCGGATACCGCGGCGACGATCATCGACTATACGCAGGGCGGCATCTATTACGACGGCGCCTATCAGGACGAAGTGGCCCGCTGCGCGCGACAGGCGGGCTCATACTGGATCGCCGACGAGGTCGTCACCGGCGCGGGCCGCGCCGGGCGCTGGTTCGCGTTTCAGGGCGCCGAAAGTCGCCCCGATATCGTGACGCTCGGAAAGTCGCTCGGCGGCGGTGCGGCTGCGGTGGCGGCGGTCGTGGTGTCGAAAGAGATCGTCGAGCGATTGAAGGGCACGAGCTGGCAGAACTACGGCACCTTGCGCGGTCACCCGATCAGCATGGCCGCCGTCAGCGCCTACCTGAAGGTCATCGGCGACGAGAAGATTCTCGAGCACGTGAAGCGCCTCGAACAGCTGTTCAGCCGCCGTCTGCTCGCGATCGCGCAGAAACATCATAGCGTGCAGCGCGTGGCGGGGCAGGGGTTGCACTGGACGGTGGAGTTGCACGGACCGGACTGGCGCTCCTGGCATGCCGACACCACCGAAGTGCCGATCGCCTCGCGCGTGGCGGAGCGAGCGCTGGAGGCCGGTGCGGTGATCGGAACCAGCGGCGAGCAGACCTCGCTGTTCCTGGCACCGCCGCTCGTCATATCCGAGAGCGAGGCAGACCAGCTTCTGGATGCGCTCGACCACGGCCTCGATGTTGCCGACGAGGAGCACCGATGAGCGCCGGTCACGCCTTGCAGACCGTTCAGCCCATCTGGCTGGCAACCTTAGGCGCTGCTACGATATGCTGCGCGCGCCGGCAATTCGTTGAACCTTTTGCCTTGTCCACGAAATCACCGGGAAATCGCTGATGCGTATCGTCAATGTTGCCGCCGCCCAGATGGGCCCGATCCAGAAGGCCGACAGTCGCGAGGCCGTGGTCAAGCGCATGATCGCGCTGATGGACGAAGCCAAGAGCAAGGGCGCCGATCTGATCGTCTATCCTGAGCTGGCGCTGACGACCTTCTTTCCGCGCTGGTATTCGGAGGATCGCGCCGAGGCCGACATCTGGTTCGAGCGCGAGATGCCGAACGCGGCGACGATGCCGCTGTTCGAGCGCGCGGCGCAGCACCGGATGGCCATGAACTTCGGCTATGCGGAGCTGACGCCGGACGGTCACCACTTCAACACGGCGATCCTGACCGACAAGTCCGGCAGGATCGTCGGGAAATATCGCAAGGTTCATCTGCCCGGCCATGTGGAGTACGATACCAGGCGCTCGCACCAGCACCTGGAGAAGCGCTATTTCGAACCCGGCGATCTCGGCTTCAATGTCTGGCGCGAGCTGGGCGGCATCATCGGCATGGCCATCTGCAACGACCGGCGCTGGCCGGAGACCTATCGCGTGATGGGCTTGCAGGGCGTCGAGATGGTGCTGATCGGCTACAACACGCCCTCCGTCAATGCGGAACGAAGCGCGGAGGGCGTCGAGAAACGCCTGTTCCACAACCGCCTGTCCGTGCAGGCCGGCGCCTATCAGAATTCGACCTGGGTCGTCGCGGTGGCCAAGGCCGGCAACGAGGACGGGCATCCGCTGTTCGGCGGCAGCCTGATCGTCGATCCCAATGGGGAGATCGTCGCCGAAGCCACGACGGAAGACGACGAGGTTCTGGTTCACGCCTGCGACCTCGACGCCACCATTTTCGGCAAGACCACGATCTTCGATTTCGCCCGGCATCGCCGCATCGAGCATTACGGCCTGATCACCAGCCAAACCGGCGCGGTGCCGCCGCCTGAGAAATGACGCCGATGGCGGACAAGGGTATCTCTCTCTGCGAGCTCGACCCGCGCGATCGCTACAAGCTGCTCTGCGGCGTGGTCGTGCCGCGGCCGATCGCGCTGGTGACGACGCTGGACGAGAACGGGGCGGTGAATGCGGCCCCGTTCAGCTTCTTCAACGTGTTCTCCGAGAGCCCCGCGCTGATCGTGCTCGGTCTTCAGCACAAGCCCGATCACTCGCCGAAGGACACCACCCGCAACATCCATCGCGACGGCGAGTTCGTCGTGCACATGGTGGATGAGGCGCTCTCGGTTGCGATGAACGACTGCGCGGTCGATTTCCCCTCCGGCGACAGCGAGGTCGCCGCGACCGGGCTGGCGACGCTTCCCTCGATCGATGTGAAAGTGCCGCGCCTTGCCGCAGCGCCATTCGCGCTCGAATGCCGGCGCCAGATCGTGCTGAACTTCTCTCCGGATCGTGAGCTCCTGGTCGGCGAGGTCCTCAGGGTTCACGCCCGCGAGGGCCTGCTGGATGAGGCCAACATGTATGTCGATCTCGATGCCTACCGGCCGATCGGCCGCATGTTCGGCAATCTCTACACCACCCAGCGGGACGTTTTTTCGCTGACGCGCGAGAGCCATGCGCAATGGCGCGCACGGCAGGACGCCAAAGAGCTGAAGGACGCCTAGTGAGCCGAGAACTGCACTGTACCCAGCGCCATGGTGACGGCCGCCTGTGTCGGGTCGATCACGGGAATGCCGAGCGCGTCCTCCAGCGGACGGCGATGGCGCGCCATGCCGGCGCAGCCCATCACGATGGAGCGGGCGCCGTCTTCGTCGCGCAGCGCGCGGCCCACCTCGATCATTCTTGCCAGCGTGCCTTCGCCGGACGCGGTTTCCGCGACGCTCATGTTGAGCGGGCGTTCGCCGGAGAGGCGATCGGTCAGCCCCATCTGCCGGAGATAGCGCATGTGGCGCGGGATCGAGCGCTGCGCGATCGCGATGACGCCGAAGGTTTCGGCGCGGGCCAAGGCCGTCAGAACGCCGCACTCTGCGATGCCAAAGACGGGACGGTCGGTGCCCTCGCGGCAGACCTGAAGCCCGGGATCGCTGTAGCAGGCGATGACGAAAGCCGCCGAACTGTTGTCGCCCTCGACCAGCTTTCGCAGCGGCATCGCGACGCCGTCGACATCGGCCTGGCTTTCGATGCCGAACGGACCCTCGGCCAGCGTCCGGCAGACCAATTCGGGGCCGCCCTCGAAGCCGAGCGGCTTCAACGCTTCCTCCAACCCTTGCGTGACCGCAGGGTTGGAGTTCGGATTAATGACGAGAATGCGCGGCCTGGGCATGATGGTCTTTCCACGAAGTTGCGATCACGTGCTGCCAGCCTATCACGGAGTGCCTCATGACTGAACCAGTTTACGACCTGATCATCCGCGGCGGACGCGTTGCGACTACGACCGATGTGTTCGAGGCCGACGTCGCCATCTCAGGCGAGACCATCGCAGCGATCGGTCGCGGGCTTCCGGCGGCCAAGCGCGAGATCGACGCGCGCGGCAAACTGGTGCTGCCCGGCGGCGTCGACAGCCACGCCCATATCGAGCAACTCTCCGCCGCCGGCATCATGAACGCCGATACGTTCGAGAGCGCGACCGTCTCTGCCGCTTTCGGCGGCACCACCACGGTGATCCCGTTCGCCGCCCAGCATGTCGGCATGAAGCTGCCGCAGGTGGTGGAGGATTATCACGCGCTGGCCAGGAAGGGCGCCGTGATCGACTACGCCTTTCACATGATCATTGCGGACGCGACCAGGGAGACGGTCGAGGAGCACATTCCGGCGCTGGTGAAGCAGGGCCACGCCTCGATCAAGATTTTCATGACCTATGACCGGCTCAAGGTCGACGACGAGCCGCTGCTCGACATCCTGCTTGCCGCGCGCCAGTCCGGCGCGATGCTGTGCGCCCATGCCGAAAATCACGGCATCATCGCCTGGATGGTCAAGCGCCTGCTTGCGCGCGGCTACACCATGCCGAAATATCATGCCGTCAGCCACGCCCGCGTCTCGGAATCCGAAGCCTTCACCCGTCTGATCGGCATGGCGGCGCTGATCGACCAGCCGATCATGATCTTCCACGTCTCGACCGCCGAAGGCGCCAAGGTGATCCGCGACGCCCGCGGGCAGGGGCTGAAGGTGTTTGCGGAGACCTGTCCGCAATATCTGTTTCTCACGGCGAACGATCTCGACAAGCCCGGCTCCGAAGGCGCCAAGTGGATGTGCAGCCCGCCGCCGCGCACGCATGCCGACCAGGAGGCGCTGTGGCAGGCGCTGTCGCTCGGCGATCTCCAGACCATCTCGTCGGATCACGCGCCTTATCGCTACGACGAGACCGGCAAGTTGCGCGCCGGACCCAACCCGAATTTCAAGCAGGTTGCGAATGGCCTGCCCGGACTGGAGCTGCGGCTGCCGCTGCTGTTCGACGCGATGGTGTCGAAGGGGCGGCTCGGCCTGGAAAAGTTCGTCGAGCTGACCTCCACGGCGCCGGCCAGGATCTACAATCTGCACCCGCGCAAGGGCTCGATTGCGGTCGGCGCCGATGCCGATATCGCGATCTGGGATCCCGATCGCGAGGTCACGATCGCGGACGAGATGATGCACGACCTCACCGGCTACACGCCCTTCGCGGGACGCAAGCTGAAGGGCTGGCCGTTGCAGGTGCTGTCGCGCGGCCGGGTGGTCATCGATGGCGACAAGTGCCTCGCCGATGCCGGCAGCGGAAAATTCCTGGCGCGCAGCGGCGGCGAGGCGGCAAAGCCGACGGGCCGGCTGGTCGCCGACATGGATCCGGAACGGAATTTTGGAGCGAAGCTGTTGTGATCGTGGATCGCGCGCAATGAAGGTCGTCATCTTTGGCGGCACGGGCTTTGTCGGCCTCAATCTCGCCGAGGTGCTGCTCGCGCGCGGCCATGAGGTGACGCTGTATGACCGTAAGCAACTGCCAACGGAAGCGGAGAGGTCCTTTGCCGACTACCGGGAACAGCTAACGGTCGTTCAGGGCGAGATCACGGACGTCGAAAGGATCGATCTTCTCGTCAAGAAGGGTTGCGATGCGATCGTCCTTGGCGCCGCGATAACTGCCGGCGAACACCTCGAACGCACCGCCACCTCAAGCATCCTCGAAGTCAACGTGATGGCTCAGATGCCGATCCTGAGCGCGGCGATCCGTCATGGCGTTCGGCGAGTCGTCAATCTCTCGTCGGCTTCCGCCTATGGTGCTGCGGGACAGCGTTACCCGGTGCTGGACGAGGAGACGCCCTGCGATCCGATTTCGTTCTACGCGATCAGCAAGTTCACCTCGGAGCGCTCGGTCGCGCGCCATGCCGAGCTCTGGGGCGGCGATTTCCTGAACGTGCGGCTGAGCGCGGTGTTCGGCCCGTGGGAGCGGACCGGCAAGGTGCGCGATACACCGAGCCTTCAGTTTCAGATCATGGCCGAGTTCGCTCGCTGCGGGCTGGCGCTCATGCCAAGCGCCGGGGTGAAGGACTGGATTTATGCCGTCGACGCGGCCGAAGCGGTCGCGGTGCTGATCGAGGCCGAGCGGCCGCGCCATCGGCTCTACAACATCTCGACCGGCGAGGCATGGTCCGCGCTGCAATGGGGCGAGGCTTTTGCGGCGCTGCATCCCGGTCTGGAGTGCCGGCTGGCGGCGTCCGGCGAGAAGACGTTCATCAAGCTCCACGGCGGGGATCGGGCGCCGATGTCGGTCGCGCGGATGGCCGATGAGTTCGGCTGGCGCGCACGATTCGGCTGCGCGGAATCGGCAGCTGCGATGAGCACCTGGTGGATGCTGCAGAAGGAGGGGATTTGAGATGCGGCTACAGGGGCGCACGGCCATCATCACCGGCGCGGGCTCGGGTATCGGCCGCGCCAGCGCCAAGCTGTTTGCGGAGGAGGGGGCGCGTCTTGCGCTCGTCGATCGCGATGCAGAGGGCCTCGAGGAAACACTGAACCTTGTGGGAGAGGCAACGACACATGTCGGTGACGTCGGTGATGCCGATCTGGCGGAGTCCGTCGTCGCGGCTGTCGTGGCCATGCACGGCCGGCTCGACGTCCTGATGACCGCGGCCGGATTCTCCGTCGGCGGCACGGTGCTGACGACGAGCGTGGACGATTGGGATGCCGTGTTCCGCGCCAATGTCGGCGGCACCTGGCTGTGGGCGCGAGCCGCGGTGCCGCGGATGCAGCAGCAGAAGCGCGGCTCGATCATCACGCTGGCGTCGCAGCTTGCGATTGCCGGCGGCAAGGGCAACAGCGCCTACATCGCCGCCAAGGGCGCCATCGTCAGCCTGACGCGGACGATGGCAGTGGATTTCGCCATCGACGGCATTCGCGTCAACGCCATCGCGCCGGGGGCGATCGATACGCCGATGCTTCGCCGCAGCTTTGCCCGGCACAAGAATTCGGACGAGGTGCGCGAAGCGTCCCGCAACCGGCATGCCATGAAGCGGTTCGGCGTGGCCGAGGAGATCGCGCAGACCGCTTTGCATCTGGCGAGCGATGCCTCCTCGTTCACGACCGGCACGGTGATGGTGGTCGACGGAGGCTGGCTCGCGGCATGAGTGAGGCGCTGACCAAACTTGAAGCGGACATTCGCGCCGATCTCGCCATGATCGCGCATCCCCACGCCGCCTGGCTCGAACCGAAGATCGGGCCGGATGGCAACGCTGCACTGGACGTGCTCATCGTCGGCGCCGGCCAGTCCGGCATCGCCATCGGCTTCGGCCTGATGCGCTCCCGCGTCAGCAACATCCTGCTGATCGACAAGGCCGAGGAGGGCAAGGAGGGCCCCTGGCTGACCTATGCCCGCATGCCCACGCTGCGCAGCCCGAAGGATTATACGGGGCCCGACCTCGATATCCCGAGCCTGACCTATCAGTCCTGGCATGAAGCCCGCTTCGGCAAGGAGAACTGGCAGACGCTGAACCTGATCCTCCGAGAGCATTGGGCAGAATATCTGCTTTGGCTGCGGCGGACGATCGGCTTGCCGGTGCGTAACGGCTGCGAGCTTCTGGAGATCGCGCCTGCATCGAACGGCCTGCTTGCCGCGCGCGTGAAACGCGCCGATGCGATCGAGACGCTCTATGCCCGCAAGATCGTGCTGGCTAGCGGGCAGGAGGGCATGGGCGAGTGGATGATTCCGGAGCATTTGCGTGATCTGCCGGCAGGCTCGGTCGCAACTGTCGCCGACGAGATCGACTTCGAAAGCCTCCGCGGCAAACGTGTTGCCGTGATCGGTGCCGGCGCATCCGCTTTCGACAATGCAGCGACCGCGCTGGAGGCAGGCGCCAGTGAGGTGCACCTGTTATGCCGCCGCGCGCAGATCCAGGTGATCCAACCCTACCGCTGGCTGACCTTCCGCGGTTTCCTGCGGCATCTGAGCGATCTCGACGATGCCTGGCGCTGGCGCTTCATGCGCACCATCCTCGACATGCGGGAAGGCTTCCCGCAGCCGACCTATGATCGATGCGCGCGTCATGCCAATTTCGCCTTGCATGAAGGCGCGCCACTCGAAGCCGCGCGGGCGACCGGAAAAGGCATTGAATTGCAGACGCCGCGCGGCGCCATCGCGGCGGACTTCGTCATCTGCGGCACCGGCATCGACATGAACTTTGCCGCGCGCGACGAGCTCTCCGGTTTCGCCGGCAATATCGCGACCTGGGCCGACCGCTACCGGCCGCCGGACAACGAGCGCAACGAACGGCTCGGCCGCTTCCCCTATCTCGCTGATGATTACGCCTTCACCGAGCGCGTGCCCGGAAAGACGCCCTGGATCTCCGACATCCATCTCTTCGCCATTGCGTCGACGATGAGCTTCGGCGCTTCGGGATCGTCCATCAATGCGATGACGACCGCAGTGCCGAAACTGGTGAACGGCCTGACGCGCGGCCTGTTTCGCGCGGATGTGGAACGGCACTGGGCCTCGCTCAGCGCGTACGACGTGCCGCAGGCCGTGGTTGCGCGGCCAGCGCGAAAAATGGAGGACTCGCGATGATGATCCATTCGCCGCCGTGGCGAAGTGTCCACGGCAGTCTCCCATGAGACTGGCGCGCAACTTGCTTCTTTCTTGACCATCTTGCCGGCATTCCTGCTCTAAAATTCAAGGGAAAACGAATGCGTTTTGTGTCTTTCAGGTCCGCGACCTCAGTTCTCGCCACCACTGCGCTGTTGCTCGTCGCCACCGCGCCTTCGCAGGCCCAGACCAGGGCGGAAACGCTGCGCTATGTCACCGGCGCATCCGTCAACACGCTCGATCCAAACATCCCCGGCTCGACGCGCGAGTCCTTCGCGCTGAGCATGAGCACCTATGACCGGCTGGTGGCGTTCGGCCGCAAGCAGCTCAATGGCAAATGGGTGTTCGATCTCGACAAGATCACCGGCGAACTCGCCGAATCCTACGATGTCAGTCCCGACGGGTTGAAGCTCACCTTCCGCCTGCGCAAGGACGCAAAATTCCAGGACGGCTCGCCCGTCACGGCCGAGGACGTCAAATGGTCGCTCGATCGCTGCGTCACCGCACCGATCCTCGGCAAGGCGCAGCTGCTCACGGGCTCCCTGACCTCTGCGGATCAGTTCAAGGTGATCGATCCTCTCACGATCGAGGTGACGTTGCCCAAGCCCGACAAGCTCGCGCTGCCGAATCTCGCCACCGTCTATCCCTTGATCATCAATTCGAAGCTGGCGAAGCAGCATGCCACCGCGGACGATCCCTGGGCCACCGCCTGGCTGAAGGAGAACACCGCAGGCAGCGGCGCCTATGTGATCGAGAGCTTCAAGCCGGGCGAGCAGGTGATCATCAAGCGCAACGAGGCCTGGAATCGCGGCTCGCCCGACAAGCCGGCCTTCTTCAAGCGCGTGATCATCCAATCGGTGCCGGAGCCGGCGACCCGCGCCAATCTGGTCGAACGCGGCGATGCCGATCTCGTGGTCGATCTCCAGGCCAGCGACGTTCAGTCGCTCGAGGCCAAGGGCAAGCTCAAGGTGATCTCGACGCCGCAATACAATTCGATCACCTTCGTCTCGATGAACAACCAGATCCCGCCTTTCGACAACGTCAATGTCCGCCGCGCCATCGCCGCGGCGCTGCCCTATGACGACATGTTCAAGGCCGCGCTGTTCGGCCGCGGCGCGCCGCTGTTCGGCGCGAGCTGGCCGGACGGCAAGCCGCTGAACGGCATCTATCCGTTCCAGCAGCCGGTGAAGCTCGATCTCGACAAGGCCAAGGAATATCTCAAGGCCGCCGGGCTCCCCGAGGGCTTCTCGACCACCTTCAGCTTCAATGTCGGCCAGGCCTCGACCGCCGAACCAATGGCCGCGTTGGTTAAGGAATCGCTCGGCAAGATCGGCGTCAAGGTCGACATCCAGAAGCTGCCGGATGCGCAGATGTCGACGCAGATCAACGAGAAGAAGCTGCCCTTCTTCACCGAGGGAATCGTCGCCTGGCTGCCGTCGACCGATTATTTCTACCGCAACTTCTACACCGGCAATCAGCGCTGGAACTACTCGTCGATCAACAACCCGGACCTTGCCGCGATCGCGCAGGAAGCCCGGTTCGAGCCGGACAAGGCCAAATACGAAGAGGACGGCCGCAAGCTCAACGCGATGCATGCCGACCTGATGCCGCAAATCATGCTGTGGCAGCCGAACCAGGATGCGGTGATGGCGTCGTCGATCGAGGGTTACACCTACGAGTTCCATCGCCAGGTCGACTATCGCGACGTCAGCCGCAAGTGATAGCGTCGGCCGAAAGGAGCTCCGCAAGGTGGTGACCGGTCTCGGTGCAACGATGGTGCGGGCGGGCCGGCGGCTGTTGTCGTCGCTGCCGGCGCTGTTCGGCGTGCTGGTCTTCACCTTCTTGCTGATGCGTGTGCTGCCCGGGGACCCCGCGGTGTTCTTCGCCTCGGGGCCCAATGCCGGCAAGGAGGAGATCGAGCAGATCCGCAAGCAAATGGGGCTCGACAAATCGGTGCCGGAGCAGCTCGTGTTCTATCTCTCCGATATCGGCCGCGGCAATCTCGGCCGCTCCATGATGACCGGGCAGCCGGTGTTGAAGGATCTGCGCGAGCGGCTGCCGGCCTCGCTGGAGCTCACCTTCACCGCGCTCCTGATCGCATTGATTTTCGCGGTACCGCTCGGCGTGCTCGCGGCGCTCCGGCCGGGATCTGCGGTCGATCACGGCGTGCGGCTGTTCTGCGCGCTCGGCGTCTGCGTGCCGACCTTCGTGTCGGGCCTGCTGCTGATCTATGTCTTCTACTATCTGCTCGGGCTTGCGCCTGATCCGACCGGGCGGATCGACGTCTTCACCTCGCTGCCGCCGCAGCATACGGGATTTCTCTCGATCGACTTCCTGCTCGCCAGCGATATCGAGGGGTGGTGGACGGCCTGCAAGCAATTGATCCTGCCGGCGGTGAGCATGGCGCTGTTCGTGATCGCGCCGCTGGCGCGGATCACACGGGCCTCGATGCTGGTCTCGCTCGGCAGCGACTTCGTGCGCACCGCGCGCTCGGTCGGATTGTCCTGGCGCAAGGTGGTCGTGACCTACGCCCTGCGCAATGCGATCCTCCCCGTCATCACCATCGCCGGCATCGTGTTTTCGACCATGCTGGGCGCCAACGTGCTGGTGGAGAAGGTGTTCTCCTGGCCCGGCGTTGCCTCCTATGCGCTCGATGCGCTGCTGTCCTCCGACTATGCGCCCGTGCAGGGCTTCGTGCTGCTGATGGCCAGCCTGTTCGTGCT